>JBGAID010000042.1:0-92734 GCA_044225865.1 Polyangiaceae bacterium | reverse complement strand
CGCGCGGCCTACCTGCGCCGGTCAGCTCCCCATGCGCCGCGCCGAGCTTCGATGCCGGGGGCGCGCGGTTGTGGCATGGTGGGCCCGCTCATGAAGCAGAGTCGTATCGAGCGGAGCCTGACGAAGCAGATGGCGCGGACGTCGAGCGACTACGGATTGCTCGTGGAGGGCGATCGCGTGCTGGTCGCGATGAGCGGCGGCAAAGACAGCTACTCGATGATGCACCTGCTCGGCCGCTTGGTGGAGCGGCTGCCCTTCGCAGTGGAGTTGATCGCGGTGCACCTCGATCAGCGTCAGCCCGGGTACGACGGGCGCCCTCTCGTCGAGTGGCTGAGGGCGAGCGGGCACCGTTTCGAAATCCTCTCCGAGGACACCTACTCGGTCGTGGTCTCGCACCTCGAGCCGGGCGCGACGTATTGCTCCCTCTGCTCCCGGCTCCGGCGCGGCATCCTCTACACGGCGGCGGAGAGGCTCGGCTGCAACAAGATCGCGCTCGGCCATCACCGCGAGGACACGATCGAGACGTTCCTCTTGAACCTGTTCTACAGCGGGAAGCTCCAGGCCATGCCCGCTCGCTACCGGACGGACGACGGTCGGTTCGAGGTGATTCGCCCTCTCATCGAGTGCGCCGAGGAGGACATTGCCGAGCTCGCCCGCGAGCAGGCGTTCCCGATCTTGCCCTGCAATCTCTGTGGCTCTCAAGAGGGGCTCAAGCGCGAGGCGATCGGCGCGATGGTCTCCCAGCTCGAAGCGACCAATCCGAACATTCGCAGCGTGATGCTCAACGCGCTCAAGAACGTGAGGCCGACGCATCTGCTCGATCACGATGTGCTCTCCGCCTGGAGCGAGCGGCCGGCCGGCGTGCGTCCGCGGCCTGTCGCCGCCGTCGCCCCCCCGCGCCACGCGCGCGCCCTGCCAATCCTCTATGGCGGCGACGAGCCCTCGAGCCGTCCGGCGTTGACAGTCGAAAAACCTGCCGGGTAGAACCTTTTCGATGAACCGTCGAAGCGCGCCGCTGAAGACCGCCCTTTCGCTCCTGTTCGTGTCGTCGTTCGGGTGCGCGTCGTCGGCGCCCGAGGGGCAGCCCGCCGATCCGCACGGAGCGGAGGGCACCGCCACCGCTGCGGTGAGCGGCCCGACCGAGGCGTCCTCCGCGGCCTCGTCGAGCGCAGGGGCATCGGAGACGGTGGCGCCAGCCGTGACCGGCTCGGCGACGGGCGTCACCTCCGGGAGCGCGACCGCCAAGGGCAAGCGCTCGTTCCGGTTCGAGGCCTACGACGGCCCCAAGGTGAAGCGAGCCTTCGAGCACACGCCCGTCGCGTGGGTCGTGCGCCCGGCCGGGTCAGACGGGAGCTTCGAGGAGAACAAGCTCGCGCTGATGGCGCTGCTCCGCACCCAAGGCGACGACGTCGTCGTTCAATACGAGGGCGGCGAGCTCTCCGTCCCGATGACGCTCGCGCAAGCGGGCGCGACCCCGCTCGGGCTGAAGACGGGCGACACCGTGTTCTCCAACACCGGCGCGTTCGGCGCGGTCGCCCGAGTGCAGAGCATCGACGAGAAGAAGGGCATGACGAAGATCAAATTCGTCGTGGGCACCGAGGTGCAAGAGAAGGAGATCTCTCGGCAGGCGATGCTGAAGCTCGATGACCGCGCCTCGTTCGGGCGGCCGGTCGCGTTCAAGGACGGCGCGACATGGCGACACGGTCTGTTCGGGGGCGGCGATGCGAAGAAGGGGTTCGTGGCCCTCGGAAAGGGCTGGAAGGTCGTGGACACGGGCTCCATCAAGCCGCTCAAGATCCTCGGGGCCCACACGAAGGGGGCGAAGGTGGTCGCCGGCGCCCAAGGGACGCTCTCCGCCGGCGTGGTCGAGGAGGTGTTGGATGGCGGGCTTCGCTACAAGGTCAAGCTCGCCGACGGATCGACGTCCACCCTCGGGTTCGACGTGGTGAGCGCCCCCGTCGAATGAAGCTCCGCCGGTCCTGTTAATATCGAGCCCGGACATGACACCGCTCACGACGCCCGATGGCGGTGCAGGCTCGAGGCGCATCGGCCCCTATCGAGTGCTGCGCGTCGTGTCCGAGTCCGGCACGCACGGCACGTACGTCGGCGCCAAGGAGAACGAGGGCCGGGTACGCCTCCGCGCCATCGCCGTCCCCGACCACGAGAAGCGGGGTATCGTCGCGTCCTCGTGGGAGGCCTCGAAGGACATCGAGAGCGAGCACCTCCAGACCCCGGTCGACGTCGGGACCGACGGTGACTACGTCTACGCGGCGCTCGTGGACGGGACGACGCTGCCCCTCTCGCCGCTCTCGACCCGGAAGCTCGCTCCCGAGATCGTCGCGTCGATCGGGGTGGACGTGGCGACCGGGCTCCACACCGGTCATCGCCATCACAACAAGAAGCTCGTGCACCACGCGCTCTCCCTCGAGGCGCTCCACGTCGATCGCGTGGGGCGCGCCCTCGTCGAGGGGTTGTTCGTCGCGCCCGAGGTCGCGGGAGACACCAACTCGGAGCTGCCGCTGTGGCTCGCCTCGCCGGAGTGGGTCGCGTGCGGGCCGTTCGACGCCCGCTCCGACGTCTACGCCCTCGGCGCGATGCTCTGGTCCCTCCTCGCGGGACGGCCTCTCTTCGAGCACCTCGCGACCCCGAGCGACCTCATCAAGTTGATCCGGCGCGGCGACATCCCGCCGCCGTCGTCCCTCGTATCGTCGGTTCCGCCCGCGCTCGACGCGGTGGTGATCGGCGCGCTTCGGCGCGCGCCCCGCGACCGACCGGCGAGCGCGATGGAGCTCGCGAACCAGCTCCGGCGCGCGGTCGACGTGCGAGCGGGGAGGGCGCGCCTCGCCGACCTGACGAAGAGCGGCAGCCCCTCCGTGCCTCCCAAGTCGGAGCCTCTCGGGGCGAAGGGTCGCGTGCCGCGCCCTC
Source organism: Polyangiaceae bacterium (assembly GCA_044225865.1). Lineage (GTDB taxonomy): Bacteria > Myxococcota_A > Polyangia > Polyangiales > Polyangiaceae > Xiheicaenibacterium. Next base: position 89,809 of record JBGAID010000042.1, on the reverse strand, counting down.
AGCCGGTGCGGATCCAGGAGGAAGACGGCCCGGAGAGCGACGCGACGATCGTCGACCAGTCTCCCTTCTTCGAGGTCGACGAGACGACGGTCGTAGGCAACCCGCGCGGCCCGGAGCCGCCGCGTCCGCCTGCGTCGCGCCCGGGATCGCTCGGTCGCACCGGGGCCGGTCTCGCGCTCGCGCCCGCGAGCAAGAAGCTCCCGGTGGTCGCGGAGGAGAACACCGAGACGGAGACGCGCGCCGTCTCCGCCGCGAAAGAGCCCGAGCCGACGCCCATCGTCAACGAGACGACCGGGGGTGAAGAAGAGGCGACGAGGGTGAAGAGCGCCGCCGAAGTGGAGAGCCTTCGCGCCGAGCAGGTCGGGCGGACCACGGCGAAGATGGCGGTCACGGGCCCCCCCGCGGACCCCGGCCCCCCTCTCTCTTCGAGTTGGAGCGACGGCCCGATCCGGCCCATCGGCGAGCCCCTGCCTCGCATCATGAACAACGATACGAGCGACGACGGCGTCATGCCGCCCGTCATGACCCTCCCCCAAATCCCGGGCGCGCTCCCGGCGCCGCTCGAGCCCATGCGCGCGGCCGAGCAAATGCCGCGCTTCGACGGTCCAGGGGCGATCGATCCGAGCGCGCCTGAGGGAGCGCCGAAGAGCGGCGCCCCCGTCAAGCTGATCGTCCTCGTCATCGTCACGTTCCTCCTCACCGCCGCCATCACCGCGCTCGTCCTCACGAGGAGCGGCCGCTGAGAGGCGGCGTGCCGCTGCGGATCGTTCAGGGGGCTGCCTTCACGGACGACGTGCAGGCGATCATCGACGCCGCGACCCATGGCCACGAGCACCGGTTCGCCCGGGCTCCCGTCGCGTCCAACCTGGTCGCGGCGCCGGCCGACGAAGTGTCGCGCACGGCCGAGGTCTACTTCGGGCAGCCGTCGCTCGACCTCGTCGCATCTGCCCACGACCTGCGCTGGGTGCACCTGACGAGCGCAGGCTACACGCGGTACGACACGCCGGACGCGCGCGCGCTCTTCGAGGGCCGGTCGATCGCCCTCACCACGAGCTCATCGGTCTATGCCGAGCCTTGCGCCGAGCACGCGATCGCGCTCCTCCTCGCCCTCTGCCGTGAGCTCCCCGCCGCGCTCGAGGACCAGCGGGGCGCTCGGACTTGGCCTTCCGCCGACCTGCGGCAGCGCTCGCGCACCCTCGCCGAAATGCGCGTCGCGGTCCTCGGATACGGAGCGATCGGGAGGCGAGCCTGCGAGCTCCTCCGGGCGTGCGGGGCCCGCGTCGTCGCGACCCGCAATCGTCCTCGCGGCGACGAGGCGACGGAGATCGTCTCGTTCGAGGAGCTATGCGTTCGACTGGGAGACATCGACGCGGTCATCGACACGCTTCCGGAGTCGCTGGCGACGCGCGGAATGATCGACGCCCGCTTCTTCGGCGCCCTCCGTGCCGGAGCGCTGTTCGTCAACGTGGGGCGCGGCACCACCGTCGTCACGGAAGCCCTCGTCGACGCGCTCGCTTCGGGGAGGCTCGTTGGGGCTGGGCTCGACGTGACCGATCCGGAGCCGCTTCCCCCCGAGCACCCGCTCTGGTCGCTGCCCAACTGCATCGTGACGCCGCACACGGCCGGCGGGCGAGAGAGCGAAATGGTCTCACTCGCGCGGCACTTCGCCGCGAACCTCCGTCGCCTCGAGCGGGGCGAGCCTCTCGTCGACCGGGTCCTGTGACGCCTCACCCCATCGCGCTCGCGGTGTGGCTCGCTCGCGCCTCTCACGTCGAGCCTTCTCGTCATTTCTGGAGGTTTGTGTGGGAACGATCGTTGCCTGATGGCGCGCCCTCCGAGGTGACGCCGATGACGAATACCGTTGCTGCGCCAGAGCTCTCCCACGCCCGAGAGCAGCCCATGAAGAGGGCGAGCACCCCCGACGCGCTCATTCCTCTCTTGCGGGATCCCTACCGCTGGACGGCCAAGCAATGTGAAGCCCTCGGCGTGGATGTGTTCGAGGCGCGCTTGATGCTGACGCCGACGATCTTCATGAGGGGACGCGAGGCCGCGGAGCTCTTCTATTCGCCGGAGCACTTCGCGCGCGGCGGCGCCGCTCCCCGCCGCCTGATCCAGAGCCTGTTCGGCGCTGGTGGCGTGCAGACCCTCGACGGGAGCCCTCACCGCTCGAGGAAGGCGATGTTCTTGAGCCTCATGGCGCCGACCTCGATGGAGCGTCTGCAGCGCTGCGCGCGACACCATTGGTATCGAGCCGCGAAGTCGTGGGGGTCGAGGTCCGTCCCCCTCTATCCGGAGGTGAGGCGTCTCACGACGCGGGCCGTATGCGATTGGGCGGGCGTACCCCTCGAGGACGGAGACGTGTCGTCGAAGACGGACCTTCTGACGCAGCTCTACGAAGGAGCGGGCGCGGTGGGCCCGAAGCACTGGATGGCGCGGCTCGCGCGAGGGAGGGCCGACCGATGGATCGCCTCCCTCGTGGAGACCACGAGGCGCAACGAGCCGGCGCTCGTCGAAGGCCTCCCCGCGTGGATCATCGCGACCTGGAGAGACGATCGTGGCCGGTTCCTGCCGGCGCGGGTGGCGGCGGTGGAGATCCTCAATCTCCTGCGGCCGGCGGTGGCCACCGCGGTCTATGTCGTGTTCATGGCCCATGCCCTCACCCGCTTCGTCACCACCAGCGCCGCCCTCGCCAGCGAGCTGGACGAGGAAGTGATCCACGAAGTCCGCCGCTTCTACCCGTTCTTCCCGGCGGTGGTCGCGCGCGTTCGCGAGACCTTCCATTGGCGGCGGATGCGATTCCCACGCGGCCAGCGGGTAATCCTCGATCTGTATGGCACCAACCACGATCCCGCCCTTTGGGAGGAGCCCGACGCGTTTCGGCCGACCCGATTCGACAAACGCGCCCCCGGTCGCTTCGACTTCGTCCCGCAAGGGGGCGGGGAGCACGCGACGGGGCACCGCTGCGCGGGGGAGGCGGCCACGTTCGCGCTCCTCCAGGTGGCCCTCGAGATGCTGGGAAGGCGCTTGTCCTGTCGATTGAAGAGCACCGATTGGGAGCTCGACATGAGCCGGCTCCCCGCGTTGCCGCGCGGGGAGGTGACCATCGCCGTCACCCCCAGCCAGGACTGAGGGCGACGAGCGTTCCATGATGAACTTCGATCTCAAAGAGGTCCTCAACACCGCCGCCCCTACCGCGAGCTTGGTGTTCGCGTCGTGGCTGTTTCTGCAGCTCCTCAATATGCGCTTCGAGGGCGCGATGGCCCGCTACGAGCGGGCCATCGACGAGTACCGCGAGGGGAAGGCCGACGAGAAGCGCAAAGAGACGCTCTACGAGCTCATCAGCCTGCACGGCCGGCGATGCGTCCAGATGCGCCGGGCCCTGCACACTGGTCTGTTGGCGGCGATGCTGCTCGTTCTCTCACTCGTCGCTGCGACCATTCACCTCGCGTTCGGAGCTCCGGTGCTGAAGGTGGTGACCCTCGTGTGCTCCATCACCGGCCTGTCCCTCATCATCGCCGCGGCGGCGATGGTCATGGTCGAGAACCACCTCGGCCGATCGACGCTCCGGCGCCAATTCGAGGACATTCCGGAGCTCGTCGACCGACGCACAGAGGCCCAAGCCGACAAGCAGGGCCTCTCCACGACACTCGCTCCGTCGCGGCCCAAATCGTGAGATCAGCGCGGGGCGGCGCGAGCCACCCCCGCCGCGCCACGGCTCGGACCCGTGCCCTTGACGCGGCCCTCCTCGCCGGCGCGGCGCAGCGTCCCCTCCGGGTTGCGAGGGGGCTCGTCGTATTGTTGCCTATCGAACTGCTTGGCAGAGAGCTTCGACCCGAGGGCGGGCGCCATCTTGGCCATGAGCGTGTTGACGGTGGCCATGGCCCCGACCTTGACGGCCCGCTTGTGGCTCTTGGCCGCGTCCAGGATGGCGTCCGCGACGCGCTGCGGATCGATCAGCGGATCAGGCAGCTTCGGCTCGCGCGTCATGTAGTTCGCCGCGTGCTGGGGATAGGGCGTATCCACCGCGGTGGGCTGGATCAACGTGATGGTGACGGGGGCCTTGTCGACCTCCTCGATCTCGACTCGCAGCGCGTCGGTGAAGCCCTTCACCGCGTGCTTCGACGCCGAGTACATCCCTTGGAGAGGGACGACCGCCTCTGAGACTTCGCTCCCGACATTGATCAGGGTGCCTCGGGACTCTCTCAGGTAGGGAAGCGCCACGAGCGACCCGTGGACCACACCCCAGAAGTTGATGTCGAACAATCGTCGACTGTCTTCCTCGCTCACCGCGTCCAGCCGGCCATAGATCGAGACGCCTGCATTGTTGACCCACGTGTCGATTCGGCCGTACGAGGAGATCGCCAAATCGGCGATCCGCTCGACCTCGCTCCGGTTCGACACATCGGCGACGACGTGGGTGGCGGCGTGGCCCTCCGCGCCGATTTGCCGGCAAATGTGCTCGAGCGTCGACGCGCTGCGGGCCGCCAGGATCACCCTTGCTCCCTGTTGGGCGGCGCTCAGCGCCGTCGCCAGGCCGATTCCGCTCGACGCCCCTGTGATCACGATGACCTGCTCGGAGATCGGCTTCTTTGTCTCACTCATGATTGGCTCCTCCGCGATGCTCGCGCGTTCGGGGGCCCAGGCTGCAATGGCCGTACCCTCGCGCCCGCAAGCGCCCTGACCACGCCGTCCAGCGCTCCGTGGCCTCGGCGGGGCCCCTGCGACGCGCGGCGTCGCACCCTCGCGACCACCGCGCAGTGAGCGGGGCAGGCGTGCTTGTCGTTGGCCCCACTTCGCGGTGGAAATGGTCGGTACGAATTCTGCTGTCGTCCTGAATCCCTTCTGGAGGGCGAGGTGAGTCGAATGACGATCATGGTGACGGGAGCAGCGGGCTACATCGGATCTCACATGGTCCGCGTCCTCCAAAAGGCGGCCCTGCCCGTCGTCGTGGTCGATAACCTCTCGACGGGTCATCGGGACGCGGTACCAGCGGGAGTCCCGTTTCTCGAGGCGGACGTGGCGGACCGCTCTGTGGTCTCGTCGTTCATGCGAAAGCACGGTGTCCGGGTCATCTTTCATTTTGCCTCGCGGATCCAGGTGGGGGAGTCCGTGACCGCGCCCCGCCTTTACTATCGAGACAACCTCGCGGCCGCGATTCACCTGGTCGAGGCGGCCCTCGACGAGGGGGTGGAGACGTTCATTCTCTCGTCGACCGCGGCTGTCTATGGCGCCCCGCGACAGGGTGCAGACCTCATCGTGACGCGTTGGATTTGAACAGGAGGACGTGGGCGAGGGTATGCACCTCGACCTGATAGTGCGCTGCGACCAATGCCCAGCCCTCGTCGAACCGGTCGCTGAGGTCCCAGCCGCGCAGGGTCAGAATTCCCTGGGGCACCCCAGACGACCCAGCGTATGCCACTAAGCTTCTGCTGAGTGACCAGCGTCTTGGCGTAAGCTGCTCGACGACGCCCGATCCGTAGCTACCCAGCGCGGCGCGAGATCGGCAAGGTTATTCGCTTCTTGTTCTTTCGGTGCAGCTGACGGCGAGCTGATCGTCTGGTTCTTCGGATGCTTTCGTTTCAGATAGCTGAGCGCGCCGGGATGACGGCGGTGGAATGCTGGTCGACCCCGCCGTCGCGCGGTGTCGCGGAGAGTCCTCGAATCGGTGGCAGCTTCGTGCGAGCCGTCCTCCAGCAGCGCAGTGTTGCGGTATGGAGGTGCTCTTGGCGCGGTAGCTCTGACGCTCCGGCCCTCCGGAACGAGCGTCTCGAGGAAGTCCCAGTTATCGGCGACGGCGTCGGCGATCTTGACGACCTTGGAGCCGGACGACGCTCCAACACCGCCATCACCTCGGCCACCACCTGGCCCTTCAGCGTGGCCTTCTTTGCCTCGGGCGCACGGCCGAGACGAACCACAGCAATCATGTCGCCCTTTTCGTCGCAGAACGACAGTGTAGCGCACCCGATCTCGCGATAGCCGACAGGGCCTTAGGGGTGCGGCCTTGCGCACGTGCAGCCGCTCGCTTCGCTTCCGGCGCGGTCCCCTCCATAGGGCCAAGAACGCCATCGATGCTCACCGCGACCGAGACTGCATTGTCAGGAATGGCGAGCTTCTCCCGCAGGCGGGTCTCGAACGAGCCACGTTCCGCTTCCCAGACCTCGGAGAGGGCCTTCGGCAACCGGTCCAAGCTCGACTTCGACGGCTGCATCGAGCCGACGCGCCGGAAGAGGCTCCTCTCCTTCGCGGGGAGTCATTTGCGCGACGACCCACGCACCCTTTTTCGCCGCCTCCGGCGTCAGAGACACCCGCAATGATGCCTGACCGAAGCTCCATCGGCGCCACCGCTCGACCGCTCTCGTCGGTGCGGTCCTTGTAAAGCCAGCGCTCGACGGCGACGGTCCCGCTGCGGTCATGTGGCTCTGCGAGCTGCGAAGCACTCGCCGCAACGTCCGCCCCCTCGACCTCGATGGCTTCGGCGTGCTCATCGCCTTGCTCAGATCGCGCGCAATTGCAGCTCGCGCTACCTCGTGGGTCAGATCCATCAGTCGCCGCTCGAACTTGGCGAACTCGCCGAGGGCGACAGCTGCGTCCGCTCGTTCCGCGAGAAACTCGCGCAAGGTCCACCGGGTCCGGCAGCCCCGTGGAAAGCTCCTTCGGATCACGCGTGGTCCGTCGATGGTCGGATCTCTTGGTAGCGATGCTCAGCATGCTGTCCCAAACCAGCTCCGTCGCGAAGAAATTCCGACCGACCGTCCGTCACGATCGGATCTGCACCCCCGCGACAGGCGCCAATCGACGAGTCTCACCCGACGTGCCCGATCAACCCGTACGGGGAAACGAAGCTCGCCATCGAGCGGATGCTGATGTCCTATTCGCGCGCCTATCCGCTTCGCTACGCCGGCCTGAGGTATTTCAACGCCGCCGGGAGCGACTGGGAGGCCGGCCTGGGGGAGCGCCACGACCCCGAGACCCACTTGATCCCGCGGGTGCTCGACGTGGCGCTGGGCCGGGAGCCCGCGCTGACCGTCTTCGGTCGTGACTACGACACGCCGGACGGCACGTGTGTCCGGGACTATGTGCATGTCGTCGATCTCTGCGAGGCGCACCTCGCCGCGCTCCGATATTTGTCATCCGGAGGGCAGAGCGGATCTCTCAACTTGGGATCCGGAGTCGGACACAGCGTCGCCGCCATCGTCGAGAAGGCGCGCGAGATCACGCGGCGGCCCATCGAGACGGTGGAGGGCCCTCGCCGAGAGGGTGATCCCCCCGTCCTCGTCGCGAGCGCGGCTCGCGCTGAACAGATCCTCGGCTGGAATGCAAAGCGCTCGAGCTTGGACCGAATCATTCGAGACGCTTGGGAATCGCGTCGTGCACCGCTCGCCGAGCCGCGGCGATCGGGGCGAGCGGCGGACGCCGTGGAAAGCAGGGAACGAAGCTAATGAATAACGCCGACGTGTTATGCCTGTCCCACCTTCGGTATGGGTTCGTCTTTCAGCGCCCCAACCATTTGATGACACGATGTGCGCGCGAACGTCGGGTCTTCTTTCTCGAAGAGCCGACGTACGGGGAGGGGCCGGCACGTCTCGAGGTCCAGGAGGTGGAGCGCGATCTCACGGTAGTGACGCCGGTGTTGCCGAGCCGCGCCCGGCCCAGTGAGTCGGCGCGCCTCCACCGAGAGCTCGTCGACTCGATGGTCGACGTCTACGAGATCGTCGACCCGGTCCTGTGGTTCTACACCCCCATGATGTTGCCCCTCGTCTCCCATTTGCCTCGTTCGCTCGTCGTCTACGACTGTATGGACGAGCTCAGCGGCTTCGCGGGGGCTCCCCCCGAGCTCGCGGAGCGCGAGGCCGCCTTATTCGGGGTCGCCGATCTGGTGTTCACCGGCGGGCACAGCCTCTACGCGGCCAAGCGTGAGCGTCACCCGCGCGTCCACGCCTTCCCGAGCAGCGTCGACGCCTCCCACTTTCGAAGAGCGCGGGGGAAAGCCCATCCCACCCCTCCCGATCAGGCGGATATTGGAGGACCGCGGATCGGCTTCTTCGGCGTGGTCGACGAGCGCATGGATCTGGAGCTGCTGGCGCGGGTCGCGACGGAGCGGCCGAACTACCAGCTCATCATGCTCGGGCCGGTGGTGAAGATCGACCCGGCCTCGCTGCCCCGGCTCCCCAATATCCATTGGCTGGGGGCGAAGCCATATGAGCGATTGCCGGCGTACCTCCACGGTTGGGACGTGGCCATGATGCCATTCGCGCTGAACGACGCGACGCGCTTCATCAGCCCGACGAAGACCCTCGAGTACCTGGCCGCCGGCAAGCCCGTCGTGTCGACGGCGATACGGGACGTCGTGACGCCGTATGGCGAGCAGGGCCTCGTCCGGATCGCCGATCGAGGCACCTTCGCAGCCGCCATCGATCGCGCATTGACCGACGACGTCGTCGCCCACGAGAAGCGAGCGGATCGGGTGCTGGCGGCGACCTCGTGGGAGAGGACGTGGAGCGCCATGAGCGAGCACATGGAGAGCGCCGCCTCGCTCGGCCGCGCCGCGGACCTCGAGGAGGTCGCCCCATGTTCGACTATCTGATCGTGGGCGCCGGCTTCGCGGGGAGCACCCTCGCCGAGCGGCTCGCCGCTGGTCTCGGTAAGCGGGTCCTGCTCTGCGACAAACGGCCGCACATCGGCGGGAACGCGTTCGACCACTACGATCGGGCGGGGATCCTCGTCCACAAGTATGGTCCTCACATCTTTCACACCGCTTCGCGAAAGATCTTCGACTACCTCTCGCGGTTCACGGAGTGGAGGAGCTACGAGCATCGGGTGTTGGCCCAGGTGGAGGGGAAGCTCCTGCCGTTTCCCATCAACCTCGACACGGTGAACGGTCTTTACGGCACCCGCTACGGCGTCGACGAGCTGGCCGCCCACTTCGAGCGGGTCGCGGTCCGGGGGATTCGCGCCCGAACCAGCGAGGAAGCGGTTATTGGCAAGGTCGGGCGAGACCTCTATGAGAAGTTCTTCCGCAACTACACGCGGAAGCAATGGGGCCTCGATCCCTCCGAGCTCGACGCCTCGGTCGCGGCCCGCGTCCCGGCGCGTATGGATCGCGACGATAGGTACTTTACCGACGAGCACCAGGCGATGCCGCGACATGGGTACACGCGCCTCTTCGAGAACATGCTCGATCATCGGAACATCACCATCGCCCTCAATGCGGACTATCGCGACCTCGTGAAGGAGGTTCGCTTCGACCAGATGATCTACACCGGGCCGGTGGATGCGTTCTTCGACTATCGCCTCGGGGCCCTCCCGTACCGCTCGATCGAGTTCAAGTTCGAGACCCACGAGCGAGAGTGGTTCCAGCCCGGGGCGGTGGTCAATTATCCAAACGAGCATGACTACACTCGCATCACCGAGTTCAAGTACCTGACCGGCCAGTCTCACCCGCGGACGACGGTCGTCTACGAGTATCCCACCTCCGACGGGGACCCGTACTACCCGGTCCCCAAGCCCGAGAACGCCGCCCTCTACCAGCGCTACAAGGCGTTGGCGGACGCGGTCCCGGACGTGCATTTCGTCGGCCGTTTGGCGACGTACAAATACTACAACATGGATCAGGTCGTCGCGCAGGCGATGACTTGCTACGACCACATCTGCGCGCGACGCGGCGCCGTCGGTGAAGTCGCCTGAGGAGGCGAGACGCCGTGCAATCATCCTCTTGGCTGAAGCGAGACGAGCTCGACGCGGAGGGGCATGGCTATCCGCGCCCGCTCCTGCAGCGGAGCCGCTGGCAGTCGCTGAGCGGGTCATGGCTCTTCGCGTTGGACGCGGAGGGGCGCTGCCGTGAGCCGGGAGAGGTGCGCTTCGAGGCCACGATCAAGGTGCCCTACGCCCCCGAGGCGCCGAAGAGCGGCGTCCATGAGCAAGGGCTGTTCAAGGCGTGCTGGTACCGGCGTCGCATCCTCACCCCCGTTCACGCGAGCGGGGAGCGCATCGTCCTCCACTTCGGAGCGGCAGACTATCGCGCCACGGTCTGGGTGGACGACCACTGCGTAGGCACCCACGAAGGTGGCTATGCGCCGTTCAGCTTCGACATCACGGAGCGACTCCGCGACCGTCGCCAGTCCGACTTGGTGGTGCACGTCGAGGACGACCCGGGCGATCTCGCAAAGCCCCGCGGGAAGCAGGATTGGAAGCTGCATCCTCACTCGATCTGGTATCCGCGGACGTCTGGGATTTGGCAGACTGTATGGTGGGAGCCGGTGCCCGAGGTCCGTCTCGAGCAGGTGAAATGGACGCCGAGCCTCGAGCGCTGGGAGATCTCTCTGGAGGCGCGGGTTACGAACACGCGGGCGCGACAGCTCTACTTGGAGGCGCGCCTTTCGGTGGGGGGTACCGTCCTCGCCGAGGATCGCTATGCGCTGATCGCCGACGAGGTCACGCGCCGGATCGCCCTCTCCGATCCAGGGATCGACGATTCGCGCAATGAGCTGTTTTGGAGCCCGGCGCGGCCCACCCTGATCGAGGCAGAGCTGAGGGTCGTGGACGGCTCGGGGAGGACGCTCGACGAGGTCTTCAGCTACACCGCGATCCGGTCCGTCTCGACGCGCGGGGATCGCTTCGTCCTGAACGGGAGAGACTTTCACCTGCGGATGATCCTGGACCAGGGCTATTGGCCAGAGACGGGCCTCACTCCTCCTTCGGATCTGGCGCTGCGAAGAGACATCGAGCTGACCAAAGCCATGGGCTTCAACGGGGCGCGAAAGCACCAGAAGGTGGAGGACCCGCGATACCTCTATTGGGCCGACCGGCTCGGGCTGCTCGTCTGGGAGGAGATGCCGAGCGCGTACCGCTTCACCGAGCGCTCCATCCACCGGGTAACGCGCCAATGGCTCGAGATCATCGAGCGTGACAACAGCCACCCGTGCATCGTGGCCTGGGTCCCCTTCAACGAGTCCTGGGGGGTGCCGAACCTCCCCGACAACGCGGCGGAGCGCCACTACGTGCGGGCTCTCTATCACCTCACCCGGACCGTCGACCCGACCCGGCCGGTGATCGGGAACGACGGCTGGGAGAGCGTCGCCACCGACATCATCGGCATTCACGACTACGACCCTCTCGCAGAGCGGATCGCGCGCCGGTACGCGACCCACGACTCGCTGCCCCATCTGTGGAAGCGCGAACGACCGGGAGGAAGGGCTCTCCTCCTCGACGGCAGCCCCCACCCCGATCACCCCATCGTGCTCTCGGAGTTCGGGGGGCTCGCGCTCCACGGCACCGCCGGCGCTTGGGGGTACTCCGTCTGTCTGACGGCCCAAGAGATGGAAGAGAAGCTGACGCGCCTCTTCGGGGTCGTCCGGAACCTCACCGTGCTCGCGGGATTCTGTTACACCCAGCTCACCGACACGTACCAGGAGCAAAACGGCCTGTTGCGCTCGGACCGGACGGAGAAGCTGCCGCTCGAGGTCATTCGTGCCCTCGTGACGGGGGCGCCGATGGCGAGCGAGACGGATGGCAACGACGCCGCGGTCGCGGTCCTGCCGGCAGAGGAGGACCGCTGATGGCCCTCCCCGATCGGGACGCCTGGTCGCCACCTTTGCACCGCCGGTGCCTCGAAAAGCCGGACGGACGCAGGATGTGGCTGTACGCGCGGGCGCCCATCGATCCTTCCATTCGTGGCGTTTCGCCGACGGAGGCGGCGGCGGGAAGCCTCCCCGGGCCTCACCTGCGATGGCACCCGCTGCGGGGCGAGTGGGTGGCCTACGCCGGGCATCGTCAGCACCGAACCTTCCTCCCTCAGGGCTTCGACCCGCTCGCCCCCACGGCGGACCCGACCCGCCCCACGGAGCTCCCCGCGGGCGAGTACGACGTGGCCGTCTTCGAGAATCTATTTCCTACCTTCAAGACGGGAGCGCAGACCGGTGAGCCGCCAGGCGTCCTCTGGACCGCCCCCGCGCTGGGGGCGTGCGAGGTCGTGGTGTTCACCCGCGCCCCGTTCGGGTCCTTGGGGGCGCTGCCGCTCGATCAGGTCGAGCTCGTCATGGACGTCTGGGCCGACCGCACCGCCGACCTCGGGCGCCGGCCGGAGATTCAATACGTCTTTCCGTTCGAGAACCGCGGGGTCGAGATCGGGGTGACGCTGCCCCACCCGCACGGCCAGATATACGCGTATCCGTTCATACCCCCGGTCGCCGCGCGCGCGCAGGAGCAGCAGCAGATCCACTATGAGGCGACAGGGCGCGGCCTGCTCGAGGATCTCATCCTCGCCGAGACGTCCGACGAGCGGAGGGTGCTGCATCGGTTTGGCTCGGCGCTGGCGTTCGTTCCCGCGTGCGCTCGGTACCCATACGAGATCTGGGTCGCCCCGTTCGCGCCCGCGGAGACGATTGGCTCGACCGACGCCGAGGGGAGGCGCGATCTCGCGGCCGCGTTGAAGCACGCGCTCATGCTCCTCGACGGCCTCTTCAAAGAGCCCATGCCCTACATCATGGCCGTCTATCAGGCGCCGACAGACGGTCAGCCGCACCCGGAGGCCCACGTGCACATCGAGATCTATCCCTATCTGCGAATGCCGGGGCGCCTCAAATACCTCGCGGGCAGTGAGGTTGGCGCGGGGGTGTTCACGGCGGACACTCTCCCGGAGCAAACCGCGGAGCGGCTACGAGCGGTGGTGATCGAGCCATGACGAAGGAGAGCCCGGCGTGGGAAGTGGTCGTGGAGGCGCACGGAGAGGCGCCCGGTCGGGTGAACCTCATCGGCGAGCACACGGACTACAATGATGGATTCGTACTGCCGACCACACTCCCATTGAAGACCCGCGTCGCCGCCTCCCGGAGGCAGGACAACATCGCGGAGCTCATCTCCGAGGAGAGCGACCCGGTGAGCGTCACGTTCGTGATTGGCGAGGAGGATGTCGCCTTGTCGTGGGGCGACTACGTGAAGGGCGCCGTCGTCGCCCTGCGTCGAGCGGGGGTCGCGATTGGCGGGTTCACCGCGCGGATCTCCTCGGAGGTCCCTCGCGGGGCAGGCCTCTCTTCGAGCGCCGCGCTCGTGGTCGCGGTGCTGCGGGCGCTGCGTGCGCTCTTCCGGTTGACGTTGGACGATCTCGCCATTGGCCGGCTCGCTCACGAGGCAGAGACGACTTTCGTGGGGGTCCCGGTCGGGGTCATGGACCCCCTCGCGGCGAGCCTGGGCCGGCCGGGGGTGGCGCTCTTCGTGGACACGCGGAGCATGGACATCGAGCACGTCGCGATCCCTGCTTCGGACCTGGTCGTCGTCGACTCGGGTGTCCATCACGCCCACCGCGGCGGCGAGTATGCGGCGCGCCGCGCCGAGTGCGAGATCGCCGCGCGCGCGCTGGGCGTCTCGAGCCTTCGGGAGGCAACGGAGGAGATGGTGGCCAAAAGCGAAGCGCTCTTTGGTCGCCTGCGGCGGCGCGCCCGTCACGTGGTGAGCGAGAACCTCCGAGTCCTCGCCGCCGTGAGCGCGTTGAAGAGAGGGGACCTGCGCCGAGTCGGGGAACTGTTCTACGAGTCCCATGAGTCTCTGCGCGCCGACTTCGAGGTCACGGTCGACGCCGTCGACGCCCTCGTATGGGGCACCCTCGACGATGACCGGGTCTATGGCGCGCGCATGACGGGAGGCGGGTTCGGGGGAGCGGTCATCGCGCTCGCGCGCGCCGGAGACGGGGTCGACGTCGCCCGCCAGATGCTCGAGGGAGCAATGGCGCGGGGAGACGACGCCGCCCGCATCGTCTGTGCGGGAGGAGCGAAATGAAGCTGGAGCTCTGGGGCGGCGTGGAGTGCACCGTCAATCGGGTTCAAGGCCGTTATCACGACCAGAACGAGCGAACCGGACATGCGGCGCGACTGGACGACATCGATCGCATCGCTTCGCTCGGGGTGAAGGCAGTTCGCTATCCGATCCTCTGGGAGAGGACGGCGCCCGATGGCCTCGGCTCCGCGCGCTGGGATTGGATCGACGCGCGTCTCGAGCGCCTGAGAGCCTTGGGCATCCGCGTGATCGCGGGCCTCGTGCACCACGGCAGCGGCCCGCCGAGCACCCACCTCCTCGATCCGTCTTTCGTGGAGGGCCTCGCCGCGTTCGCGGGAGCGGTCGCCAGGAGATACCCCTGGATCGAAGCCTACACGCCCGTGAACGAGCCCCTCACGACGGCCCGGTTCAGCGCCCTGTACGGCTTTTGGTACCCGCACCACCGAGACGCGGAAAGCTTCTATCGCGCCCTGTTCGTCGAGACCATGGCCACCGTCGAAGCGATGCGGGCGATCCGCGAGGTGTCGCCGCAGGCGAAGCTCGTCCAGACAGAGGACATGGGGAGGGTCGGCAGCTCTTCTCCTCTCCGCTATCAGGCCCGCTATGAGAACCATCGAAGGTTCCTCTCGCTCGACCTCTTGTTCGGTCGGGTCGGCCGGAGGCACCCGCTTCACGAGCACCTGGTGGACTCGGGAGTCGACGCGAGGGCCCTCGAGGCGCTCGTGGTCGCCCCCTGCCCGCCGGACATCATCGGCGCCAACTACTATGTCACCAGCGATCGGTTCTTGGACCATCGGCTCGACCGCTATCCACTCCACGCGCACGGTGGCAATGGCCGGCAGAGCTACGCGGACGTAGACGCGGTCCGGGCGCGGCGCGGGGGGATCGCCGGTCACGAAGAGATGCTGATCTCGGTTTGGGAGCGATATCGCGCTCCGATCGCGATCACGGAGGCGCACCTCGGCGGGACGCCGGAAGAGCAGGCGCGCTGGCTGATGGAAGCGTGGCGCGGAGCGAAGCGCGCGAGGGAGCGAGGGGTGGACGTCCGCGCCGTGACGGTGTGGTCGATCTTCGGCGCCTACGATTGGGACAGTCTCGTCACTACGGAGAGAGGCCATTACGAGCCTGGTGCATTCGACGTTCGGGGCCCGGAGGTGCGCCCCACCGTGATCGCTTGGATGGCCAAGCACCTCGCCCGAAGCGCCCGGGAGCCCAAGCACCCTGTCCTCCAACAGCCAGGCTGGTGGCGAAGGCCGGAGCGATTGACCCTTCTCGCTACCGGCCGCGGCTCGTCGGCGCCGCGGGCGGAGAAGGGGCATGACGTGATCGTGATTACGGGCCCGCTCGGCCGGCTCGGTCGCGCCCTCGTGGCTGCCTGCGAGGAGCGGAGGCTGCCCTATCGCACGCTCGCCCTCGACGAGCGGGGTGGGGCGGGCGGCGGAGCGGAAGAGGACCTGCGAGGTACGCGGCCTTGGCTCGTCATCCACGCAGGAGGGCCTCTGGAGCTACCGAGCGCCGGGCACAAGGTGGAGCTCTTCGAATCCAAAAGCTCCTCACGGGCGCGGAGCGTGATCCGATGGGCGAGCCGCAGCGGCGCTCGACTGATTCTGTTCTCTTCTGCTCACGTGTTCGACGGAGAGAAGGAGGGCGCCTATCTCGAAGGAGACTCCCTCCGCCCGATCAATGTCCTCGGGCGGGCTCAAGCTCAGATGGAAGCGTCAGCGAGAATGCAGCACCCCAGCCCCCTCCTGATCCGCGCGGGCCTTCTCGTGAGCGCGGACGACGAGTGCGCGCGCTGGGTCGGCCGCTTGGCGATCTCCGGCGAGGAGGAGCGCGTCCTGTCCCTCTCTCACGTCCCAGAGCTCGCGCACCGAGCGTTGGACTTGGGGGTCGATCACGCGCATGGGGTCTACCATGTCGTGAACGCGGGCGAGATCGCCACCGCGGAGCTCGCGCGGCGCGCGGGGGCCGCGCCCGCCGACCGTGGTCGGCGCTTCACCCACCCGCTCGGCCGCCACGCCGTGCTCGGCAGCTCCAAGACCTCACTGCTCGGACCGATCGACGACATTCTTTGTCGTTGGGGAGGCCAATGACATGAATGACGCTTGTCTCAAAATGTACCACTGAGGCATTGGGCGACATCGGTAGACGCGCGTTCTCGTCGTGGCGGTCTGCGCGGCTTGACGTTTGGAAGCCAAAGATGCCAGATGCTCGAAAGGCGCGCGCGGCGCCCGCCTCTCGAGGTTGGAAGGACGCCATGCTCGAAAGTAGACTGCTCAATCCGGTTCAGTCACCCAATCGTGAAGAGGTCGAGTCGCTGTGCTCCGAGCTGACTCGCCTGAAGAAGGAATATCTCCAGCGCGCCTCCCGGGGGACCCCGGAAAAGCTGGCCCGAGATCACATCCACCAACTGCACGACAAGATCGGGGTCGCCCAGGAGGAGCTCCTCACCCAAATCGAGCAGCTCGCGGAGTCGCGTCGCTCGCTCGAGATCGAGCGACAGCGCTACTTCGAGCTGTTCGAGCACGCGCTGGACCCCAGCTTGGTGACCGACCGGCTCGGCGTCATCCAAGACGCCAACCTCGCCGCCCGCGCGCTCTTGGGCGCGGAGATGGCGACGGTCCGAGGAAAGCCGCTCGCCCTCTTCGTGGATCGGGACACGGTCACCGCCTTTCGATCCGCGACGAACGCGCTGGCCACACGCGACACCACGGAGGCGGTGCTCCGCATCGGGGATCGCAAGGCATCGTATCGGTGGGTGCGGCTCGTCGGCCGGCGCACCTCCAGTCCCCATCGAATGCTCTGGGTCGGGCGCGATTGCGAGCCGGCGCTGCCCCCCAAAATGGTGGACGCGGAGATATCGATCGTCCGCGAGGTCGCCCCTTCGCTCGGAGGGCTGGAAGACCCGACGGGCATGCTCTCCCAGGCGGCCGCCGTCCTGCGCGACATGAAGCGGCCGGACATGTCCGCCGACGACAGGCTCTCGAGCGTCGCGCTGCTCGAGGAGCTGTTCGCGGCCCAGGCCGGGCTCTTGGCGACGCTGCTCGATTTTGCGCGCGTCGTCACGGACCGGATTGTCCTGGACGAGGCTCGGGTCGATCTGGGCGACATTGTCGGGCTCGTCGGTCGGGCGGTCGAGGGAGCCGCGGCGGACGCAGGCCTGACGCTCACGCTCGCGGTGAAGCGCGGCCTCCACGTGCGTGCCGACGAAGTGCGACTCACCCAGATCGTCTTGAATCTCCTCTCCAATGCGATTCGACACACGCCGCGGGGCGGCACGGTGCAGGTGGCAACACGCGAGGAGGGAGGTCGGGTCGCGCTATCCGTTCGTGACAGCGGCGTCGGGCTCGACGGCGAGGCCGTCTCGCGCATCGCGGACGGGCGCGGAGCGCCGTCCGACGAGGGAGGCGCAGGGGGCCTGGGCGTTGGGCTGTGCTTGACGAAGAGGCTCGTGGAGGCGCACGGCGGAGAGCTCCGCGTCACGAGCGAGGGGCTGGGCAAGGGCGCCCACTTCGAGGTGCTCCTTCCGGCGGTGTGAGTCGTCCGCGAGGGTGATCGGAGTGTCTCATGACGATCGGGGACTTGATCATGATCGGCGGCTCGGCCGGCTCGGTGGAGGCGATACGAGCCGTCCTCGGAGGGCTCGGGGCCGACCTCCCCGCCGCGGTCGCGATCGTGATTCACGTCTCGCCCACGTCGAGGAGCCATCTCCCCGAGGTGCTCTCGCGATATGGCGTGCTCCCCGTCCGGCACCCCATCCACGGCGAGCGGATCGAGAACGGGCTCGTGGTGGTCGCCCCCCCGGACCGCCACCTCGTGATCGAGGGGGACCGGATTCTGCTCGGCGAGGGACCGCGCGAGAACGGTTTTCGCCCGTCCATCGACGTGATGTTCCGGTCCGCCGCGGCGACGGGGACTTCGCGCCTGCTCGCCATTGCCTTGTCGGGCGCCCTCGATGATGGAGCAATCGGAGCCCTTCGCGTGAAGAAGCGTGGAGGGGCGGTGATTGTCCAGGATCCCCACGAAGCGGCGTACTCCGGTATCCCGCGCGCGGTGCTCTCGGCGGTGCCGAGCGTAGACGCCGTCCTCCGTGCCGCCGACATTGCTTCTGCGGTCCACGCGCGGCTGGGGGGACCGGGAGCGGTCGCCCCGGCCCGCTCCCCGCGGCCGAATCGAGACGTCGAGGCTCCGTCGGCCACCGGTCTCGAGCCGGCTCCGCCGCAGGCGGCGGCGTCTACGCGTCAGCGAGGGGGAGCGACCGGATTGACCTGCCCCGAGTGTCACGGCGCCCTCTGGCTCACCGAAGAGGGGGACGTCGTTCGCTTCGAATGTCGTGTCGGCCATGGCTTCACGGAGGGGGCGTTGCTCGCCGCGCAGCAGAACGACGTCGAGGACGCGATGTGGATTGCGTATCGGGCCCTCGAAGAAATGGCGGAGAGCTGCGCGATTGCGATGGAGCGCGCGGGCACCCGCGGACATGACGACGTCGTGAAGATGTACGAGGAGCGGCGGAGCGCCGCGATGGCAAAGGCAGAGATCATTCGGCGGGCGCTGACGACGGGCGGGTGAAGGCATGGCCTCGACGACGGCGGGCACATCGGACGAAGGCTTCGAGGCGCTCCTCGAGTACATCCTGAGGGTGCGCGGGTTCGATTTCACCGGGTACAAGCGGCCGAGCCTCAGCCGCCGGATCCAGAGGCGCATGCGGCTCGTCGGCGCGGCGAGCTTCGCCGAGTACATCGACCATCTCGAGGTGCACCCGGACGAGTTTCCTCAGCTGTTCAACACCGTGCTCATCAACGTCACCGGCTTCTTCCGGGACGAACCGGCTTGGAGAGCGGTGGCCTATCATGTCGAGAAGCTCCTCTCGTCCCGACCCGCCAATTCGTCCCTGCGGGTGTGGAGCGCCGGCTGCGCATCCGGCCAAGAGCCGTACTCGCTCGCCATGATGTTCGGGGAGCTCCTCGGCGTCGAGGCGACCACCCGAAGAGTGAAGATCTACGCGACGGATGTCGACGACGGCGCCCTGGCCGAGGCGCGCGCGGCGGTATACCCACCTCGGGAGGTCGAGGAGCTGCCGCCGGAGCTCTTGAACAAGTACTTCTCGCGGTCGGGGAGCGGGTTCTGTCTTGGCAAGGAGCTGCGTCGCGCCGTCATCTTCGGGCGCCACGATCTCGTCCAGGACGCGCCCATCTCTCGCGTCGATCTTCTGTTGTGCCGGAACACCCTGATGTACTTCAACGCCGAGACGCAGTCGCGGATCCTCGGCAAGCTGCATTTTGCTCTCTCCGACGACGGCATCCTGTTCCTCGGCAAGGCGGAGATGCTGCTCACCCACGCCAGCCTCTTCAGCCCCATCGACCTGAAGCTCCGGTTGTTCTCGCGCGTGCCACGCGCTCGCGCGGACCGGGGCCTTCCGCTCGTGGCGGCCGGCGATCCGCCTCCCGTCGACGTGGACAGCCCGCTGTTCGGCGCTCTCCAAGGAGCGGCGCTGGAGGGCACGCCTCTCGCCATCCTCGTCTTGGACGCGAAGGGACGGGTCGCCTTCGTCAATCATCGCGCCTCGTCCCTGTTCGGCATCGGCGCCGATGCGATGGGTCGCCCCTTCTCCGATCTGGAGCTCTCGTACAAGCCGGCCGAGCTGCGCTCCGTCGTGGATCGGGTCTTGCGCGAGGATCGCGCCGTCGCCATGAGCAACGTCGAGCGCGTCCTCCCCGGCGGGGAGAAGACGTACCTGGATATCCAGGTCGCGCCCCTCCATGCCGCCGGCAGCGCCGAGCAGATTGGCGTGGAGCTGAGCTTCTCGGACGGCACGCGGGCTCAGCAGCTCCAACAAGAGCTGAGCCAGGTGAGCCTGGCGCTCGAGGCGGCCCACGAGGAGCTCCAGTCCACCAGCGAGGAGCTCGAGACGGCGAACGAACAGCTCCAGTCCACGAACGAGGAGCTCGAGACGACCAACGAAGAGCTCCAGTCCACGAACGAGGAGCTCGAGACGATGAACGAAGAGCTCCAATCGACCAACGAGGAGCTCCAGACGATGAACGTGGAGCTGCGCGACCGGACCGAGCAGTTGAACCAGGCGAACACGTTTTTGGCCACGATCCTCGCGAGCCTCAATCGAGGCGTCGCCGTGCTGGATCGAGAGCTCGTGGTACGAGCTTGGAACACGGAGATGTGCGACCTATGGGGCCTACGGACGGAAGAGGTGGTAGGCAAGCATTTCCTCAGCCTGGACATCGGAATGCCGATGGACAGCCTGCGCTCCTCGATACGGGGCTGCGTGACGAGCGGAGCGGCCACGAATCAGGAGCTGGATTGCACGAATCGGCGTGGCAAAGCCATTCGATGCCGGGTGGTCATCAATCCTTTGCAGGGAACGACACCTGGGGTGATCCTGCTGGTCGAGGAGGCGCCGTGAGCGGCGGTCGCCACCCCACTCCCGCCTCCGAGCGGGCGGTAGCGTTTTCGGCGCGGCTGGCCGAGCTGGGGGTGCGGGCGCGCAAGCTGCCTCAGTCCGCAGAGCACCTCACGAAGAGCACCTCCCTCGCCCGGGAGGCGCTCGATCAAGTGGCGGTCCAGTACGACGAGCTCTGCGCGGCGGAGGAGGAGATCCGGGAGCAGGTCGATCAGCTCGCCTTCGCCGCCGCGGAGTTGGAGCAGGAGCGGGAGCGCTACCGGGAGCTCTTCGACGCCTTCCCGGTGCCGCAGCTCGTGACCGACAGCGAGACGACGATTCACCAGGTGAACCGAGCCGCCTCGCAGCTCCTCCGCCTCGATCCCCATCGACTCGTCGGGGAGCGGCTCTGTCTCTTCGTGATGGATCCCGACACCGTCCTCGCCGCGGTTCCTCGACACCGCCGCGAGTCCGAGCCGCAGGCGGTCGTGTTCGTCCCCGCGGAGGGGCCGGTCATCTCCGCCACGCTGCGCGGCAAGCGAATGGGCGACTCCATGATCTTGTGGACCGCCGACGAGACCCGGGAGCGAACGAGCATCCCTCCCCCGGCCCACCAGGCTCGAGCGTGGGAGGTCTCGGTCGCGCTCCGCTCCAAAGAGGAGGAGCTGGAGGCGGAGCGCCGGCTTCGCATCGATCTCCAGCGGGCGAGCTCGGCGAAGGATCAATCGATCGCGGCGCTCTCGCACGAGCTCTTGGGCCCGCTGAACATCGTCCGCGGCTGGACCACCCTCCTGAAGGAGGGCAAGCTCTCTACGGGTGCGGCGGCGAAGGCGCTCCGGGTCATCGAACGGAACGTCCACAATCAGGTCTTGCTCGTCCACACGCTCTCGGACATCTCGCGGATCATGACAGGCAAGGTCGAGCTCGCGCTCGTCCCCGTCGACCTCGCGGAGGTCACCTCCGAGGTCGTGGAAGGGGTCCGCCCGGCGTCGGCAGAGCGCGGGATCTCCCTCGCGGAGAGGCGCCGCGGCGATTGTACGGTTCGCGGCGACCGCCTCCGGCTCACTCAGGTATTCCAGAACCTCATCGGCAATGCCCTGAAGTTCACGCCGAGAGGGGGGCGGGTGGAGGTCGAGGTCCGACGAACCGGCAAGAGCGTGGTCGCGTGCGTGGAAGACGACGGGCCGGGCATTCCGAGCGACCAGCTCTCTCTCGTCTTCGAGTGCTTCCATCAAGTCTGCGATCGAGCGCGCAGCCAGGAGGGGCTCGGGCTCGGGCTCTTCCTCGTTCGGGAGATCGTCAAGCTCCACGGCGGGGAGGTCCGCGCGAGCGGCGGCGCCGCGCGCGGGGCGCGGTTCGAGGTGACGCTGCCCGCGGCGTGAGCGCGGGCGCCCCGTCAATCCACCGCGCGTCGCATCGCCGCGTCGCACCCGTCGAGGGCGCGCTCGATGTCCTCTTCGCTGTGGGCGCGGCACGTGAACCACAAGTGACGCGGATGGAGCAGCACCCCGCGGGCGAGCGCTCCCGCATAGAACGCTTTTCGGACTTGGTCGTTCCGCGATTTGTCCGGGTCCTCGAAGGATAGAAAGGGCATCGGCGGCAGCGGCTCGCCATAGGCGCGGGCGGCGACGTCGTATCGGCGACAGATGGCGTTCAATCCATCGATGAGCGATTGTCCGAGAGAGAAGGCGTGCTCGGCGGCGCGCTCCCGGACGACGATCTCCATGGTCTTCATCGCCGCCGCCATCGCCGCCGCGTCGCCATGATAGGTGGCGGAATAGTGCATTCCGGCGCCGTGCTCCATGACCTCGCGCCGGCCAATCAGGGCGGCGATTGGCCAGCCGTTCCCGAGGGCCTTGCTGATCGTCGTCAGGTCGGGTTGAAGGCGAGCGCGCGCCTGCATCGAGCCGGGCGGGGTACGAAAGGCCGTCTTCACCTCGTCGAGGACGAAGACGGCCCCGTGGGCGCGGGCAAGCTCGGCGATCCTCCGCAGCTTTTCGTCATCGGCCGGCACGATCATCTCCGGCGCCAGGATCACGGCCGCGACCTCGCCGGGCCGGGCGCCGAGGCGCGCGTCGAGCGTGCTCGGGTCGTTGGCGTCGAACTCGAGGACCTGCTCCTGCATCCCCGCCGGGACGAAGGACTCCAGGGGAAGACACCAGTCGTGCCAGCCGTGATAGCCGGCTCTCATCACCACACGCCGCCCCGTCGCGCGGCGAGCAACCCTCAGGGCAGCGGTCGTGGCCTCCGAGCCGGTCCGGAAGAAGGTGCCCATCTCGGCGCCCGGGAAGCGCTCGAGCAGGCACTCGACGAAGCGAACGTGGAGCGGATGATTGAGGCTCAACAGATGGCCCCGCTTCAGCTGCTCGATCGCGGCCGCGTCGACCTCGGGGTGGGCGTACCCGAGTAGGAATGGTCCGAATGCCATGATGAAGTCGATGTACTCGTGACCGTCGACGTCGCGGATTCGGCTGCCGCATCCTTCCACGAAATAGCGAGGAGCCTCTTCGTCCTCGAGGAGCGCGCGTCCCGAGAGGTGCCCGCCGCCCGGGATGAGCTCGGCGGCTCGCCGCGAGAGCTCCCGCGAACGCGAATAACGACCCGAGCGGCCGGGCTCGCGCATCACGAGGTCGCTCGCGGAGAGGACAAGATGCGACAAGCGAGAGCCCAGCGGGGCAGCGGGGTCGCGGCCCCTCGGCGTGACCAGCGCAGGATCCGAGGCGCGGGCGGAGAGCTCACGGCCATTCCCCGCCGGGCTGCGAATCGCGTGCCCGACCGTCGCGGCCGAGCCCTGCCGGGACGGAGCTCGAAGAGCGGTCGGCGAGCGCGAAGCGCGCCGGGGTCAAATCAGCGATACGCGGGGGCCTTCTTCCCCTTCACGGGGACAAGCGACGTCCGGTGCTCTTCCCCTACCGGGACGGACTCGGGCTGCTCGACGAACCACTGAAGGAACCCGCACTGGCGGCACATGTAGAATGCGAGCGGCCCGTGCCCCTTGTCGGGATTGCGCCCGCTGAGCAGCCAGCGCGCCTCGTAGGTGAAGCAGGCGGTGAGCTCCGCGTTCGCCTCCCCGAACACCGCTGGCACTCCTTTGACGACCTCGTCGTGCTCGCATAGCGGACACGTCCCATTGCGGATGTCATCCATTCGCGGGATCGTAACCGGACGGAGTGCACGAGAGGGGAGTCGAACCCCTATGCCTTTCGGCGCCGGAACCTAAACCCGGTGCGTATGCCAATTCCGCCACTCGTGCGCGCGCCGGGCACGGTAGCACACGCGCCCTCGGCGAGGTGAGCCGGTGCGGCGCGTGCGCGGAGCGGAGGTCAAGAAAAATTTCGTCCGGAGCAGCGGCGCGAGGAGGGGAGCAGGAGCGTTCGAATGGTCTCCTCGTGCCCCGAGCCTCCCTGGTATCGTCGCGTTCCCCCATGCCCGTATGCGACGCGTGCGGCGCCGAGGTCGATGAAGGTGCCCGCTTCTGCGGAGAGTGCGGTGCGCTCGTTCGCGGCGCAGGAGAAGGCCGCTCGCCCGCGAAGACCAAGGGCATGGGCGCGGGATCGAAGGCCGCGAAGCCCGCCCCGAAGGAGCCAAAGGCTCGCCTCCCCAAGCCGGGAGACCGGTCCGCGAACGACGTGAGGGAGCTTCGGTCGACCATCCGAGGGATGTCCACCTCGACGATGCCGGCGCAGTCGGTGTCCCTGGCGAGCAAAGAGGCGGCATCCGTCGCGGGGCCCGAGCCCATGAGCGTCAAGCACGCGCCGACGGCGGTGTCCGCGCCTCCCGCCCCCGCCGCGCGCGTCGAGCCCGCGGCCGGGCCCGACCCCAAGCGCTCTTCACCCTCGGTGGTGCCCCCGACCCAGGACGCGGAGCCGACGCAGCGCACGGAGTTCCAGCGCCTCCTCGACGAGGTGGAGAGCGGCTTCGACGCGATCCTCGTGACGAAGGACTCGACGCCGCCGGTCGCGCCCACGTCGCCTCCGCCCGACGACGAGAACAGCGTCACCTCGGAGAACCAGTTCGACCAAGAGCAGGCGCGCGCCCTCTTTCGCGACTTGGTGGTGGCGAACTCCCAGTCGATCCGCGACTTCATGATCGAGGTCCGCTTGGGGGAGCCGCACGTCGAGTGGATCGACCATTGCGAGCCGGCCGCCCTCGCCATCCTGCGCTCGGCGCAGGGCATGGGCCTGGGGGATCTCGCGGTGAACGTGCAGCGCTTCTTGGATGGCCTCAAGGTGGCGCGCGAGACGGTCGCCCCCGGGTTGGTCGTGAAGGGGGAGCCGCGGGAGAAGCTCATCGACGCCTACAGCGAGCTCATCGCCTTCTTCCCGGAGGCGTTCGCGGCAGAGGCCGAGAGCAACAAGCGCGAGAACGTCATCGTCCGCGCGTTGCTGAGCAAGGTGCCGGGGCTGTACCACCTCGGCGTCGAGCGGATCCACGCGACGGGGCTGGCCTCCCTCGGGCTCTTCTACGTGTCGCGCCCTCGAGAGATCGCCGACCTCGCGGGGGTGTCCCTGGAGATCGCGGAGCGGATCGTGGAGCGCTTTCGCGCGTACCGGAAGACGGCCTCCGAGCTCTCCCCGGCGAACGGGCGAGCCGCGGAGCGCGCCCGCCTGCGCGTCGCGATCGAGGAGATGCAGCGCGCGACACGCGCGTATGATCACGCCCCGTCCGCCTCGCCGGAGCGGCGCGTGCACCGGCGGGAGCGCCTGCTCGCGATGGCCGACGTCGCGATTTATTTGTCCCGGTTGGGAGAGGTCGATCGGCTCCGGCAGATCGAGAGGCTGCCATTCACGGGTCGCATCGAAGCGTTGTTTTCGTTCCTCGAAGAGTCCGAGCGCCGAGCGCTCGCACAGCAAAAGGCGAGGTAGAGGGTCCGATGGCCGATCTCACACGCGACGACGTCGTCCGTTTGGCGAAGCAGGGCGGCAAGCTCTCACAGCGTGATCTGCGCGGGCTCGACTTGTCCAACCTGGTCCTCGAGTCGGTCGACTTCTCTCGATCCGATCTGACGGGGTGCAACCTACAAGCGAGCAAGCTCCGCGGATCGGTGCTGCGCAACGCGAGCCTGAGGGAGGCGTTCCTCGCGACCGCCGATCTGAGCGACACGAACCTCGACAAGGCCGAGCTCGACTCCGCGAACCTCGATCGGGCGAACCTCACCGGGGCCAACCTCACGCGGGCGAACCTCGAGGGGGCCTCGCTCTTGGAGGCGGTGCTAGAAGGGGCGCGGCTCACGAACGCGGAGCTCGACTCGGCGAACTTGGCGAAGGCCGATCTCACGACCGCGAACCTGTCGCACGCGGATCTCAACGAGGCCTACCTGGGAGGGGCGAAGCTCGCGCGCGCGGATCTGCGCGGCGCGAGCATGCAGGGCGCGAACATCGAGGACGCTTCGTTCGTGGAGGCGAACGCGGATGGCGCGGATCTCACCGGCGCGCTCGCTCCGAACGTGGACTTCTCGGGGGCCTCGCTGCTGCACGCGAACATGACGGGAGCGCTCCTCAAGAACGCTCGCTTCTTGCGCGCGGATCTGCGCCGCGCCGTGCTCACGGAGGCGAACTTGGTCGGGGCGGATCTCTCGGGGGCTCGCGTGCACGCGCTCGTAGCCACGAAGGCGGTCCTCGCCGATCTGCGCGCCGGGACCCTGGACGTGAGCCTCGACGGGGACGGCTCGCGCATCCTCTCCGGCGCGGAGGCGCTCTCCTTCTTCACCGCGGGCGCTCCGGAGCCCCCGCCTCCCCCCACGCGGCGGTACTTCGGCAAGGGCGACGTCCTCCGGAACGCCGCCCTCGAGTTCCATGCCGGCAGCAACGTCGTGGTCGAGAGCCATTTCGACAACTGCACGATCGCCCTCGGCGAGAGGACGGAGCTCGTCATCGGTGAGCCCGGTCTCCTGACGAACTGCCGCGTCGTGGGCCCCGGTATCATCCTCGTGCACGGCCGTATCTTCGAGGGAGAAGGGCCTTCGATCTCCGGTCCCATCCGCCTCATCGTGTCGGCGCGCGGCGCGATCGCCGCCACCATCCGCCAGCATGCGTCGAAGACGGCGTTCGGCATCGAGCCGGGCGCGCGCCTCCGCGTTCGCATCCAGGATCCCAACTCGAGCTGAGGGCTCGTTCGTCTCAGGCGCGGCGCGAAAACGTCAACCGATTGCGAGAGAGCTAGCCATGGAGAGTCCGAAGGCAACCGAGATGAACCGGCTCACGGTCGTGGAAGAGGGGACGGAGTTTCACGGGTCGATGACCTCGAGCTGTGCGGTGATCGTGAAGGGCCGGATCGCGGGCGAGCTGTCGAGCCCCGCGCTGACCGTCACCCCGACCGGCGTCGTGTCCGGCAAGGTGAAGGTCGGCACCCTCGCCTCGCAGGGCGAGATATCGGGGGAGCTCGACGCGGAGCACGCGCACCTCTCCGGCCGCGTGAACGACGCGACGGTGGTGCGGGCGCGGACGCTCGAGGTGAAGCTCACCTCGGAGGGTCGAATGACGGTCACGTTCGGGTCGGAGACGCGGCTCGACGTGGGTGAAGATCCGCGGGCGGAGCGCGACCCAGGGACGCGATAGCCATGGACTGGACGCTCGTAGGGCAAGAGCCGGGCCGCCGTTCGCCAGAACCTGTGCTAGCATCCGCCGTGCCCGGATGAACCGCCGATTGATCCCCTCGTACCGCATCCCAGCCGCGTCATCCGCCGACGCCCGAAGGAGGAGCTTCCATGGGCATTGAGATGAAGCTCCAGTTCAAGCTGAGCCAACAGCTTGTGATGACACCGCAGCTGGTGCAGGCGATTCGCCTGCTTCAGTTGAGCCGCATGGAGCTCGTCGACGAGGTCCGAAAGGAGCTCGACGGCAACCCCGTCCTCGCCGACGAAATCACGGATCCCCGCGCCCGCGAGACCGATAGGTCCATGCCGGCCGCGACCGCGACCGAGCCGCCTCCGGAGGAGCGGGTCGGCGTCACGGAGCGCGTCGAGCACGCGGACACGCAGCAGCGCGAGATCGACAAACAGGTCAAAGAGGTCGACTGGGAGCAGTTCCTCGAGAACCGCCAGCTCCAGACCCCGGTCGCCTCGGGTCGCGCCGGCTTCGACGAGCTTCCCCCGATCGAGCAGTCGCTGACGAAGCCGAGCACGCTCCGCGATCATCTGATGTGGCAGCTCCAGATGAGCGACTTCGTCGACAACGAGCGGCAGTTCGCCCTGCTCGTCATCGGCAACCTCGACGAGCGCGGGTACCTCGATCTCGAGGGCGGCGAGGACGCGGAGGGGAACAAGCGACCGGACCTGACCATCCTCGACCTCGCCAACGAGGTCGGGCTCGATCCGGAGGACGCGGAGGAGGTGCTGTCGATGATTCAGCGCTTCGATCCGGTCGGGGTCGCGGCCCGCGATCTGCGCGAGTGCCTCCTCGTGCAGGCGGAGGTGCTCGGCTACGACGAGATCGAGAAGACGATCATCAAGGAGCACCTCCACAACGTCGAGCGCCGCAACTTCCAGGCGATCGCGAAGGCGCTGAAGATCGAGCTCGAGGAGGTCTACGAGGCCGTCCAAGAGATCCAGAAGCTGGAGAGCATCCCCGCTCGAAACTTCAGCGAGGTCGACGAGAAGACGATCGCGATCACCCCCGACGTCTACGTCTTCAAGGACGGAGACAAGTGGGTCGTCTCCGACAACGACAAGGGCATGCAGCGGCTCTACATCAACGAGCAGCTCGCCCAGAAGATGCTGAAGGATCCGAAGGCGAAGGAGTTCATCAGCCAGAAGCTGAAGGACGCCCAGTGGCTCATCCGCGCCATCGAGCAGCGGCGCCGCACGATCATCCGCGTCACCGACTGCATCGTCGAGAAGCAGCGCGAGTTCCTGGAGAAGGGCGTCGCGTACCTGAAGCCGATGATCCTCCGCGACATCGCCGCCGCCGTCGGCATGCACGAGTCGACGATCTCGCGCGTGACGTCGAACAAGTACGTCCACACCCCCCAGGGCCTCTTCGAGCTGAAGTACTTCTTCAACTCGTCGATCGCGCGCGTCTCGGACGAGGACATCGCGTCGGAGAGCGTGAAGCAGGCGATCAAGAAGATCATCGCCGTCGAGGACAAGTCGAACCCGCTCTCGGACCAGGCCATCGTGAAGATCCTGGAGGACCAGGACGGCATCAAGATCGCGCGCCGGACGGTGGCCAAGTACCGCGAGATGCTGGGCATCCTCTCGTCCTCCAAGCGAAAGAAGATGTTCTGATCGCCGAGGCGCGGATGAGCGGAGCCGCCCGATGAAGCGGCGCCTCCCGGTGCTGGCCGAGAAGAGAGAGCCGCTCACGGCCGAGCGGCTCTTTCGCGATCTGCTCCTGCCCCTCTATCCGCCCGGCTCGAGCCTCGAGGCGATCCGGGCGACGGACGCGAACCCCGCGAACAACCCCGCGATCCTCGGAGCGGTGGACGAGACGGCGCGTGTCTTCGCGGGCCTCGCCCCCGAGGCGCTCGAGGTGCCCGATCTCGTGCTCGACCTCACGGACGCGTCCATCCATCGCCTCTCGCGCGCCCTCACCGCGGAGGCCCGCGACCGCATGTTCGAGCGGCGGCCGTCGCCGGAGTCGCCGTCGTTGCTCGTCCACTTCATGATCCACGCTGCCCTCTACGTCGGGGCGTGCGCGGTTCGAAACCACGCTGGCGCGTGGCTCGTCCGAAACCCCCTCTGGGAGACGCGGGTCGCGCTCACGTCGCGGGCGGGGACGTTCGAGATCGCGCCGCTCTCGTGGATCGTTCGGTCGCTCTCGGACGAGCACCTCGGCAAGGTCTCGCTCGCCGACCGCTACCGCACCCACGTCGAGGTCCCGTTCGAAGACGTCGACCGCTGGCCCATCCTCGCCGAGCCGACGAAGCGACTGCCCCGGCTCGCGAAGGTCCGCTACGACCTGCTCTTCCAGCACCTCTCTCGGCACCTGCCCGAGCTGCGGGACTTCGGCGCCGACTTTCCCGAGCCCGCGCGCTTCGCCGAGCTCGGCTTCTTCTGGCTCGATTTCGTCCTCGTGGGAGGCGGGCGCGCGCTCGTCATGCACGGTCCGACGCCGAAGGGGGTGCACCTGTTTTGGCTGACCCAGGCCGGCTTCATGAAGGCCGCGTTCTTCGAGCTCGACCCCGCCGCTTCGCGCATGTCCGAGTCGCACCGGCTGGAGCGCTCCGCGACGCCGGACGGCACCGAGAAGCTCGTCCTCACCCTCGCCGATGCTCGAAGCGACCGAACGATCGAGATGCTCTGGTGGGGGCCGTGACGTCTCCCGCCACTGGCAGGTCACGCCGGATGTAGCCAAAGCACGTTCATTGATTTCGAGGACGTGACGTCGGTACGCTGGCTGTTGAATGCTGGCGAAGATTTACCTCTACGCTGTCGTCGCGGCGCTCGTGCTCGTGACCTCCCATGTGGCCGGCGCCGCTGACCTGACCATCAACGGCGCCATCGCAGGGCCGGCGACGTGTCCAGGGGGCACCGCCGTCGACACGAGCTGCCAGGTCAACGCGACGGCGTCGCTCAATCGCGGGTGCCGCTTCGGCGGCGAGCACACGTTCGACGTGATCTCGGTGACCAACGGAGGCGTGATCTGCGTCACGCCATTCAATGGTACCGACAAGGTCAACACCGGCAACCTGGTGCTGAAGGCGACGGTCAGCATCACCGTCGACGCGACGAGCCTGATCACGGCCAAGGGGGACGGCTATCGCGACGTGAACTGCGGCGAAGGGGAGGGCCCGAACGGGACCGCGGGCGGACGCGGCGGGTGCTCGGTGCGCGACTCGGGCGGGGGCGGCGCCCATTTCGGCAACGGCGGTCGCGGGACGAAGGACTGCTTCTTGGTCGCCCCCAACGACAGCTGCCAGTTCCCCAATGAATGGGAGGAAGACTGCGGCAACCTGAACGGCGCCGGCACCGCGTGTGTGACCGCGACCGATCCCAACTTCCCCGTCTGCTACGGCACCACCAACAGCGCCAATGGCGCCGGCAACGGGACCCCGAGCGTGGCCGGCCAATCCTTTCGCCATAGCATCTACGAGGAGGAGTTCGGCGCGGCCGGCGGTGACAAAGGGTGCGCGGACGGAGACGGCTTCGGCTCCCCGCGGGGAGGCAAGGGCGGTGGTCGTATCGTCCTCTTCGCTGGGAACGCGACCGAGACCGGCTTCATCGATATCGCAGGTCGAGTCAACGCGGATGGGTTCCGCGGCTGCGCGGCCCAGAACGACTCCGCGGGAGGAGGGGCGGGCGGCACCATCCTCATCGTCGGCGATCTGGTCAATGTCGCGTCGACGGCCCGGGTGAGCGCCCACGGTGGGCGCGGCGGTGACTCGCAGCCGAAGTGCCTGCCATGCACCACCGCCGCCGATTGCGGGGGCGGGCAGTCGTGCGTCTCGGGGCGATGCTCTCCGTGCAATTGCACCCCTTGCACCAGCAACGCTCAATGCAATTCGCTGCTCGGCCAGACGTGCAAGAACCTCGGCGGAGATCTGGGGAGCGTCTGCGCCAACGCTTCCAACCAATGCTCGCCGTGGGACCCGGGGGAGACGGATCGGGAGTGTCGCGCGACCCAGAACAACGGGACCTGCGACGACTGCGGCGGGGGCGGGGGCGGGGGCATCATCAACGTTCAATCGCGCGCCTCCGACATCCATCCCTCCGCGGTGTTCGACGTCCGGGGCGCCCCCGGCGGCATTTGTCCCATCTGCGCCGGAGAAGCGGGCGGCGGGGCGGGAGAGCTCCAGATCGACGGCGGCTACAGCGGCGAGGTCTGTGACGGATACGACAACGACTTCAACGGCTTCGTGGACGACGGCCTCACCGACATCCTGTGCCCCGACGGCTCCACCATCCCCGCGTGCGTCAATGGCGAGCCGCAGATCTGCGACTACTCGGATCCGACCTCGTGCCTCGTGCAGGCCAATGGGGCCCGCCCGCGCTTCGCGATCGTGGTCGACACGTCGGGCTCCATGTTGAACGACGTGGCCGGCTTCCCGACCTTCGGAGACGGCTCGGACCTCTACCCCGGCATCGACACCGCGAGCGACGCCGACACGATCGCCGGCAACAACTCGCGCCTCTTCATCGCGAAGCACGCCCTCACCTCCGTGCTCAGCGCGTTCCCCGAGAGCGACTTCGCCCTCGAGCGCTACTACCAGGACGTCGGGGTCAACCGCTCCTGCCAGACGGCGTCGAACTTCGAATGCGCCTCGAGCTGCTGCTCGTACGACGACCCGAGCGACAACGTGGCCCCCACCTATCCATCGACGTATCCGGGCAACACGTGCGTCCTGTCGGCGATCTATCCCGGGGCCGGTTATCAAGGGGCCGCCTTCACGGGGAACATCTCGGTCGGCTGGCTCCCGGAGGCGTCCGAGTCGCCGCCCACCAGCGATTGCATCAACTACGCGGGCTCGTGCGGGGCGCCCCGCCGCGGCGCGCAGGTGCTGGTCGGCTTCGACCACAACATCAACCAATACCTCTCTTGGCTCGACGGGACAGAGGACGACGACGCCTCGTTCGACCCGTCTACGATCCCGGGCAACCACTGCCCCAATGGAGACTGCGAGCTCCGCGGGACGGGGCCGACCCCGCTCGCGGGCGCGCTCGACGCGACGTACGACTACCTGACCCCGGTCGTCTCCTGTGACAGCGCGAAGGATTGCCGGTCGTACTCCGTGATCCTGCTCACGGACGGGGCCGAGAGCTGCGAGGGCAACCCCGTCGCGTCCGCGGCCGCCCTCTTCTCCGGCATCGCGGGCAAGCAAGTCCGGACTTACGTCATCGGCTTCTCCGTCCTCGGGTCGGAGCAGGCTCAGCTCAACGCGATCGCGGCCGCGGGGGGGACGACCCAGGCGTTCTTCGTCTCGACCGAGAACGATCTCGCCAATGCGCTCGCCCAGATCATCGGGGAGAACCAGAAATTCGAGCTCTGCAACGATCTCGACGACGACTGCGACACCCTCGTCGACGAGGACTTCCCCGAGAAGGGCTTGCCTTGCACGGATGGAGAGCTCGGGGTGTGCCTCGGCTTCGGGACCCTCGTGTGCTCCGCGGACGGGAGCGGCACCGAGTGCGACATCACGAGCCCGGGGGCGATGCCGTCGCCGGAGATCTGCAATGGTCTCGACGACGACTGCGACGGGATGATCGACGAGGACGATCAGGGCCTCCCCCTCGACTGTCCCAACTGCGTACCGACCCCCGAGGTGTGCGACGGGGTCGACAACGACTGCGATCTCGCGATCGACGAGCAGGGCGACGTCGAGGTCAATCAGCCGGACGTGTTCGGGATCCCCTGCCAAGAGCCGGTCGCCCCGAACGACCAGCCGCCCTGCCAGGCGGGCACCGTCTTGTGCATCAACGCGATGCCGGTGTGCGTGGGCGCGATCGGCCCGAAGATGGAGATCTGCAATGGCCTCGACGACGATTGCGACGGAATCGCCGACGACCTCGCCCCTTGCCCGGACGGAACCCAATGCGTCATGGGCGGGTGCTTCGCCCCTTGCGGTACGGGGGAGTTCCCGTGCCCCCAGGGCTACCAATGCGACGCCGGCTTCTGCTTCCCGGTGACGTGCGACGACGTCGCGTGCGACCCGGGCCAAGTCTGCCAAAACGGGATCTGCGTCGACGCCACCGGCGGGGGTGGCCAGGGCGGAGGAGCGGCCCAGGGCGGGGGAGCGCAGGGAGGCGGCACGAGCCAAGGCGGAGGCAGCGCCAATGGCGGGGCCGGGCCGGGCGGCTCCGGTGATGGCGGCGTGAACAACGACGACACGTGGGGCCTCGCGACGGGCGGGGGCGGATGCGGCGTATCGCGGACCCCTTCTCTTGGATGGGGCTTGCTCGCGGCGGTGATCGCGATGCTCGGCCTCGCGCGCCGGAGGTCCGGGAAATGAGCGCCGCTCTCAAGGGCGGGCTCGCGCTCGCGCTCCTCGGACTCTCCGCTTGCAACACGGAGGCGTACTGCTTCCGAGGCTGCGAAGACGGGACGGGCGGTCAGACGGCTCAGGGCGGCGGCGGCGCGACCGGCGGCACCGGAGAGGGGGGAGGCTTCAACCCGTTCGACGGCGGGGCGGGCGGAAACATGGATTGCGGGGACACGACGATGAGCCTCGAGAACTGCGGCTCGTGCGGGCACCCGTGCGTCCTCAATGGGGCGACCCCCGTCTGCGTGGACGGCGAGTGTCTCATTCAGGCCTGCCTCGATGGTCAATACGACATCGACGGGCTGGACGAGAACGGCTGCGAGTACGCGTGCCCGGTCGCCAATCCGGGGGTCGAGCTTTGCGACGGGATCGACAACGACTGCGACGCTCTGATCGACGGCGACGATCCGGATCTCCAGGCCCCCGCGGCGCTCTGCAATACGACGGCGGGGACGCCCTGCGAGGACACCCAGATCGTCTGCAATGGGTCGAGCGGGTGGACGTGCGTCTATCCGCCCGAGGTCGAGACGGTGCAGGGGTTCATCCGCCTGACCGAGACCCTCTGCGACGGGATCGACGGCAACTGCGACGGAGAGGTGGACGAGTGGTTCACGACGTTGGGAGACGTGTGCGACGACGGCGCGCTCGGGGTATGTCGCGACTTCGGCCTCGTCGTCTGTGATCCGCAGAACGAGCACACGACGATGTGCGATCTCTCCGCGCCCCCCGCGCCGGGAACCCCCCAAGCGGAGGCGTGCGACGGCATCGACAACGACTGCGACGGCTTCGTCGACAACGCGATGGCGCCGAGCGCGTTCGACATGATCGACATCCCGGGCGGAGGGGGGGTGAAGATCGATCGATTCGAAGCCTCGCGTCCGGACGCGAGCGGGAACGTCGCCGGCTTCGACGAGAACGTCTCCTGCTCGAAGCCGTTCGTGCTGCCTTGGACGGGGGGCGGGTACGCGGAGGCGGAGGCGGCCTGCGCGTCGCGCGGGACGGGGTTCCGGCTCTGCACCCTCGCCGAGCTCGAGTCGGCGTGCCGAGGCGGGCTCGACACCGACTATCCTTATGGCGACCTGTACGACGCCGACGCGTGCAATGGCGTGGACCGCGCCATCGGCGCGGCGGTCGCGACCGGGACGATCGCCTCGTGCGCGGAGAGCCCGACCGGGGCCTTCGACCTCTCCGGCAACGTCGCGGAGTGGTCTTCGACCCAGACCAACGCCCCGTCGGCGGCGCCGAACCGCATCTTCGCCCTCTCCGGCGGATCCTATCTGTCGCCGGAGCTCGGGCTCGAGTGCACCATCGATCTCGTGCCGCGCGCGCTGGAGACGACGCTCCTCCCGAACATCGGGTTCCGCTGCTGCAAAGACCCGTGACCCCGCCGCTCCGCGATTGACGGGTCCCGCCGGGTCACCCCTCGGACACGCCGCTCCAGCTCGTCGGATCGCGGGGGCCGGCGGCGGGGCGCACGTCGACCACGATGCCGGTGAGGTGGGCCATCCCGGAGAGCTTCTCGATGCGATCGGGGCCGTCGGCGGCGAGGAGGTTGACGTTCACCCCCTGCGTCTTCGACGCGACGCTGAGGCCGGCGGCGTGCTGGTGGCCCCAGCCATGAGGGAGGGCCACGGTGCCCGGCATCAGGTCCTTGGAGAACCGCACGGGGACGCGCACGGTGGCGGTGTCGCTCGTGACGTCGGCCGCTTGCCCCTCGGCGAGGCCGGCCTCGCGCGCGTCGTCGGGGTGCACGTAGAGGTAGTTCGTGGCCCGGTCTTTATCGACGAACTCCGGCAAATTGTGGGTCCACGAGTTGTGCGTCGTAATGGCGCGCTTCGTGATCAGCTTCAGGCGGCGGCGGTTCTCCCGCTCCTGGGTGAAGTCGGCCTCGAGCTTTCCGCTCGCCGCTTCGAGGAGCGCGGGCGGGGCGAGGTGGACCTTGCCGTCGTCGGTGAGCACGCGTGATCCGAGGAAGGACCGCTCTTCGTGGTCGTCGCGGAGCTTGCCGTGGCGGTGCTCGAGGAGCGCTTCGAACGAGCCCTGCCGCGTGGCCCGAAGGAGCAGCGACAAGAGCATCTCCTGAGGTACGCCGCGCGCGCCCGTCGACCCGAGCTTGGGCCCCGCGACGCGGCGAAGCCCCTCCACCATCGTCTGGGCGATCCGCGAGCCGAAGAGAGAGACGCCGGAGGCGCGACAGAGGTCGGCGTAGATGGTCGCCTCGTCGCGCTGCTCTCCTTCCGGGGGGACGAGGGGGCGGGTCGCCTGCAGGTACGGCTTCGACTGGAGTCCGAGCATCAATGGGAAGATGAAGGGCAGATCCGGGCGCTGAAATGGGGATGTGGCGGGGAGCACCCAATGGGCGAGGGAGCCGGTCTCGTTCTTGTAGATGTCGATCGTGACGAGCAGCTCGAGGTGCTCGAAGGCGCGCCGCAAGCGAGCGGCGTTGGGCATCGTGAGGAGGGGATTGCCGCCCGTCACGAAGAGGGCGCGGACCTTCTTGGGCCCCTCGGTGAGGATCTCGTCCGCGAGGACCCCGCCCGGGAACGCGTCGTTCACGGCGCGGAAGGCGCCCACGCGCGAGCGGCGATTGGAGAGCAGCGTCCCTGTCTTCTTTCCGAACGAAGGAAAGTCGATCGCGCCCCGACCGACGAGGGTGCCTCCGCGCCGATCGAGGTTGCCGGAGATGGCGTTGATCGTCTCCTGGAGCCAGTAGCAGAGTGAGCCGTTGCGCCCCATGTTGAGGCCGGTCGACGAGTACATCGCCGCCCCGTCCGCGAAGGCGTAGTCGCGGACGATGCTCCGGAGCGTCTCGGCGGGGATCCGCGTCACCTCCGCGGTGCGCTCGGGGGCCCACGCGCTCGCGACGGCGGCGAGCTCGCCGAAGCCGGTCGTGAAGCGGTCGATGCGCTCGCGGTCGAGCCTGCGCTCGCCGCGCCGATCGAGCGCGAGCAGCTCGTGGAGGAAGGAGAGGAGGAAGAACACGTCGGTGTCGGGGCGAATGAAGACGTGCTCCCCGGTGGCCTTCGCCGTCTCGGTGCGGCGCGGATCGACGACCCAGACCTTTCCGCCGCGCTCGGTGATCTCGCGCAGGTGCTTCGTCGGGTTCGGCACTTGGAGGAAGCTCCACTTCGAGACCACCGGGTTGGCCCCGAGCACGACGAGGCACTTCGTCCGGCGGACGTCGGGGAACGGCAGGGTGAACGGGAAGCCGTACATCTCGCGCGAGATGGCGAACTTGTTCGCGCAGTCCTGGCTCGCGCTCGAGTACATGCTCGCGGAGCCGATCCCCGTCATGAACCCCTGCGCGAACACGGGGTGGAGGACGGAGAAGCCGGCGGCCGTGCCGACGTACATCGCGATCGCGTCGGGGCCGTGATCCCGACGGATGCGGGCGACCTCGGCCCCGATCGAGGCGTTCGCTTCGTCCCAGCTCGCCCGACGCCACGACGTCCCCGACCGCGTCTCCGGGTGGAGGAGGCGATCCGGCGAGCCGTACATCTTGTGCTGCTTCAGGCCCTTGAGGCAGCCGAAGCCGCGGGTGGCGACGTGATCCTCGTCCGGTCGGATGTCGACGATCCGCCCTTGGTCGACGTCGACCTCGAGCCCGCAGAGAGCCTCGCAGATGCGGCAGAACGTGTGCTCGGTGGCCATGGGATCTCGCTCGACTACGCGTGAGAAGGGCCGCGGTTCATGCCTACTTGCCGGCGGCGTGGGCCTCGCACTTCTTGAACTCGCTCTCCACGATCTTGTGGGCCATGCCGCTGGTGGTCCCGATGGCCTCACCCCGTTGGACCATGAGCTTCAGCTCCCGGCACTCGTTGCCGTTCACCCCCGCCCAGATGAGGCTCTCGCCGTCGGTGGCCGTGGGCTCGCCGAGGATCGCGACGATCTTCTGCTTCGCCTCCGCCGCTGGCATTGGGGGCTTGATCGCCTCCTTGGCCTTGTTGACGTTCTCTTCCGTCACGACCGAGGTCGGGCCTTTTTCTTTTTCCTTGTCTTTGGAGCCACAGGCGCAGACGGCGAGCAGGAGCAGCGGGGGAAGGGCGTGCTTCACCGGCCTGGGGTAGATCGGGCGGGGACGTGGAGCAACCTGACCTCCTTCTCTTTGCTCCGCTTTGCGCCACCAGGTACGCTTGGGAGCAGCAAGGACCGCGCCGAGCGCCCCTCTAAGGTACGCTGCTGTGAAGAGAGCTTTCTTGGTGTCGCTAGGGATCGCGGGGGTGGGGCCGAGCCTGATGCTCGCCTCGTGCAGCCTCGCCCTCTCTCCCGGCGAAGACCAATGCGAGACCGACGCCGACTGCGAGGCGCGCGGCTTCACCGGCGCGACGTGCGTGGACCGCGTCTGCGAGGACGTCGCCGTCGACGATCCGATCTGGGGCTGCCTCGGGAACGTCCAAGAGCCCCTCCCCGACACGAGCAAGACGGTCGAGCTCTCGGTTCGGCTCCTCTACGCGACCGGGGAGCAGCCGGTCAAAGACGCGGTGGTCGACGTCTGCGACAACCTCGACGTCGACTGCACCTCCGATGATCCGAAGTTCCCCAAGGGGCTCACTCCCGACGCGGAAGGGTACGTCAACGTCGCGGTCGTGCAGGGCTTCGACGGCTTCGTGCGGATCACCGATCCCACCATCGTGGACTCGCGCGTGTACGTCGGCCGCCCCATCGTCGAGCCGCCGAAGGTGAAGGCGGTCCGGCTGCTGAAGCCGTCGGAGGTGGAGGCCCTCGCCGCCGTCGCGCAGAGCCCCGTGGATCACACGCGCGGCACCGCGATCATCCTCGCCGTCGACTGTCAGGGGGACGCGGCGTCGGGCGTTTCCTTCCAGAGCCCGAACGCGGACGGCGCCTCGAAGGAGTTCTACCTGATCGGGCAAGCGCCGACGACGCCACCGAACGCGACGTCCACCGACGTGGATGGCTTCGGCGGCTTCTTCAACGTCGCGCCCGGAGCCGCCGTCGCGCGGAGCTTCCGGGCCTCCGACGAGACGTACATCGGGGAATCCAGCTTCCTCATCCTCGCCGACACCATCTCCTACGTGCAGATCGCGCCGACCCCTCAATAGGCATGCTCACCGATCGACTCGGCAAATACCGCATCATCGCCAAGCTCGGACAGGGCGGCATGGCGGCGGTGTACCTGTCGGTCGTGCCCGGACCCGCCGGCTTCAACAAGCTCCTCGTGGTGAAGGTGCTCAAGGAGGATCTCGCCCAAGACTCGGACTTCTTGGCGATGTTCCTCAACGAGGCTCGCCTCGCCGCGCGCCTCAACCACGCCAACGTCGTCCACACCTACGAGATCGGGGTCGAGGACGGGCTGCACTTCTTGGCGATGGACTACCTCGAGGGGCAACCCCTCCACGTCGTGCTCCGCCGGGCGACGCGGGCGCGCATGCCCGTCGACATCCACGTCCGAATCCTCTCCGACGTCCTCGCGGGGTTGCACTACGCCCACACCCTCCGCGATTTCGACGGGACGCCGCTCCACGTCGTGCACCGCGACGTGAGCCCGCAGAACGTCTTCGTCACCTACGACGGACAGGTGAAGCTCGTCGACTTCGGCGTGGCGAAGGCGGCCGGCGCAGCGACGACGACGCGCTCCGGTGTCTTCAAGGGCAAGCTCGCCTATGTCGCGCCGGAGCAGGCCGACGGCCAGCCCGCCGACGCGCGCGCGGATATCTTCAGCGTCGGGGTGATGCTCTGGGAGGCGATGAGCGGTCGTCGCTTCGCGGAGGGAGATTCGCAGGCGGCCATCCTCGCCGCTCGTCTCTCGGGGGCGGAGCCGCGGATCCGCGACGTGCTCCCCAACGCGGATCCGGAGCTCGCGAACATCTGTGATCGCGCCATGGCGTACGCACCGGCGGACCGGTATCAGACCGCCCAAGAGCTCCGCGACGCGCTCGAGAGCTTCTTGGATCGATTCAATCGGCGGGTGTCGAGCCAGGAGGTGGCGGAGTTCATGGACGGCCTGTTCGTCCAAGAGCGCGACAAGCTCCGGAGGATCATCGACGAGCAGCTGAAGAGAATCTTGCGAGAGACCTCGCAGGCGCTCCCGGTGCCGACCCTCGACGTGCACCCCGGCGCCGCCGATCCGACGCCGCTCAACACCGCCGTCGCGAGCCCGCAAGGAGCCCGCAAGGCGGCCCAGATCGGGGAGTCTTCACCTCCGAGCAACCCCGGGTACTCCTCGCCTTCGAATGGGACGCTCGTCGCGACCCACTTCACCCAAGGGCCCGCCCCGAACCGATCCGCGACGTGGGCGATCCTGATCGGGCTCGCCATCGTCGCGGTCGCTTCGGTCGCGGGCATCCTCGTCATTCTTCTCCGCGGACAGCCGCCGCCGGCGGCCGCGAACGCGGCCTCGCCGCGTGACCCCGCTGCGAGCGCGGCGGTCTCGGCCGCGCCGGAGCGCATCAAGATCACCATCGCCTATGGCCCTGCGGGCGCGACCGCGAAGCTCGACGGGGAGCCTCTCTCGGCGAGCCCGTTCGTGGCTCAGGTGCCGCGCGACGGCTCCGTGCACCGCATCGAGGTGGAGGCCCCCGGCCTCGAGCCGAAGACGACGATCGTGAGCTACGACCGAGATATCCTCGTGACGATCGAGCTCGCGGCCACGACCAGCGAGCCGAGCGCGTCGGCGTCCGTGTCCGCGTCCGCGTCCGCGGAGCCCAAGCGCATCCCGACGTCCACGCTCCCTCGACCCGCCAAGTCCTCCGTCGAGATCGACGAGACGGATCCCTACAAGAAGAAATGAGATCGCTCCGCGCCTTCCTCGTCGCGTCCAGCTGCTCGGCCGCGGTTCTCGCGGCCCAGATGCCGACGGCGCTCGCCCGGGATCCGGTGCGCGTGGATCCGACGAAGGAGGGGGCCGGCAGCGACGAGGCGAGCCAGCATTTCCGGGCCGGGGTCGCCTTCTTCAAAGCGAAGGACTTTCCTGCCGCCCTCGCCGAGTTCAAGCGCGCGTACAAGCTGGCCCCCAACTACCGAGTCCTCTTCAACCTCGGGCAGACTTCGCGCGAGCTCAACGACTACGCGACCGCCCTCAACGCCTTCGAGGAGTACCTCGCGGAGGGCGGCGGCGAGGTGCCGGCGGCGCGAATGAAGGACGTCAAAGGCTGGATCGCGGAGCTCAAGAAGAAGGTGGGGCGGGTGACGATCGACGTCGGCGAAGAGGGAGCCGAGATCGCCGTCGACGACGTGGTCGTGGGGACGTCTCCCCTCGATCATCCCATCGTCGTGAACGCGGGGGCGAGGACGTTCTCCGCGACGTTGAAGAAGCACAGCCCGGCGCGGCGGGTCGTCGAGATCACCGGCGGCGAGGAGTCGACGGTCACCCTCGAGCTCCAGCGGATCGAGGCGCCGCCTCCGAAGATCGAAGCGCCCCCGCCGAGGACGCCCGCCCCCGCCGCGCCCCCCTCGTCGCCGGTGGCAGCGTGGGTGATGCTCTCCGCCACTGGCGCGACGACGATCGTGACCGCGATCATGGGCGGGCTCGCCCTCTCCTCTCGCGCCGACCTCGACGGCGAGCTCTCCACCTTCCCGGGGGACGCGACCCGCATCGACGACGCCCAGTCCCGCACGCGGTCGTTCGCCCTCGCCGCCGACGTCCTCGCGGGGGTCAGCATCGGCGGCGCCATCACGACGGTGGTGCTCTTCGTCGTGCACGCCAATGCTTCGAAAAAGAAAGCGGACGAAGCCCCCCCGCCCGTGTCGCTCTCCGAGCGCGGTCTCGGCGTGCGCGTCTCGTTCTGAAGCGCGCGCCCCTTCAGCGGCGGCGGAACCACGGGACGAGCATCGACACCCGCCGCTTGTGATCTTCGAAGCCGGGGCGGCTCGCCGCCGAGCGCGCCTCGGCGAGGGGGATGGAGACGAACAGGAAGAGCAGGAACATCACGACGGGGCCGACCGCCCCGAGGAGCGCCGCGCTCGGATCGGCGCCGACGCTCGCCACGAAGAGCCCCACCCAGAACATGCACTCCCCGAAATAGTTCGGGTGCCGCGAGTACGCCCAGAGCCCGACCTCGCAAATACCGCCCCGCTCGCCGCGCTCGGCCCGCTCCGTTCGATAGGCGTGCATCTGCCGGTCCGCGACCGCCTCGAATGCCGTCGCCGCGAGGGCGATGGCGAACCCGACCATGTCGACGACCCCGAGCGGTCGCTCGCTCCTCATGATCGCGAGGAGGGGGAGGCTGCCGAGGAGGGTGCATGTCGTCGGGACGAAATGGATGCCGACGAACGAAATGAAGAAGTAGAGGCGCTTCCATTTCGCGCGCAGGTCGACGTAGCGCCAGTCCTCGTGGGAGAGCCCGCGCCACCCTCTCGCCCAGTTGAAGGTGAGCCGCACCCCCCATGCGACGACGACCGCCATCGCGAGCCATTTTCGGACCGCGATGCCCTCTCGCTCGAAGGGCCCGAACGCGAGGTAGACCGCCCCCGCTGCGGGCGCGACCGACCAATACGGATCGTAGAAGCTCGAGTTGTCGAACCGCATGCTGAACGCGTAGACGACGAGCGTCCCGACGACGTTCGCGATCGCCAGCTTCGCGAACGGCCCGGCCTCGGGGACCGAGCGCAGGGCGGCCCACGCCGCCGCCGCCGCCGCGAGGTAGGAGAGGGTCACGATCGCGAAGCCGCGCAGAGGGATGGCGTGGGCGCCGTAACGCGAAGGCTCGGTCACGCGCTCTCGACGGCGAGGAGGACTTTCCCGAACGTCGCGTTGCTCGCGACGAGACGATGGGCGCGGCCGGCCTGCTCGAGGGGAAAGACGGCCTCGATGACGGGCTTGATCATCCCGCGCGAGAGCCACGGGGAGAGCGTGCGGCGGAGCAGATCGGCGGCTTGGATCTTCTCCTCGAGCGGCCGCGATCGCAGCACGGTGCCGATGATCGAGAGGCGCTTCGTCAACAAGAGCCCCAGGTCGAGCTCCGTGCTCCGGCCCCCGGTGAGCCCGACGACGACGACGCGCCCTCGCCTCGACATTCCGGGTAGAGTCGCCCCGACGTAGGCGCCGCCGACGAGATCGAGGACGACGTCGAACGTGGAGTCGCTGCTCGCGATCGCCTTCGCGAGGGCCGCCGGGTCGGGGGCGAGGATCGCCTCGTCGAGGCCGAGGTCCTTCGCGCGCGTCAGCTTGTCTTCGGTGCGGCTCGTCCCCGCGACCCAGCACCCGAGCGCCTTCGCCACCTGCAGCCCGGCCGTGCCGACGCCGCTGCCCACCGCGTGGACGAGCACGCGCTCACCGGGGCGGAGGCCGCCGCGGAGCACGAGGGCGTCATAGGCGGTGATGAACGCCTCCGGGACGGCGGCGGCCACGTCGGTCGGCATGCCGGCCGGGATCTTCGCGGCCTCGCGCTCGTGCACCACCACGCGCTCCGCGTAGGAGCCGCCCCCGACCACCCCGAAGACGCGGTCGCCCTCGCGGAGGGACGTCACCCCCGCCCCCGTCTCGACGACGACGCCGGCGTACTCGAGGCCGGGGATATCGGCGGGGACGCCGGGCGGAGGGGGATAGAAGCCCATCCGCTGGAGCAAGTCGGCGCGGTTGACGCCCGCGAACTCGACCTTCACGAGGACGTGCTCGCGGGGGACCTCCGGCGCGGGGCGATCGACCAACTGGAGGACGCTCTCGTCGCCGGGCTCGGTGATGGCAATCGCGCGCATGCGGCTCACTGCGGTGGAGGGACGGGCGGGATGTCGAACAGGTCCCACGCGGGAGTGTGGTTGTTCTCGTCCGCCGGTTGGTTCCAGAGATAGAGCGAAGGGTAGCTCGTGATCTGGTCGCCTTGCTTGACGATCGCGGTGACGTAGAGCTGCGGATTGCTCGCCTCCGAGCGGCGCGACGAGAAGATCACGAAATAGAAGGTGCGGTCGCCGACCTTCGAGGCGACGGGCGACCATTTCGGCCAGCTGTTGGTGATCCCGGGGCTCGTCTTGCCGCTGCACGCGGGGGGATCGTTGGCGGCGAGGCGGGTGGGCGTGCCTCCCGTGGAAGGCATGACGAACAGCTCCGCGTTCGCGGCGTTGTACATGTTCTGCCCCTGGGGGACCCGATTGAAGACGAGGAGATCGTCGTCGGGGGAGAAGGCGGGGTAGTACTCGGAGAGCGCCGGATCCGACGCGCCTTCGAGGGGCGTCGCGGCGCCCCCCGCGCGATCGTTGTAGTCGACAGTGTAGAGATCTCCGATCCCCGCGTCGAGGCGGCCCGTGAGCTCGGCGTCGGTGGAGACGTAGACGATGCGCTGGCCGTCGTGGCTCCACGTCGGCGAGCCCACGCCGTGGCCGTCGCCATTGCGGGCGATCACGCCCCACGCGCTCCCTTGGGCGGGGCTCGACGCCTCGAGGTCGACCCAGATCAGCTCGGAGCTGTCCCCGACGCCGCTCGGGGTGACCATCGTGTGATCGCCGTCCTCGTAATGGGCGGCCGAGTAGGTGTGGATGCCGAGCTCCGACGACGACTGGAGGAACTGCGCCGCCCCTGCGCCCAGGTACGCCGGGGCGGCCCCGACCGTCGCCGCCTCG
Source organism: Polyangiaceae bacterium (assembly GCA_044225865.1). Lineage (GTDB taxonomy): Bacteria > Myxococcota_A > Polyangia > Polyangiales > Polyangiaceae > Xiheicaenibacterium. The sequence continues at coordinate 46,221 of JBGAID010000042.1, read as the reverse complement.
ACGGAGCCGAGGGCGTTGCTCCACGGACCCTGGGCGACGAAGCTCGCGAACTTCCCGTCGGGGGTGGACGTGTGGCAGCCGACGCACGTGACTTGGCCGCCGTTCGTCTGCATCGCGACCTGGGCGGGGGTGAGGGCGGACACCACCGACTCGTCGCCGACTTGGAAGCCCTTCAGCGCCGAGCCGCCGCTCGTCGTCCAATAGACGATGGCTCCCCCCGCGCCGACGGGGGCGATCGTGATGGGGCCCTCCGAGCCGACGCTCGGCTCGCCGGTCAGGGCGCTGCCGTCGAACACGGCGCCGCGAATGGTGACGGTGATCGGCTCGTCCTCGACGTTCGCGGCGATCGCATCCCAGAGGTCCGCCGGCATCGTCCACATCGGCTGGGTGGTGTAGACGACGAGATCGTCCGGCTCGCTGTCGGCGTGGAGACGGATCTCGAACAGGTTCTGTCCGCCGCCGGCGATGTATCGAAACCGCGGCCGGAGCCAGTTGTTCGGGAAGAGGGCGCCGAGCTCGGGCTCGACGAGGCACGGCCCGCCCGTGGGCGAGCCGCTGCCGGCGGCGCCGAACAGATCGGGAGCGTTCGCGGGGACGCCCTCTTCCAGGATCGGCTCCGAAGGAAACACGGGGCCGACGTCGTTGCCGCCGGTGTTGAACGAGCCGGTGCTCCCTCCACCACCCTGGTGGAGGCCGCCTTCGCCAGCGCCGCCCGCGTTGCCGTTGCCGTTCCCCCCCGAGCCCCCGCGGGCGCTGTCGTCCCCGCACCCCGCGAGGGCGACGGCGACCGCGGCGATGAGCGTTCGCGTCGGGTGATCGGTTCTCATGCGTCAATCGTGCCGGTCGCGAGGGCGAGCCGTCAACCGCGTACGACCCGTGCGCACGATTGAATTGCGCGCAATCGATCGATCTACCCCGCCGTCATTCGAAGTACTCGAGGCGACGCGCGAGCCGCTCGACCTGCGCGTCGGAGAGCGGGCTCCGCGGCCAGCGCAAGGTCTTCAGGCGCGGCATCGCGAGCAGCGCGTCGACGAACCGGTCGAGCTCCGCGGGAGCGCCTTCATGCTCCTCGATCGAGAGCTCAGCGAGAGATCCGAGCTGCTCGCACGCACGCGCGAGATCCGAGCACGTGATCCCCCAGCGGGTGACGTTCGAGAGCTCGAGGGCCTCGAGGGACGAGAACGCCCCGAGCGCTCCGAGCGACCCTCGCGTCATCGACGTGTTGGACAGACGAAGCGACCGCAGCGAGGTCCGTCGCCCGAGGGTCTCGAAGACGGAAGTGAGGAGCGCCTCTTCCAGGTGGAACGACGAGAGCCCGAGGTGCGCGAGCGGCTTCCGAGCGAGCGCGTCGATCGCCTCGACGACGGCGGCCGAGGCGTGCTCCCTCTGTCCCATGCGCGGGTAATCCAGATCGACGGCGCGCAAGGCGTTCAAGCCGGGGGCGCTCGCGAGCCGGGCGAGCACCGCGGGCGCAAAGTGGACGGAGCGCAGGGTGAGCCGCTCGAGGCTCGGCGCGGAGAGCGTCGCGAAGAAGGTGGTCCACTCCTCGTCGGTGTCGTCGGCGTGCTCGATTCGAAGATCCCGAGGGCCGCCCCAGATGGGGCTGTTCGCGAGGCGGAAGAGCTCGAGCCGCGCTCGCGCGAAGTGGATCTTCGGCGTGCGCCGGGCCTCGAGGACGAGCTCCGGCACGCGGGCCAAGAAGGCCATCTTCCCGACGCGATCGATCTCCTTCGGACCGTTCACGATCACGGTGATGCAGCGGATGGGGTGGCCAGAGAGGAGCGCCTCGCCGTGCTTCTCGAGCTTGGCGGGGAACATCGAGACGCCCTCGACGAGGCCTCGACGAAAGTGGACCTCTTCGACGAACGGGGCGATGGGGGCGAGCATGGTGGCGCGCCCTCGGAGGAGATCGCGCTCCCGATCCGCGAGCACGCGCCGGCGCTCGCGCTCGCGACCAGGGAGGGTGTCGAGCTCGCACTGCACCTGGACGAGCTCGCCGCGGGCGTCCCCCTGGGCGGCGAGCCAGTCGGCGTAGACGAGCCTCGGCGCGTCGTCGTCGGGCCGCGCGAGCACGTCTGCCAGCAGGGCCTCCCCTCGATCGTCGGCCGCGTCCGCGCCCGCCTCGAACCGGACGAAGAGCGCGTCCTTGTGCCGCGCGGGGTCGCGCGCCCAAGCCTCCACCGTCGGCCGGTTCTTCTCCGGGTCCTTGAACCACCGCCCCATCTGCCAGCCCGACTTCGGGAAGGGCTGGCTCTTCTTGCTTGGCTGCATCGCGACCACGACGTGCCCCTCGAGGGCCACCGCGAGCACGGAGATCCGTTCGATGAAGTGGATGAAGCCGAAGCGGGAGGGCTCGCGGAGCGCGATCGCGACCGCCTCCACGATCTCGAAGGCGCCCCAGTCTTTGTCTTGGACGCTCGCGACGTAACGGACCAGACCTTCGAGCGTGAGGTCGACGCGCAGCGGGGCGATGCCGCGGGCGAAGCCCTCTGCGTCACGCGCTTTGAACGCGCTGCGGGCGTGCGACAGATCGACGACGCGAGGTGAGCTCACCGCCTCTCGCTAGCATGAAAGCGCGGCGAATTGGTGCGTTCGCACGTCACGCTTCGGTGTAGAGTCGGGCTCGTGTTTTCGGCCGACGTGCGCTTCGAAGGCTTCACCCAGTGCGACTGGTCGAGGGTGCTCTCTCTCTTCCGTCCGCGCGCCACGAGCGGCAAGGAGCGCGACCCGGATCGTCCGAAGGGGGGCGTCATCGCGGTGCACGCGGACGGCCGCATTCGGAAGCTCCTCCACACCGAGGCGGGGCGCCTTCGGCTCGACGACGTCGCGAAGGAGTGGCCGCTCTCGCCCCGGGAGCTCGCGGCGCGCCACCACGCGAGCTGGGCGGTGAGCGTCACCGCGGGCGCGCTCGAGAACGTGATGGAGCGGATGGGCGCCCGCATGCGGCGCAGCGATGACTTCACCGCCCAGATGGTGCTCCTGGTCTCGCTCGTGCGAGACGAGATGCGAGACGGGCGCGTCGAGATCCATCCGCGCCGGCTCGAAGGGATGCCGCTCCCCACCGTGGCCGTGATCGAGCGGACGCTGGACGCGGTGTGCCCGCGCTCTCAATCGATGCTGCTCGGGCTCTTCGACGGCGGCGAGCTGTGGACGAGCATCGCCCTCCGGCGCGGCGAGCGCGGCGGATTCGATTGGGTCATGGGTCCCGACGAGATCCGCCGCGACATGGGCCTGCTCGCGGGGGATTGGCGAAGGGACTACCGCCACCTCGCGCGCGCGGTCGAGCGAAAGGTCGGGAAGCTGAGCCTCGGCGTGTTCGCGGAGATGTCGACCTTCCGTTCTCTCGAGGTCGATCCCACCCCGGGGGCGTGGGCCCGCGCCGTCGCGATCCGCGACGTCATCCTCACCCCCGTGCCGATCGCGCTCGCGATCCCCCTCGGGCTCGACGCCGGTCGCGCCGCCGTCTCCGTCCTCGCGGGCGTGGCGGAGCGCGCGGAGGGCCTCTCGTTCGTGAGCCCGGTGCTGGGCATGCTCCGGGGCGCCATCGGACAGGTCGCGAACGCGGCCGGTCTCGTGGACGTCGAGGGCGAAGTCGGCGGCGCCACCTTCGATCCGCTGGAGCTGCTCCGGCGACTTCTCGCGCGCGAGCGCTGAGCGTGGCCACGCGCCGAGGTTCGCGGTAGGGTTTCCCCGAGCTTCGCCCTTCATTATGGAAACCAAGCCTTATCGCTGCGGTCACTGCCACGCGGAGGTCCCCGCTCCCTCGAAGAGCGCGACCTCCGTCGAATGCCCCTCGTGTCACCGGGTGCTCGTCCTCGGCGACGTCGAGGAGGGCGCCACCTTGAGAGCGGCCCCGAAGGGGTCGCCCGCCTCGAGGCGGAAGTCGGCCGCGGAGGACTGGGGCAAGGCCCCGGCGCCCCCGGCCCCGAGCCCGTCCGGAGAGAAGAAGGACCAGCTCTGGATGTACGTCGCGGGCGCCGCCGTCGTCGCCGCCCCCGCCGGCTACTTCCTCCGCTCCGACGCGAAGTCGAAGCAGGCCAAGATCGACGATCTCAAGAAGCAGATCGGCGCCGAGCGCGTGAAGGAGCGCCGCGAAGATCTGTCGATGCAGACGGAGAAGCTCACCCAGACGATGGGGAACGAGGCTTCGGGCGGCGTGGCGCTCATGGGGTTCGCGGTCGGGGCGGCGATCATGGTTGCGGCGATGGGCCTCGGCGCGCGTCCGCGAAAGGCGGCGTTCGCCTTCGCGCTCCCGCTCCTCGTCTCCGCGCTCTACGGCGTCTACGAGGCTGGCATCCTCTCGATGATCGTCTCCTCGCTGCTCGCGGTCGGGCTCATCTATTACATGACGGGCGAGCCGGACCCGAAGAACCGCCGCGAGATCGATCTCTTCCGGGAGTTCCCGGCGCGCCGCGCGGTGCTCCTCGAGCTCGACGACGAGGTCCCCTTCTCCGCGATCGTCCAGCGCTCTCGCCAGTCGGTGCCGAAGGTCCTCCGCGAGGTCAAGGAGCTGCCGCCGCCATTCCCGCTCATCCTGCCCACGATCGGTGACGGAAAGGCGGCCGCGTATTTCCAGCTCAAGAAGAAGCTCGCCTACGTCGCCTTCGTCGAGCACGACGACAACTCCGTGAGCGACTACGCGACGGTGCTGATGAAGCTCGACGAGAACGGTCCCACGTTCACGGCGCGCCCGCTGCCGATCGTCGACGGGGTGCGCGTCCAGAACACCGGCGTCGTGTTCCGCGAAGATCCGGAGTTCTCGTCGCAGTACCTGATCGAGGTCCCCGCACGGCACGACCCGCAAGCGATCCGCGCGTTCCTCTCCCACGTGGTGCGCGAGGAGCTGCTCACGTTCCCCGCGGTGTGGCTCTCGGTGCACGGCAACGTGATGGCGCTGACGCTCTATGGTCCGTTCGACGCCGAGAAGGTCGACAACCTCGTCGACGTGGCGGACGTGCTGTTCGCCGAGTACGGCGCGGACGAGGGGCCGAGCCTCCTCGAGCCGGACGGGGTCGAGAGCCTCGGCGCCCCGAAGCGCAAGAGGTCCAAGGCCTCGAGCGGAACGGCCTCCTCGGCCGCGACGGCATGACCATCCCCGCGCTCCTCGGCGTCATTCACCTCCGCCCGCTCCCGGGCAGCCCGGGCTACGCGGGGGACATGTCCGCGGTGGCAGCCGCGTGCGCGCGCGACGCCCACACCCTCGCCGACGCCGGATTCGAAGGGATCGTCGTCGAGAACTACGGCGACGCGCCCTTCGAGCCCGGGGCGGTGCACCCGATCACGATCGCGGCGATGACTCGATGCGCGCTCGCGGCGCGGGTCGCGGCGCCGACGCTGGTGCTCGGGATCAACGTGCTCCGCAACGACGCGACGGCCGCCCTCTCGATCGCGGTCGCGACCGGGGCCGCCCTCGTCCGCGTGAACGTGCACGTGGGGGCGCGGCTCACCGACCAAGGGCTCGTCCAGGGAGAGGCCCACAAGACGCTGCGGCTCCGCCGAGAGCTCGACGCCAACCACGTGAAGCTCCTCTGCGACGTCGACGTGAAGCACTCCGCGCCGCTCGCGCCTCGCCCGCTCGCCGAAGAGTCGAGCGATCTCGTCCATCGCGGGGGCGCGGACGCGGTGCTCGTCACCGGGAGCGGCACCGGCCGCTCCGTCAACCTGCGCGAGCTCGACGACGTGAGCCGCGCCGTCGACGTCCCCGTGCTCGTCGCGAGCGGCGTGACGGAGGGCACGCTCGCCGCGATCAAGCGCGCCCACGGGGTCATCGTCGGGTCTGCGCTTCGGGCCGATGGAAAGGCCGGCGGCCCGATCGACCCGGCGGCGGCGAGGCGGTTCGCGGATGCATTCTTTGCAATGAAGCGCGCGGCGGCCGAGGGACGTCTCGACAGCGTCCCCCCTGCGTGACAAAAGACGCCGCATGGCGAAGCTCGCGGTCGGCTCGGTCGTCGCTTGTACCCTCGCGCTCGGCGCGTCCTTCGTGACGGCAGGCTGCGGTGAGCCGGCCGCCGTCTCCGCGGAGCCGAGCGCTTCGTCGTCGGCCAAGAGCGACCAGCAGAAGCCGGGGCGCTCCGAGTCCGACAACGGGATGAAGAAGAAGGCGGCCGCGCGCGGCGAGACGTTCGGCGAGCCCATCACCGTCACCGACGAGACGGCCCTCCAATCGATCGCGGCCGCCCCCGACGCGTTCGCGGAGAAGCCGGTGCGCGTACGCGGCAAGGTCGCCGCCGTCTGTCAGATGGCCGGGTGCTGGATGGAGATCGTCGACGAAGAGTCGCGCGCCCACATCAAGATGGCGAACCACGCGTTCTACGTCCCCAAGACTTGCTCCGGGAAGATGGCGACGGTGCAGGGGATCGTGCAGTCGGGGCCGCCCGCCAACACGTGCGGGGACCACGACACCTGCATGGGCGAGGGGAGCGGCGCGGTCGCGAAGCTGGAAATCGTCGCGACCGGCGTCGAGCTCGCCGCCGATTGAGGAAGGGACGCGCCGCCGGAGCTGCTATAGCGCCGAGCATGAAGCGTCAGAAGCGCCTCACGAAGCGCGAGCGTAAAGCTCTCGATCCGCGGCCCGCGCCGATCGCGACGGAAGACCACCACCACCACCAGCACATCCATTGCACCGCCTGCGGCGTGCACCTCGACGAGGAGCAGTTCGAGGACGAGCCCCCGACGGCGCTCTGGCTCGCGTGCGAGCACCACAGCCAGTTCGCCTCGTGCGCCGCGTGCGCCGACAAGACGCGCGAGCTGCTCGCGGAGCACGACCGGACCGGCCAGCCCGTTCGACAAGCGTCCGCCTGGCATTGAGCGCCGGTGCGCTCGAGCCGGTTCGTTCTCGGGGCGGTCGCGCTCTTCTCGATCCTCGCGGCCCTCGTCGTCGCGTTCGGGGTGAAGCTGAACCCGGACGTCGTCGCCCTGTTGCCTTCGAAGGGCGACGCGGCCGTCCTCGCGCGCTACCTCAAGGGCTTCGGTGGCGGCGGGATCGGCGTCGTCCTCATCGAGGGCGAGGACCGGGAGGAGACCAAGGCGGCCGCCGACGAGATCGCGGCTGACCTCGCCGCGAGCGATCGCGTCTCGTTCTCGACCGCCCGCCTCGAGCTTGGACAGGCGCGCCCCGACCCGCTCCTCGTGTGGCGCATCGCCGATCCCGCGGGCCGGGCGAAGCTGGCAGAGGCGCTGACGAAGGAGGGCATGCGGGAGCGCCTCGCCGACACGCGCAAGCTCTTGCTTGCGCCGGGCAGCTCCGCCGCCGCCGATCGGATCGCCGCCGACCCGCTGCGCCTCGCGGAGATCCCCTTCCAAGAGCGAGCGATCGGCGCGGGGGTGAAGGCGCGCACGGACGGCTACTTCGCGACCGACGACGGTCGCGCCCACCTCGTTGTCGTGAAGCCCAAGGGCCAGGCGCTGCGCGGCAAGGACGCCAAGGCCTTCGTCGACGCGGTCGAGCGCACCCTCGCGGAGCGCCGCAAGCAGCACCCCTCGCTGAAGATCCGCCTTACCGGTCCCCACGCGGTGGCGGCGGGGATGGAGACGATGCTCCGGCGGGACCTCACCCTCTCCGGGGTGCTCTCGATGGTCCTCGCGAGCCTCGCGTTCGCGGTCGTGTTTCGGCGGCTCCGCGCCCTCGTCGCGATCACGCCGCCGCTCGCCCTCGGGACGCTGTGGACGGGCGCCCTCGCCGCGTTCTGGCCAGGGGGCATCAGCGCGATCGCGGTCGCGTTCACCTCGATCGTGGTCGGGGTCGGGTTCGACACCGGCGTGCACGTCTACGCGGCGGTGCTCGACGCGCGCCGAGAGGGGTGCTCACCCGGGGAGGCCGCCTACCTGGGCCGCAAGCGGACAGCGCGGCCGGTGCTCGTCGCCGCCACCATCGCCGCCGTCGCCTTCGCGAGCCTCGCCCTCTCCAGCGTCGAGGCGCTTGCCCAGCTCGGTCTGCTCTGCGCCGCCGGGGAGCTCCTCACCGCCGTCGCCATCGTCGCCGTCACCCCGGAGGTCGCGGCCCTGCTGGAGCGAGGCACCCCGCCCGTCGAGTCGGTGCCGCTCTACACGCGCTTCTTCGCCGCCCTCACGAGCACGCGCCGCCGCGCCGCGATCGCGCTCGTGGCGTGCGGCCTCGCCGCCGTGTCCGCCTTCGTGTCGGGGGTCCACGTCTCCGACAGCCTCGTCGCGGTTCGACCGAAGAAGCTCGAGGCGCTCGCGGTGGAGGATCGCATCTTCGAGCTCTTCGGTGGTCGCGCTCAGCCCTGGATCGTCCTCGTCGCCGATCCCGATCGCGATCGGGCGATGAGCCGCGCGGACCGGATCGCGGAGAAGCTCGCGACCGACGTCGAGCACATCGAGCGGGTCGACGCGCTCACCTCGATCCTCCCCGGCGAGGGGACCCAGCGCGCGCGCCTCGCCGAGCGCGACCGCCTGGACCTGCCGAAGAAGGCGGACGAGCTCGAGCGGGCCCTCGAGTCGTCGAGGTTCGCCGTCGATCGGTTCTCGGATTTCCTCGACGCGATGAGGCATCCGCCGAGCGAGGTCGTGCCGGTGGAAGACGCCCTGAAGGGGGACGTCGCGGTCGTCGCGTCGCGCTACATGGCGGAGGAGGGGGGCGATCACCTCGTCGCCCTCCACGTCCACATCACCGACGCGCCGGGCGCGCGCGCCGCCCTCGACGCCGACGTGCGCGAGGCGGACGACGCCGCCGTCGTGACCGGGTACGCGCGGCTCGAGGCGGATCTGCACGACGCGCTCTCGCGCGACATGCCTCGCATCGGCGCCGTCGCGGGGGTGCTCGTCCTCGTCTTGCTGGCCGTCTCGCTCCGCCGCGTTCGAGACGTCGCCCTCGCCGTCGCGACCCTCGTCATCGGGATGGGGACGCTGTTCGCCATCATCGGCGTGCTGCACGTGCCGCTCCACTTGTACTCCGCCCTCGTGGTGCCGGTGCTGCTCGGCATCTCCGTGGACGAGGCGATGTTCCTGCTCCACCACGGAGAGGACGCGATGCACGACGGCTCGAGCGCGGATCCGATCCGGACCTCCCTCGAGAAGGAGGCGAAGCCGGTGATCGCGACCGCCCTCACCACGAGCGCGGGCCTCGTCGCCCTCGTGTTCTCGCGCTACGAAGGCCTGCGCGATCTCGGGCTCGTGGGCGCGGTCGGCAACGTGGCCAACCTCCTCGTCGCCCTCCTCGTCGTGCCGGCGGGGCTCCGTCTCGCCCTCAGCGCTTCGCGGTCGCGGCGGCCCAAATCGTAGGCTCCGCGCGATCGGAGCCGTCGTCGAGGGGACGGAAGATCTGCTCGGTGGGGCGGGCCCGGTAGAGCAGGCTGCGCTTCGGCGCCTCCGCCATGATCCCCTCCCAGGTCCTCCTTCGGGGGAGCTTCATCTGATCGGCGAGCCCGGCCGGGAAGCCCGTCAGCGGATCGGTGTACTCGAGGAGGATGGCGTGCTGGTGCACGCGATCGTCGCGCTTGAGCCCCTGAATGGCGAGGACGTCGCCAGCGCGGAACTCCGACGCGTGCGAGGCGAGGAACGCGAAGAACTCGGCGCGATTGCCGAACGGGATGCGCTCCGCGCCCACGAAGTGGCGCACGTCGAACAGCTCGGGGTGGTCCTCTGCGAACTTCTTGAAGCCGAGGACGCCGCGCCGGTTCTCGATCCCGTGCGAGGAGATGTCGAGCCTCCCCGTGCTGCGCTTCGGGGCCTCGCCGCGTGGTGAGAACCAGCTGCCGGCCGCGCGCTCGTAGGTGTCCAAGACGAAGTCGACGCAGACTTGAGGAGGCTGGGCGCGACCGTCGGGCAGGTAGACGGGGTAGGTCTGGCCCTCGGTGCTGAAGGCGGTCGCGCCGCGGAGGTAGGCGCTCGCCCAATGAGGCCGGAGAAACCCGTCCTTATCGGGGCCCTTCTCGTCCCGCGGCCGATCGAAGGGGAGGGCCTCGTCGAGCTCGGCCGTCACCACCTCGCGCATGTTCGCCTCGGCGCGCAGGCGCCAGCGCTTCGCCTCGAGGCCCTTGGCGACCGCGGCTTGGACGTTCGCCGGCTCGGCCACGCACGCGACGGAGAGCTTGGCCCCTTCGCTCGCGAGGACGGTTCGCACTTGGGTCTCGCCGTAGGTGAGCTTCGCGAGCAGCGCCCCCTCCGAGACGCGCACCACATCCATCCGGTCGAACCCTTCGCGGCGCGCGAAGGCGAGCACGTCGCGGTGCAGGGGGGCCGCGCCCGTCTCCGAGGGCAGGCGGACGCGGTCGCCGAACAGGAGGTTGGCCGTCTTTCCTTTGCGAGGGCCCTCCGCGTAGACGTAGACCGTCTCGTATCGGTTCTTCTGGCGCGCGAGGCGGTGGGTCTCTTCGCCGCGCTCCAGCACGATCGCGTCGTCATCGAAGAGGTCCGTCAGCTTGATGCGCGCGTCGAGCTCGAAGGCGTCGTCGGGATCCGTCGCGTAGGCGTAGCCCTCCCGCAGCAGGGCCTCACGGAGCGCGGCCTTGTCTCGCTTGTTGCGCTCGACGAAGCGCGCGACGCGGGTGCCGGGGATGTCCTTGGAGAGCCGCTCGCGCTCCTTCGATGCGGAGGCGGGCGAGGGGGAGGGCTCCCGGACGAAGAGGGTGACCGCGCCCCGCGCGCGCCCGAGGTAGAGCGCTCGATCCTTCTCGAGGACGCCCTCGCCGAAGGGGCGACCCGGCTTGGCTTCGATCTCCTTCCAGCGCGCCTCGCACGCCCGAAGCGCGGCCGCGTCGGCCTCGCTCTCCGCGTCGGGAGAGGCGCTCGCGGACGCGGTGGCCGGTGCGAGCTCGGCCGAAGTGCCCGACGCGCTCGAGGCCCCTTCTCCCTCACCGCCCCCTCGACACCCGGCCGTCGCGACGAAGGTCGCGAGCGCGAGCCGCCCCAAGAATCTCGTCGACCGAGGGAAGATTCTCGATCCCGGGACGGGAGCGATGGAAGCAGCGCGAGCGGACATCACCTTTGCGACGCCGCTCGCACCGCGGTCATTCCCGCGTGGCGGAGCGATCAGTCGAGGATCGTTCCTGGGGTCGAGGCGTCCACGGACCATTGGAAGTTGTCGAGGAGGACCAGCGAATCGTAGATCTCGTCGCTCGTATCCCAGATCACGAACCGGAGGGTGATCGTCTCGCCGGGTACGACGTTGCCGCTCGTCGTGAGCCACCCTGTCGCGCCGCCCATCAGGTTGTTGGTGCCGCAGCCGGTGACCGCCTGCTGGAAGCCGGTCCCGGCGAGCTGAGTCGTGCCGGTGCAGACGCTCGTCGTGCCGGCGGTCGAGCCGGCCCCGCACCCGGTGTTCCCGTTCAGGCACTGCGTGAAGAGGCCGGTGTTGCCGTACGAGAGGTTCACCCCAACGGGGTACACGGACCCTCCCGCGGGGGGCGGATCGTAGAACGCGAGGTTCTTGTCTGCGGGGTTCGGCGACTGGCCCGCGCCGGGGACGAACGCCGAGTCGAGCAGCAGCAAGAAGAAGTCGTTGTACGGGCTGCAGACCCACTCCGGGTACTCGCTGGAGTAGAAGTCGGTCGACACGCTGAAGGAGTGGGCGTTGGTCGGGACGCGCACCTGAAGCTGCAGCTCGATCGGGTCGTACGCGGTGGTGCTGCCGGGATCGGGGCATCCGGGCGCGTTCGGCAGGTTGCCGCCGTTCGCGGCGAGCCAGTCCGCGGGCGCCCCGCTCGACGTGCCCATCGACTGGCCCGTCTGGAACGAGGCGTAGGCGGGGTTCGTGTTGTTCGGAGCGTTCTGCGCGGCCGCGACCCCGCTCGACAGCACCGCGAGCTGGCTCCCTCCGAGGGGCGCGACGTTGGTCCCATACCCCAGCCGGATCGACCGCGAGTTTGCGGCGGGGTTGCCCGTGCCGTCGGCGAGGTAGAAGCCCCCCGAGATGACGCCCCACTTCTTCTGCGACAGCGGCGGGTTGGCGGTGGTCACCTGGCAGATGTCGATCGCCTTCGCGTAGTCGATCGCGTTGGAGGAGTTGCTCGCGAGGGCGCCGTCGCAGCCGACGACGGGGTTGTCGGCGACGCCGTCGCAGTCGTCGTCCACCATGTTGCCGGCGACCTCGAACGCGCCCGGGTTCACGAGGCTCGGCGTCCCGCAGTTGCCGCTCGCGACGTCGTCGCAGCAGTCGCCGTCACACACCGTCCAGCCGTCGCCGTCCTTGTCCTGGACGTCGTCGACCGCACCGTTGCAGTCGTTGTCGATCCCGTCCGCGCAGACCTCCTCCGCGGGGAACACCTGCCCCATGCACGGGCCCCATTGGCTCCCGCTCGCCAAGCACGTCTGGGTTCCGGCGTGGCAAGGCAGGTGGTTGACGGCGTCGGGCGGTCCTTCGTAGCAATCCTGGGTCGCCCCGGGGGTGCACGTGCAGTCGCCGGCCGTCTCGCAGCCGTCGGCCTTGGAGCCGTTGCAGTCGTTGTAGCCCGCGTCGCACTCGGCGTAGCCGCACATCGTCCCGTTGCAGACGCCCGCGACGTGCTGGGCGCCGTCGCAGTTGTTCTCGCAGCTCCCGCAGTGGTCAGGGTTGTCGACGACGTCCACGCACTCGCCGCCGCAGCACGCGAGGTTGTCTCCGCAAGGATGGTCGTCCGCGCATCCCGGCACGCAGGACCCGCCGCTGCAGATCGACCCCGGATCGCACTGCGCGTTGCCGGTGCACTCCGGAGCGCCCCCGGTCCCGTCTCCGCCTTGGTCCGACCCGCCCGTGTCGCTCCCTCCCATCGAGGCGTGCCCTGCCGTTCCGGTGGAGGCCCCGTCGCCGGTGCTCGCGCCGGACCCTGTCTCGTTCGATCCGCCGCAGGCCGCGACCAAGAGGGCGATGATGGTGGTGGAGACCGAACAGAAGCGAAGACTGCGCATGGCGAGTGCCTCCCAGCCTTCGAGTATCGGAGGTCGTCCGCTGAAAGCGCAATGATTTGACGGGGGCCGATCGCACATCGCTCGCATCATGTGCGCGCCCCCGCGCGCTCCCGCCGCACGACCGTCCAGCCAGGAAGCCTGATCCCGGCCCTTTTGCCGCTAGACGGGGGGGCCAGGCTTTCGTACGCCCCCGCCAGCTCATGAGCGAGGGATGGGACGGCGACAAGGTCGCCGACGATGGCCCGGAGAGCGTCGCGATCGCGAAGCTCCGCCGAAAGCCGTTCTACAAAGTGATCGCGGTGCTCGCCGTCCTCGCGGCGGCGACCGGCGGCGTCCTCTACTGGTTCCTCCACCGCCCCGACCCCTTCCGGGTGCTCGTCGCGATCGACGTGGACGGCCAGTGGTGGGAAGGGTCACGCCCGGCCGCCGCCCTCGCCGATCAGATCGGTGAGGGCCTCGAGAAGATCGGCTTCGAGCCGGTCAAAGGCGGCGACCCGAAGGTCGACAAGATCCTCTCCTCCTCCAAGACGCCGGAGGAGGCGGCGCGAAAGCTCGGTGCGGGGTTCGTCATCACCGGCTCGCTCTCCCCCGAGCTCATCGAGCACAAGATCGAGGGCTCGATCCTCCTCGAGGCGCGCAGCAACACCCGCCTTCAAGTCCGGTACATCGGGGACAAGGCGGGCAAGGCCGAGGAGGTCCCCGTCTTCGCCAACGGCTACGGGGCCAACAAGCAGGAGGCGCTCGCGGTGCTCGCGGACGGCATCGCCGAGAGCGTCTTCGACGTCGCGGTGCCGAAGCTCGTCGAGCACGAGGTCATCAAGTCCCAGCTCGACCGAGGCGACATCACGACGGTGTCTCGCCTCCAGAAGGCGAAGGACTACGTCGAGCTCCGCGCCCGCAAGCTCGACCAGGCGGCGAAGGCCTACCAGAAGACGCGCGCGACGCACCTGGACTTCAAGGGCGACCCGGCGAAGGTGACGTACTACGGCAGCTTCGACGAGGTGGACTACCTGGCTGGGGTCCGCGACGGCCGGATGTTGATCCTCTCCGCGAACGTCTCGCCCTTCATTCACCCCGTCTCGATGGAGCTCGGCTGGAAGTATCAGCTCGAGTCGCTGGCGTTTCGGACCGAGGACGGCAAGAGCGACGTCCTCTGGAGGGGCTATCACGTGATGGGCTTCCCGACCCTCGGCCGCGAAGCGGGGACGGTCGGGTTCGTGGAGGACCTGTTCGCGCGCGCGAAGACGGTGAGCGTCCTTTCCCCGCCCGCGTCCGCCGCGGAGCGGCTCCGCGTGGACTCTCAAGCGCGCTTCTCGGATCTGACCCTCTCCCCCCGGGGCACCGCGATCGCGCTGACGGAGCGACCGTGCCGCCGAGACTGCGTAGACAGCTTCACCGTCTTGAGCGTTCCCTCCGGGAAGGTCGAGTACACGCGGAAGGCTTGGGATCAGCCCGGCGTCGCGACAGAGCTCTATTACGGCTTCGACTGGATCGACGATCGTCAGATCGTGGTCGCGGTGAAGGACGAGCGCCCGCGCCCCCCCGTCGACCCGGCGGACGGCGAAGATGGCGAGCCTCTCCAAGGCGACCCCAAGCGGGGCGGCATCGAGCTGAAGGTCGTCGACCTCTCCAAGAGCCCGCCCCTCGAGCGCTCCATCGCCCAGCTCGACGCAGGAGAGTCGTGCGTGGGCGTCTCCGCCAGCCGTGACGGCAAGCGCCTCGCTTCGAGCTGCAACGGGCGGATCACGTTCTTCGACGCGATGACGGGCGAGGCGTCCGCCACCGACGAGCTCGGCTATTCGCCCTCGTGGTCGCCCGACGGCGCGAAGATCGCCTTCGTTCGAGCGGGCGACATCCTCGTGATGAGCACCGCCGACAAGAAGATCACGCGGCTCACCGCCAACGAGTTCTCCGAGAGCAGGCCCATGTTCTCGAGCGACGGGAAGCGCATCTACTTCCAGTCCCAAGAGCAGGACCCGAACATCCAGACGCGCGTCACGAGCGTCATCGCGTCCGTCGAGGTTCCCTGATGCAGACCGAGCCCAACTCCGACGCGCAGAGCCCGGCCCCCGTCCCCGCCGCTCCCGTCCCTGCTCCCCCGCCGCCGCCGAAGAGCTCTTCGGGAGGCGAGGCGGCGCCGGCCTCGGCGAGCCCAGAGCAGGAGCGCGCGCTGTTCTTCGGGATCTCTTCGTCTCGGCTTCGAAGCCGGGCGCGATGGGGCCTCGTCCTGTTGCTCGTCTCTTTCCTGATCCCCCACGACATGATCGGGAAGACGCCGATCTTCGCGTGGGACGTCTTCCCGGAGGTGAGCTGGTCGTCGCGGCTCGCCCTCCTCGCGTTGCCCCTCGCCGCCGTCGCGATCGCGCTCGGGCTCTTCCTCACGAAGCGCGGCGTCTCGTTCGCGCTCCTCGTGCTCGGCTCGCTGCTCTCGGCGGCGGTCGTGCGGAAGCTCGGCGCCGATCGAGCGGCGTGGGATCTGGTGCGGGTACCGGACGCGTTCTCGACCCGGCCCGCGGGGGCCATCGTCGCGATCGCGCTCACCTCCGCCGCCGCGAACCTCAAGTTCCGCAAGGCCACCCGCCACGTCGTGCCCTACGTGCTCGGGATCGCCGGCGCGAGCGCGCTCTATTTCTACGCCTGGCCCGAGCGCGGGGAGGCCCCGTTCAAGACGATCCTCCGCTCCCTTCGCGCGCTGCCCGATCTGCCGGACTTCCGATACCAGCTCGGCCTCATGCTCGTCGTCTTCGTGACGATCTGGCCCCTCGTCGTGACCCTCATGGGCCTCTCGCTCATCCGGTACACGCCGTCGAAGGACGAGTCGTGGCTCTCCATCGTCGCGTGCTGGTCGATGAGCCTCTGGATGTTCTTGCTCGCGACGCGCGCGCTGATGGCGCCCCAGGCTGGGCTCAGCGTCATGGCCTACCTGCTCACGATCCTCGTCGTCACGGCCGCGATCGTCCTGACCGCGGGGGCGGTCGTGGTCGCGGTGGAGGGGTTCTTCGTCAGCTACGGCGACGAGGTGAAGGCGCACGTCGCGGGCAGCTGGGGCGATGACGAGCCCGAGAGCGTGAAGAAGCCGAAGCCGAAGACGCTCCCTCCGCGCACCGCCGCGATCGTCGCGGGCGCGGCCGTCGTCGTGATCGGGCTGGTCGAGCTCGTCCTCTCCCGACCTCCCCAGAAGGGCACCGACTGGGAGCTCACGGAGCCGACGCCGAAGACCGACGCCGTCTTCCAGGGCGCCTTCGATCGGTGGGCGTACGCCCGACGTTCCTGGGATCTCTCGACCCGCGCGAGCAGCGGCAACGCCGCCCGCGTGGAGGTGAAGGCGGCGGGAAAAGAGCTCGTCGACGCGGCCAAGCAGGTCGACGCGGGGCTCGGCGAGGCGATGTCGACCCTCGTCAGCGAGAGCGACGACCTCGATCTCGGCGGCCGAAAATGGTCACGCCTCGTCCACGGCGTGAACGAGGCGAGCCGGAAGGCGAAGCTGCCCTACTACATCGATCCCGACTTCTTCATGCGCGAGGAGAAGACGGAGGTCGTCACCCACTTCTTCGCTCACGTGTACCGCATCGAGAAGGTCCACCAATGGGACGTCGACGGGGAGGCCTTCGCGACGCTGCTCGTTCGCCGGCTCGACGCGCCCGACGCAGAGCACTTCCGGCTGGGGTTCTCTCGCGACGAGCAGCCGTTCGCGATCGTGAACGCGGCCTCGGTGAGCGGGCACGCGAGCGACATGAGCGCCATCGTCCGGCAGGGGTTCTGCACGGACGCCCTCGTCCTGAACACCAGCGTCTACTCGAGGCTCGGCAACTGCGGCGCGATGCTGAAGGCGTACGCCCAGGACCACATCGAGGAGATCCCGGACGCGATCCTCGCCGCCACCGAGCGCCACGAGCTGCAGCACCAGATCGACGGTCCCCACCTCCCCCTCGCCGGTCGGGTGATCGATCTGCTCGAGGGGTACGATCCCTCCGCCCAGGATCGGGTCAATCGAGAGGCGAGCGCCTTCCTGGCCGAGCTCACGACGAAGTCGATCGCGCCGAAGCTCACCCTCGTCATGCTCGCCCAGCACATCTTCGCGAGCCAGGAGCAGAAAGGGGTCTACGCGAAGACGGCGATCGTCGTGCTGGAGGCCCTGTCCGGCCGATCCATTCGCCGCGGGAGCTTCGTCGACGGCGACAAGTTTTGGGCCGTGTACGACAAGCTCTTCGAAGAGGACGACGACAAGCTCCGAGCCCGCGCCAAGGAGGCGTGGGAGGAGATGTTCGACACGAAGCTCCCCCAGCCCAAGTTGAAGTGATCCTCTCCCGCCGCGCGGCGCGAGCGCGGCCGCGTCAGGGGCGGGAGCGGATCCAGAACCCGACGAGCGCGCCTCCCGAGGGGCGGTTCTCGGCGTATGCCTCGCCTTGGTGGGCGCGGGCGATACGGCGCACGAGGGCGAGGCCCAGGCCCAGCGACTCCTGGGTGCCGCGAGGCTTGCCGTAGAACGGATCGAAGATGCGCTCGCTGTCGGGTGCGTCTCCGAGGCCGGGCCCTCGATCCTCGACCTCGATGCAGACGCGGTCCGATTCGAACCGCACGTTCACGCCCGTCACCCCGGCGCCGTGCTTCTTGGCGTTGTCGAAGAGGTTCGTCAGGGCGCGCGCGACGAGGGTCGCGTCGAAGTCGACCAGGCGCGCGTCGCCGCTGACGATGGGGCTGAGGTCCAACGAGGCGCGATCGATGGCGCGCTTCGTGGAGGCGACGAGATCGTTCGGGCGGAGTGAGAGCGCGGAGAAATCGAGGCGGCTCTGGGCGAGCAAGCCCCCGACGAGGTCGTCGATCTCCACCACCTCCTGCTCGAGCTCCTCGATGAACTTCGTCCGCTTCTCGGGGGGGAGCGTCTCGTCGCGCACGAGCTCGAGGAGGAGGCGGATGCGCGCCAGCGGGGAGCGGAGCTCGTGGGACACGGACGCGAGGAGCTCTCGCTGGTCCGCGAGCTGGCGCTTGATCTTGCTCGCCATGTCGCGGACGGCGCCGTTCAAGTGGACGATCTCGGTGGGGGCGTGGCGGTGGGTCTCGATCGAGACGTCGTAGTCGCCCCTGCCGATGGAGTCCGTGACCTGCACGAGATCCAGGAGGGGCTTGCCCAGCCGGCGCGCGACCTTGTGCGAGAGCAGCCAAAGCATCATCACCCCCGCCAGCACCGCGAGGATCGCGGGCACGGGCTTGTGCTGGAGGTGCTCGGCGCAGATCTCCACCCTCCCGAGCGGCTTGCCGTCGCGGGTCGGCTCGAACGCGATGTCGCTCCGCGTGCAGCCTCGCGTGCCCGCGGTGTCGAGGGTCTCCCCGCTCGTGTCGCGCACCCGCACGTCGACGTCGAGCTCGCGAGAGACCTCTCGCGCGAGGGCGGCCCTTCGCTCCGGATCGTCCCAGACCTCCGCGAACCGGTTCGCCACGAAGCGCCGGCCACCTTCGAAGGTCCTTCTCCAGGTCGAGGTGTTGCCCCCGAGCACGGACGAGACGAGGAACACCACCGCCGCGCTCGAGAGGATCGCCCCCCCGAACCAGACGAAGATGCGCCGGTGGAGAGGGGCGACGACCTTGCGACAGCGCTTCAACATCGAGAACGACTCAATCGGACGGTTCTGACCCGAAGCTCACGGGACCTTCGCTCGAAGGAGACGAATCCCCGTGGGCGGTGATTTCGCGCGCGAACACGTAGCCCACGCCGCGGACGGTCTTGATGAGCCGCGCGTCCCCGAGCTTGGCCCGCAGATGGGAGATGTGGACGTCGATCGTCCGCTCCGACACGATGACGTCGCCCCTTCCCGCGGCCGAGAGCAGGCGATCGCGCGGGATGACCTGGCCCGCCCGCCGCGCCAGCGCGAGCAAGATGTCGAACTCGATGCCGGTGAGATCGATGGACCGCTCCGAGACGGACACCACCCGGCTCACCACGTCGATGTGCACCGATCCGACGACGAGCCGCTCCGCCTCCGTCTCCGGCCGCACGCGGCGCAGGATCGCCTTGATGCGCGCGAGGAGCTCGCGGGGGTTGAACGGCTTCGGCAAGTAGTCGTCGGCGCCCACCTCGAGCCCGACGATTCGATCCGTCTCGTCGCCGCGGGCGGTGAGCATCACGACCGGTACGTCCGAGCGCTTGCGGATGCGCCGGCACACCTCGAGGCCGTCCATCCCCGGCATCATCACGTCGAGGAGGACGGCGTCGTAGCTCCCGCGCTCGAGCTTCGCGAGGCCGCTCGCGCCGTCGAGGGCGCGATCGACCTCGAACCCGTTCTGCGAGAGGTAGCTGCCGAGCAGCTCGTGCAGCCGCAGGTCGTCGTCGACGACGAGGATTCGAGCGCCCATGACCGTCGGCTCCGAGCCTAGCGCATCTGAGCGCATCGGGTGGCTCGTCCGCGAGATCGGGGTGCCGATGGTGAACGGGCTCGCGCTCACTTGTCCGATCCGTCCGCCTTCGCGTCCACGTTCTTCGCCGCCCGGACGCACACCTCCGCCACCCGATCCTGCCACTCGGCGTGTCGTCCTCGAGCGTGGCAGGACATGCTCGCGAACCCGGAGGCGAACCCTCCGACCGTCCCGAGCGCAAGCAGGGCCATCACGATTCGTCGCTTGATCATGGTCGTCTCCCAGTCGGTCAGATTTGGACGGTGCTGCGGTAGGGGCCGGCGGCGCGTCCGCCGAAGCGACCGAACATCCGCCTTTGGATCAGCTCGGCGAGGTCGGCGCGCTGGGCGTGGTCGAGGGCCCCGTGGACCTTCCCGATCGCGCCGGCGATCGCCAAGCGAACCGCGCGCATCGCCTCGTCGTGGCGAGCGAACACCGCTCCCAGCCGCTCCGCGTCGAACGTGTCGTCCTCGAGGACGCGGGCGATGTCGGCGCGCGTCTGCTCGAGCTCCGGCCTGAGGCCCCGCACCGCGAGCTCGACCTCTTCGACCGCGCCCATGATCACCTTCTCTTGGCTGGCGCTCGTCTCCAGCCGCGAGAACAGCCGGTTGAGCATGCCCCGCCTCCCGAAGCCGCGGTGGCGTCCGTGGAAAGAGCTCCGCCCGCGCCTCACCATCGCGATGAGCCCAATCAGACACGCGGTACCGATGAAGAACCCGAACATTGCGACCTCCGCTTTCGCGAGCCGTTCGCTCGCCCTGACGAAGGACACTTTGGCGATCCGTCCGTGAACTCGCGCCTCGACTTGGGTGAAGTTTCGTTAAAGACCGCATGGTGGCGAAGCGCCTCGGGGCGGCGCCGACAAAGGGTTGGCGCTCGAGGCGCCGATCGAGCACCTTGCGCGAGCCGCCCTCTCGGGCGGGCTCGTTGCGATGACGACTCCTTCGGCTCCGAGAGCGTTCTCGATCCTCCAGAAGCAGAACGTCCGCAGGTGGATCCTGGCGCGGCTCTCGGCCGGGGTGGCGGTGACGGCGCTCCGGGCGACGGTGCTCTGGCAGGTCTACGATCTGACGAAGTCGGCGGCGCTGCTCGGCCTGACGGGGCTGCTCTCCTTTTTGCCTTCGCCCTTCGCCGCCCTCGGGGGCGGCCTCGTCGCCGACGCCTACGATCGCAAGCGCGTGGTCCTCGGGGCCCAGCTCGTCGAGCTCGCTTGCGCGGCCGGCCTCGCCGCCGTCAGCTCGATGAGCGCGGTGCCGGTCGCGCTCCTCTACGCGATCTACGTCCTGAACGGGGTGGCCCTGGCGTTCGAGAGCCCGGCGCGCCAGGCCATGCTCCCGCGCCTCGTGACCACCGAGGAGCTCCCGCGGGCGGTCACGGTCATGTCGACGGGACAGGCGCTCGCGTTCGTATCCGGCCCCGCCGTCGCAGGGCTTCTCATCGGGTGGGGAGGCGCGCGGGCGTCGTGCACGCTGAGCGTCATCCTCTTGTGCGTGTCGTTCGCGTTCGTGCTCGGTGTGCGCGAGACGTCGACGACCGGACCGACGACGAGGTCCGCCATCGGCCTCGGCGCGCTGCGGGAAGGGCTCGCCTTCGTCGTGAAGAACCCGGTCGTGCTCGGCGCGCTGTCGGTGGACTTGTTCGCGGTGATCTTCGGCGGCGCGAGCGCGATGCTCCCGATCTACGCGAACGACGTGCTGAAGGTCGGGGCCCACGGCTATGGCGTGCTCGCAGCCTGCCTCGACGTGGGCGCGCTCGCGACGAGCGTCGTCATGCTCTTCGTCAGGCCCATTCGCAGGCTCGGCCGGGCGATCGTGATCAGCGTGGTCGCCTATGGGCTCGCCACGATCGCGTTCGGCTTGAGCCGCAGCTTTCCTCTCAGCCTGTTCGCCTATCTCCTCGTGGGCGTCGCCGACCAAGTCAGCGTCGTCGGTCGATCGACGCTCGTGCAGCTCTCCACGCCGGACCACCTCCGCGGCCGCGTCTCGAGCGTGAACATGGTCTTCATCATCGCGTCCAACCAGCTCTCCGTCGCGGAGAGCGGGTTCCTGGCCGCCCTCACGAGCCCCACGTTCGCGGTCGTTTCGGGCGGTCTGATGGTCTTCTTGGTGGTGGCCGTGCTCGTCTTGCTCGTCCCCGAGCTCTGGCGCAGCAAGGTCAGCCCTGCTCTGCGCGTGTGATGCTCGGCTCCTTCAATGGCCGTGCTTCTCCGCGAGCGCCGCCTGGAGCAAGTCGTCGATCTCTCCCGTGGGCTCCAGATTGTTCGCCCGTTGGAAGGCGCGGATGGCGTCGCGCGCGATGTCGTCCAGAGACTCGCTGGGCTCGCCCCAATAATATCCGAGGTTCTTCAGACGCGTGAGGACGCCCTTGACCGACTCGGCAGGCATGTCCTCCAAGGCGACGCGATACCGTATCTGTTGCCCCTCCGGGCGCGGCCCCAGATAAAGGACGATCTGGGCGACCTCGGCCTCTTTGGGGACCTCGACCTCGATCTTCCCCGACCCGTCGGTGGTGCCCTCGAAGCGCGCCCCCCCTGCCGTCATCACATATTCCTTGCTCGCGTGGGGCTTGCCGTCCGCGTCCACGAGGTTGAGCGAAACCTTCTTGGTTTGGGGCTCGCCCTTCTCGGAGATCAACTTCTCCGGGTCGATCCCGCCGCAGTTGAGCTTGACCTCCTTGCCGTCGAGCTTGGCGTCCTCCTCCAAGACGAGGCTCGCCTTCTTGGAGATGAGGCTCAATGTCTTGGCGCTGATCGTGGCCTCGTCGGCGAGGGCAATGGAAGGTCCATTGCCCTTCATCGTGGCCGACTTCGTCGCCTCGACCGCCACCTTGGTCCCTTTGAGGGTGATGCCCTCCTCGTTGATCTCCACGACGCTGTCCCCGCACCGGAGCGTGATCCCGGAATAGGAGGTCAACACCATCGGCCCCTCCGCGCCGATGGCGTAGTTCCCCCAGACATAGGCCTCCGCGGTGGAGGGGTCCTGTCGAGTCCCCACCATCAGGCTGTAGGTGCCGCCCACTTGCACGTTGTGGACTTTGTCCACCTGGGTCGTCCTGCTTCCCGCGACTCGCTCTTGATCGGAGCCGAAGATGGATACCTTCCGGCTCTCCCCGATGGCGAGCGCGTAGTTCTCCCCGACCTTCTCCGTCCGGTCTTTGGCGACGCGGTGATGGGCGCTGCCGGCCACGTCATCGCGACGGTCCGCTCCGACCTCGCAGGTTTGATCGCGAGAGACCTTCGTGCGGTGGTCGTTCAGTACGATCTCGTCGAGATCGCGCTGGGCGTGGAGGAGGATCTGCTCGCGGCCTTTGCCGTCCTCGAACGAGAGCTCGTTGTAGCCTTCCCCGCCGGGGGACGTATGGGTGCGAAAGCCGCTGCGTGTCTTGTCGTGGGGAAGGGTGAATGGCGTCGGGTGCGTCCCATTGTAGAGCGTGCCGAGGACCATCGGCTTGTCGGGGTCTCCTCCCTCGAAGCCCACCACGACCTCCATTCCCACGCGGGGAATGAACTGCACGCCCCAGCCCGCCCCCGCCCAGGGCTGCATCACCCGGATCCAGCACGAGCTCTCCCCGTCTTGCTTCCCGTCTCGGTCCCAGTGGAACTGGACCTTGATGCGCCCCTTTTCGTCCACGTGAATCTCCTCTCCGCCCGGCCCGACCACCGTCGCGGTGAGCGAGACCTGAACGGAGCGGCGCTTCGGGCGCGGGGGAGGGTAGGGCATCTCGGCGGGCGCGCACTCGAAGCGATTGACATACGAGTCCCGCTGACCACCCTCGGGACGAAGGGCGCCTCGGTGCTGGACCTCGAGCACGACATACGTGCGGTCCAGTTGGCTCGCGGGGTGGCCGCTCAACGCGAAGCGGTGTCCGGGGGCGATGAGGGCATTGCCGGACTCACCATTCGCGACGGAGGCGCGTCGGCGCTTCTGCCGGAGGATGAGAGGGGCCTCGTCGGGGGCGAGGTCCCAGCGGGGGAATAGATAGTTCCCGTGGTGCTCGTAGACCTCGTGGGGTACGGAGGCGCCGAGGACGGTGCTGGCCGCGTCGGCGACGGCGCCCGCGACCGCCACCGCGGCGGACGCGCCGGCGGGGAGAGCGCTCGCGACTGGACTGTTCGATACCGCGCTCAAGGTGTTCGAGGCGGTGGCGGCGGCGATGGCCGCGACCTCGGCCGGGGAGGGCGGGAATGGCGCGGTCGAGACGGCGACGCTCTGCAAGCGAACGAGCGGCTTCTCCGGATCGTAGTCGCGATAGGCAGCCCCGTTCGGGCGGACACGGTTGTGCAGGGCGAAGCGCGCGACCTTCTCGCGATGGACGGCGTGGCCCGCGTCGTAAGGCGCGTACGTCAGCGTGGGGGCGGAGGACAGCGCCCCCACCACCGCCGCGGTGGCCGCTTCCGCGATCCCCGCGCCGGGCAAGCCCAGCGTCTCGGCCGCCCCCATCGCGAGGGAGGCGGCGGTGGCGGCGGCGAGCGACGCCGCGTCGTCGAACCCCAAGCCTGGATAACAGACGGCGTCGTCGGCGCAGATGACCGTGTCTCCGGGGATGGGGACGAGGCCGGCCGCGAGCGCGGCCGCAGCGGACACGGCATCGCTGAGGGGAGCGCCCATCGCCCCCGCCGCGCTGGCGGCGGCCCCGCCGGCGGAAGCCAACGTCTCCACTGCCCCCGCGTCATCCATCGGTCCGCCGGTGAAGAAGTAGAAGAAGATCCCCGACTCGGCGAGGAGGCGCTTCACGAAATGCTCGTCTGTCTCCTCGTATTGGGTGCAATACTCCCGCTTGGGATAGGTCCGCACGAGCTGCCACTGCACGCCGATGCCGGACTCCCCCAACACGGTCGCGACGATGTCGGGGACGCGCATCCGCTGGAAAATCCGGGAGCGCTTGCGCTGCCTCAGGAGCCAGAGTCTGGGCGCGATCCGCAATGTGTACTTCAGCGTGCCGTCGGCGAGGACCTCGCTCAGGCGGGCCGCGCTGACCACGCCATGAAACGCGCGGGGACTGTCCGCGGTGTGGAGGACCAGCTTCGCCCGGCTTCCGAGCGCGGCCTGCTCGATATCGGGCCCGTCCGCGGAGGCCGTGACCGTGACGTCGAAGCGCCACGTGTCCGAGAGCTTCTCTCGGCCGCGAATCTCGTGGACCAAGAGCGCGCGGACACCATCCACCGAAAGCTCATAGGGAACCATACTTGTCTTCGCTCGCAATCAAATGGTGGTGGCGCCGGCGCCAGGGGTGTTGCAGCTGGCCGGGACTTGGGGCTGACCAGGATCGGGGGCGGGGCGCATCTTCCCGTGGTCGAACACCAGCGATTGGCCCATCGACTTGAGCCCGGCCCCGAGCTTCTTCCGCAGCCCGAGCGAGGCTTTGTCCAGCTCGTCGATGGCGTTGGCGTTTCTCGTCGCCGCCTCCCAGGTGATGATGGCGAGGTTGCTGCTCGTCGCGGGGGGGTTGGGGACATAGTTGACCGCGGCGGGGGAGGAGTTCTTGTAGACCCAAAGCGTGGAGAGGTTTTTGAACTGCTTGAACATGGCGGCGGGGATTGGACACTGGTCTCCGTCCTGATACCAACCGGTGTAGCAGGCCGAGAAGCACAGATCCTCGACCCGCGAGAACGCGTTCGGGAAGATGGCGCCGAGGCCGGCGAGGATCCCTTTGTTGCCGTCCCCGTCGAGCAAGGTCAGCACATAATTGGGGGGAGCGTCGTGGCTATCGGAGCCCCACAGGACATCGTCGCGCCACGTCGTCCAGCTCTGGGCGTGATGGCCGGAGATGCACAATCGCTTGAACGCGTTGCAGTCGATGTCTTTCGTCAGCTTGTCGTCGTATTTCCCCAGCTCGGCGGCCAAGGCGCGAATCGTCAGGATGCGCAGCTTGGGATCGACGACGAGCGGCTTCGTGTCCGAGTAGCCCGGTCCCGAGAACTTGATCTCGTCCGTGGCCTGCTCGAGGGCGGTGAGCTTGTCGCGGACCGGGTCGAGGTACTTGGTCGCGTCTTTGAACTTGGTGTCGTCGAGGACCCAGCTGTGGGTGGCGCCGGTGACGAGCGTCAGGTCGCCCGCGCTCTTGACCGCCTTGGAGATCTGCTGCGCCTCTGCGATCGCGGAGAACTTGGAGAGCCCGAAATAGAGCACCTTGCGGAAGCCGGCGGGGCACTGGACGGTCGTGGGGGTGGCGGGGGGAGCGGCCGCGACCCGAGGGCTGTCGGCGGTGGGGGCGGCGGCGGGGGCGGGGGGAGGGGCGCCTCGCGCGCCTCCGCCTGCAAGAACCGATAGGTGATCTTGATGTCGCTTCCCCTTCTCGAATTGGGCCGGCTCGAGCGGCGTCTTCGCCGATGAGGGCGCATCGGATCGAAGCTCTCGTAATCGGGGACACCGGGGGCGGAGCGGGAAGAGGGAGGGATCAGCGTTTGGGTGAATGTATTGTTCCCGCAGAACGGGTTGTCCCAATAAACCTTCAGCGTCGCCCCCGTCGCCCCGACGGAATAATAGGCTGTACCCTCCGTGCCGGTGAATATGCCGAAAGACTCCGAGCCCCAGGTCGCCTGGGTGCCGAAGGGAATCCGGTCTGGCGGCTGCCCGGTCTTGGACCATTCCCCGTGAGGGAGCTCGACCTTCTCGAGAACCAGGTTGTGCTGCTTGGACTCATTGATGAGCGTGCAAACGACGGAGCGGAGCGCCACGGCCCCAACCTACGTGGCGAGCACGAGTTTTTTAACCAATGGAGGCCTCGAGATCGTGGATGGCAAACCGTGGTGGGGACGGGTGGGGAGGGAGGGCACCATTGACTGCGCGTAAGACAGAAAGTGGAGGTCGCCCCCGTCACGGTTCTGCGCCCCAGGAAGATGAAGAGTCGATCATGACTAGCGTCGATGGCTGGGTGGGATTCGGGGTGGGGCCGGTGATGCTATGGGTCGGCTGCGTCGCGGCGCGTCCGCTCCCCGCCTCGCCGGAGGTCCCCGCCGCTCCCGTGACCACCAACCGGCCGGACTGTGCCCCGGCCGCGACGGGCACCTTCGACGACGTACGTCCGACGACGCTGCCGGCGCTGCCGAACCCCTCCGCGCCCCCCGCGCCCGAGCCGGTCAAGACCGCTGATCGCGAGCCGTTCACTCTCTCGCTCGGAGGCGATGTGAGCTTCCAGATCTCATTTGCCCGTGCATTGCCCGGTTTGAATTACTGGGTGGTCGACCGGATAGAGCGGGGCGAACAGGTCATATACCCACCTCCGTGCGACAAAGCGGCGACGGGGCTCTGCTCGCGTCCTCATCGCACGGTGCGGGGCGCGCCGGGAGGCGACGAGCGCGACTCGATGTTCGGGATGGGACCGAGCCTCGTGCTGGCGGAAACGCGGGAGCGCGACGGCGTCGTCTATGCCCTCTTCGCCTCCACCTTCATCGGCTCCCCCCTCTGCGGGACGCACGCGTTCTGGGTCCTCCGCGCCGACGCGAAGGGGTTCGCGGTGACGCCCCCCGTTCGCGGTTGCTTCTTGAGCGGCGGCGGACCGGATGACGAGGTGAAGGCATTCGAGATCGTGGACACGAGCCCGCCCACATACATCTTTCGTTCCCCGGTCCATCCCGGGCACGACGTCATCGAGCTCTACACCCTCGACGAGCGCACGATGACGTTCACGTCCCGGTACGTGGGGAAGGCCGCGAAGCTGAAGCTGCCGCTGTGATGCGTAACCGGGGGGCGTAACGCGCAGGCGGGGCTCTCTCGACGCTCCGACGATCGCGGGGGCGAGGCGTTACGAACAGCGAAACAGTGAGAAATGCCTGCGTAACTGCAGGAAGAATGGTGCTCGGGGCTGGGTAGCAGCGGCAAGAAGGAGGGCACGCCGCCGCCGATCACGACCGCCGACAAGCGGGATCGTGGGCGCATGGGCGTGCTGCACGAACCATGAAACGAAAGCTCATCGCTGCCATCTTCGCGTCCATGTAGCTCGCCGTCTTCGTCACCGCTTGCAACAAGAAGGGCCCCGACGGAGTCCAGGAGTGCGAGGACCTCAAGAAGCTCGTCGCCGGCTGCAAGGGCCCCAACAAGGGCACGTACGACGAGACGCTCAAGGGCAACTGGGAGTCGTGGAAAGAGGTCGACCAGAAGTCCCTGAAGGAGACCTGCAAGCAGGTCGGCGACAGCTGGAAGGAGTTCTGCAAGTGAGTTGAGCCGTGCGCGCTCGCTCACACCGGGCGCGCCCCCAGGCTCTGTCTCGTGCTCCGGCGGGCTCGGCGCCGGGCGGCTCGCTTCGGCGGCGCAGGGGTGGGGGCTGCGCCGGGGGCTTGTCGATCGCTGCGAGAGACGAGAGGCCTCTCCTCTTCTCGTTCTGACCACCGTGCTCTGAATGCCTCCGTCGCGCTCCGTCCTCTCTTCTCTCCCAACGAGGCGGACACGGCTGCGGAGACCCATCTTCAGCCTGCACGGCGCGCTCGCGTCACGGGAGCCTTGACGCGGGGCCAAGAATGAATATTCATTCATGCCGTGACCCGCCACGCGGCCAAAGACGACGCCCCGCGCATCGAGGACAAGCGCGAAGCGATCCTGAAGGCCGCCCTCGAGCTCTTCGCGGAGCAGGGCTTCTACGGGACGGCGGTGCCGGCGATCGCGGAGCGGGCGAAGGTGGCGGCGGGGACGATCTACCGCCACTTCGACAGCAAAGAGGCGCTCGTGAACGCGCTCTTCGCTCGGTACAAGGCCCAGCTCGGGGCGACGCTGATGAGCGAGTTTCCATTCACGGAGCCGCCGCGCGCCCAGTTCCACCACTTCTTCAAGCGGGCCCTCGCGTTCGCTCAGAAGGAGCCGCTCGCGTTCAAGTTCCTCGAGGGGCACCACCACGGGCCCTACCTCGACGATCAGAGCAGGAAGCTCGAGGAGCGGGTGCTCGAGCCCGCGCGCGCGTTCTTCGAGCACACCGAGCGGATGAAGATCACCCGCAACTGCCCCGCGGAGGCGCTCGGATCGCTGATCTGGGGAGCCATCGTGGGGATCGTTCGCGGCGTTTGGGAGGGGCGGGTGAAGCTCGACGCGAAGGTCGAGGCCGCGCTGGAGGATGCGATCTGGGACGCCGTTCGGCGTCACGACGGCTGAGCATTTCGCAGAAGAGGGCGCAGCGCGAGCAACCCCATCTCGCGACTGCCCCAACCCCGCGACCACGGTCGACGACGGTTCCTCCGTCGCCGACCGGCGCAGCGAGCCTCATAGGCGAGCGAGCATCTTCCGCTCGGGCGGAGCGCCGAGCGGACAACGGAGCGCTGAGCGTACAGGTTTGTTCACGGCAAGAATGAATGTTCATTCTCAATGAAAAGGCATCAAGGAGAGCTGCGATGAAGAGCCGGATCGTCCTCGTGACAGGAGCCACCTCGGGTATCGGTCGTGATGCTGCGCTCGCCCTCGCGCGCGCTGGGCATCGTGTGTTCGCGACGGGTCGACGGGTGGACGCGCTCGCCTCGCTCGCGAAGGAGGCAGAGGGGCTCGCGCTCGAGACGCTCGCGATGGATGTCACGCGCGGGGAGTCGATCGAGGCGGCGCGCCGCGCGATCGAGTCGGCCACGAACGGCTACGGCGTCGACGTGGTCGTGAACAACGCGGGGTACGGGGTGATGGGCGCGGTCGAGGACGTGAGCCAGGAGGCGCTGCGCGCCCAGTACGAGACGAACGTGTTCGGGCTGGTCGCGGTCACGCGGGCTTTTCTCCCCGCGATGCGCTCGCGGCGCTCCGGCCGGATCATCAACGTCAGCAGCATGGGCGGGCGCATCACCTTCCCGCTGATGGGCGTCTACAACTCCACGAAATACGCGGTCGAGTCGCTCTCCGACGCGATGCGGGTGGAGCTCCGGGCGTTCGGGATCGACGTCGTCCTCGTGGAGCCCGGGGCGATCCGCACGGAGTTCGCCGACGTCGCGATGCACTCGATCCAGCACGATCCTTCTTCGCCCTACGCGGCCGCGAACGCCGCCGCCGATCAGATGCGCAAGAAGTTCGAGGCGACGATGGTGGGCCCGGAGGTGGTGACGCGCGCGATCCTCCGCGCCGTCTCGGCTTCGCGGCCGCGGGCGCGCTACGTGACGCCGCTCGCCGCGATGGTGGCGATCTGGATGTTCAAGCTGCTGCCGACCTCGTGGGGCGACGCGCTCCTCGCGCGCGCGACGGGCCTCACGACGAAGAACCTGCTCGGCGCCTCCGCGAGCCCCGCCCTCGCGCGCGCCTGAGGTTTCGACGTATCCTCGATCCTCGTGAGCGTGCTCGTCACGAAGCGGCTCGAGCTCGTGCCGGTCACCGTCTCGCTCGTCGAGGCGGTGCTGGTCGGCGACCGCGCGCGCTCCGAGCAGATCCTCGGGGCGACGTGCCCGGTGGCGTGGCCGAACCGCGCCCTCATCGAGCGCGCCTTCTACGCGTCGCTCGATCTCATCAAGCGCGACCCGGTGAGGCGCCTGTGGGGCGACCGGGTGATGATCACCCGCGAGGGACCCCGGCGCGTCGTGGGCAGCATCGTCTTCCACGGGGCGCCGGACGGAGACGGCACCGTCGAGGTCGCCTACGGCGTCGAAGAGGAGTCGCAGCGGAAGGGCTACGCGACGGAGGCGACGAGCACGAGCGTGGAGTGGGCGCTCGAGCAGCCGGGCGTGCATTGCGTGCGAGCGGCGACGCCGCCGTGGCACGTGGCATCTCAGAAGGTGCTCGAGCGATGCGGGCTCGCGCGGGTCGGTGAGCGCGAGAGCCCGCTCGGCGATCTGTGGGAGTACGAGCGGAGGAGGAGCGGCTGATCGCTCAGCCGCTCGAGCTCACGCGCCCTGGACGGTGACCTTCTTCATCTGGACCGGCGTGACGGGACGATCGTCGCGCGTCTGCGTCTTCTCGATCTTCTTGATCGTGTCCATGCCGTCGATGACGCGGCCGAAGACGGGGTGCTTCGACTGCCCGGGGGTGAACCAGTCGAGGTAGGAGTTGTGGACGGTGTTGATGAAGAACTGGCAGCTGCCGCTGTTGGGGCGGCCCGTGTTCGCCATCGAGATGGTCCCCGGCTCGTTCGAGATCTTCGCGTCAGCGGGGTGCTCGTCCTTGATGGTCCCATCGGGGCCGTCGCCGGTGCCGGCGAGGCGGCTGTTCGGGTCGCGCGAGTGCGGACAGCCGAACTGGATCATGAAGTTGTCGATGACGCGGTGGAAATGAAGACCGTCGTAGAAGCCCGACTTCGCCAGCTTGATGAAGTTGCCGGCGGTGATGGGCATCTTGTCCAAGAAGAGCTCGAGCGTGAAGTTGCCGAGCGAGGTCTCGCAGAGCGCTGTCGGATTGGCCATGCATGCGGAGTACGCGGGCATGGGGCGCGTGGAAAGAGAATTGTGCGCCGGGAATTCAGTCCGCAGTGGGGCAGGCGGCGACGCCGGTGCCGATCGCGTAGTGCTGCGCGATGACGGCCGCGTCGAGCTCCACCGGGTAGATCGCGACCTCGTCGATCTCGGCCGCGAACCCGACCCCGAACTGCACCGGCCCCGTCGTCGTGGGCGCCGAGATCTGATCGTAGCCGGTGACGTCGGTCATCTTCTCGCCGTCGAGGTAGAGGACCATGTCGTTCGAAAGGCCGGAGCCGTCGAAGATGGTGCCCGCGTCCTGTCGATAGACGCCGACGAGGTGGTGGATGTGGCCCGCGTCCGCCTGCAGATCCGTGAAGTAGGGAACGGAGCGGGACATCCCCGCCGCGTTGCGAATGCGCAGCTGGAACGCGTCCATCCCGTCGGGGACGCTGCGCTTCACCGTCTCGAGGGTGACCCGATCGGCCGTCGTTCCGAAGTGGACGAGGTCGCGGTTCTCGATGGTGTCGGGGACACGGAGCCACACCTCGATCGTGAACGGGGTGAAGCCGCCGACGAGGCTCTCCGCGCCCGCGAGCGACAGCGAGCTCGAGGTGGCGGCGTCGAACTTCACCGAGCCCGCGCTGCCCTCGACGATGGGGTCGCCGAACGAGAAGACGCCAGCGTAGGTGGCCGTCCCGCCGAGGCTCCCGAGGTTTGGCTCGGAGGTGGGTCCGTCCATGGCGAGGAGGATCGCGGGGGCATCTTGGAGGATGCAGTCCTCGTAGGAGAAGGCAGGGCTGCCGCCTTGGCCGCCGCCGCCGCTCGACGGGCCGCCGCCCGCGCCCCCCATCGAGGTCGCGCCGCTGCCGCCCTCGTTGGTGGAGGCGCCGCTCGCGCCGTTGCCTCCGTCGGAGGTCGAGGCGCCGTTGCCCCCCGAGGGGCCGCCCTGCAGCGGCTCGAGCGAGATGAGGGTGCACGCGCCGAGCGCCGTCGCGGAGCCGAATACCGCGAGGGTGAAGAAGCGCGCGCCGACGACCATGGCCCGAGCTTATCAAGCAAGGTAGAAGGCGCACATGACCGTTCTAGGCCGGGTGTTCGGGGTGACGGGAGCTTCGGGGAACTTGGGGGCAGCGACGGTGCGGGCGCTCCTCGCCGAGGGCGCGACGGTGATCGCGCTCGATCGCCACGCGGGGCCGGTGCGGGTGGCGTTCGAGAGCGAGATCGAAGCGGGCAAGGTGCGCTCTTACCAGGTCGATCTCACGAACGAAGAGTCGGCCGCCTCGGCCCTGCGCGACGCGGCGAAGGTCGTGGGGCGCTTCGACGGGATCGTCTGCACGGTGGGCGGATACGAGGGCGGCGTCGAGACGGCGCAGGCGTCATGGGCGGACTGGTCGGCGATGCTCGACGTGAACGTGAGGACGACGGTGGTGTGCAGCCGCGCCGCGCTGCCCCTCCTCTACGAGCGCGGGGCGGGCTCGATCGTCCACGTGGCGAGCCTCGCTTCGCTCGAGGGCACGGCCGGGCAAGCCGCCTACAGCGCGGCGAAGGCGGCGGTGCTCCGCTTCACGGAGGCGCTCGCTCAGGAGTCGAAGAGCAAGCGCGTGCGGGTCAACGCCGTCTTGCCGGGCACGATGGACACCCCTCAGAACCGCGCGTGGATGAGCCCCGATCAGGTCGCGACGGCGATCGACACCGCCGCCGTCGCCGACGCGATCCTCTTCCTGCTCTCGGACGCGTCGCGCGCGGTCACGGGGGCCGCCCTCAAGGTGACGGGCTGGCAGTAGGCGGCTTGGGCGGGCTCGCCTTCGCCTTCTTCTTTCGCTGGAGCTCGGCGCAGCGAGGGCCGAGCTTGGCGATGATCGGGCCGAGGTCGGCCTGCTGAGGGCGCGAGAAGTCGGCGGGCTTGATCGTCTTCGCCACCTCGACCATCGCGCTCACGTCCCCGTCGCAGAAGGCGAGCAGACGTTCGAAGTCCTCCGTGCCGCCGTGATAGGTGGCGTACCCGGCGAGGGTCGCGTTCGTGATCGGCCTTCGAAAGCGGAGCTCGGCGCGGAGGGCGGTGAGGTACTGCCGCTTCTGCTCGAGCTTCTCCGCGTCGGGCTGCTTCGACGCGTAGAGCGCGCGCAGGTGCTGATGGGCGGCGTGGAGGCGCTCTTGGACGACCTTCGACGAGCGCTCGCCGTCCACCCACTCCGTGAGCTGAGGGGCCTGGGGACCGAAGCGCTCCGCGAGGTACGAGAGGCAGAGCCGGTCGCCCACGAAGGTCGCGAGCCCTTCGTTGAACTCCGACTGTCCGGGGATGTAGAGGGTCGCGTGGACCGACTCGTGGAGGATCGTGTCCGCGAGCTCGCCGTCGGCGTCGGGGCCTCCTTGGATCATGCTCGAGAGGACGGGATCGCTGAACCAGCCGAGGGTCGAATACGCGGTCGAGCCGCGCATGTCGACGTCCCACCCCTCCGTCGCGAGCTGATCCGCCGCTTGGCGCGCCATCGTCTTGTCGAACCAGCCGAGGTACGGGACGCTGCCGACGATCGGGAACGACCACTTTCGAGGCTCGAGGGAGAGGGCGGGGGCGGCGCTCACGACCCAGACGACGTAGGGCCGCTCGAGGTCGACGAAGTCCTCGTAGCTGTGGGTGGGGACGAGGCCCTTTCGCTTCGCGAAGGCCTTGATTTGAGGCACCTCGGCGAGGAGGCGCCGCGTCTCGGGATCGAGGTTCTCGTTGTCGACCTGCGACTCGATGCTCCGGGCGCGGCAGAGCAGATCGAGCTGCCCTTCGCCGGCCTGGAGGAGGTAGTCGAGCTGGTGACAGCCCGCGAGCGCGAGCGACGCGGCGGCGGCCGCAGCGATCGATCGGCTCACGGCTTCTTCGGTGCGGGGGCCTTCACCGGCTTGGGCGCGGGTGCCGCCGGCTTGGGCGCGGCGGGTGCCGCCGGCTTCTTGGACAGAGGCGGCTCGACCGCGGCGGGCGCGCCCGCGGCCGGGGCGAGCCGGACCGTCTGGCGGATGAGGGAGTCCACGCTCTCGAGCCACTTCCGGAAGGCGGGGTACTCCGCGACCGAGATCGTCGATTTGTCGAAGACGACCTCGCTCTCGATGACGACGGTGCCCTTCACCTTGCCCGGCTTGAACGATACGCGCGCGGTCCCGAACGGGCCGCCCTTCGCCTCTCCGCCGGGAGGCAGCTCCTTGAAGGCCCAGCCGGCAGGGGCGAACAGGGTGACGGTGCGCCGCTCGTGGCTCGGCCCGATCGTCGGCGGGAGCACGACCGGCAGGGTGCGTGACGCGCGGGAGGCGTAGTAGCTCATGAAGCTGAAGCTCCCCATCGTCGGCACTGCGAGCTCGTCGCCCTCCTTGCGCGCGAAGCCCTCGGCCTTCGCCGCGTAGCCGAGCGTGCCTTGCTCCGCGGAGTATTGGATGTCGGCGGGATCGAGATCGACGGTGGGGACCCAGCGGCCGAGGTACTCCTCGAGGTATTGCGCGCGGGCGTCCTCCTCGCTCAGGCGGCCGCGCATCTCGAACGCGATGTCCCCGACGTGCTTCTCCTTGCCCTTGAGGTCGCCGCGGCCGGACGCGTCGAGGTGCACCGTCCACTCGAGCGACGTGCCGTTCTCGTTGAAGTTGCCGGGCGGGGTGTCGATGATCTTCGCCTCGCCTTCGTAGATGAAGAGGGCCTTTGCGCGGGCGTCCATCGACGGCAGCGGCCCGAGGCGGCTCTGCGGGCTCGTCGCGTCGAGCCACGTGCCAGGCGCTCCGTTCTTGCCGGGCAGGTAGGCGATCCCGTGATCGAAGTAGGGGGCGGCCGCCTTCGTCCCGAGGAGCACGCTCGGCATCGCGGTGTATCGCGTCTGCACGAGGACCGGCGTCGCGTTCACCCCGATCGCGCGGAGGAGGGAGATGAGCAGGATCGCCTTGTCGTCGCAGTCGCCCGCGCGGCGCGCGAGGAGCTGCTGCGGCCGGTTCGGCAGCCACATCTCGGAGCTGACGAAGTTGAGGTATTTGATGTCGTCGGCGACGTAGTTGAAGATCGCCTCGAGCTTCTCCTTCTCCGTCTTCTTGTCCTTTGTGAGCTTGGCCGCGAGCTCCTTCACCTGCTCGTCCGGATCGGTGAAGCCCTCGATCGCGCCGCGGTACCAGGTGCGGAAATCATCCCAGGATCGGAAGGTCGAGCCGATGACGACGGGCATGACCTCGGACGGGTTCGGCGCGAGGGGCTCGTCTTGGACGATGGGCGGGTGGTCCCAGGTCATGCGGAGGATGCGGTTGCCGCCCTCGACCTTGTCCTCCGTCTTCTCGGCCTTGCCGTTGACCACGTCGACGCCGAGCTGCGAGTCCTCGGGGGAGACGACGATCACCTCGCTGAAGAGGAGGGGGCGGGTGGAGTTGCTCCCGATCTGATCGAGGAAGTAATAGGGCGGATCCCCGCGGCGCCCGACGGGCTGGTTCGAAGTCGATCGGACCGCGTACTCGACGATGTCGCCCGTCTTGAGCTGCGGCCATTTGATGTACGCGCCCACCGAGCTCTGCTCGTCGGGCTGCGCGATCGTCCCGTCCTTGCGGTGCACCCGAGCGAACACGAGCTCGACCTGATCGCCCTCGGCCACGATGTTGCGCTCGTAGAGCTCGTTGGGGGTGCGGGGCTCGACGACGATCTCGCGGGCCTGATGGACGAGCTGCGAGATGCGCTTGTCCTTGTGGTAGGTGACGATCCGCTGGTAGTGCAGCTGCCGCTCGAAGACCTCGCCCACCTTGGCCGGGCTCGCCTTCGCGCGCTGGACGATGGTCGCGCTGTCGACGAGGAAGCGCTCGTCCTCGCCCTTGGGCTTCTCGCCCTTCTTGTTGTCGTAGACCCCGTCGCGGAAGGCGATCTCCGCCTTCTTCTCCGGGTCCCCGCGGCGGAGCGCGAGCGAGCGCTGCCGCGCTTGCTGTGCGTAGCGCGGATCGTCCGTCGGCGGCTTGCCCCCGTCGCGCTCCTCGAGGATGACCGCGACGCGCGCGGTGGCGAGGGCGTCCCACGCCTCCGTCGAGTTCGGGGAGACCTTCGTCGCGACGTAGGCGAGCTCTCGAGCCCACGCGTATCGACCACGCTGCTGGAGCGCCGAGCTCAAGCCGACGAGGGTCCGCACGTTGGTCGCGTAGGGAGCGACCGCGGCCGCCGCCCGCTCGAACGCGGCGTTGCCCTCGTTCAGCATCGCGTAGGCGTAGCTCGCGTCACGGCCCATGTTCGACGCCTGCGCGAGGCGCTTCTGATACCCCACCCTCAGCTCCGGCTTGGACGACGCGAAGCTCGTGAGCTCGCGCAACACCGCGACGGAGGTGCGGCCCTTCATCTCCTCGTCGATCGCCTGGAACGCGGTGAGGGCGTCGAGCTGGGATCGGGTGCGGCCGATGATGCTGGCGCGGAGGGAGCGGGCGTAGAGGTCCTGCTCGCTCGCGAGGGGCGCCTTCTGCATCAGGCGAACCACCGAGTCCATCGCGCCGCCCGCGATCAGCGCCTCCACGAGGCGCCGCTGGGCGAACGAGGCGCTCCGGACGTCGCCCTTCTCGACGCCGTGCTCCATGGCGGCGTTGAGCCACCCGCTCTTGTTGGCGCCGAACGCGGAGAGCCACCCCGCGAGGGCGAGCTGATCGGGCGGGGCCGCGGGGGCCTTCGCGATCCGATCCAACAAGCCCGGCGCGCGCGGCGAGCGCAGATCGTCGGCGCCGCCGATGGTGCGGGCGAGCACGGCCACGATCGCGTGGTCCGTCGAGCGTCGCTCGTTCTCGAGCGCGAGCTGGAGCGGCGTCTTCACGAGCCGAGAAACGACGCGCGTCGTCGCCTTGGGGGCGCCCACCGGCTTCGGCGGGTTCTTCGGGGCCTTGGGGGAGGGGGAGCCGGGCTCGGGGCGGCGGAGGAGCCTTGGGTGAAGGCTTGCCCTTCGGCGCCGGCGGGGAGGCGGCGGCGGCGCGGCGGACCCTCTCGGCGGGGGGCGCGCTCGCGCCCGCCTTGCCGCGAGGGCCTCCGGCACCGGAGCGCCGTGCACGCGCGTCCGGCACGCCCGTGAGATCGCTCGACGCGTCGACGGCGACGGGCGCGCCGTCCTCGTTCGTGAACCGCACCCGAACGCGGCCGTCGTCGGCCTGCGTCCCGGAGCAGACCTTGACCGAGACGAGGTGCGGCCCTGGCTCGACATCCACGGACACCGCGAGGCGATCGAGGATCGCGCGCGCGTTGACGTCCTCGCTCCACGCCACCGTCTCGCCGTCCCAGAGCAGACGCACGCTGCCCGTCGACGCCACGCGCACGACGACGCTCTTCGCTCCCTCGCCGAAGCTGACCTTGCTCGTGAGGTAGGAGCACGACTCGAGGCGAGGGTACACGTAGAGATCGAGGGGCACGCCGAGGGCGGTCACCCAGTCGGAGGCGACGCGGCGAGGACGCACCTCGAAGTCACCCCACGAGTAGTCGCCGTTCATGTCGGTGAAGGAAGCGCCCTCCGCCTCCGGCCCTTCGCGACGGGCGATGCCGCCGCCGGTGTCCTGGAGCGGCCCCGCGATCACATAGTTGCGGACGACCCCGCTCCCGTCCTTCGCTGCCTCGTAGGAGGCCTTCGCCCAGCCCTCCCACGTCCTTCCGAACGCGGTCGGCGTGTACATCTGGGCGAGCATCCCCGCCTCGTGGCCGATGGCGCCTCCCGATTTGGACATCGCAGAGAGGCCACGCACGACCTCGCCCGCGGGGGCGTGGTCGACCATCGAGAGGGCGAGCAACAGCCCCCCGACCGCGTCGTCGGCGGAGGCCTCCGCCCGCTTGAGCCCGAGCTTCACCACCTCGTCCGGCGTCGCCTCGATCCAGCGATCGACGCCGGAGA
This sequence comes from Polyangiaceae bacterium, assembly GCA_044225865.1. Taxonomy (GTDB): domain Bacteria; phylum Myxococcota_A; class Polyangia; order Polyangiales; family Polyangiaceae; genus Xiheicaenibacterium. The sequence goes on along the minus strand of JBGAID010000042.1, from coordinate 8,853 downwards.
GCTTCAGCGGCGCGGCGGGGCCCTCCGGCTCCGGGTCCTTCTTCTTCTCCTTGTCGCCGGCGCCCTTCTTCTCGGGGCCCTTCGGCTTCTCGGGGCCCTTCGGCTTCTCCGGCCCCTTCGGGGGCTTGGGGGCGGCCTTTGGATCGGCGGGCTTCGGCGCTTCTTTTTTCGGAGCGCCGGCGGGCTGCTTCGGCGCGCCCTGCGCGAAGGCGAGGTCCGAGACGAGCGCGGTGGCGAGGCCGAGCGAGAGCAGCGCGAGCAAACCCGAGCGCAGCCCCTTCGGAAGAGCGGTCATCATGCGTCTCCTCGAGCGACACAGCCGCTCGCGCCGCGAAGCCTAATTCAGGGAACGCGATTCGGCTACGCGCCCGCGGAAGTTGGCCGCGGGGGAGGCCTGCCGGTACCTAGTCCGGGCATGCGCGGGTTTCGCTTCGTCGTCGCCATCCTCCTCGCGCTCTCGCTGTCCGGCCTGGCCTCCCCCGCGCTCGCGAAGGCGAAGATGGAGGTCGCCGCCGTCGAGGTGAACGGGAAGCTCGAGCTCGACAAAGAGCGGGACCGACACGTCCGGACGACCATCCGACGGCTCGCGTCGCACAGCGCGAAGCACCTCGATTTCGGGAAGCACGGCAAGGTCGAGGTCACCCTGATCGTGAAGGAGCTGACCATCGAGCAAGGCCCGGACGTGCTCCGGATCACGTGCACCCTCGTGGGGAAGCTCGCGGGCGGGGGCAGCGCCCGCAGCCGGATATCCTTCGGCGGAAAGCCCGACAAGAAGAAGCAGCTCGAGAAGCAGGTGCTCTCGTCGGTGACGGACGGGGTCATGACCCGCCTCGCCGAGCTCGCGCGCGCGAAAGAGAAGCTCGCCGATAAGAAGAAAGAAAAGGAGAAGGAGAGCGGCTGAACGGCCGGGCGGGCCGGGTCAGTGGATCGTCTCCTCCATCAGGTCGCGCCAGTCGTCGGCGTCCAGCTCCGGATAGATGTAGTCGCCCTCGAAGTTCGTGTGATGGAGCATCAGCCGCGCGACGTCGAAGACGAGCTGGGCGACCTCCCCGGTGGGCTCCCCCCCGGCCTTGTCGAGCTCGTCCCGCTTCTCTCGGATCGCCGCGTGGTGCTTCGTCGCCACCTGGACCTCCGGCGCGAGCCCGCGGTTCTCGAGCTTCGGAAAGAGACAGCGCTCTTCGTAGTCCATGTGCCGCTCCATCGGGCCATGGAGGAACTCGAGCAGGCTGTTGCGCTCGCGAGCCGCCTCCTCGCGCGACCGATTCGCGATGCTCATCAGCCGGCGAGCCATCGCCCGCGCCGCGTCCTCCTCGGAGAACAGCTCGGAGAGCATTTCATCGTAGTTCAAGGCGGACCTCCGTACCCGAGACGGCTCTTCGTACCATTCTACGGCGGGGGGAGGAACGCGGGTGGTGCATCCCGCCGCGGTTCGCGCCTTTGGCGCCCCCCCATCGGACGGGGGTGGCAGGATCCCGTCTATCGGAGGGGCAGGGATGATCCGCGTCCCGATCGAAAAGGCGATGCGACGCGCGGGCTGAGTTTTGGTACGTTGTCGAGAGGCCTCTGCAGCGAATAGGTCGGGTCTCGTTCGTGATCGAAGCTGGGAACGTTCTGAATGGCCGGTACAAGCTCCTACGACCGCTCGGTCAGGGGTCGCAGGCCTTCGTTTGGGTAGCCGAGCACCTCGCCCTCGGATCCCAGGTCGCGGTCAAGCTGATCGATCCGGAGCTCGCCAAGCAAGACGACGCTCGAGAGCGATTTGCGCGCGAGGCGACGGCCGCGGCGAAGCTGCGCAGCGCCCACGTCGTCCACATCCTCGATCACGGCATCGACCAGGAGCAGCCGTTCATCGTGATGGAGCTGCTCGAGGGCGAGGATCTCTTCGATCGCCTCGAGCGCCGGCGCCGGCTCACCCTCGCCGAGACTTCGAAGATCGTGACCCAGGTCGCGCGCGCCCTGATGCGAGCGCACGCGGAGGGGATCATCCACCGCGATTTGAAGCCGGAGAACGTGTTCCTCGTGCGCAACGAGGACGACGAGCTCGCGAAGGTGCTCGACTTCGGGGTGGCGAAGATCACGACCCCCGCGAAGGCGGTGATGGTTCGCACCGGGGTCGGCACGCTCATCGGGACGCCTCACTACATGAGCCCGGAGCAGGTGAAGGGTCTCACCGAGATCGACCACCGCTCCGATCTGTGGTCGCTCGCCGTCATCGCCTACCAGTGCGTGACCGGCCAGCTCCCGTTCGACAGCGAAGGGGTCGGCGATCTTCTGATCCGCATCACGATGAGCACCCCTCCGACGCCGTCGACGATCAACCCGGAGCTGCCGCCCGCCTTCGACGAGTGGTTCAAGAAGGCGGCCGCGAAGGAGCCCGACGATCGATTCGAGACGGCGCGCGACATGGCCGACGCCCTCGCCAAAGCCGTCGGCGCGCCGATGATGCCCGTCTCGCAGCCGGGACGCGTCCTCGTGAACCTCGCCGACAGCCCGGATCTCGACTGGGGCAGCCTCGCGGGCGTCCGCATCCCGATCCCGCCCCGCAAGTCCGCGCCGCCGGCCGCCTTGCCGAACGCCGGGATCCAGTTCGGGAAGGCGAAGAAGCCCGCGCCGCCCCACGCTTCGACGAAGGCCTCCTCGCGGTTGCCCACCCTCGACGCGTCCGAGCCCGAAGAGGCCGAGCTGCTCGAGGAAGAGGCAGAGGAGATCGAGCCCGAGTCGGCCCCTCCTTCGAGCGCGGGCGCTGCCGCCGCCGCTCCGAAGCCTGATTCGGATCGTCCGCCTCCTTCTTCTCGCGGCGCGCCGCCCTCCGCGCGCGCGCCCATCTCGGCGAACCCGTTCCTTCAGGGCGCCGCCTCCCAGCCGGACTCGGGCCGCACCGGATCCGGCCCGCCCCCTTCGTCTCAATCCGGGGTCGCGGTCGGACGTGGACACATCGGCCGGCACCTGCAGACGACGGTCACCGGGCTCGCCTCGACGTCTCAGCCCGCCCCTCCCGATCTCGAGCCCGAGCTGAACCCGCGCAAGCGCCGAGCGACCTGGCTCGTCGCCGGCGCCGTCTGTGTCGCGGCCGTCGCCATCGGGTTCACCGTCGTTCGCAGCCGGGGTGGGCTCTCGGGCCTCACCGGGCCCGCCGGTGCGCAGACGTCGACCGAGCCGACGAGCGGCGGAGCGACGTCGACCTCGACGGCCCGCGGGCTCGGGGTGCCGCCGCCGGTCCTCACCGCATCCTCAACGGTCGGCAGCTCGAGCTCCGAGGCGAAGGATCCCACCGTCACACGCACCCCGGTCAGCGCCAGCGCGTCGGTCGCTCCGACGGTTCGCGGTCCGCGACCTGGGCCGAGGCCGACGGCAGACGAGATTCAGATCGAGATCCCGGATCCGAACCGGCCGGTGATCATCCCCGGAAAGCGGTTTCCTTCGAACAACGACTGAGCCTCTCGGTCGCGCGATCCCAGTGGCCGCTCGAGCGTGAAGGGGCTCGCGGCCATCGCCGTCGAGGTCGGATATGTGTGCGGTCGTCCCGGCGGTGACGCGGCCGCGTCGGTGAGCGCGCGCTTTGACCGGGCGGGCGACGCTCAAGAAAGGAAGGGCGTCGGACTAGTTGAGGAGCTTCTTCGACAGCTGGCGAACGGCGTCTTCGCACGCCTGTTCGACGGCGGCCATCATCGGCGCCGACTCGTCCTTCTCGCGAACGAGGATCGCGTAGGCGTTGCCCTCCATGGCAAACTTCGCGAGCGGCGACTCGCTGTTCGCTCCGGGAGCTTTCCGAACTGGAACACGCACTTCCATCGAGCCCACACGCAGCTCGACGAAGCCTAGGAGCTCAGCTTGAACAATCGTCATGGGCACCAACCTTCATTCCTTCGCACTCCGTTCACTTCGCGCCAGGTCACTCCTCGAATCTCCCTGGTCTCACGCCGCACCTGACTCTTCACGACGCACCGACTTCACCACGCATTCAACATTGTGCATCCGCCGACACTCCCGCGCTTCGGCAAAGCGAGGCTTGGGGAGAGGCCATGCTCTCAAGGTAAGGCATATGACTGCATGAGCAAGAGCCGAGCCGAAGTCATCGCCGGGCCGGAAGCAGAGAGCACGTTCTCGAAATCCGTTCGAGACGGCCGGACAGGCCTGGTGCTTCTGCGGCGGGAGGCTGACGTTTCCGTCACGGTCTTCGCGAATGCAGCAGCCCTCTCCCTCCTCGGGTGCGCCGCCGCCGAAGAGCTCCCCGCTGGAGATCCGTTCGGGCCATGCGATCCCGAAGACGGCAGCTGGGCCATCGAAGAAGTCACGCTGAGCCACCGGGACGGCCGGGCCGTCATCGTCGACGCCGTCTTCTGCGAGCGCGCCGAGGATGGGTCTCGGATCGTCCTCCTCGCGGAGCCGGGCGGGGTCATCGACAGGGACGTCCTCTTCCGCCGCCTCGTAGAGGATGCGCCGGACGGGGTGGCCGTCACACACAAGGGCGAGCTCCGCTACTTGAATGGTGCCGCCGCGCGACTCCTCGGGTTCGACCATCCGCGGGACCTCGTCGGGCGCCGGATCACGGAGTTCCTCGACGATGACGGACGCCGGAGCTTCAGCGAGCGCGCCGGGCGCATCGGGCCCGGACCGGGCGCGCTCTCCCCCCTCGAATACCGGACGCAGCGGCGCGACCGGAGCTGGATCATCGCCGAGATCACGAGCCTTCCGATCCAGTGGAACGGCGAAGACGCGGTGGTGGCGTTCGCGCGCGACGTCACGGAGCGGTCCCGCATCGCCGAGCAGCTCAAGCGCGCCGACCGGCTCGCTTCGCTCGGGACTCTGTCGGCGGGGGTCGCGCACGAGATCAACAACCCCCTCACCTTCATGACGTTGGGGATCGAGCTGCTCGTGAAGCGCCTCCACGCGAGCGGCCTCGACGAGGACGAGCTCGGCGCGATGCTCTCCACCCTCGCCGAGATCCGGCGAGGGGCGGATCGCGTGGCGGAGATCGTCCGCGACCTGCGGACCTTCTCGCGCGGGGACGCTCAGAGCTCCGAGCCGGTCGACGTCCGCGCCGCGGTGGAGTCCGCGCACCGCATGGTCGATCACCGCGCGCGCCACCTCGCGGCGGTGGTGATGGACGTCCCCGAGCTGCCGCTCGTCGTCGCGAACGCGAGCCGGCTCGAGCAAGTCTTCGTCAATCTGCTGCTCAACGCCTGCCAAGCGTTCGAGGACGATCGCGCCGAGAACCGGATCGAGATCCGCGGCGGCCTCCTCGACCGTGGCCGCCTCTTCATCGACGTGATCGACAACGGCCCCGGCATCGGATCGGAGGTGCTGCCGAGGATCTTCGATCCGTTCTTCACGACCAAGACGGTCGGGGAGGGGACGGGGCTCGGCCTCGCGATCTGTCACGGGATCATCGCGCGGTACGGAGGCGAGCTCTTCGTCGAGAGCGCCCCCGGTCGCACCGTGTTCCGCACCACGCTGCCTCACGCCGAGGCCTCGACCGACGCGCGGGTCGATGAGAGCGAGCCGGCGCGGTCGCGCCCTCGGCTCAAGATCCTCGTCGTCGACGACGAGCCCGCCATCGTGCGGTCGCTGCGGCGGTCGCTCGCGGCCCGCCACGACGTCTCGACCTCGACGAGCTTCGAAGAGGCGACGGCGGCCCTCTCCGCCAGCGCGTTCGACGTCGTCCTCTGTGATCTCGCGATGCCTAGTCAGAGCGGGATGGATCTCTACGAGTGGCTCCGCGCGACGCGCCCGGAGCTCCTGCCGCGGTTCGCGGTGATGACGGGAGGCGCCGTCTCCCCCCGGGCCCGCCGGTTCCTCGAGGAGTGGACGGGCCCGCGCATCGACAAGCCCTTCTCCGCCCGCAAGCTCGAGCACCTGCTCGCGGAGACGATGGGGCTCATCGCGCCCGTGTCGGGGATCGCCTCGGAGCCTCCGAGCGCGTGAGCGGATCGAGGGCGCGCGCGATCGCCCGCGTGACGCGGCGGTAGACTTGCGCGTCGTCCTCCGCGAGCTCGCGGGGATCGAGCGGATCCAGCACCTCGAAGCCGATCCGAGAAGGGACCCACGGGATGGGCGCGAGGCCCGCGAAGATCGCGGCTGCGACCGCGCCTCGCCCGAGGAGCGAGCCCCGGCTCGCGGCGAGGTAGGCAGCCGCGCCCGCGATCGACGAGACGGGGAGCGGCGCGCGGTGCACCCCGACCTTGGGCAGCCCCGTCGCGCGCGCCAGGCGCTTGGAGAAGCCGAGCAGCGGGATCGTCACGTGCGACCCCGTGATCGCCATCGGGACGAGGGTGAGGCCGAGCTCGCGGGCGAGCTTGATGAAGCCCACCCGCCCCGCGAAGTCCACCTCGCGCGCGCGCCAGAGCGGGCGCATCGACTCGTGGTCGCCGCCGGGGAAGAGAAGGAGAGACGCGCCGGTGTCGCGAGCCCGACGCGCGGCGCTCCGGGTCGCTTCCACCGCCCCCACCGCGCGCAGCAGCGTCCCCGCTCCCGGGAGCCGAAAGAGCGACGAGTGCGCCATCGCCGCGAGCGGTCGATCGAGCCCGACGTGGGTCGCCCAGAGCTCCGGCAGCCAGAGGCACTCCACCACCCCCAGGCCCGAGTGGTTCGCGACGATGAGGGCGTCGCGCGCGGGGAGCTTCTCGAGGCCCTTCAGCTCGGCGGGCCAGAACGCGCGGAGGGCGGGTAAAACCGCGCTCCGGTAGGCGCCGAGCCACGCCTCGTCTGCGCGCCCCGGGTGCGCCGAGGAGCGATCCGGGGCGAGATAACTTGCCGCCTTCGGCGACCTGATGAAAAAGCGAGGGATGGGCACGCTGCTTCTCGAAGGTACCTTCACCGCGCTCGTGACGCCTTTCGATCCGGAAGGATCGGCGGTCGACTACGATGCGCTCGATCGCCTCGTCGACGCGCAGATCGATGGGGGCGTGAGCGGCCTCGTCCCCTGCGGCACCACCGGGGAAGCCCCGACCCTCACCGAGGTCGAGCAGGTCGAGGTCATCCGCCGCGTCGTCGCCCGGGCCAAGGGCCGCGTCCCCGTCCTCGCCGGCACCGGCTCGTTCTCGACCAAGAAGGCGATCGCCGCCTCCCGCGCCGCCGTCGAGGTCGGCGCCGACGGCATCATGATCGTGATGCCGTACTACAGCAAGCCCTCGCAGGACGGCATGTTCCAGTATGCGACCGAGGTCGCGCGCGCCGTCGACGCGCCGGTCGTCCTCTACAACGTCCCCGGCCGCACCGTCGCCGATCTCACGACCGCCACCTTCGAGCGCATCTGCGACGCGGCCAAGAACGTCGTCGGCATCAAGGACGCCTCCGGCAACGTGCTCCGCTGTCAGGAGATGATGCGCAAGCTCGGCGGCCGCGCCGCCGTGATGTGCGGCGACGACGCGCTCACCTTTGCGATGATGGCCCTCGGGGCGCGCGGGGTGATCAGCGTCACGTCGAACGTGCTGCCGGCCAAGACGTCGAAGGTCACCACCCTGATGAAGGCGGGCAAGCTCGACGAGGCGCGGCGCGCCCAGTTCGACCTCATGGACGTCCATGAGCTGATGTTCGTCGAGCCGAGCCCCGCCCCCGCGAAGGCCGCCCTCGCCTCCCTCGGGATGATGAACGCCTCGGTGCGGAGCCCCATCGTCGCGGCGAGCGAGGGCCTCGTCGCCCGCATCCGCGCCGCCATCGATCGGATCGGCGGGGCGGGGGCGTGAGCGACCCCCCGCTGCGCGTCGCCATCCACGGCGCCGCCGGACGCGTCGGCCGCGCCCTCGTGCGGCTCGCCCCCGCCCACGGCGTCGAGATCGTCGGCGCCATCGAGCACGAAGGCTCGAGCGCGCTCGGAAAGGACGCGGGCGAGCTCGCCGGCTGCGGGACCATCGGCGTGCAGGTATCTCAAGACCGCGCCGCCGGGCTCCTCGGGGCGCGCTGCGTGATCGACTTCAGCACCGCCGAGGCGGTCAAGGAGATCGCCCACGTCGCCTCGCGCGCCAAGGTCCCCCTCGTGTCGGGCACGACCGGCCTCTCCCCCGAGACGGAGCGCGCCCTCGATCAAGCCGCCAAGACCATCCCCGTCCTCTGGTCGCGCAACATGAGCTTCGGCGTCTACGTCCTCACCGAGCTCGTGCGCACCGCCGCCCGCCTGCTCCAGGGCTTCGACGTGGAGATCGTGGAGACCCACCACCGCGCGAAGATCGACGCCCCGAGCGGCACCGCGAAGGTCCTTTTCGAAGCCGTCCAGTCCGCGCGCGAGGCCCGCGCCATCACCGGCCGCGAGGGCAAGCCCGGCGCCCGCCTCGACGACGAGGTCGCCGTCCTCGCCCTCCGCGGCGGCGACGTCGTCGGCGATCACACCGTGCACTTCCTCGGACAAGGCGAGCGCCTCGAGCTCACCCACCGCGCCACCAACCGCGACCTCTTCGCGATCGGCGCGCTGCGCGCGGCCAAGGCGATCGCGGGGCTGCCGCCCGGTCGCTACACGATGGACGACGTAAACTGATTCTTTTTCGCGTGCGCGGATGCCCGCGCACTCTGCTTATTCGCGTGCGCGGATGCCCGCGCACTCTGCTTGTTTCGCGTGCGCGGATGCCCGCGCACTCTGCTTGTTTCGCGTGCGCGGATGCCCGCGCACCGGGCGACACTTCTCGGGATATTTTTGCTTTGCAAAAATCCCCGGAAGCTTCGTCGCCTGACCTGAGGGGGGGGCTTTCGCCCCCCCGGCTTCGCCTCCCCCCGTTGGCCCAAACGGGGACAGAGGCTTTTGGCCTTTCGGCCATGGCGGTTTTCGGAGAGAGCGCGCGCGGTCTCAGTCTCGAGACAACGCTCTGCGAGTCACCCCAGTCTCGAGACGACGCCGTGCGAGCCAAGGAGCTCTCTGTCATC
>JBGAID010000176.1:0-9671 GCA_044225865.1 Polyangiaceae bacterium | reverse complement strand
CCGGGCCCAGAAGTCGGTTTCGCGTTCCTCGAAACCTCCCCCGCCAAACGCCCCATCGCCTGCGGCGGCGGGGCCCCATCATCCGCTCTGTAGCGTCGTTTGTGTCAGGATCACGATCGGTGATTTCGTGCGGCCGGCCGGAAGTCCGCTTCCGGATCCGGCCTGGCGTCGATCAGTTCGTCGCGTCGGCGGCCTTGGGAGGAGGCAACAGGCCGGCGCGGCGGATCGCCTTGTTCAAGAAGGGGACGAACGCCTCCGCCGCCTCCTTGTTTCCTTTCGAAGAAGGATGGCTGTCGGCGCCCTCCTCCGTCGCATAGACGCTCAGATTGGATTTTCCGTGGCCGGTCAGGATGTCGTAGTAGTCGAAGACGACGACGTTCTTGCCTGGATAGTCCTTGAGCCAACCGTCCGTCGAGGCCGCCCACGTGTTGAACTGGCGCGCCCAACTGGCTTGTTTAGCCGTCCACTCCGGCTCGCTCCGGCCTTTGAGAGCGCGCACGACGACGCGATAGAGCCGCATCTTCTCCGGCACCGGCGCGACGGCGGGGGCCGTCATGTAGATGAAGAGGGTGTCGGGGTGCTTCTCGAACATCGGCAAGAGCGCGGTCAGCGACGCGCGCGCGTTCCAGACTGTCAGGTCCGGCCCGGCCGCGTTCCCGGGGGCGGTGCCCTCGCCGACGAACTGATTGTTCGGAAAGCAGCTCTTGAAGACGACGACGGAGTTCTTCTGTCCGCTCGGGAGCGCCTCGTCCTGGTGGGCGAGCCCGAGGATCTTGTCCATCTTGGTGCCGAACTTCCCGACCCAATGGAACATGTCCGTGTCTTCGCCGATGTCGCTCCCGTAAGAGGCCTCGTGCACGCGGTACCCCTGCCCGGTGAGCATGGCCCGGAGGCCGCCCCCCGATGGGTGCGTGTCGTAGATGCAGTGGTCGCCCTTCTCGCTGCTCGCCGCGTCGGCGAGGAGCTGGCCGCCGCAGGAGTGATGAATGAACAGGATGTCGAGCGGCTTTTCCGGCTTATCGCTCGCGTATCCTTCGAGGGACAGGGGCGTGGCCGTCACCGTCGGCGTGCTCGTAGCCGCGCTGGGCCGCGTGGGGATCATCATCGCGCCCGCGACGGCAGCGACGGCGACGATGGCGGCGATCAAGGGGCGCTTCATGGGTCGGTCCTCGTTTGTTCCCAGATGGGGGCGCGAGGGTCAAGCGGCGGGCGGTGATGCGATGGTAGGCTGCCGGCCGTGAGCACGCTCGGCCCCGACCCCCTCGCCATCGACGCTCCCGCATTGAGCGCCGCGATCGAAGAATCCATCCGCGCCCAAGTCCTGGGCGAGTTCAAGAAGAAGGGCGTCGTCCTCGGCCTCTCCGGCGGGATCGACAGCTCGGTGGTCGTCTCGCTGGCGGTTCGCGCCCTCGGCAAGCAGCGCGTCCTCGGCCTCTTCATGCCCGAGCGCGACTCGTCGGACGACGCCCTCCGCCTCGGCCGGATGATCGCGTCCCACGTCGGCATCGACGCCATCGTCGAGGACATCGCCCCCGCCCTCACCGCCCTGGGCTGCTACGCCCGCCAGAACGAGGCGATCCGGATGGTGCTGCCGGAGTACGGCGACGGCTACAAATGCAAGCTCACCCTGCCGAGCATCCTCGAGTCCGATCGGCTGAACGTCACGTACCTCGTCGTGCAGTCGCCGGCGGGTGAAGAGAAGCGCGTGCGGCTCACCCCGCAGGCCTATCTGCAGCTGGTCGCGGCCACGAACTTCAAGCAGCGCGTCCGCAAGATGCTCGAGTACTACCACGCGGATCGGCTCAACTACTGCGTGGCGGGGACGCCGAACCGCCTCGAGTACGATCAGGGCTTCTTCGTGAAAGGCGGGGACGGGCTCGCGGACGTGAAGCCCATCGCCCACCTCTACAAAACCCAGGTCTACGCCCTCGCCGCGTACCTCGGCGTGCCGGAGGAGATCCGGTCCCGTCCCCCCACGACCGATACGTTCTCCCTCCCCCAGGGGCAGGACGAGTTCTACTTCGCGCTGCCCTACGACAAGATGGACCTCTGCCTCTACGCCCACAACAACGGCGTCCCCGCGGCCGAGATCGGGGAGCGGCTCGGCCTCTCCGAGGAGGCGATCAAGCGCGTCTACAAGGACATCGAGGCGAAGCGGCGGGTCGCGAAATACCTCCAGGCGCGGCCGCTCCTCGCGGGCTCGCTGGACTGAGGGATGCTACGAAAAACATAGTAGCGGGTCCCCCGCGACGCGCTGCTGGTAGGATGATCGGCGGTGAGCACTCGATCGGACGACCACCGCGGCCGCACCAGGATCCTCGAGGTCACGGGGAAGCAGAAGCTCGCCGTGCCTCGGGCCGCCCTCGTGGTGGAGACGGGGAGAGCGGCGGGGGCGCGCGCCCCGCTCACGAGCGGCACCGTCCGCATCGGCTCGGACCCGGGGTGCGATCTCGTCCTCGATGATCCGGCGGTGTCGAGCCGGCACTGCGAGGTGCGCCCCTCCGAGCTCGGGGCCAGGCTCGTCGACCTCGGCAGCACCAACGGTACGTACGTGGACGGCCGCCGCGTCCTCGACGTCTACCTCGGGGCGTCGGCGCGGATCGTCGTCGGCGAGTCGGTCGTCGCGCTCACCGTCGACGAGGGCGAGGAAGTCCTGGAGCTCTCGCGCGCTACGAATTTCGGAGGGCTGTTGGGGCACAGCCCGGTGATGCGCGCCGCGTTCGCCCTCCTCGAAGGCGCGGCGCGAACGGACGCGACGGTGCTCCTCACCGGCGAGACGGGGACGGGGAAAGAGGTCGCCGCGCGCGCCCTCCACGACAAGTCGGCGCGCGCGGGCGGACCTTTCATCGTGCTCGACTGCGGGGCGGCCTCGCCTCCGTTGCTCGAGGCGCAGCTGTTCGGGCACGCGCGCGGCGCGTTCACCGGCGCGGTCGAAGCTCGCGAGGGCGTGTTCGAGGCGGGCAGCGGGGGCACGATCGTCCTCGACGAGATCGGTGAGCTCCCCCTCGATCTCCAGCCGAAGCTGCTCCGCGCCCTGGAGGCCCGGACCGTGTGCCGCCTCGGCGAGACGAAGCCGCGCTCCTTCGACGCGCGATTCGTGGCGAGCACCCACCGGAGCCTCGCCGCCGAGGTGAGGGCCGGTCGCTTCCGGCAGGATCTGTTCTATCGCCTCTCCGTCGTCACCGTGCACCTGCCCCCCCTCCGCGAGCGCAAGGAGGAGCTGCCTCGCCTGCTCGCGAGCTTCCTCTCCACCCTCGCGGAAGGGTCGCCGCCCGAGGTGCCACCGACCGTGCTCTCGATGCTCGCGAGCCACGACTGGCCCGGCAACGTCCGTGAGCTTCGGAACTTCGCGGAGCGCTTCCTCGCGCTGCCCGGCCTCGCTCCGCGCGCGCTGCTCTCCGCCGAGCCGGCCGCCGCTCCCGCCGCGGGGGCGACGGCGGGGCCGGCGCGGGTGGATGTCTCGCAGGCCTTCCACGACGCGAAGCGGGATCACAACGAGGCGTTCGAGCGTGCCTACTTCGAGGCGCTGCTCGCGCGCTTCGGCGACAACATCTCCGAGGCGGCGCGGGTGGCGGGGCTCTCGCGACAGACCTGCTATCGCATGATGGAGAAGTATGGGCTCCGCGGTCCGTGAAGGGCCCTCCACGACCTCGGCCGGAGGTGGAGGGGTGAGGCAGATCGGCCCCGTGCGGCTGGGAGAGCGGATCGCGATCGGAGGAATGGCCGAGGTGTTCCGCGGCTCACGCGGCGATGAGCCCGTCATCGTGAAGGTGCTGCTGCCCCAGTACGCTCGGGACGATGAGATCGTCGCGCTGTTCGAGCACGAGGCGATGATCGGCACGCGCCTGCGCCACCCTCGGATCGTCCCCGTCCTCGAGCACGGAGCGTCCGCCGACGGTCCCTTCATCGTGAGCCCGGCGGTCCGAGGCGTCTCGCTGGCGGCCGTCTTCGACGGGGGTCGCCTCGGCATCGGCGCGGTGTTGGCGGTCGCCGACGATCTCCTCGACGCCCTCGATTTCGTCCACCGAGCGACGGACGCGGACGGCCGGCCCTTGCGGATCGTCCACCGCGACGTGAGCCCCGACAACGTGCTCGTCGACACAGACGGGCGGTGCTCGCTCATCGACTTCGGGATCGCGAAGTCGGCGCTCCGCTCCGGGAGGACTCGCACTGGCGTCCTGCGCGGCAAGGTGGCTTACCTGGCCCCCGAGCAGGTCAACGGCTCCTCCGTCGATGCCCGCGCCGACCTCTACGCGACGGCGGTCGTCCTGTTCGAGCTCGCGACGGGAGCGCCCTACCTCGAGGCGGAGTCCGAGGTCGCGCTGCTTCGCCTCGCCGAGGAGCCGCCCCCGAAGACGCCCTCCGATCTCGGGGCGGACCCGCGGCTGGATGGACCGCTGAAGCGCGCGCTCGCGCGCTTTCCGGAGCAGCGGCCCCGAGACGCGCGGTCGATGCTCCGCTCCCTCCAGGCCGTCGCCGAGGAAGAGGTGCTCGCCGGACGCGCCGAGCTCGCGGCGCGGGTCCAGGCCCTTCTGCCCGCGGAGCGCCCCGCGAGGGAGGGCGCGGCCTCCTCCGTTCGACCGCCGCCTCGGTACTTCCGCGCGCCGATCGCGGTCATCGGGATCAGCGCCGTCGTCTCGGCGTGGGCGACCGTCCGCGACGCGGCCCCCTCCGCGCCACCGCACGGTGGAGCTCGCGAGGCGGAGGCGAGCGCTGCGCCGCTGCGCGAAGCCTCGGGTCCGCCGCTCGCCTCATCGCCGGTCGTCGACGCCGTCCCCCGGCAGGAGGCGGCTCCGAGCGAGGCCGCCCCCGCGAACGCGGGACCGAGCGAGCCGACTCCGTCGGCCTCGGCGGGCTCGGCGCGGCCGCGCTCGATCTCGCGGGTCACCTCCTCCGCGCCCGCGTCGACGAGCGCCCCTCTCGTCCCCGCGAGCGCCGCGAGCGCCGCGAGCGCCGCCCCCGTCATCGACAAGGCCTTCGTGCAGGGCAAGATCGCCGAGGTCAATCGGCGGATCTCCGCCGCCAAGGCGGACGGGCGAGACGTCGGCCAAGCGGAGGCGAAGAGCGCGAGCGCGCTCGAGGCCTACCTCGACGGTCGCTACGAGCAGGCGAACCGTCAGCTCGACGCGATCCTGACGACCCTCCGGTGAGGCGACCTCACGGCGGGATGCAGAGGCCGGTCGCGGCGTCGCAGCCGGTGCCTTCGAGGCAGGCCGACACGGCGTCGGCGTTCCGGCAGTCGTCGACGCATCGGTCGCGCAGCGGATCGCAGACGGTGCGTTCCCCGCATTCGGCGCTGCAGTGGGCGAGCGTGCACCGGTCGTCGATGCACGCGATCCGTCCGGAGCGCGCGCAGTAGATGCCCCCGCAAGGCGTGTCGGGGGCGGAGGGCGGTGGCACGCAGACGTACACGATGACGGCGTCGAACGGCTGCGCGCCCTCTTGCCGCGGCACTTGGTCGAAGGGCTGGCCGTCGCGATCGACGACGCTCTCGCCCACCTTCAAATGGATCGAGAGCGAGTCTCCTTTGGAGGAGATCCCCTGGGGCACGAGGGTGGCGACGAGCCCCGAGTCGTCGACGTAGATGTCGACGGGCCCGGCCCCGGGCTCGATCTGCACCGCGCCCGGCACGAGCAACGATGCGGGATCGACGGGGCGCGAGAACACCACCTCGAGCGAGCTGACCGCGCAGCCGGGGAGATCCGACCCATCCTCGGGCACGACGCTCGCCACCCGCGCCGGGAGGACATCGTCGCGCAGGTCGAAGGGGACGCTCACCTGCTCGGTGTCCGCGCCGAAGCGCAGCCCGCGGAGCTCGCCGCTCGCGATCGGGGGACCCTCGCCCGAGACGGGGAGGCCCAGCACGCGCACGTCGACGACGACGTCGGGGAGCCCCCCGCGCTCGACGCGGACGAGCGGCAGCCGGCCATCCTCCACCGGGACCGTCACCACCATCTCGAGATCGCTCGGGTCGGCGTCGGCGTCTTTGATCTGGACGGCTTCGAAGGTCTGCTCTTCGCCGGGCGCGTAGAGTCCTTCGGGGCTGTCGAAGACGTAGACGAGGGTGCCGACCAGGGTCGCGAGCTCGGCCTCGGTCGAGAGGTTCTCGTCCGGGACGAGCGCGATGTCGAAGGCCTCCCCCGAGCCGCACGAGGTGCCGAGGGCGAGGGCGCAACCGGCCGAGAGCAGCGACGCGCGATGGTTCATGGCGGCGTCACCACGACGTCCGGTCCGGGATCGCCCGCCGTCGCCGCGACCCCGACCCCGATGCCGGTGCCGACGACGGCGGCGCCCACGAGCGTCCAGACCCACCACTGTTGGTACCAGCGGGCTTGCTCGTGCACGACGCGCGGAGGCGGGGGAGGGGGCGGGGGAACATAGGGTTTGGCGATCTGCTTCGCGAGGGATGCGATGGCGGCGCGGACCCGATCGGGGGTCGCGGCGTTGACGACCTCCTGTCGCTCCTCGGCGCGCGTGCCGGTCGCGACGTCGACCACGCCCATGCGGACCAGGACCGTCCCCCCCAAGGTCGCGAGCTTCGTGCGGAGGAGCTTCTCCGCCCCCGCTTCGCGGGCGGCCGCTTCGACGCATGCCTCGTCCGCCGAGCATCCTTGCCCGCGCTCTTCGACGGCCGCCCTCGCGTCGACGACGCGGATGCGCGCGCCCACGAAACCTTCACGGACGGCCGCGTCGAGATCGACGGGGACGCTGTCTTCGGTGGCCCATTGCGCGGGCGCGACCGCGATCATCGCCTCCGGTACGACGGACGGGGGAGGCCGAGGAGGCTCGATCGCGCGCTCGGGGAGGGTGCCGCTGCAAGCCGAGAGCGCGACCCACCCGAGCGCGACGATGGCGGCCTGTCCTCGCTCGGGGGCCGACGGCGCCGGTCTCAACCGCCCTGACCTGCCTCCGGGCACTCGCGGATCTCCCAGCTGCACGTCCCGTCCTGGTTGTCGAGGCAGCGGCCGGTGTTGCCGCCCGTCGAGCCATCATCGCAAAGGTATGCGGGCATTCCAAGCTCGGGCCCGCACTTCGCCGGGTCGTCGCAGGTCCCGTCCTCGGGGCACTCGAGGATCGCCCAGCCGCAGGTTCCGTCCGCGGCGGGGACGCAAGCCGGGCCGCCGATGCTGCCGTCGTCGCAGGTCCAGTTGGGCATCCCGGGCGCGGGCCCGCAGTCGCCCGGATCGCACGCGGGCTCGGCGGGGCAGTCGCGGATCTCCCAGCCGCAGCCGCCGTCGCTCTCGATGCAGCGGCCGGTGGGCCCGCCGATCGATCCATCCCAGCACTCGTAGGAGGGCATCCCGAGCTGAGGCCCGCATTGATCCTCGGTGCACGTCTGCACGCCGCCGTCGACGCATCCGACGAAGGACTGCGCGTCGTCGTAGATGGGCGCGCAGTCGGTGCGGACGAGGCACGCTGCTTCGTCGATCTCGCCGCACGCGATCGGATCGGGGCACGAGGAGGCGTCGTCGCACGTGACCCACCCGTCGGGGACGTCGGCGTCCGAGTCGAACTCACGGATCTCGCCGGTCGCTCTGTTCATCGCAACGACGCCGCCGTCGTCCGTCGTGACGGAGCAAGCCTGAGCAAAAGCGACCGCGACCAAGAGACCACCAAGCATTGCGACAGCGCGCATGACCAAGCTCCTTTTTCGAGGGCGTCTCGCCCTGCGACGAGGCTCATCACGTCGCGTGCCAGGAGGGATCGCCGCGAACACGGGGCGGGTGCGAGCCTCGACTGTCACGCGGGTGGAACAGGTGTCCGCTCCGCGGAACGACAGGCCGCTCTTGCGTCGTGTGTGTCCGGACCACGATCGCTGATTTGGCAGTCTGCTGACAAGGCGATCGTCAGGCCACTGGGTGGGGTCGCGCGCGGAGGAGAGAGGCCCAAGGCGAGCTCGCTGCGACCGCTCACGCGGCGACCAGCCGTGCCCTCCGACGGATCTCCCCCGTCGCTACGCGAGGGGGGCCGGGGGGGTGAATTGGCAGCCAGTCCGGTGCCGAGAGGCATGACGTCGACTTTTTCAGCACACTGTTAGACTCGGCGGCCATGAGAGCGCTCGCCATCCTCGTCTGCGTGCTCGCGGCTGCCTGCGGTGACTCGACCTCGAGCGGCGGCGGTGGAGCCGGGGCGGGCGGCGCCTCGTCGGGCGGCGGCGGAGGCGAGCCGGCGGGCGGGGGCGGCGCGGGGATCGGAGGGAGCGGAGGCGCGGGCGGGGAGGGCGGCTCGGATGGGTGCGTCCCTCCCGACGACGGGCTCTGGGCGACGTTCGACGTCGTGGGTCAGACCTACCGAGCCCAGATCACCGACCCCGACGGCATCGAGCAGGCGCTCGCGCTGTGGGCGGGCACCTCCACCGCGACCATCCCGAATGGCCAGCTCGTGTGCGAGCCCGCGCCCTACAACTGCGGCCACGCGTTCCATCAGGATCCCGCGACGCTCCAGTTCGCGGAGGTGACGACGGAGGTCTGCGACGGCACCCCCGACTACGTCGACGCGAACTGCGCCGCCTTCGGCGCGTTCTACTGCCCCTGGGCGGCGCAGCTTCTGGAGCTCTACGACTGCAGGACGGATCCATCCTGCCCGGCCGTGCCCGCGCCCTGACCGGATCCCCGCGGCGGATGGGATCCCGCTCCTCTGCTGCTACTTATTTCGTAGCGGGGGCGAGGGCGCGAGCGAGGAAGGCGCGGAGGGCGGTGTTCCCTTGGCGCTCGGCGCGGGCGATCCCCTCCGGCGTCCCTCCCACGTCCATGTATCCGTGCACGGCTGGCTCGTAGTAGGCGGAGCTCTCCATCGTCGACGAGCCGGGCGGGAACGCGATCCAATGGCCGGCTTCGGGGAAGCAGTGGAGCTCGTCGCCGTGGGCTTCGACGTGCCCGCTCGCCTCGAGTCGATCCCAGGCGACCTGCGAGAGATCGCACGATGGCCAGAGCTTGTCGTCCTCGCCGGCGAGGAACAGGATGGGCCCGGCCGTATCCTCGACGCGGGTCGTCGCGAGATCGAGGGCCTCGGGGCTCGCGGCCGCGATGTCCTCGAAGAAGACGTTGCGGGAGACGTAGTGGACCGCGCCGTTGAGGATGTACTGCTCGGGCTGGGCGTCGGAGTTGGGGACGAAGGGGAGATCGACGCCGCCGAAGGTCCACGCCGGATCGGTGTAGCTCGAGGTGGAGCCCCAGACGTAGCCGCTCGGGATCTGGGCGACGACCGCGTGCACGCGCTCGGGGAAGTGGGCGCCGAGGAGGAGGGCGAGCTCTCCGCCGCGCGAGCCTCCGATGACGGCGATGCGCTCTGGGTCCACGTCCGGCTGGGAGGCGAGGAAGTCGAGATCGTCCTCGAGGGTCTCGAGGGGGACGCGGGTGAGGGTGGAGGGCAGCCCCTGCTCGCCGAAGTAGGCGACGCCGAACGAGACGTAGCCGAGCTGGGCGAGGTAATAGGCGAAGAACTCTCCCGTGGACGAGCCCCCCTCGGAGCCGCCGAACACGAGGATGGCGGGGTGCTTTCCGGTCGCGCCCGCGGGGCGCGCGAGGAGGCCGACGCGCGTGCCCTGGGCGATCGGGGTCGCGTCGACCTCGTCGGTCACGGATCGCCGGTGGATGGTCCCGCTGCCGAGGACGTCGCCCGTCACCGGGTCGCTCACCTCGACGCCCACGTCGGGGACGTAGGTGTCGGAC
>JBGAID010000175.1:0-9782 GCA_044225865.1 Polyangiaceae bacterium | reverse complement strand
GCAGCGCGGCCGCCGTGAGCGCGAGGGCCCCGCGCGCCCCTACTCGATCCATCCGAGCTGCACGCGCCGGAACGTGGTCTCGGTGATGATGTCCGCCGGGGTCTTCGAGCCGGAGCTCGCGGCGGCGGTGACGAGGGCGCTCCACGTGAGGGCGGTGAGATCCTGCGACGCGCCGAGGCTGCTCGAGACGGTGAGCGCGCGCTCCCGATCGCCGAGGTCGAACAGCGCGGCGGCGGCGAGCCCGCGCACGTCGTCGCGCGCGGAGGCCTCCCCGCACGCGATGACCTCGCCGAGGAAGCCGGCCCGGTCGTAGTTCTTGGCGAGCATGTACGCGGCCCGCAGGGCGACGTCGTCGCCGAGGGGCTTGGTGCGGGCGAGGGCCTCCAGCATCGGACGGGCGACGTCGACCTTCGCGTCGGCCATGCGGAACAGGAAGGCGGTGTCGCGATCCGCGCTCGGCCGGTGGGACAGCCGCGCGACGAGCTCCGAGGTGGGGCGGGTGCCGCCGGTGCCGCGCGAAGGATCGAGGGCCCACACGACGAGCGACCACGCCGCGCGGGAGCTGTCGGGGCCGGTCGAGGTGCGCTCGACCGCCTCCTTCAGCGGGCGCGGATCACCGCCGCGATGGGCGATCTCGGCCATGAGGAGCCAGCGCCCGAGGTGGCGCTCCGAGCCGCGCAGCACGTGGAGGGCGTCGCCGAGCGCGAGGCAGCCCTTCTCCGGGACGTCGGCGAGGCGCAGGCAGATGGGCAGGAGGAGCTCGACGGAGAGGGCGATGCGGTGGGCCTCCTTGAGGCGAGCGGCGAGCGCGAAGAGCCGCGGGCCGGTGGGCTCACCCCGGACGAGCCTCGCGACCTCCGCTCCGAACGCGAGCTGGGTCTTCTGGCAAGCGGCGGTGCGGACGAGCAGAGGACCGATCGCGACCTCCGGGACGAAGCACGCCGCCGAGAGCGCGGGCAAGCCGCCGAACTCTTCCGTCTTGAGGGCGGCGACGAGGAGCGGACCGAGCTTCTTGTCGGACGTGTCGGCGAGGGCGCGCAGCCCGGCCCCGTAGAGCTCGCGGTCGAAGGCGTCGTGCTTGATCAGCTCCTTGAGCGAGGAAGCGAGGACCGATCGGACGTTGCTCGAGTGCGGGGCGAGCGCGCGCGCGACGCCGGCGAGGCGCGGCTCCAGGGCGCCGCGCTTGTCGAGGCTGGTCTCGATCTCGCTCGCGATCCGCTTTTCGATGGCGACGAGCGCGTTCGGCCCCGACCCCTTCTGCATGCTTCTGGTTCCGAACGTACCAAAGCGCGAGGGCTTCTGGGGCGAGATCCTCGTCGTCCTGAGACCGTCGCTCATCGTCCCCGCCTCTCAGTACGCGTGGGCCGCATACCCCGCCGCTTCGGCGTATTCGAAGTACGCGGGAAGGATATAATCGATGTAGTCTCGGTTGTAGGCGTCGCAGCCGGTCGTCGACCCGTGCGAAGCCAAGTTGCCGAGCGCCATCAGCGTGTATTGATCCTCGGTGCAGCCCGGGAAGAGGGACTTCACCTCGGCGCGGTTCCCGGCGAACCCGGCGACGCCGAGGTGGACGTTCACGTCTGGGTTGAAGACGGAGCGGGCGAAGTCCGGCGAGGCCGGATCCGTCACCATGTCGGGGTGACCGTCGGCCAAGAAGCCGGCGTCGTCGGCGATGGGCCCGCACGCGGGGACGACCTGCATGAGGCCGTAGCAGCCGCTCTCCTCTTGGGTCCAACCCTCGGGGACGCCGCACGGCAGGTTGTCGCAGCCGGCGGCGAGCACATCGAAGCGCGACTCGCCGTAGATCATCGCCTTCACGATCATCGGATCCGGCTCGCCGTACGCGGCCGTCCACTTGAGGATCGAGCAGTCGGCGATATCGGCGGGGACGCCCGTCTGCTCCGCGATCATGCCGGTGTGGAGGGGGTTCGTGGCCGGATCTTCGGGCGTGCACGCCGGGTCGAAGCCGCCGAAGCCGGCGCCGCCGCCCCAGTCCGAGGCGTCGCTTCCGCTGCACGCAGCGAGCGCGAGCGCGACGAGGATCGCCCACCGGGCCGTGGACCCCATCGGTCGATGCTACGGCATCCCCCGCGACCGCGGCGAGGCTTCAGTACGTCTCCACGTGAAGTCGTCCTTCGCGGCGCAAGCGCTGCTTGAGGGCCGCGAAGTCGAGCCCGCGGCTCGTCGCGATCTCGGCGAGGGCGGCGAAGACCCCCTCCTCCATCCGCTTGTGGCCGCACAGGTAGATGAAGGCCTCGTCGTCCGCGAGGAGCGCGCCGACGTCTTCGCGGCGAGCGAGGATGCGATCCTGGACGTAGGCCTTCTCTCGATCTTCTTCGCGGCTGAACGCGAGCTCGACGTCGATGAGCTCGCGGGGGAGCTTCATGAGGGGGCCGAAGTAGGGCAGCTCGCGCTGTCGCCGCGCGCCGAAGAACAGGAGGATCGAGCCCGCGCCGTCCTTGGCGAAGCGGCGGCGGCGGCGCTCCGTCATGGCCCGCATCGGGGCCGCGCCGGTGCCGGTGCAGATCATCAAGAGCTTCGCCCCCGGGTGGTTCGGCATGAGGAAGCTCACCCCGTAGGGGCCCGTCACCTGCACCGAGTCGCCCTTCTTCAGGTCGCACAGATAGTTGGAGGCGACCCCGCGCATCGGGTTTCCGTCCGGGTCCTCCACGATGCGCTTCACGGTGAGGGCGAGGTTGTTGCTGCCGGGACGCTCGCCGTCGCGCGGGCTCGCGATCGAGTAGAGCCGCATCGCGTGGCGCTTGCCGTCGGCGGCCGTCCCCGGCGGAACGATCCCGAGCGACTGGCCCTCGAGCACCGGGAACGCCGTCTTGCCGAAGTCGAGGACGATGTGGCGAATATCGACCTCACTGTCCTCGGCGGTGAGCCGATAGCTCCCCGCGACGGTGGCGGTCGCGGGGCGCTCGGGCGTGTAGAGGCCGACATAAGGGTGCGCGGCCGACCACGGCGGCGGCGCCGCGCCCCCTTGGGCCTCCGTCGCCTCTCGAACGAGGGCGGCCACCGCTTGGGGGATCGGCTCTCCCTCGGCATGACCCTCGACGTCGGGGGGCAGCGACTCCCAGCCGAGCTGGTCCTCGACGGAGAAGGGAGACGCGACCCGGCGCCAGCTGTCGATGGCGCCGGTCGGGCAAGGAGGAAGACAGTCGCCGCACGCGTCGCAGAGCTCGAACGCGACGGCGTATGTCTTCTTGTCGTGGCGAATAGCGCCCTTCCCGCACGCCTCTTCACACGTGTTGCACCGAATGCACACCTCCGGGTCGATGAGGTGTTGGCGCGCGAGGACGGGCAGCGAGGTCACGAGAAGCGAACGTACTCGAAGTCGACGCCCTTGTTGTCGATCCCCCGAGCGGGGGGCGCGATCCAATTGGCGTACTTGCCGGCCTCGGTGACGCGGCCCTGGAGCGAGTGGACGAAGGCTTTGTCTTGCTCGGAGGGCAGCCACTCGGCGGCGTGGTGGGTCCATTGGGCCTCGCTCACGACCTTGCCGTCGGGGCTGACGCAGGCGTTCGCGAAGGTGCCAATCTTCCGGTGGAAGGCTTTGTGGGGGAGCTTGAAGCGGAACGCGACCCCGGCCTTCTCGAGGATCTTGTTCCAGCGATCGACGCCCGCCGCACAGTCCGTGATGTAGTCGTCGCGCAGGCGCTCGTTGAGCGCGAGCTGGGCGTTGACGTGCTTCTCGATGAGCTTCTCGTTCTCGAGGTCGAGCACGGTGTACTCGGCGCTCGCGAGGACGTGATCGTCTTGGAGCTTGCTCTCCTCGAACCGACCCTTGAGCCCGGCCGAGAAGAACGAAGAGGCATTGGACGAGATCTCCCCGCCGTAGAGATCCAGCGTGACGCTGAAGTGGAAGTTCAGATAGCGCTGAATGGTAGGCAGATCGATCACGCCGAGCATCCGGACTTTGTCCGCCTCTTCGACGTCGTGCTTCTTCATCGCCTCCGCGGTGCGCTGGATGATGCGGCCGACCCCGCTCTCGCCCACGAAGAGGTGGTGGGCCTCCTCCGTGAGCATGAAGCGCGTCGAGCGCGCGAGCGGGTCGAAGCCGCTCTCGGCGAGGGCGGCGAGCTGGTACTTGCCGTCACGGTCCGTGAGGAACGTGAACATGAAGAAGGAGAGCCAGTCCGGGGTGCGCTCGTTGAACGCGCCGAGGATCCGCGGCTTGTCGGCGTCGCCGGATCGTCGCTCGAGGAGAGCTTCGCCCTCTTCACGACCGTCGCGTCCGAAATAGGCGTGGAGCAGATAGACCATCGCCCAGAGGTGACGGCCCTCCTCGACATTGACCTGGTAGAGGTTCCGCAAGTCGTACAGGGACGGGCAGGTCGCCCCGAGGTAGCGCTGCTGCTCGACGCTGGCCGGCTCGGTGTCGCCCTGGGTGACGACGATGCGGCGGAGCGTGCTGCGGTACTCGCCGGGGACCTCGTTCCAAACCGCCTGGCCCTTGTGGGCGCCGAACGGGATGAGGCGCTCGTGCTCGGGAGGCGTGAGGAAGATCCCCCAGCGATAGTCCGGCATCTTCACGTAGCCGAACTGGGCCCAACCCTTCGAGTCGACGCTGACGGCGGTGCGGAGATAGATGTCGAGGTTCGCGGACTCGACGGGCCCCATCTCACGCCACCAGTCGAGGTACTTCGGCTGCCAATGCTCGAGCGCACGCTGGAGCTTCGGGTCTTGGTCCAGTCCTACGTTGTTGGGAATCTTCGCGGCATAGTCGATCGACATGGGCAGGCGCCTCCCGGCGGCGCCCGAATGCAACGACCGTGCGAGCCCGTGGCCAACCGATCTCGCGATGCAAGCCGCAGCAAGCTGCGCGGCGCGCGCAGGCATTGCGAATGGCTCGCAATGTCTGCGGCGGTGAACGGCGCTCTGTTCCCAGCACGACGACGCTTCAGCTCTGCCCTCTTTGGCGAGCGCGAAGCGCGACGCGCGCGCCGGGCGGCGCCGAGCCTCAGCCGTGGGAGAGCCGTACCGTTACGTCCTCGCCGTCGATGGTGAAGGTGCGAGCTTCGACGCCGGGAGCGACGCTCGTCTCGTCGCCGATCGAGATCGCGGTGGCGAGGGCCTCGCTCGCGAGCAGGTCGCGGTGCTGGGCGGCGACGCGGCGAACGCGCTCGCTCCCGTCGACGTGGAGGCGGATGCGCGCCACGAAGTCGAGGCCGAGCTCCTTCCGCATCGACTGGACCTTGGCCACGATCTCGCGACCGAAGCCCTCGTCGCGGAGCTCGTCGTCGAGCTCGACGTGGAGCACCACGACGCCGGCCCGGCCGCCCGCAGCCGCGTAGCCGGGCTGCGCGACGACGGCGACGTCGATCTCCTCGGGGCCGAGGGTGACCGACTCTCCTTCGACGAGGAGCTCGACCTTGCCCGTGCTCGCGAGCTCCGTCCGCAGGGCGCGCGCGTCGCTCTTGGCGAGGACGGCCTTGCAGGCCTGGACCTTCTTCCCCAGCTTGGGGCCGAGGGCGCGGAAGTTCGGCTTCATCGCGTACTCGACGAAGCTCGCCTCCTCGCCGGGGGCGAGCAGGTTCACCCGGTGGACGTTGAGCTCCTCGCGGATGAGATCGGCGTGGGCGCGCAGGGCCTCCGCGAGCTCGTGGTCCGAGACGACCATGTCCACCTGGCGGAGGGGCTGGCGGACGCGGAGCTTCGACTGGGTGCGGACCTGGAGCCCGAGGCTCACCAGCTCGCGGACCGCGCGCATCTGCTTGGCGAGGCCGAGATCGATCCGGGCCGTGTCCGCGACCGGCCACTTGGCGAGGTGGACGCTCTGGGCGAGGCCGCTCGCGAACGGCCTCTGGACGAGGTTCTGCCAGAGCTCCTCGGCCATGAACGGCGTGAACGGGGCGATGAGCCGCGCGATCGTGACGAGCACCTCGTAGAGGGTGAAGTACGCGTCCGTCTTGTCCGTGCCCGCGTCGCCGTGGGCGAAATTCCCCTTCTCCCAGAAGCGGGCGCGGCTCCTCCGGACGTACCAGTTGGAGAGGCTCTCCACGAGCTCGACGAGGGCGCGGGCCGCGTCGTAGAGGAGGTAGCCGTCGAGGGACTCGGTGACCTTCTTCGTCGTGATCGCGAGCTCGCTCATGATCCAGCGATCGAGCTCCGCGCGCTCCGCGACCGGCCGATACCCGGAGGACCTCGCGACGCGCGCCTCGACGCTCTCGCCGACCGCGCCCGCGCCGCCGCGGGATGGATCGAACCCGTCGATGTTCGCGTAGATGACGAAGAAGCTGTAGACGTTGCGCAGCTTGACCAGGAACTCCTTCTGCTCGAGGCGGACGTTGGTCAGCGAGTGGCGCGTGTTCGTCCACGAGGGGCTCGACGCGTAGAAGAACCAGCGGAACGCGTCGGCGCCCGGGCTCGGGGCGGAGGGATCCTCGATGAAGACCTTCTCGTCCTTGGCGAGGCGCGGCACCTCGCTCGCGAGCACGCGCAGCGCCCGATCGAACGGGGCGAGGCCGAGCCGCGCGACGTCGGGGGAAGCGAGGGCGACGACCCGGCGCGGCAGGAGCTTCGTCGGCTTGAGGACGATCTCGTCCTTGTCCGTGCGCTCCTCGTCGTTCTTGTAGAGGAGCACCTTCGCGCTCTCCCCGGTCAGATCGAGGCCCTCGTAGTCCTCCCGGGCGATGAAGGCGGTGCCCGGGGTCGCGACGAGGCCGTTCACGTCCTTCGCGTCGACGGCGGCGAACTCCATCCGCACCCGCTCGAGGATGACGTCGGGCGGGGTGTAGTTGCCCTTGGACTTGGACTCCTTCTTCCCCTCCTTGTCGCCGACGTGGCCGAGCACGACGCACGTCTTGTAGGGGTGCGGAAGCGGATGATCGAAGACGAGGGTCGAGATCATCAGGAGCGAGTAGAACCACCCGCGCGTCTGGTCGATCGCCTCGCTGATGAAGTCGGCCGGGAAGGCCTTCTCGAAGATCTCTTTGGAGCCCTCTTGGTGGGGATAACCCCACTGCGCGAAGGGCATGCAGCCGGAGTCGAACCAGCAGTCGATCACCTCCGGCACCCGCCGGTAGGTGCCTGGCTCGCCCGGGTTCTGCCAGGTCACGTGATCGACCCAAGGCTTGTGGACCATCAGGTGATCCGAGAGCTTCGGATCCTTCTTCTTCGCGGCGTGGAAGGCGTCGAAGGCCTGCGGGTTCTTCTCGAGGATGGCGGCGACGCTCGCGGGCGCCTCCATCTTGCCCGTCTCGTCGTTGATCCAGATGTTGAGAGGGGTGCCCCAGTAGCGCTCGCGCGAGAGGGCCCAGTCCACGTTGTTGCGGAGGAAATCCCCGAAGCGCCCTTCCTTGATGTGATCGGGGAGCCAGCTCACCGCCTGGTTGTTGGCGATCGCGTCCTGGATCCGCGCGGTGGTGCGGATGTACCAAGCGGGCCGCGCGAACTGGATGAGCGGGTCGTTGTCGCTGCGCCAGCAGAACGGATACTCGTGGCGGTAGGCCTCCGCGTGGACGAGCCGGCCCGCGTCCTTCAGCTCCGCGACGAGATCCTTGTCGCAGTCCTTCACCCAGCGGCCCTGGTGCTTGGGGACGCGCGACGTGAACGTCCCGTCGGGGGCGATCGCGCAGAGGAGCGGCAGATCGGGGGCCTTCTCCAGCAGCTTGCGGTGGGCGGCGTTGTCGTCCTCGCCGAACGCGGGGGCGATGTGGACGATGCCGGAGGCGTCCATGAGGACGAAGTCGGCCGCGATCACGGTGTGGACGAGGGCGTGGGCGCGCGACTCCTCCTCGAAGGTCGCGAAGGGAGGCACGTACTTCTTGCCGACGAGCTCGGTGCCGGGCACCTCGCGCACGACCGTGAGCTCGGCCCCGATCTTCTTCGAGAGCGCGGGGACGAGATCCTTTGCGAGCACGACCGTCTCGTGGCCGGGCACGCCGCGCACGAACGCGTAGGTGAAGGCGGGATGCACGGCCGCGTACATGTTGGACGGCAAGGTCCACGGCGTCGTCGTCCAGACGAGGAGCGACGTGGTCGGGTCGTCGGCGAAGGGGAACGCGACGAAGACGGACGGGTCGTCCACCGTCTTGTACCCGAGGCCGACCTCCGCGCTCGAGAGGGCGGTGCCGCCCTGAGCCCACCACCACACGACTTTGTGGCCCTGATAGAGGAGGCCCTTCTCGAAGAGCTTCGATAACGCCCACCACACGCTCTCGACGTAGCTGCGGTGGTAGGTGACGTAGGCCGTCTTCAGATCGACCCAGAAGCCGATCTTGTCGGTGAGCCGCTCCCACGCCTCCGTGTAGCGGAAGACGCTCTCGATGCAGCGGTGGGTGAAGGGCTCGAGGCCGTAGCGATCGATCTCGGCCTTGCCGTGGATGCGCAGCTCCTTCTCGACCTCGACCTCCACCGGCAGGCCGTGGGTGTCCCAGCCCGCCTTGCGAGGGACATCGAAGCCCTGCATCGTCTTGTAGCGGGGGAAGACGTCCTTCACGGCCCGGGTGAGGACGTGGCCGTTGTGGGGCATGCCGTTCGCCGTCGGCGGGCCTTCATAGAAGACGAAGGTGCCTTGGCTCGGGCCGGTGGCGCGCGTCTCGGCGCGGAGCGACTTCTCGAAGATGCCGTGGTCTCTCCAGAAGGCCAGGATGCGGGCCTCGTCCGCCGGAAAATCGAGCTCGGGGCGAACGGGTTGGAAGAGACCGCGAAGGGGATCGCTCATCGGTGCACCGTGGGGTTCTCTCCGCGCGCGATGGGCGCGCGGGGGGGCGAGACGTTTACCAAGGCATCACGTGAGCGTCGAGCCCAGGGCGCGCGCCCACGCTACGAGATCGGCTCGGATCGCCGCGACCGCGTGCGCTCCTGCCGCGAGACACGCGTTCGCGTTCGATGGGTCGATCCCACCCAGGGCGACGACCGAGCACGACGCGCCCTGACCTTCGACCACGGCGCGGGCCTGCTCGAGCGCGGCGAGGCCCACCGGCGCGCCCTTGCCAGGAGAGGCGAACACGGGCGAGACGAGCACCGCGTCCGCGCCCTCCCCGGCCGCGCGCTCGACCTCCGATGGATCGTGGCAGGCGACCGAGACGAAGCGAAACGCGCTCTTCGCCGCTCGGACCTCCCTCGCACGCGACGCGCCGAGGTGCACCCCGTCTACGTCGAGCCCGCGCGCGTGCTCGAACGCCCCACCCATGATCACGCGGTGACCGAGGGGACGCGCGGCGGCGAGGAGGCGCCGGGCGAGATCGAAGCGCGAGGCCTCGTCGAGATCCTTGTCGCGCACTTGGATCGCGAGGGGGGCCGCCGCGCGCCTCACGCGATCGAAGAGCGCCTCCTCCCCGAGGGTCGCCCGGTCGGTGATCTGGAAGAGCACGATCAAGGCCGAGCCGACGAAGCGGGCGGCGGAGCGCTCGCGCTGGACGCGGCGGACGCGGACGCCTTGGCCTGGGCGGCCCGCGCCTTCATCTCCGCGTCGAAGTCGACCCCCAGCTCCTTCAGCTCGACCTTGGCCTGCTCCGCGAACTTGCTCCGCGGATAGCGCTCCGCGAGGTAGAGCAGCGTCCGCACCCGGCCCTCGCGATCGCCAGCCCGATCGAACTCGTCGGCGAGGCCGTGGAGCGCCTCCGCCGGGTTCTCCTCGCGGGCGAGGCTGGGCTTCGGCTCGCTCGCGCACTGGAAAGGCGCCAGCGAGAGCGCGGCGAGGGCGAGCGCCACCGCCGGCGCGCGGACGAGCAGCATGCCCGCGCTCACGAAAGCCGGCCCGCGAGGGGCGAGGACGCGGTCGCGTAGAGCTTCTGGGGGATGCGCCCCGCGCGGAAGGCCTTGCGCCCCGC
>JBGAID010000041.1:0-92316 GCA_044225865.1 Polyangiaceae bacterium | reverse complement strand
GTCCTCGCACTCTGCGCGCACTTTTCCCGGTACACGGCCGTGACCGCCGTGGTCAGAATCCAGAACATCCGCTGCCTCCAGTTACTTCGGCGCCGCAGAATTTCCGGAACGAATCACGGCAGAGTTTCTGGAGCCATCATCCGCTCGGCGCTCGGCCCAGAAACCGACGGTGCGCGGACGCGCGCTGCTGTGTTCTCGCTCGGCGCTCGGCCCGGAGAACCAGGTGCTCGCTCGCCTATGAGGCTCGCTGCGCCGGTCGTCGCATGAGGAACATGCGCCGACCGAGGTCGTGGCGAGGCTGGGCGGGGACGAGCTGAGAGGTCGTGGCGAGGCTGGGCGGGGGCGAGCTGAGAGGTCGTGGCGAGAGCTGGACGCGGGTGAGCTGAGAGGTCGTGGCGGGCGGGCGCTGCTAGATCCGTGGCCAGCCTGGGGCTGTCTCCCACTGCACGCGCAGGGCTGCGCTGGCCCGAGCATGCGCAGCGGCACGCTTCAGCCGTCTTGCGAAGCAAGTCGGCGAAGTGTCGCTGGGTTCGCGGTGTCCCGCTGAACGCGCGGGGAACAGGGGAGACCGGCGGCGCGCGGCGTGGACGAGGGGGCATCCCTCCGCTCGGCGCTCGGCCCAAGACGAAGATGCTCGTCGGGCCTGATCAGCATTCTTTGACGGACTGATCTCGATCTTGGCTGGTCGGACGAGCTGTTCTTGGTCGACGCGTACCGACGGAGGCTGATCGGACCAGCTGGTTTTCGTCGGAAGGTGCCGTTTGGGCTGGTCGGACCAGCTGTTTTGGTCGGCGCCAACCCGTCGGGGCTGGTCGGACCAGCCGGTTTTGGTCGGCAGGTATCGTTTGAGGCTGGTCGGACCAGCCGGTTTTGGTCGGCAGGTATCGTTTGAGGCTGGTCGGACCAGCCGGTTTTGGTCGGCAGGTATCGTTTGAGGCTGGTCGGACCAGCCACTTTGATGCGCCGCGCGTCGTTTTTCGTTGGTCGGACCAACCGTTTGATGCGCCGCGGATCGGCTGGGCTGGTCGGACCAGCCTGTTTGATGCCGCGCGCATCTCGACAGGCTGGTCGGACCGGCCCTGCCTACTACGGCGCGTGTCGACCTGTCTGGTTCGATCAGCCTTGCGGAGTCAACGCCGGGGCGCGGCGCGTGGGGGCGAGCCCCCACGCCAGCGGGGTCACTGCTCGAGGGCGGCGACGCCGGGGAGCTTCTTTCCTTCGATCAGCTCGAGGGATGCGCCTCCGCCGGTGGAGATGTGGTCGATGCCTTTGACGACGTCCTCGCCTGCGACCTTGACGGCGGCGGCGCTGTCACCGCCACCGACGACGGTGAAGCCGTCGATCTTGGCGAGGGCGCGCGCGACGTCGAGGGTGCCTTGGGCGAAGCCCGGCGTCTCGAAGAGGCCCATCGGGCCGTTCCAGAAGACCGTCTTCGCGGACGCGAGCTCCTTCTTGATGAGGTCGATCGTCTTGGGGCCGATGTCGAGGGCCATCTTGCCTTCGGGCACGGCGGCGGCGGCGACCACTTCACCGCTCGTTTCGTCCACTCCGTCGGCGACGACGACGTCGACGGGGAGGATGATCTTCACCTTCCGGTCGCGGGCCTTCTCGAGGATGGTTCGCGCGAGGGGGAGCTTGTCCTCTTCGACGAGGCTCTTCTGCATCTTCTTGCCTTCGGCGGCGAGGAAGGTGTTCGCCATCGCGCCGCCGATGCAGAGGGTGCTGCACTTGCCGAGGAGCGACTCGACGACCTCGATCTTGTCGCTGACCTTCGCGCCACCGAGGATGGCGACGAAGGGCTTCTCGGGGTTGTTCACGACGCGACCCAGGGCCTTGAGCTCCTTCGCGAGGAGGAGGCCGGCGGCGCGCGTCCGCATGAGGAGCGGCAGGGCATGAACCGAGGCGTGGGCGCGGTGCACGGCCCCGAAGGCGTCGTCGACGTAGATGTCGGCCAGCTCGGCGAGCTGCTTGGCGAACGCCTCGTCGTTGGCCTCTTCTTCGGGGTGGAAGCGGAGGTTCTCGAGCAGGCAGACCTGATCGGCGCGGAGATCCTGGATGACCTTCTTCGGCGCGTCGCCGATGCAGTCCTCGGGGACGTGGACCTCCCATCCGGTGAGCTCGGCGAGGCGCTTGCCGCATACCTCGAGGCTGAGCCCATCCGTCTTGCCCGGCTTGGGGCGGCCCATGTGCGAGGCGAGGATGACCTTCGCCCCCTTCTCCATGGCGAGCTTGATGGTGGGGAGCGCCTCTCGGATGCGCGCGTCGTCGGTGATCGCCTTCGTCTTCTTGTCGAGGGGGACGTTGAAGTCGACGCGAATGAAGACGCGCTTACCCGCGAGCCCTCGGCCTTCGTCGGCCGCGGCGAGATCTTCGATGGTCCTCACGGCGCTCAGCCCTTCTTCGCGACGAGGAGGGACAGATCGATCATGCGGTGCGAGAAGCCCCACTCGTTGTCGTACCAAGCGAAGAGCTTCACGAGCTTGTCGCCGATCACCTGGGTCATCGTGGCGTCGAAGGTGCTCGACGCGGGGTTGCCGATGTAATCGTTCGAGACGAGCTCGGCCTCGGTGTAATCGAGGACGTCCTTCATCGGGCCCTCGGTGGCGGCCTTCTTCATCGCGGCGTGGAGGGCGTCCTTCGTGATCGGCTTCTCCGTGACGACGGTGAGATCGACGAGGGAGACGTCCACCGTCGGGACGCGGACAGCGCTTCCGTCGAACTTGCCCTTGAGGGCGGGGATGACCTCGGACAGGGCCTTCGCGGCGCCGGTCGAGGTGGGGATCATGCTGACGGCGGCGGCGCGGGCGCGGCGCAGATCGCCCTTGCGGTGGGGGATGTCGAGGATGTGCTGGTCGTTGGTGTACGAGTGGACCGTCGTCATGAGGCCGTGCTCGACGCCGAAGTTGTCGAGGACGACCTTCGCCACCGGGGCGAGGCAGTTCGTCGTGCAGGAGCCGCACGAGAGCACGGTGTGCTTCTTCGGATCGTAGGCCTCTTCGTTGACGCCCATGACGATGGTGACGTCGTGGCCCTTGGCGGGGGCGCTGATGATGACCTGCTTTGCGCCCGCGGTGATGTGCGCGCCTGCCTTCTCCTTGTCGGTGAAGAGGCCGGTGCACTCGAGGACGATGTCCACCCCGAGCTGCTTCCAGGGGAGATCCTTCGGATCTTTCTGGGCGAGGACCTTGATCTCGCGGCCGTTGACGACGAGGGCGCCGTCGATCGCCTTCACCTCCGCGCCCTTGAAGGTGCGGTGGATGGAGTCGTACTTCAGGAGGTGGGCGAGCGTCTTCGCGTCGGTCAGGTCGTTGATCGCGACGAGCTCGAGGTCCGTGACGTTGCGCTCGACGAGCGCCCGAACGATGCAGCGACCGATGCGACCAAAGCCGTTGATGGCAATCTTCGTGGCCATGTTGTCCTCCTGAAAGACCTCGCGTCCGTAGCTCCGCGCGCCGGCAGCATCAAGGGTCGTACCACCTGTGCTGGTCGCAGAAAGCGCTGGTTGTGTGGCGCAAGACCTACGAGGCCCACGCAACCGATGCGGCAGCCTCTCGGCGGACATTCGCACGCGCCCGCGCGCAGCCTCCGCCCTCGAGCGGAGCGGCGCGCGGCGCTCACGCTCGCCTCAGACCTCGACCTTCTTCCCTGCCTTCTTCCAACCGGCGATGCCGGCCGGCATGATGAACACGTTCTTGTATCCGAGCTTTTGCGCCGCGACCGCGGCGCTATGACAAGCCGTTCAATGCTCGTTCGCGCAATAGAAGACGAGCGTCGCGGCCTTGTCGCTCGGCAGATCCGACTCTTTCACCTCGGCGAAGTCGAGCCACTTCGCTCCGGGCAAGTGGCCCTTGTCGTAGACGGCCTTGTTGTTGTTGTCGTAGACGTAGAAGCTCCCATCGTTCTTGGCGATGCGAGCCTCCACTTCATCGGGGGTCATCGAGGCGAGCTCGGACTCGTGGCCGGCAGCTTTGCCCGACGCGCTCGCGCTCTGAGAGCTCGAGGTCGCTGGGGTGCTGCACGCGCAGAGCGCCATGAAGCCCATCCCCACGATGGTCCCGACCAGCTTGGTTCGGTTCATCATGGGGCCACCCTAGCATCAGAGCCGGGCGCGGACCTCCGCCGGAGGCTTGGAACGGCCGGTTTTCCGCTTCAGCAACGGCGCGCGGGGCGTGGCAAAAAGGAGCACGGCGGGGGCGGCCGGGGGACTCGGGAACGTGCTTCGGTCGTGACGGCGATCGAAACGACGCTACGCTGGGGCGGGTGAAGGTCCCGAAGGGTCGCGCGATGCCTCAGGCCGCGATGGCGGTTTGGTTCTTTTACGCGCCTTGCCGCACCCCAGACATCGACCTCCCCACCGGAGGCGGGGGCGCGGGGGGCGGCGGCCAAACGGAGGTCGTGCTCGGGGAGGCCGAGGTCGTCGTCCCGTTCACGGACCCTCCTTCCGGAGTCGACATCCAGAACGCCAACAACAACCTCGACGTCGTCCAGTTCCAGGACCGGACGTTCCTCGCGTGGCGCACCGCTCCTACGCACTTCGCCTCCGCGGACACGGTCATGTACGTGGCGAGCGAGGGGGCCGACGGGTGGCGCTTCGAGGGCTCGTTCGCCCTCGGCACGGACGTGCGCGAGCCGCGGTTCCTCGCGCTGGGCGATAAGCTGTTCCTCTATTTCGCGGTGCTCGGGAGCGATCCGTTCGCGTTCGAGCCGCAGGGGATGAAGGTCACCGAGTACCACGGCCCCGGAGATTGGGACGAGCCGGAGGATCTCTATGAGCCGGGCTTCATCCCGTGGCGCGCGAAGGTGATCGGCGATAAGGCCTATCTCATTGGCTACGTCGGCGGCGAGAACATCTACGAGAACAATGGAGACCCGATCCGGATCCACTTCTTGACGACGACGGACGGACGCACCCTCGAGCCGGTCGTGGAGGGGCAGCCGGTCGTGCAGGAGGGTGGCGGGTCCGAGACGGACTTCACGTTCTTGGACGACGGGACGCTTGTCGCGGTCACGCGCGACGAAGCAGGCGACGCCGAGTTCGGGTTCGGATCGAAGATCTGCCGCGCGGAGGCGGGCGACCTCGGCAACTGGACCTGCAAGCCGGACCCGAAGAAGTACGACTCTCCCCTCGTCTTCCGTCACCAAGGAGACGTGTGGCTGGTGGGGCGGAGGAACGTGACCGAGGACGGCAACTACGACCTCGGCGCGGACGAGCTCTCGCTCGCCGACCAGGCCGACAAGTACGAGGTCGACTATTCGTTCAAGCCCAAGCGATGCGCCCTATGGAAGGTCGACCCGGACGATCTCGCGGTGACGTTCGTCACCGACTTACCGTCGCGGGGAGACACCTGCTTCGCCTCGGAGCTCCAGAAGAGCGACCACCTCTTCACCATTTACAACTATTCGAGCTACCTCGACGGGGCAGAGGATTGCAAATCGTGGCCTGACGACTGCGCCGACATCACGTGGTGGGTCGGTCAGGGCGGCAAGACGATGATTTATCGAATCGACGCCG
Organism: Polyangiaceae bacterium; assembly: GCA_044225865.1. Lineage (GTDB taxonomy): Bacteria > Myxococcota_A > Polyangia > Polyangiales > Polyangiaceae > Xiheicaenibacterium. Next base: position 86,804 of record JBGAID010000041.1, on the reverse strand, counting down.
CGTTCAGCGCGGAGTGACGAGGGCCTGCACGGCCCCCTCCACGGTCGCGAGAGCGCGGTCGAGATCGGCGTCGTCTTCCGTGAACAGGGCCTCCCCAGAGAGCGGCGCGCCGATCCGCATTCGAATGGTGGCGGGGACGATCGGCGTGAACGAGAGCGCCGACACCGCGAAGAGCCACGAGAGGAGCAGGCGGAGATACCAGGCGAGATCGAGGCCGGTCGCGATGGCGGTCACGATGACCACGGTGAGGAGCGTCACCGGCCAGCGCTTCACCCCGATGAGGCGCGGGACGACCAATGCATAGGGAAGCACCCACCGCGAACGCCACAGAATGGGGACCGTGTAATGGCTGCCGCGGATCCCCATTGGAACGATGGGGACCCCTGCCCTCTTGGCGATCTTGAGGAAGCCCTTTCGACCGCCGAAGTCGACGCGGGAAGCCTGCCATATCGGACGGAACGCCTCGTGGTCACCGCCGGGAAAGACGAGCAGCGGCACCCCTCTCGCGAGGGCCTCTTCGGCGGCGGCGTAGGTCGACGGCACCGCGCCGACGTGGGCGAGGACGGTGGAGAGGACGGGGATGCGGAACCCCTTCTCGTGGGCGAAGCCGGCGAGGGGGCGGGCGTTGCCGAAGCGCTCCAGGTAGCGGGCCGCGAACGCCACGATTTCGGCGATCGCCAGCCCACCGGAGTGGTTGGCGACGATCATGAAGGGGCCGCGCTCCGGCAGGTGCTCGAGCCCGTCGAGGCGCGGGCGAAACGCGAGGCTCACCAGCGGCGTGAGCCAGCGCGCCGCGCGCAGCAGCGCGGGGGATGGCTTGCCGGGAGAGGGTTCGTGCCTCAATGAAGGGAGCGTATCGCAAGCGTCGGGGATCGGGCGGCCGCGTGGGCACGGGCTTGCAAGCGCAGCCGCGAGAGGTTCCTCGTACCCCTTCCTTTCTCTCAAAGGACGCCAACATGAAAGTCGTCGGGCTTCTGTGCGCTTCGTCTCTCGTCCTCGTGCTCGTCCAAGGCTGCTCCGGAACCCCCGGCGCGAGCACCGCATCTCTCGACGCAAACCCGCAGCGCCCCGTCCCCCTCGGGGAATGGTGCGAATCGCTCATGCACGCGAACTGCGAGCGCGTAGGCGCCTGCCTCGGCTCGAGCGCCGCTGCCGACGGCTGCAACGAGACAGGCGCGACGAGCTGCCTGGCAGGCCGAGACCCATCCACCCCCTCCGGCCACGTCGCCTCCGAGCTATCCGGTTGCCTACGAACGGTGACTTCCCTCTCCTGCGACGGCTACCTCGTCACGTTCGCCAGCCACACCGAATGCCAAGCCAGCGCACCATTGCAATGAACCCCGCGCCCTCTCCCGGCAAGCGCGAAGCGCGCCCCCCTTTTCGACGCTGCCGGCCCCCTCCTCTCCCGGCGAGCGCGAAGCGCGACGCGCGCTCCCCTTTTCGACGCTGCCGGCCTCGACGCTCCCAGCACGCTCCTCGCCCCGCCCTCTCCCGGCGAGCGCCAAGCGCGACGCGCGCTCCCCTTTTCGACGCTGCCGGCCTCGACGCTCCCAGCACGCTCCTCGCCCCGCCCTCTCCCGGCGAGCGCGAAGCGCGACGCGCGGTCCCCTTTTCGACGCTGCCGGCCCCCGACGCTCCCAGCACGCTCTTCCCGGCGAGCGCGAAGCGCGACGCGCGAACCGCCAGGCTGCGCATCCCCCAAAGGCCGAAAGGCCGAGAGCAACCAACTTGTTTGGGCGAAGGGGGGGAGGCGAAGCCGGGGGGGCGTCAGCCCCCCCCTCAGGTCAGGCGACGAAGCTTCCGGGGATTTTTGCGAAGCAAAAATATCCCGAGAAGTGTCGCCCGGTGCGCGCCCACGCGCGCACGCGAATAAATAGAGAGCGCCCCAGCGTGTAGCCTACGCTGGGGCGCCGGTGTGCGCTGTTCGAGATCTCCACGGTGTCCACTAAGGGCGCGGCTCAGCTTGAAGGCTTCGTGTCCTACCGTTAGACGACCTCCCAGCTCGACCCTCGAGGGCGCGTCGTGCGCCATCGAAGGCCCAGCTGAGAGGGCGGGAGATGAGCCCGCATCCGAAGCCGGGGTCCACGCCCGGTCGATTGGAGATCCGCGTTGTCGGTTGAGATTGGAGCGATAGTCTGAGTCTATGGTGGTCGGCGATTGCCTCTACCTTGTTGGGCTACCCGCTCGCGATGGGTGGGCATCACGGATGCTGGTGAGCGGGGCAGGGATCGAACCTGCACTGGGATCGCGTCGCGTCAGGCTGAGGTTTCGTTTCAGATTGTGCTCATGAGGCCAGGCGAGCCTGGCCCCAAGTCTCTATGGTGCACGGAAACCGCGCCGCCCGGAAGCGGGGCCGTCACACCTTGAATACGTAGTCGAGGAGGGCGCGGCCGAGCTTCTTCTCTTCGACCTCGGTCGCGTTCGCCTTCTCCCGCGCGAACTTGATGCCCTTCTGGAGCTCCTCGGCGCGGCGGAGCATCTCGTTGCGCTGCTGGACGGGGATCGCAGAGGAGTACTTGATCGTGGACCAGGTGCCGGCCTGGACGTCCTCGGTGATCTCCTTGACCTGGGCGGGGTGCTCCTTCGTCGCCTCGTAGAGGACGAGGGCGCGGGAGATCTTCTTCGTGCGCGCCGTCTGGACGGGCTGGGTCGCGAAGAGATCCTGCGAAGGGTTGAAATCCCAGTTCTCGGTGGGATCGAGCGTCGGCAGCTTGCGGATGAAGGTGATGAGATCCTCGACGCGCTTCTCGAGGAAGAGGAGGTGGGCGACAGGGACGTCCTTCAAGAGGACGCGGCCCTCGACCTCGACGTCCGCCTTGGCCACGCAGTTACCGAAATCGCGGGTGGCGGCGAGGTCGTAGTGCTCGACGAGGCGATCCACGGTGAGCTTCACCGTCGCGAGCGCCCGGGCGACGACCTTCTTGTTCTCCTCCGGGAGCTTCTCGCCGAGGGGCGAGGAAGGGTCCTCGTTGCGCGGCTCGTAGCGGCGCGAGTGGCCATTGAACAGATCCGACTTCTGCAGATCTTTGTGGGCCTCCGTCAGCTCGGAGGTGACGCGGTTCTTCACCGAGCTCTCGATCGCGATGAATTGGCAGAGCTTCTTCGTGGTCATGGGTTTCTCTCCATCAAGTCAAGTGAGCGACGGGAGCGACGGCCCCGACCGGCGGGCCTGACGCGGACCGCGCTCAGGCCGGATCGAGCGGCCAGCGAGCCTCGAGGACGGTCCCGTCCTCGGCGACGATCGTGAGTCGCTGCGCGGTGGGGTGAACCGAGACGAGGCTCGCGGTCGTTCCCTCCACGGCGAGCCTGGTCCACACGCGCTGGCGCCGCACGAGGAGCCGCGCCGCGTGGCCGACGGCCCACGGCGTGCCCGACGCGTCGAGCTCCACCGCCGTGAGATCTCGCGTCGTCTGCACCTGCTCGAGGACGACCTCGAGATCGCCCGGCCCTTGCCCCGGTCCTCGCTCGGGGCTCAGCGCGAGGGCGTGCCCTCCCGTACCGACGACGAAGGCGCCCCCCGATTCGTTGCGCGCGATCGCGAGCAGGTGGCCGGTGCGGCCCCACGCGATGGACTCGGTGCGCGAGGGGTTGATGCGAGCGAGGTCGCCGTGGACGCCGCACGCGAGCAAGTCGCCCGACGCGAGGCGGGTCGCGGAGAGCAGGCGCGTGGTCCGTGGGACGGTGTGGACGTGGGCCGCTTTGTCCGCGACCTCCGCGACGACCCCGACGGCGCGCGCGCGGCGCTCGCCGGCGATGACGCAATCACCATCCTGGGTGAAGGCGCCGAACCAGTTGAAGTCGCCGTCAACCTGCGGGAGCGAACGCAGCGACTCGCCCGGGCCGAGGATGACGGCGAGCCCGGCGTCGCCGTACACGAGGAGCTCGTCGGCGCGGAGCCAGGCGATGCCGCGGGCGCGTCGGGCGTCGAGCGCGGTCGGCAATGGCATGCGCGCCCAATGCCCCTGCTCGCCGCGATAGATGCCCCCCAAGCCCACGGCGTAATGGATGCCGCGCTCCGGATCGAACGTCGCGCTCCGGAATCGCTCGCGAGGGAGGGCGGGGATGGCGATGGTCCACCGATCCCGCGACGACTTCATGGTGAGGCCTTGGGCCGGCGTCTGGGGGAGCCCGGAGAAGCGCTGGGGCTGGGGGATCGTGGGGGCGTCATCGACCTCCTGGGGGACGCTGAGCGCCCCTCGCAGCGCCGGCTCCACCGCGCTCCAAAGCTCGTTCATCGAGGCGTGGCGCGCGTCGGGATCGGCGGCGGTCGCGCGGGCGAGCTCGGCGTCGACGCGGGCGATGGCCTCGTGGCGGCCGCGCAGCTCCGGGCTCAGGGAGCTGGCGACGCGCGTCAGCTGGGGACGCTCGCCGCTGAGCATGCGGGCCACCGTCTTGAGGACGCTGTCTCCCGGCATGTGCGGGAAGGCGACGGAGCCGGAGAGGGCCTCGTAGAGGATGGTCGCGAAGGAGAAGACGTCGGTCCGCGGCCCGACGCGGTTGTTGCCCATCTCGAACTGCTCGGGCGGGGCGTAACCCACTGTCGCGCCGGCGATCGTCGCGGTGCTCTTCGTGCTCATGCCGCCGACCTTCACCAGCCCGAAGTCGGTGATCTTCGCGACCTCCTGCCCGTGGGCCTCCGCGAGGAGGATGTTGGAAGGCTTGAGGTCGCGGTGGACGATCTGACAGTCGTGCACGGTGACGAGCGCGCGCGCGACCTGGCGCATGACTCGGATGACGCGCGCGAGGGGGAGCCCTTGCCTCGCCTCGTCGATCGCGCGCCGCAGCGTCGATCCCTCGACGTACTCGAGGGCGATGAACGGGAGCACCACCCGCGCCGAGAAGATGTCGATGCGGTGCAGGCCGTGATCGTAGAACCGCACGATGTTCGGGTTCGGCGCGGGGACCTGCCCGAGCATTTGGAGGACCCGGATCTCCCGCTCGAAGCGGTGGAGCGTCTCGGGGGTGAGACCCTCGGGTCGGAGGATCTTCACGACGATCCAGAACCCGTCAGGCTCGTCGTAGTTGGCCTTGAAGACCCAGCCCTGTCCGCCCTCGCCGAGGAGCGCGCGCACGTGGAACTTGGTGCCCCCCTCTCCGCGGAGGGTGGTCCCGATGAGCGAGTCGCGAATGCGCTGTGTCCCAGGGGAGGTCACGAAGGCCGCACAATCGCGTGAAGGCTATCAGAAGACTCGGGGCCGCGCGCCTCGCGAAAGGCGCAGACCAAAGACCTGCACCACCGCCTCGCCAAAGATGCGCGCGCTCATCTTCGAGCGACCGACGCGGCGGTCGACGAACACGATGGGGACCTCGACGACGCGGAGCCCGCCCGCGATGGCGCGATACGTCGTCTCGATCTGAAAGGCATAGCCGTTCGAGCGAAGGGTGGATGGATCGATGGCGCGCAACGCGTCGGCTCGATAGACCTTGAAGCCGGTCGTCATGTCGCGGACGGAGACGCCGAGCACGGTGCGCGCGTAGATCGAGCCCCCCTTCGAAAGCATGTGCCGGCCGAGGCCCCAGCCGACGACGCCGCCCCCCGGGACGTTCCGAGATCCGAGGACGACGTCCGCCCCGTCGAAGACGGCGTCGAGGAGACGCCGCAGCTCTCGAGGCTCGTGCGATCCGTCCGCATCCATCTGGGCGACGAGGGTGAAGCCTCGGTCGAGGGCCCAGGTAAAGCCCTCGGCGTAGGCGGTGCCGAGCCCGAGCTTCCCGGATCGATGCAGGACGTGAACGCGGCCGTCGCGTGACGCCATCGCGTCGGCCACCGCGCCGGTTCCATCGGGAGAGGCGTCGTCGACGATCAACACCTGCGCGTCCGGGACCGCCCCCAGCACCCCGCCCACGAGCTGCTCGATGTTCTCGCGCTCGTCGTACGTCGGCGTGATGACCAGCAGCCGCTCCGGGTGGACCCGCTGCTCCGGGCCGGCTGCTTCGTCCACTTGCCGCATCGCCGAGCGGCGCTTACCTTAACCGCCTGCCGGAAGCACCCCGCTACCCGGCGTGGTCATGTCGGCGCGCCTTCGCCGCCGAAAGGAGTTTTGGGAGCCATGGGCAAGAACGTGCAGGCCTTCAACGACACGAACTTCGAGGCCGATGTGCTGAAGAGCGACACGCCCGTCCTCGTCGACTTCACCGCCACGTGGTGCGGGCCCTGCAAAGCGCTGGCTCCCATCGTGGAGAAGATCGCCGACGAATACGCCGGTCAGATCCGCGTCGGGAAGTGCGATATCGACGATTCGCCGGGCACCGCCGCCAAATACGGCGTTCGCAGCGTCCCCACCGTGATGGTCTTCAAGAACGGCCAGAAGGTCGCGCAGCACGTCGGCCTGACGAACCGGGACAAGCTCGTGGCCCTGCTCGGCCTGTCCTGATCCACGATCTCGTCGCGCGAGAATGAGAGCGCCCGTCGCATGAAGCGGCGGGCGCTTCCGTTTCGAAGGTCCTTGGGATAGGGTGCGCCGCAGCTTCCGGAGGGAGAATGTCTCGAGACTTCGCCGGTTCGAAGTCCAACGCACGCAGCTCGTCGGCCCACAGTCTCAATGTCCTCGGACGCGGCATGCGCGTTCGCGGGAGGTTGAGCGGCGCCGGCAGCCTTCGAATCGAAGGCGAGATCGAAGGCGACGTTCAGCTCGGCGGGGCGCTCGAGCTCGGCGCGAGCGGGAGCGTCACCGGCAACCTGCAGGCGAACAGCGTCCTCATCGAGGGCGCCCTCACCGGTGACGTGGAGTCGGGCGGCGCGGTCGTGATCCGCGCCGGGGCACGCGTCACCGGGAACATGAACGGCTCCGAGATCGCGCTCGAAGAGGGCGCGTCGTTCTCGGGCAGGATCGAGGCTGATTTCGAGCTGCCCGACGGGCTGGGCTCGGGCTCGGCGGCCGGCGGCGCGAACAGCGGCGCCGCGAACGGCGGCAGGCGCGGCGGCGGGCGGCCGGGCGCGCGCGGCAGGTAGAAGACGTGAGCGTCGCGACGAGCGCGACGAAAGGAAGGCCGACAGTGGCAACGGTGATCGGACAGGACATCATCATCGAAGGCGAGATCACCTCCGACGAGGCCGTGGTCGTCGCCGGGACGGTTCGTGGAAAGCTCACCGTCGATGGGCCTGTGACGGTCGAGGCCGGGGCCGTGATCGAGGCTGACGTCGGCGCGTCGACGCTCTCCGTCGGCGGGACGATCACGGGCAACGTCACCGCCTCCGAGCGGGTCGACCTGCTCGCGGGCGGCCGGCTGATCGGCGACGTGAAGGCCGCTCGGCTGACGATCGCGGACGGCGCCGTCTTCAAGGGCAACGTGGACATGGACGTCTGACGATGGCGAACCCCTCCTCGAAAATCGGCCGTTCGACCATCATCGTGGGCAGCGTCCGCGGCAGCGGCGACGTCGAGATCGAAGGTCGCGTCGAAGGCATCGTCGATGTGGACGGTGACGTGGCGCTGCTCGACTCGGCGCGGATCCGCATCGACGAGGGCTCGCTCTCGGGCCGCTCCGTCTCGGTCCGAGGCGCGGTCGCCGGCGCCATCCGCGGCGTCGCATCGATCGTCCTCGAAGAGGGCGCACGCGTCGTCGGGGATCTCGCCGCCCCCACCATCGGCATCCGCCCGGGCGGGCTGCTCCGCGGGCACGTCACCACCTCGGAGGCGCCCGCCGCTCCCGCGCGCGCCGATCGCAACACCAAGAGCCGGGCCGTAGCGACGCCGGCGCCGCGCGCGGTGAGGCCGTTCGCGGTCCCCGCCGCCCGCAACGAGCGAGCGACGCCCGTCGTCACCCAGCGGACGCCCCAGGAAGAGGTCGAGGTCGCGACGCCGGCGCCCCAGGGCCGCGGCAAGCGCGAAGCGGCCCCCGCGCCCGTCATGCCCGCGCTCAAGAAGGGCCAGCGCGGCCAGATGAAGCGCAAGAACGGGAAGTGACGTGGCCCTCGACGAGCGGAAGAGGCAATGGCTGATCGAGCTGTTGCAGACCCGCGCGTACGAGAAGCGCGACGTCATCCTCGCCTCCGGTAAGCCGAGCGACTTCTTCATCGATTGCAAGCAGGCGGTGCTCACGGCCGAGGGTCACGCCCTCGTCGGCGCCTTGATGTTCGACCTGATCGACGAGGTCTTCCCCCAATGCGAGGCGGTCGCCGGCGTCGAGCTCGGCGGCTGCCCGCTCGCGAGCGCGGTGTCGCTCTACAGCTTCGATCGCGGCAAGCCCCTCGCCGCCCTGTACGTCCGCAAAGACGCCAAAGACCACGGGACGAAGCGCCTCGTCGAGAACGACAAGTCGCTGAGGCCCGGCCTCCCCGTCGTCGTGCTCGAGGACGTCATCACCACCGGCGGCTCGACCTTGAAGGCGGTCGAGAAGCTGCGCGCGGTCGGGGCGGAGGTGATCGGCATCATCGCGATCGTGGATCGCCTCGAGGGCGGCGCGGAGACGATCGCGAGCGCGAAGATCCCTTATCGCGCCCTCTGCACGCGCAAAGACATCGCTCCCTGATCGCTGGGCTCAGAGAAGGAGCCGGCTCGGAGAAAGAGTCTGCGCCGCGAACCGCGCGACGATCTCGCCGGCCGTCGCGCGCTCCCCCAGCGCCGTCGCGCGCGTCGCCCATTGATCGATGGCGTCGCTCGCCACATCGACGCCGACGAGGATGGGCGGTCCCGCCCCACGACGCGGGTCTCGGGCGGCGCGAATCCATTGAATGGCGAGATCGACGTCCTCCAACCCGAAGAAGAGAGCGGCGCCCGGGTAACGCACCAGAGCGGCCTTCAGCGGCGAAGCCGCTTGCGTGGCTGAGGCTTGAGTCCACTGGCGGGCGCGGGCCTCCCGATCTCGAAGCTTCTCGCGCGGGCTGTAATGGAACACGTTGAGCGAATCCCAAAGCGTCGGTTGGAAGGCGCCCCGTTCTTCGACGACCTTGCGGTGGGCCTCGAGGCTCTCGATCCACGTGTCGTAGAGCGCCTTGAAACCTCGAGGGAGCAGGACCGCCGCAAGCTCACCGACCATCGCCTCGTGGGAGGAGGTGAATGTGCGGGTCGGGCGATGCTCGACGACGGCCTTCGCGAGCTCGGCCAACGTGCCGTGGACGCCATAGAAGCGGCCGGTGAGGTCGCGGAGCCGCGCACAAACCGCCCGCGCGTCTTCTCTTCCATGAACGACTCCCTCGTCGACGCGAATGGCCTGAATCGATGCCCACGTGAGGGCGGCGCCGTGCTGAATCGAATAGACCGGGTCGGCGGAGGCGGCGGTGTGGACCAGACTGTAGCACTCGGAGGCGATCCGCCGGATGGTGTCGAGGTGCCATCGCCAGAGCCCGGCGAAGGCGAGCTCCTGCGCGCGTGAGCCCTTCTCACCCGTCACCTTCTCGTTCCGGAGGAACCAGGCGTGAGCGAGCGCGCAATCGAACCGCCGCGGCAAGCCCATCGACTCGAGCATCACGAGCCCGTCGTCGGAAGCGCTGGGCTCGGCGGGCGCAGAACGATACGCCCCTCCCCGTGGAGACGCCCCGAGAGCAATGCCCTGCAACTGCTCCATCAAGCCGGGGAAGGCCAACGCGACGGCACGACGCACCCGCGCGAGCCCCGCGATCAGCGCGGCCCGCGCGAAGCCGCTTCGAATCCACACGAATCGGCCTCGCTTCGTCACGAGCTTCGGATCGCTCAGATTGGGCCGCGCATCGTGGAATCCAGCGGTCGCGGTCGCGTGGAGATAGATCGCCAACGGGGGATACTCGCTCGCGGCCTGGCTCATTGCGTCGAACGCGCCATAGAGGGCGACGAGAGCGTCGGTGTCCGCCGGGGACGGGGGCGTTGAGGTGAGCTCGAGGAAGGAGCGCGCGCGTCTGAGCCGCCCCTTTCCGGTCGAGGGAGACGCATCGACCTCGGCCGCGAGCGCGCTCGAGAGCGAGGCCGAGTCGAACCGCGCGCGAAGGAGCGACTCCGCCTCGCCTTCGCGCAATGGCGCGTAGACGAGCCTCGGATCCGACCTCAGGGTCGGCGATGCCGCCATTCCCCCGTCCGCCGCGACGAGCCTCCTCGAATCGAAGCCGGCGAGCCAAGTCCGATCGACCAGCGCCGCGATCTGCTCGAGCGCCTTGGCCAGCTCGGCCTCGTCACCGAACGGGCTCTCGGGCCGGTCTGGATCCTTGAAACGCCGAATCGCGCCCTCGAGCATCCAGACGACGGCCCACGGGGTAGACGCCTCCGCGAGCCGTTCCATCCTCACGACGATGGCGGTTTGAACCTGCAGCATCGCTTGATACGCCGCCGGGTCTCGGCCGGCATTTTCGCGAGCTCTCTCTCTTTGAACGAGGAGCTCGTCCAATTGCGTGGCGCGAAACTGCTCGATGAGCGCGCGAGCGGCCTGCTCGAATGCCGTTGCGTCCAAGAGCCTCCCTCCTCACCCAGGCGTGACGGTGGCCCCGATCTCCTCCAGCAAGGACCGATACCACTCGAACGCGGCGACGGCCCTGCCTACGAGGGCGCTCGCGCCCCAGATGACGGTGACGGTCTCCCTGGTCTCGGGCCCCGTCTTGGTGCGCTGCGCGTCCTTCACCGGATTGGCGCACGGCCCGTCCGCGTCGAATAGGCACACCAGGCCACCGATATCGATCGTCTGGCCGGACGCATTGAAGACATAGGCGGCGCCCGGCTCGGCGAGGGCGATGGACAGAGGGGCGCGCGCCTTGTCCTTGTCGACGACGCTGATGGGCAGCCCCGAATGGAGGGAGACCGCATTGCACACGTCGACGGCGGGGTTGATGGATCCGAGCGCGCCCTCCTCCGCGGCGCGGATCAGGTATTCGGAGGCGGGCTTGGAGCGCCCGGTGGGCTTGAACCCGCCATGCCGGAGCAGATCGCGAACCGCGCTGCGGATCGCGTCGCTCGAGGCCATCGGCGCCGCCGACCCCGGCTGGAACAGAGCAAGGAGGGAGGGCTTCGACGCGAGCTCCCCGAGCGGGGCGGGGAAGGCGGTGTCGAAGACGATCGCGTCCAGCTTGGGGTGGGGGGCGATGCGGACGTCGCTCATTCCGCGGCCTGGGCGCGCTGATCGGCGGGGAGGAGCGGGAAGCCGAGGGCCTCGCGCTGGGCGAGCCAAGCCTCCGCGGTGGATCGGGCGAGGGCCCGGACCCGGCCGATGAACCGCTGCCGCTCCGTGACGCTGATGGCGCCGCGCGCGTCGAGGACATTGAAGCGGTGGGCCGCCTTCACCACGAAGTCGTACGCGGGCAGGACGAGGGCCTTCATCGGATCGACCGCGACGTCCGCGGGCGCGCCGCGACGCAGGAGGCGGGTGACCTCCTTCTCGCATTGGTCGAACGCCGCGAAATGCTCCTCGACGTCGGCCTCCTCGAAGTTGTACGTCGACCACTCCCATTCGGCGCGCTTGAAGACCTCGCCGTAGGTCACGCGGTCGTCGTACTTGAGATCGAACATGCTGTCCTTCTGCTGGAGGTACATGCCGATCCGCTCGAGGCCATAGGTGAGCTCACCGCTGATGGGCTTGCAGTCGATGCCGCCTGCCTGCTGGAAATAGGTGAATTGGGAGATCTCGAGGCCGTCGAGCCACACCTGCCAGCCGAGCCCCCACGCCCCCAGCGTCGGGGACTCCCAATCGTCCTCGACGAAGCGGACGTCGTGCTTCAGCGGATCCGTGCCGAGGGCGCGGAGCGACTCGAGGTAGAGCTCCTGAATGTCGAGCGGGCTCGGCTTGAGGATGACCTGGAATTGGTGGAACTGCTGGGTGCGATTCGGGTTCTCACCATAGCGGCCGTCGGCCGGGCGCCGCGACGGCTCCACGAAAGCGACGTTCCAGGGCTCCGGACCGAGGGCGCGCAGGAAGGTGGCGGGGTTGTACGTACCCGCGCCGACCTCGGAGTTGTAGGGCTGCACGACGAGACAGCCGCGCTCGGCCCAGAAGCGTTGAAGCGTGAGGATGATGTCCTGGAAGTTCATGAGTCACTCCGCGTCGATTCGATAGAGGGAGCCGTCTTCGGCCCCAGCGTAGACCTCTCCGTGCCCGTCGATCCCGAACGCGGTCACCGCGTCGATGGAGAGCCCGGTGCTGACCGGTGCCTCGACGAGCGTGCCCCCGTCCGCGCGTAGGACGCGGACCGCACCGGTGCAAAAGTCCCCGAACAGGTAATGGTCGCGCAGCGGCGGCACGTTGGACCCACGATAGACGACGCCGCCGATGACGGCGCATCCATCGTTATGGTCGTACTCCACGATGGGATCGGTGGGATTGGCGGGGGGATTCTGGCAGCTCCCGTCGTAGCTGCAGCCGCGCGGCATGAGGGGGTGGAGCGCCTCGCGGACGGGCCAGCCGAAATTCTGCGGGCCGGCGGAGGCGGCGACCGCGTCCACCTCCTCGAACGTCGATTGACCGACGTCGCCGATGAAGAGATCCCCGGAGCAAGCGTCGATGGAGATGCGCCAGGGGTTGCGCAGCCCGGTGTGGTAGAACTTCTCGCCGGAGGGATTCCCGGGGGCGGCTGGGTAACCCTCGGGTCCCGCCGCGGCGTCGACGTCGACGCGGGAGATCTTGCCGAGGAGCGTATTGGGGTTCATGGCGTCGCAGCCGGGATCGCAGTCGTCACCTCCGTCTCCGAGCGAGACGAAGAGGTAGCCATCATTCCCGAACTCGAGGCCGCCGCCATTGAGGGACGGGCTGAACGCGGTGTCGTGGGAGAGGACGAGCTGCACCGGCTCCGGATCGGCGGTGGCGCTGCCAGGCGTCGCGTGGAACTCCATCACCGTCGAGTAGCCGTCGCCGGACCGACTGTAATGGACGAAGAAGCGACCATTGCTCGCGTAGTCGGGGTGGAACGCGATGCCGAGCAGCCCCTCTTCGCTCCCGGTGCCGCCGCGGATCGAGCCGGACACGTCCAGGAAAGGGGTGTCGAGGAGCACGCCGTCCTCGTACACGCGCACGTAGCCATCCTGATCGGCGACGAACAAGCGATCCGGCTCCCCCGGCGCGGACTTCACCGCGGTGATGGTGCCGGGGAGCGCCTCGAGCGAGACGAGGGCGAGAGGCGGGATCGAGCCGACCGGGTCTTCGCAGCTGAAGCCGGGCCCCATGCCGCCTGGTCCGCCGCCGCCTTGCCCCGCGCCGCCGCCGCCCGCGCTCGCTCCGCCGACCTCACCGCCGCCCGGCGCGCCACCTCCGTGCCCGCTCCCCCCCGCGGCGTGGGCCCCCTCCGACGAACCGCCGGTGGACCCGCCGCCCGAGCTTCCGTCGTCCCCGCATCCCGCGGCGACGAGCATGATCGAGCCGATCAAGTGGATGAACCGCATTTGCGCTCCAGAGCTGCGAGGCAGGCCTCGCGCGGGGACCCTAGAAGCGCCGCCCGCGGAAGGGAAGCGGTCAGCGGTTGCTGCACCAGATTCGGCCGGCGTCTCCTCGACCGCAGATCTCGTCCCCACCGTTCCAGCGCATGTTCGCCGGCTGAACGGTGCCCCAGAGCGCCTCCGAAGCGCCCCACCCGAAGTTGTCTCCGAAGTTTTCGACCCATAGCGACGGGGTGTTGAAGAGCGTGGCCCATCCCGTCACGAATCCCTGAGCGTACGTGCGCGCGGTCGCACAGTAGACCCCGCTCGTGCCGCGCCCGCAGACGTCTGCGGTTCCGTCACCATTCACGTCGACGAGGCGAATCGTCCGGTAGCGGTTCGCCTGGCCCCAGCCCGCCGCGTCCGTGAAATAGGCGAGCGTGGCGGTGCTCATCGGCGAGAAGCGGTAACCCCCCGACGACGACGTCCCATAAGAGACCCCGCAATACAATCCGGCGGAGCCTCGACCGCACACGTCCGCCATTCCGTCGCCGTTGATATCTGCGAACTGTATCGTCTGGTAATACTGGGGGTCCCTCCACCACGGGTCCGCGAATTGGGCGGTCCAGCGCGAAGGGGTGTCGAAGCCGGCGTGGGTACGGTTTTCCGCGCAATAGATGCCATCGCCACCCCGACCGCAGACGTCGTCATCACCGTCACCGTCGATGTCGACGAAGCGAAGCGTCTCGTAATGGCTCGCCTCCGCCCACCCATTGCCGTCCGAGAACGCCGCCGACCATAGCGTGGGCGAGGAAAAGCCGTTGACGCCGTTCGAGGTGCCGCAGTAGATCCCATCGCTTCCGCGCCCGCACACGTCTGCTCGACCGTCGCCGTTCACGTCGGGAAACCGAATCGTCCGATAATATTGCGGCGCCGTCCAACCGTCGACGCTCCGGAATTGGGACGTCCACCGCGTGGCCGTGTTGAAGTCACCGTTGCCGCTCGTCGCGCAATAGATTCCGTCATAGGCACGCCCACAAACGTCGGCGCGCCCGTCGTGATTGACGTCCGGGTATTGAATCGTCTCGTAAAAGGAGGGCGAGGCGAGCCACGTCGAATTGAAGTGTTCGGCGCCCCACCGAACGACGCCGTAGGGCCCATAGAAAGAGGGGGCTTCCCCCGGGCACGTCTCGGCCGTCTCGCACTCCGATCCATTGCAATAGATGCCCTGCCGGGTCGCGCAGACGATGCGATTACCGTCGTGACCACATATCTCGTCGAGGCCATCGCCGGTCACGTCGGCGAAGCGGAGGGTATGCGGCAAGATGTCGTCGGCGTCCTCGTAGAGGTTCAACGAGCCCTGTGGGTCTTCGGGAGGAGACGATGCGGCGCAGATCGGCGCCGCCGCCGTCCCGAGCTCCTCTTCGTCCTCCGGCGGAGGACCGCCTTCACAGGCGGCCGCCGCCGTCACCCCCAACCCAACGAACCACACCCACCTTGTTCGATTCACGACGCCCTCCTTGGTCGAGCCGTCCGCCAAGGTGCAGGCGACATGCCGGGAGCAAGGAGGGCGAAGCGAGCGGCAACCCGCGCGATCCGCCTTCGGGGGCTGCGTGTTTTCTCACCCAGCGCGGGTGGATTCCCCCTCGTGCTGGCGGCGCGGCCTCGGGAGAGGAGGCGACGAGGCGACGAGCATCGCTACGGTTTCAATAGCCATGCTCGTTCCCCTCTTCACACGTCACTCCGCGTCGATTCGATAAACGGTGCCGTCGACGGAGCCGGCGTACACCTCGCCGTGGCCATCCTGACCGAAGCTGGCGAGGCCATCGACGCTCGCGCCGGTGTCCTGCGGGCCGGCCGTGAGGGCGCCATTGGTCGCGCTCAGGATCCGCACGAACCCGCTGCAGTTGTCGCCGTAGAAGTACCATCCGCGTAGCCCGGGAATGGCGGTGCCGCGATAGACGACACCACCAGCGACCGCGCAACCTTGCCCGTGATCGTACTCGGCAATGGGCGCCAGCGGATTGGCGGGCTCACCACTGCATTCGCTCACATCGCATCCTGAATCGTGGAGCGCCTCGAGGTAGGGCCAGCCGAGGTTCTGTGCGCCCATCGCCTGAGTGATGACGTCGACCTCTTCGTACGAGCCTTGACCGACGTCGCCGATGTAGAGATCCCCGGTGCATCCATCGAAGGAGATGCGCCAGGGGTTGCGCATCCCGATGTGGTAGTACTTGGCGTTGTCGGGGTTGCCGGGGGCGGCGGGATACCCGCTGCCGTCGGGCGTGCCGTCGACGTCGACGCGCATGATCTTGCCGAGGAGATTCGACGTGTCGAGAGCGTCGCACTCCGGATCGCATTGGGTGCCGCCATCCCCGAGCGAGATGTAGAGGAAGCCGTCGTCGCCGAACTCGACGGCGCCGCCATTGTGATTGCTCTGTGCCGTCGGATGCTGGAGCACGAGCTGAACCGGGGTGGGATCCGCCACGTTGGGATCGGCCGATACCTTGTATTCCATGACGGTGGAGGCGCCATCACCGTCTTGGCTGTAATGGACGAAGAACCGGCCATTCGCCGCGTAGTCGGGGTGGAAGGTCAGCCCGAGCAGACCCTCCTCCCCGCCAGCTCGAATCTCCGTGTGGATATCGAGGAATGGCGTATCGAGGAGGGCCCCGTTCTCATAGATGTAAATGACCCCGCCCTGGCCGACGATGAAGAGCCGATCGGGCGTTCCCGGAGCGGAGCGGATCTGCATGACGCCGCTGTCGACCTGGGTGAGGACGGTCGGGGTCAGCGCGGGGGGCTCACCGGTCGGAGGGTCGCAGTTGAACTCCGTATTGGTGCCGCCCTGGTTCTGGCCGCCTTGGGCGTTGCCGCCCTGGGCGTTGCCGCCATTGCCGCCTTGCTCGGTGCCGCCATTGCCATTGCCGCCGGCCCCGGTCGCGCCGGCGCCATTTCCGCCGGCGCCCGCCCCGCCGCCGCCGGTCGATGAATCGTCGCCGCACCCGAAGCCGGCCGCGAGACCGGCGCCCAAAAAGAGCAAGAAGAGCTTGTTCCGCATGGGCCGACGCTACTCCGCCCCGCACCCCAGGGGAAGCGCCGCCCTCGCGGGGGCGGCCGGCATTGAAAAGTTCCAGGCTGCCGGTCAGCCCCCTTCGACGATTTGGTACACGGAGCCGTCGGCGCTCCCGGCGAAGACCTCCCCGTTGCCGTTCTGGCCGAAGGAGGTGAGCCCGTCGACGCTGACATCGGTGTCCGTCGGCCCCTCGACGAGGGCGCCCCCTTCGGCGCGGAGGATGCGGACGAACCCGGTTTGGTAGTCGCCATAGAAGTAGAAACCGCGGAGGCCCGGCATCTGCGAGCCGCGATAGACGTATCCGCCCGTCACCGAGACGCCCTCGCCGTGGCTGTACTCCGCGATCGGATCCACGAGCGTCGCGGGGGGATCGATGCAGCTCCCGTCATAGCCCTCGCAGCTCGACGGCGCCTGATCGTGCATCCCCTCGCGGATGGGCCACCCGAAATTCAGCGGCCCGGCGGCGGCGGTCGCGACGTCGACCTCTTCGTAGGTGTCTTGACCCACATCGCCGATGTAGAGATCACCCGTGCAAGCGTCGAAGCTCATGCGCCATGGGTTGCGGAGCCCGTCGTGGTACCACTTCGCGCCATTGGGATTCCCGGGGGCGGCCGGATAGCCGTCGGCGGCGGGCGCGGCGTCCACGTCGACGCGCGAGATCTTCCCGAGGAGGCGATCCGGGTTCATCGCGTCGCAGCCGGGATCGCATTGGGCGCCGCCGTCCCCGAGCGAGACATAGAGGTAGCCGTCGTTGCCGAACTCGACCGCGCCGCCGTTGTGGTTGAGCTGATCCGTCTCGTGCTGGAGGACGAGCTGGACCGGCTCCGCGGAGGCGACGAGGGGATCGTCCGAGACTTGGTATTCCATCACGGTAGACGCGCCCGAATCGTCCGCGGACGAATAATGGATGAAGAACCTGCCATTGCTCGGGTAGTCGGGGTGGAAGGCGAGCCCCAGCAGGCCCTCTTCGCTCCCGGTGCCGCCGCGGATGACGCCGCCGACATCGAGGAATGGAGTGTCGCGGAGGGCGCCGTCCTCGAAGATGTAGATTTGCCCGTCTTGGCTCACGATGAAGAGGCGGTCGGGCGCGCCGGGCGCGGACTTGATCTGGACCACGGTGCCGGGGACGGCGGTGACCTCGGTAATGGAGAGCGCGGGAGGGCTCCCCGTCGCGGGGTCACAGCTGAACTCCGGACCGACGATGGGGCCGCTGCCCCCTGCTCCGCCCGTCCCTCCTCCGCCTCCGGTCGAGCCCGCGCCTTGGCCCTCGCCCCCGGAGCTCGCCCCTCCGCCTCCGGTCCCGGTGTCGTCTCCGCAGGCGGTGATGCCGAGCGTCAAGAGCAAGGATAGCGCGGTGTTTCTCATGTTCGGACCGTAGCGCGGCGCGATGATCCGCGGAAGGCGGCTTGTGGCTCGGCCGCGCCGCTCGTACAACGCCGGGCATGATGCGAAGCGCGAAGAGCGACATCACCCAGGCCGTCGGGAACACGCCAATCGTCCGCCTGAACAAGGTCACGGAGGGGCTCTCTTCGGAGATCTTCGTGAAGTGCGAGTTCCTGAACCCCATGGGCAGCCACAAGGATCGGGTGGCGCGCAACATGATTGCCGAGGCGGAGGCGAGGGGCCTCAAGCCGGGCGGCACGATCGTCGAGGCGACGAGCGGGAACACGGGCGCGGCCCTCGCGATGATGGCGGCGATCAAGGGCTACAAGTGCGTGTTCATCATGCCCGACAAGATGAGCCAGGAGAAGGTCGCGACCCTGCGCGCGCTCGGGGCGCGGGTGGTGCTCTGCCCGACCGCGGTCGAGCCCGACGATCCGCGCAGCTACTACCAAGTGTCGAAGCGCATCGCGAACGAGACCCCCAATTCGTTCTATGCGAACCAGTACCATAACCCCGACAACCCCGCCGCCCATTACAAGTCGACGGGCCCGGAGATCTGGGACCAATGCGGTCCCGAGCTCGACGTATTGGTCGCGGGCATGGGGACGGGCGGGACCATCAGCGGCACCGGGAAGTTCCTCAAGGAGCGCAAGCCCTCGATCAAGCTCGTCGGCGTCGATCCGGTCGGCTCGCTCTATTACGACTACATCAAGGACAAGCGCATCACGAAGCCGTTCGGCTACAAGGTCGAGGGCATCGGCGAGGACTTCTTTCCCTCCACCATCAACCTCAACATCATCGACGAGGTCGTTCGGGTCGACGACAAAGAGTGCTTCTTGATGACGCGCGACCTCGTCCGCCTCGAGGGCCTCTTCGTGGGCGGCTCGAGCGGGGCCGCCGTCGCGGGCGCCATCAAGTACGCGAAGGCCTCCGGGAAGAAGGAGAACATCCTCGTGATGCTCGCGGACGGCGCGTCCAAGTACATCTCGAAGATCTTCAACGACGACTGGATGAAGGAGAACGGCTTCCTCGAGGACGAGGGGCCGAGCCTCGGCACCGTGCACGATCTCCTCGGCGCCAAGGGCCCCTCGACGAAGGTCGAGACGGCCTCCTCGAACGACTCCATCCTCACCGTCGTAAACAAGCTGAAGCAGTTCGGGATCAGCCAGCTCCCGGTGGTGGACGAAGGAAAGCTCAAGGGCCTCATCCACGAGAGCGACCTCTTGAAGGCGCTCGTCAGCGGCCGAACCCACGACGCGAAGATCACGGAGCTGGTCGAGAGCGACTACGCCACGGTCACCCCCGAGACGCGCGTGGAGCTGCTGAAGAACGTGATGAACGACGCGAAGATCGTGCTCGTGATGGACGGCGCGAGCATCGTGGGGCTCATCTCCAAGATCGATCTCATCGACTTCTTGGCAACCCGCGTGGGCGCGTAGAACCCTGATTCTGCTTCTTGGAATCGCTGTTTCTCATCGAGAGTCGCCCGTGATACGCGGCTCTCGATGAACATCGAGCCCCTCGTCCAGAAGGTCCTCAAGAAGCGAACGAGCGTCCCGAGCGGGCTGAGGCGGCCGCCCACGCTCTCGGGCGGGCTGCCCCTCGTCGGGCACACGGTGGACTTCGTGCGCGACACGATCGGCCTCCTCGCCCGCGTCCAGCGCGAGCTGGGCGAGATCGGCGCGTTCGAGATCCTCGGGAAGAAGATGGTCGCCGTCTTCGGGCCCGACGCGAACGAGGCGGTGTTTCGCGCCCCCGACGAGCAGCTGAACCCGTCCGAGGCCTACAAGATCATGACCCCGGTCTTCGGCAAGGGGATGGTCTACGACGCGCCCCCGGAGCGGATGAACGAGCAGCTCAAGATGCTGCTGCCGGCGCTGAAGGATCGGCGCATGCGGACGTACGGCGAGATCGTCGTGCGCGAGGTCGAGCAGGCGATCGCGGGCTGGGGGGACGAAGGCGAGATCGATCTCGTCGACTTCTGCCGCGTGCTGACGAACTTCACGTCCAGCCACTGCCTCCTCGGGCACGAGTTCCGCACCGGGATGACGGACGAGTTCGCGCGGGTGTACCACTCGCTCGAGCGCGGGGTGACCCCGGTCGCGTACCTCAACGCGCAGCTGCCCCTGCCCTCGTTCCGCGAGCGGGATCGGGCGCGCATCCGGCTCGGAGAGATGGTCAGCAAGATCATCCAGGACCGGAAGAACAGCGGCCGCACCGGGGAGGACTTCCTCCAGACGCTCATGGACGCTCGGTACAAGAGCGGCGCCAACCTGACCGACTACGAGATCACGGGGATGCTGATCGCGGCGATGTTCGCCGGCCATCACACGAGCTCGGTGACGACGGCGTGGGCCCTCATCGAGCTCGTCCGCAACCCCGATCAGCTGGCGCGGGTGCGCGCCGAGCTCGAGGGCGTGTTCGGCGGCGGGGAGGAGGTCGGGTTCATGTCCCTGCGCAACGTGCCGCTGACGGAGGCGGTCGTGCTCGAGGCGCTGCGGCTCCACCCTCCCCTCTTCATGCTCGTTCGGGTGGTGATGGAGGACTTCGTCTTCAAGGACTACTTCGTGGAGAAGGGGACGTGGGTCATCATCTCGCCGACGGTCTCCCATCTCTTGCCGGAGTACTTCGCCGAGCCGCAGAGGTTCGACCTCGACCGCTACTTGCCGCCTCGTGAAGAGGACAAGAAGCGCGACTACGCCTTCTTGCCGTTCGGGGGCGGACGGCACAAGTGCATGGGGAACGCGTTCGCGATCCTCCAGGTGAAGGCGATCCTCTCCATCCTCCTGCGTCGCTTCGACTTCGAGCTGGACGATCCGAACGTGGGCAGCGACTTCCACGGGCTGGTGGTGGGACCGAAGGAGCCGGTGCGCATGCGATACCGGAGGCGGAAGACGGCGGAGGCCGCGCGGAGCGCCCAGGCCTCGGTCGCGTCGACAGGGGCGAGCGCCCACAAGCCGTTCCGGGTGAGCGTCGATCTCGATCTATGCCAGGGCCACGCCGCCTGCCAAGGCGAGGCGCCGGAGGTCTTCCGGCAGGTGGGGGTCGGCAAGGTGCGGCTGCTCCAGGCCACACCCGATCCTTCACTGCGGCCGAAGGTCGAGGCGGCGGCGCGGTACTGCCCCCAGAAGGTGATCAAGATCGAAGAGATCCCGAGTGACTGAGAAGCGTCGCACCGCCGCGAGGGCGTCGTCGAGGAAGGCCGCGCCGCGGAGGCCGGCGCGGGCCTCCAAGCGAGAGCCGATCGCGCCGCCCTCCCGCGTCGCGCGCCACTCCCTGTACCGCTCCATGATCTTGGTCGCGGCGGAGCGGGCGTTCGCGAAGCACGGCTACGCGAAGACGAGGATGATCGACGTCGCCAACGAGGCCGGCCTCGCGATCGCGACCGTCTACACGACCATCCCCGGCAAGGAGGCGCTCTACGCGGCGATCCACGAGCAGCGTGGGCGCGCCCTCCTCGACCTCGCGTCGAACGCGGCGAAGACCTACACGACGGCGCGGGAGGCGCTCCTCCATGGGCTCGAGACGTACGCGACGTTCCTCGCCGATCATCCGGACTACCTGCGCATCCACCTCAACGAGGCCCAGCCGTGGGCCCTCGATCCGCGCTTCCTCTGCGAAGAGCAGAAGCGGCAGTGGCAGCAGGGGCTCGATCTCACGACGCTCGTCTTTCGGGCCGCGCAGGCAGAGGGAGCGGTGATCGACGGAGACCCTGAGCTGATGGCCCGGCTGATGATCGCGGCCCACCAGGTGTTGCTCGTGCGGTGGGTGGAAGAAGGGATGAAGCGGCCGGTCGCGGATCTCGTCGCGCAGATGAAGGACCACGTGGAGCGGGCGTTCTTCGCGGCCAGCCGCGGCGGAGCGGTCAGCGGGGAGGGCGCTCCAGGCCGAGCGCCTTGAGCCGGCGGTAGAACGTAGCGCGCGGGATGCCGAGATCCTTGGCGGCGCGGACGGCGTTCCAGCCCGTCGCCTCCAGGGCGGTCACGAGGGTCGCGCGATCGCGCGAGCGCGGCCCTCCTCCCCGGGCCGAAGGGGGCGCGGGGCGGGGCGCTCCCGGCGATCCGAGCTCGACGTCCTCGGGGCCGATCGTGTCGCCCTCCGCGAGGACGACCGCCTTCGTGACCACGTTCTCGAGCTCGCGGACGTTGCCGGGGAACGGATGGGTCGCGAGCTTGCGCAGCGCGCTCGGGTGAAAGCGGAGGACGGACCGGCCGAGCTGCTCCGCCGCGCGCTGGGCGAAGTGAATCGCGAGCTCGGGGATGTCGGTCGCGCGCTCGCGCAGGGCGGGGATGCGGACCTCGACGACACCGACCCGGTAGTAGAGGTCTTCGCGGAAGCGCCCCCGCGCGACGTCTTGGCGGAGATCGCGGTTCGTCGCGCACACGAGCCGGAAGTCGACGGCGACGGATCGGTTCGCGCCGATCGGACGGACCTCGCGCTCCTGAAGCACGCGGAGCAGCTTCGCCTGCACGTCGAGCTGCATCTCTCCCAGCTCGTCGAGGAACAGCGTCCCCCCTGACGCGGCCACCACGAGGCCGGGGCGATCCCGATCCGCGCCGGTGAAGGCGCCCTTCGCGTGGCCGAAGAGCTCGCTCTCGAGGAGGGTGGCGGGGAGGGCGGCGCAGTTGATCCCGACGAACGGGCCCGCGCGGCGCCGGCTCCCGAAGTGGATGGCGCGGGCGACGAGCTCCTTGCCGGTGCCGCTCTCGCCGGTGACGAGCACGGCGAGGGGCGAGTCGATGACGCGGTCGAGGACGGCGAACATCTTCTGGAGCGCGGGGGCGCGGCCGACGATCGCGGAGTAGTCGAAGCGGTGCTCGAGGACCTCCTGCCGGCGTCGGACCTCCTCGTGGAGGCGGTCGATCTCGATCGCCTGGCCGCGGGCGAGCTCTTCGACGCGGCGCCGCTCCGCGTCGAGCTCTTCCTGTCGCTTGCGGAGGGCCTCCACGAGGCGCGCGTTTCGGAGCGCGATCGCCACCTGGTCCGCGAAGGCGAGGAGGAGGTCCTCGTCGCCGCGGTCGAAGCGCGCGCTCGCGTAGCGGTTGTCGAGGTAGAGCGCCCCCAGCACGCCCTCCGGCGATCGGATGGGCACCGCGATCACGGAGCGCAGACCGATCGCGTGGACGGAGACGTTCGCCTGGAAGCGAGCGTCGGAGCGGGCGTCGAGGGTCACCACCGGCTGCGCGGTCGCGATGGCGCGCTCCGCGATCCCGCGGCTGAAGCGGAGCTCCTCGTGATCGATGGATCCGCGATCCATGTTGCGAGCGACAGCGATCTGGAGCTCGTCGCCCGTCTTGGGATCGAGCAGCACGAACCCGCGCTCGGCGGCGGTGAGGGCGATCGCCTCGTCGATCGCCATCGCGAGGACGTCGGCGATCTCGACCGACGCGTTGAGCCTTCGGAACGCAGCGATGAGCCGCTCCGCGCGCTCGAGGCGCGCGCTCCCCGACGGGCGGCTCGGTCGCGCCGGTGGGTCGCTCGCCTGCTCCCGCCGCGCGCCCGCGCGCTCGGGTCGCTGCCAGAAGGCCTCCAGGAGGGGGGCGGGGAGGCCGGCGCACGCCCCCGACCAGAGCGCGCGCGCCCTCGAGACGAGCTCGGTCGCTTCGCCGGGGAGGCCCTGTCGAGTGGCGACGTCGGCCATCGCGACGAGCGCGCGCGCCTGCGCCTCCACGAGGTGAGCACGATCCGCGTCCGCGATCACGGTGGAGAGCGCCTTGCGGGCGAGGGCGGCGTCGCCGTCGAGGAGGGCGAGCCGCGCGTCGATCAGACCAGCGCGCGCCACCAGATCGGCGGCGTCGGAGAAGCCCGGGGCCGCGCGCGCGGCCGCGACGAGCTCTCGCACGCGCGGCAGATCCCCGACGGCGAGCGCGACGCGGGCGAGCTCGAGATCCTCCTCCGCGACCTCGCGGGACGCGTG
Organism: Polyangiaceae bacterium; assembly: GCA_044225865.1. Taxonomy (GTDB): domain Bacteria; phylum Myxococcota_A; class Polyangia; order Polyangiales; family Polyangiaceae; genus Xiheicaenibacterium. The sequence continues at coordinate 63,184 of JBGAID010000041.1, read as the reverse complement.
GTCGCGCGCGAAGACGGCGCGCGCCCGCGCGAACCCCTCGCGCGCCCGCTCCATCTCTCCCTCCGCGAGGGCGACGTCGGCGAGCACGGAGTCGAGCGCGGCCTCGAAGAACGTCGACCCGCGCGCGCGCGCCTCGTCGAGGGCCCGCTCCGCCTTGGCCTTCGCGCGGTCGAGCGCGCCGATGTCGGCGAAGAGCTTGGCGGTGTCGAACGCGAACACGAGGAGCAGGTCGCGCTGATCCAGCGCGCGGGCGAGGGACTCTCCGCGCCCGTACGTCTCGAGCGCGACCGCGAGCTCTCCGCGCTGATGGCACGCGGTGGCGAGGTTCAGGCACGCGCGCGGGATCTGATCGGCGACGCCGTGGGTCTCCGCCGCGCCCAGCGCGTGCTGGTACGAGGCGCGCGCGCCGTCGAGATCGCCGCGGCGGAAGGCGAGCATCGCGTCGTAGGAGAGGACGCGTACGAGCCGGCGCGGATCCTCGCCGCCGGCGCTGGCCGCCTTCGCCTTGTCGAGGTGCTCGCGGGCGGCGGCGAGCTCGTTCGAGTAGAGCGAGGCGACGCCCGCGCACTCGTGCAGCTCGGAGCGCTGCTCGCGCGAAGGCTGCTGCTCGAGCCCGGCGAGCGCCCGCGTGAGGGCCTCCGCGTAGGCGCCCTGCCGCAGATGCGCGCGCGCGAGGAGCGCGCACACTTCCGCGTCCGGCGCCGACGTCGAGAGGGCGGCGATCGCCTCGCGCGGCTCTCCCATCTCGAGCAGGCACGCGGCCGCGAGCTTCGCGTCGGAGCTCGACGAAGCGCGCAGGGTGGCGAGGGCGAGGCGCGGCTCGCCGGCCTGCTGCATCGCGCGCGCGAGCGTCGAGGCGGCGCGCGTCCCCGCGGCGGTGGTGGAGAGGGCGCGAGCCGGGTCGATCCAGGCGCGCGGGGCCACCCGGCGAAGCGACTCCGACGCCTCGAACAGCGAGAGCGCGTCTTCCTCTCTCCCCGCGCTCGCGAGGTGATAGGCGCGACGAGCGACGAGCGACGAGCGGCGAGCCGGCGCGAGCTCCTCGTTTGCGGCCCGCCCGATCAGCGCGTCCGCGTGCCTTCGATGGGCGGCGCGGCGGGTGTCGACGTCGAGGCGTGGGGCGAGGTCGGCCGCGACGTCCCGCGCGAGGGAGAGGCCCGCCTCCTGCACGACCAGACCGGGGAAGGCGCGGCACGAGGCGAGGTCGATCCACGCGGGATCGACGGGCTCGAGCGCGACCGCGAGGAGCGCCAGCGAGTCGAGCGCCGAGGGGTCGCTCGGCAGCGGGGGCCCTCGTCGCGCGCCGCCCCCTTCCCGCACGGTCGCGCGCTCGAGATCGCTCGCGGGGACGCCGGCGCGAAGCGCGCGGATGGCGTCGGCGACGGCGCCCGGCGAGCCTCGCGCGGCGCGGAGCACGGTCGCGCACGGGTCGCCCTCGATCCCTGCTTCGGCGAGCCACGCGCGAGCGGCCTCGTCCGGGAGCGGCTCGAGATCCCACGTCGCGGTCGCGACCTCCTCGCCGAACGAGCCCGCGCCGTCGAGGGTGGAGACGAGGAGCGCGATCGGATCGTCGGGCTGAAGGACGCGCGCGAGCTGGCGCAGGAGGCCCGCGTCGTCGGTGAGCCGATCCGCGTCGTCGAGGACGAGCAGCGTCGGCTCTCGGCGCTGCTCGAGGAGAGCGCGGGCCTGCATCGCCCCGAGCACCGTGCCCGGCAGCTCGGGCTCTCCGACGGCGCGCGCGAGCATCGATCGAGCCGCGTCGGGCGAGCCGGCGAAGCCCTCCACGACCGCGAGATCGAGCTGGGCGTTCCACGTGAGCTCGCGAAGGACCCGGCTCCTCCCGCTGCCGGCCGGGCCGCGCACGACCAGGACGCGAGGACCGCTCGCGCCCGCGACGACGGCGCCGATGGCGTCACGCACGGCGGAGAGGAGGCGCTCTCGGCCGAAGAGGGCGCGCGCCTCGACGACGGTCGATCCGAAGGCGGCGCCCTCGAGCCCGAGCAGATCCATCACCTCGTCGATGGAGGACGGCCTCTCCTCCGGCCGATCGCTCGTCATCTGCCGCGCGAGCCGCACCGCGCTCGGCGAGGGCTCCCGAGCCAGCGCCGCGAGCGTGAGGAGGGTCGCGCCGACGGAGTAGACATCCGCCCTGCCGTCCCCCGTCTCTCCCGCCAGGAGCTCGGGCGCGATGAAGCCTCGCGTGCCGGAGAGCGGCGCCGGTGCGCCGAGGGCGCGCGCGCACGACAGATCGATCAGGCGCCCTTTTCGGGAGGCGGCGTCGACGAGCACGTTGCTCGGCTTGAAGTCGCCGTGAGCGACCCGGTGCCGATGGAGCACGTGGAGCGCGGCGAGGGGAGCGGCGAGCGCGCCGAGCACCTCCGAGAAGGGACGGCCGCGTGCGAAGACGTCGAGCGCGGGGCCGCGGACGAGCTCGCTCGTGAGGTAGGGGCTCCGGGCGCCGTCCGCCTCTCGGGCGATGCCGTAGTCGAGCACGCGCGCGAGGCCGGGGTGGACGAAGCCGCGCAGCGCCTCGAACTCGGCGCGCATCGCCCGCGCGTTCTCGAGCGTCCGCACCCGCAGGCGCTTGAGGCAGACCTCTCGGTCGGTGGCCTCATCGACGACGTGGAGCGCCGCGCCGAGGCCGCCCTCTCCGAGGGGACCGAGGACACGGTAGCGAGCATCGATGAGCACGGCGGTCGAGATGTCTCATTCTAGAGACATTGAGACACCTGATACATCATTTGATACATCTTGGATGTCCGGGACGCGCGAATCGCCGCGGCATCCGGTGCGGATCGGCTCGGCACTGACGTTGCTTGAACGGTCGTCGGAACCATGAGCCCCCTCCTTCGGAGCCCGCACGCGAAGCCCGTCGGCACCCTGTGTCGCTGGGCCATCGCGATCTCGCTCGCGCTCACCTCGTGCGTCGTGAGCCCGCAGCCGAGCCCGCCGGATCCTCGCCCGGACCTGGACGGCGGCGGCATCGGGGTGCTCGACCAAGGCACCGAAGACTTCGGAAACCTCCTCACGTTCGAGGCCGCACCCGGCACCGTCGACCCCGCGCGAGGGATCGTCCTCGTGACGAACCTCGATCTCGACGACGCCCCCAGCAGGGTCGCGGTCCGATCCGACGGGAGCTTCACGATCGCGCTCGCCGGCCTCCCCGGCGACACCGTCCGCTTCCAGGTCGACCAGGACGGCAACCGCTCGGAGCCGGCCGATGTCGAGGTGGACGCGACCGGACAGGTGGGGACGCTCGTCGAAGACGCGCCCGCGTGCCTCACGTTCGCGCCGGCGCGCTACCTGCCGCTCGCCGCGTCGGCCGCGCACAGCATCGTGATTCGCAACGACTGCTCCGAGACCGTCAGCCTCGGCGCCCCGCGGCTGCGGCGCGGCCTCGGCCCCTTCACGTTCTCCCCCACCGCCCCCATCCAGATCGCGGCGGGGGACGTCGCCTTCATCACCGTCCGTTCGTCGGGTGAAGCCGACGAGCACGAAGACGTGCTTCTCGTCGACGTGCTCGCGCCGGTCATCGCGCGTCGAGCGGTGACACTCACCGTCCCCGACTGAGCCATTCGCTTCATCGCTTCCGCCCGCGCGTCCTTCACCGGACGCGAAGGGCTTCTTTTTCCTCAAGGAGAGATCGCCATGCTCGCTCGTCATCTTCGCTCTTCCACCTTCGTCGTCGCTGCCCTTCCCCTCCTCTTCGCCGCGTGCAAGCTCGAAGGCGGCAACGGCGGCTACACCAAAGACGAGGCGCGCGCGCTCGGCGGCGTCGACGACGACGGCAACGACATCTGCGCCCTCGAAGGCTGGTACGGCGACTCGGTCTGCGACACCTTCTGCGTCGAGCAAGACCCGGATTGCCCGGTCTCGAATTGTCCCGACCCGAACGATCCGCGCGTGACGTACCGCGGCGGCCCGGGCGAGATCGTCTGCGCCCAGGAGATCGACTTCTGTGGTCCGGATCAGGCGACGTTCAACTCGCCCGAGTGCGGGTGCGGATGCATCGACACGACCCCGGGGAAGGTCTGCGGAGGCTTCACCGCGGGGGAGTGCGGGCCCGGAGAGTTCTGCGACTTCCCGCTCGAGGCGGTCTGCGGCGCCGCGGACCAGAGCGGCACGTGCGCGCCCATCCCCGACGCCTGCCCCGAGTACTACTCGCCAGTGTGCGGCTGCGACGGGCAGACCTACGGCAACGAGTGCGAGGCCAACGCGAGCGGAACCTCCATCGTCCACGCCGGCGCGTGCGACCCCCAGGGCCAGTTCTGCGGCGGCATCGCGGGCACCCAGTGCGGCGAAGGCTATTTCTGCAACATGGACTTCGAGTGCTCGATCGAGGACGCGGGCGGCGTGTGCGAGCCGCTGCCGCAGGGTTGCCCCGACATCTGGGCGCCCGTCTGCAGCTGCGACGGCGTGACCTACTCGAACGAGTGCGACGCGCACGCGCAGGGCGCGGCGGTCGCATTCGAAGGGACGTGCGAGGACCCGGCGATCCTGTGCGGCGGCGACATCGGCGAGACATGCCAGCCCGACGAGTTCTGCGCCTTCACCATCCAGGACATGTGCGGTTGGGCGGACGCGGCCGGCGTCTGCACGCCCGTCCCCACCGCCTGCCCCGACAACGTCGATCCGGTCTGCGGCTGCGACGGCGTGACCTACTCGAACGAGTGCGAGGCCAACGCCGCCGGCACCGCGATCGTCTCCTTCGGCGAGTGCGTGCTCGTCGACTGAGCTCCACCGATCCGATCAGCGGGGACCGCGCGCGACGATGGCGCTCATGAGCCGCCCCGATCGCGCGCCGTCCCGGCGGTACGAGAAGAACGAGGCCGCGTCGCAGTAGGTGCAACCGGGCACTTGCTCGATGGATGCGACCGCGAGGCCCGCGTCGACGAGCTGCGCCTTCAGGATGGCGCGCAGGTCGACGTGGGCCTTTTCGCGCGATCGATCGACGGCAGCGTCCCCGGCCGGAGAGCACGCGGCGAGCTCGGCCGCGACGTCGTCGCCCACCTCGAAGCAGCACCGCTCGATGTGGGGGCCGATCGCGGCCACGAACGAGGCCGGCTCGCTTCGACCGTAAGAGGCGCGCTCGAGCACGGACAAGGCGCGGACGGTCGCGCCGACGACGCCGCGGACCGTGCCGCGCCACCCTGCGTGCGCGGCCGCCACCGCTCCCGTCCGGGGGCTCGCGACGAGGACGGTCGCGCAGTCGGCGCTCCGAACGCCGCAGGCGATCCCGGCCCGCTCCGCCACGACGAGATCGGCGCGCTGCGCCAGGATCTCCTCCCTCGTCTCGCCGCCTCGAAGAACGACGGCGTCCACCCCGTGCACCTGGCTCGGGTAGAGGAGCGCGCCCGGAGCGACCTCCAGCGTCCGCTCGATGGCGCCCACGTTGTCCGCGACGCGGGCTGGCTCGTCTCCGGCCGACGCGGAGGTGTTCAGGGAAGCGTACGCCCCCTCGCTGCATCCGCCGCGCCGCGTGAAGAACCCGTGGACGAAGCCGAGGGCCCGAAGCTGTTCGCTCACGAGCCGCTCGGGCGCGAGGCTCTCGGGCCGGATGGGGGGCGCCGCGTCGACCATGGGGCCAACCATACCCCGATTGCTTGGGGCTTTGCCGTCGTCGGACCGTCAGGTAGCCTACCGACGCTCGAGGTTCTGCGCCTCCCGACCCCTGTCGGGCCGGCAACCCACCCCGTATTTCGGCCGAGCCCTGCGCGGGCACGCGATGTCGACCGCTCAAAAGCAGCCCGACCAAAACATTGGCCGATCCATCTTGGATGGTCAGTTCCTCATCGAGCAGAAGATCGGCTCGGGGGGGATGGGCGCGGTCTATCGCGCGTCGCAGCCCGCGATGAACCGCCTCGTCGCGGTGAAGATCCTCCACCCGAAGCTCACCAATCGCAAAGACCTCGCGTCGCGCTTCCGCCGCGAGGCGCGCGCGATGAGCCACCTCACCCACCCCAACACGGTGAAGGTGTTCCTCTACGGCGAGCTCGACGACGGCTCGCTGTACATCGTGATGGAGTACCTCGAAGGGCGGAACCTCAACCAGGTCGTCCGAAGAGAAGGCCCGCTCCCGGTGGAGCGCGCGATCCCCGTGCTCATCCAGGTGTGCGGCGCCCTCCAAGAGGCGCACTCGCAAGGGATCATTCATCGCGACCTCAAGCCCGAGAACATCTTCCTGTCCACGAACGGCGGCCTGAAGGACTACGCCAAAGTGCTCGACTTCGGGCTCGCCAAGGTCACCGAGCGCGAGCTCCGTCCCGGCAGCATCATGCTCACCCAAGAGGGGATGGTCTTCGGGACGCCGGAGTTCATGTCCCCGGAGCAGGCCCAAGGAAAGAAGCTCGACGCGCGGAGCGACCTCTACTCCCTCGCCACGATCCTCTACGAGGTCCTCACGGGCAAGCTGCCGTACGAGGCGAAGACGCCGATGGAGTACATCCAGCTGCACGTCACGAAGCAGCCGATCCCGCTCGACGAGCGGATCCCGGGAAAGAAGTTCCCGCCTGGGCTCTCCGACGTCGTGATGAAGGCGCTCATGAAGAAGCCGGAGGATCGCTACCCTTCGGCGACGGATTTGGCGGAGGCCCTCCGTCCGTTCGCGCCCGGCGCGCGCATCACCCACGTGGTGCCTCACCAGCTCGAGACGACCGTCAACGATCCTCCGCGGTCGTTCGGCGGGGCCGCGGCGGCTCCCCCTCTCCCCGCCATGAGCCCCGCCCAAGCAGCGCAGACGAAGCCCGCCGCTCCCCAGGCGGTTCGATCGAACGCCGGGATCGCCCCTTCGATCGACAACAGCCGCACCGTGAAGATGGGCCCGGGGGCGCCGGCGGCGAACCCGCTCCCGCCTTCGATGATGGGCGGACCTCAGAGCCCGCGCATCCCCGCCCCATCCCCGAGCCAAAAAGGACCGAGCCACGTCCCGCCCTCCTCGTACGGCGCCGCCCAAGCGCTGGGCCAGAGCCGCGGCGGGGTGAACGTCATAACCTTGGTCGTGGTCGCGATTGTGTGCTTACTGATGGGGGTCGCGATCACGGCTGGGGTCATCTGGCTCAGCAACCGCTGAAGGAACACGGCCTCGCGTCGCGGCGTTTTCCCACCGCAGCCGAGCGCCCATGACCCCCCATCCAGCGCGCCAACCCTCACCGCTGTTCGCTCGCCGACCATGACGGACGAAGACGAACGGAAACGAAGGCAGAGGATCCTCCGGCGCGTGCTCGTGTGGACGCGCCGCGTCCTCGTCACGCTCCTCATCCTCAGCGGGCTCGGCATGATCGCGGTCGCGCTCGTCATCCGGCACTACGCCGAGGGGCTGCCCTCGACCGCGGAGCTCAGACACTACTCGCCGCCTCAGACGACGCGCATCCTCGCGCGCGACGGCACCCTCCTCGGCGAGGACTTCCTCGAGCGCCGTACCGTCGTCGGCCTCGACGAGATCCCGCCCCACGTGAAGCTCGCGTTCCTCGCCGCCGAGGACGCCTCGTTCTACGAGCACCCCGGGCTCGACTATCCGGGCATGCTGCGCGCCATCTACGTCAACCTGCGATCGAAGAGCTCCCGGCAGGGGGCGAGCACGATCACCCAGCAGGTCGTGAAGAACGTCCTCCTCACCCAGGATCGCACCTTCGAACGGAAGATGAAGGAGGTGATCCTCGCGCGGAAGATCGAGCAGGAGCTTTCGAAGGACGAGATCCTCGAGCTCTACCTCAACTACATCTACTTCGGGCACGGTCGCTACGGCGTGGAGGAGGCGTCGCGCTACTACTTCGGCAAGAGCGTGAAGGACCTCTCGGTGGGAGAGGGCGCGCTCCTCGCCGGCGTTCCGAAGGGGCCGACCCACTACTCGCCCCGCGATCACTTGGACGCGGCGTTGAAGCGACGCGAGTACGTCCTCGATCAGATGGTCGACAAGGGGTTCCTCAAATCCGAGCTCGCCGATCGGGCGCGGAACGAGCGGCCCGTGATCGCGCCCGAGCCGGAGCACGCCCCCGAGCTCGCGCCGGAGGCGCTCGCGGAGGTCCGCCGCGTCCTGCGCGAGACGGTAGGGGAGCAAGCGCTCCACGGCGGCTACGTCGTCACGACGACGATCGATCCGGCGCTCCAGGCGGTCGCGCGCAAGGCGGTGCGCGACGGGCTCGACGCCTACGACAAGCGCCAGAAGATCGTCGCTCCCCTGAAGAAGCCGAAGAAGATGCCCGCGCTCTACGAGGGCGACCCCACCAAAGACAAGCAGCTCGTCTACGTGGGAGAGGTCACGGGCGCCGACGACGCGAAGAACGAGCTGTTCGTGCGGGTGGGCTCGGTGAAGGGGCGCGTGAACCTCTCCACCACGGAGCGCTACAACCCCCAGAAGCTCCCCGCCACCAAGTTCGCCGAGCCCGGCACCCCGGTGCGGGTGAGCCTCATGTCGGTGAGCGAGAAGGCGGCGGACGGCCTCACGATGCCGACCTTCCGCCTCGAGCTCGGACCGCAAGGCGCGCTCGTGGCGATCGATGTGCGCTCGCGGGAGATCCTCGCCATCGCGGGGAGCTACGAGGGATCGCGCGGCGGTCTGGATCGAGCCACGAACGCCCACCGGCAGCCGGGCTCTTCGTTCAAGCCGTTCACGTACGGGGCCGCGCTCCAGTCGCGCAAGTTCACGCCCGCCTCCCTGCTGCCGACGGACCCGACCGTGCTCCAGGGCTACAAGCCGAAGAACTACGATCCGAAGACGGCGGGGGAGCCGAAGCGGATGCGCGAGGTGCTCTCGAAGAGCGTGAACGTCGCGGCGGCGTGGCTGGTGCAAAAGGTTGGACCTCAAAGCGTCGCCGATCTCGCGGGCGCGCTCGGGGTCGAGTCGAAGCTGGGGGCGACGCCCTCGATCGCCCTCGGCGCGTACGAGGTGACGCCGCGCGAGCTCGCCGCCGCGTACACGTCGATCGCGGCCGGCGGCGTCTATCAGAAGCCACGCCTCATCCTGAAGATCGTCGGGCCGGACGGGAAGGAGGTGCCGCTCCCCGACGCCGCGCCGAAGCGAGCGATGACCGACGCCGAGGCGTACGTGCTGACCGACGTGATGAAGAGCGTGATCACGGACGGGACCGGCAAGGCGGCGAAGGTGTTGAAGCGGCCCCTCGCGGGCAAGACCGGGACTTCCAACGAGGCCAAGGACGCCTGGTTCGCCGGGTTCTCGACGGACATCGCGTGCGTGGCGTGGACGGGGTTCGACGATCCGCAGCCCCTCGGGGCGGGCGAGTCCGGCGGCGCGACCTCGCTCCCCATGTTCGTCTCGTTCATGCGCGACGCCCACCAGGGAAAGCCGGCGTCGGACTTCCCGATCCCGACTGGCATCGCGCGCGCGTCGATCGATCCGAAGACGGGGCTGCTCGCGCGCCCCGATCAGGAGGACGCCCTGCAGGAGGTCTTCCTCGCCGGCACCGAGCCGACCGACACGGTGAAGGTCGAGGAGCCTCCCGCCGACGCGACCATCCCCGCGCCGGCCACGACGGACGCGCCGCCGACGGTCACCTCTCCCACCGGGGCGGAGCCGCCGCCGGAGGAGATGCCGACCGAGGATCCGGCGAAGCGCCCGTGAGTCACCGCGCCTTTCGACGACGCCGGAGCGCGACCACCGCGAGCGCGCCGAGCCAAGCGGCGCCGGTCGATCCCGATCCCCCATCGACGGCGCAGCCGCCACCGGCGGGGCTCTCCTCCCCCGCCCCGCTGCCGCCGCTGCCCCCGCCCCCCTCGTCCACGATCGGCTCGACGACGTGCACGCGGAGCAGGGCCTGACCGGTGCGACCCGAAGGATCCGTCGCGCGGACCTTCATCACGTAGTCACCGGCCTCGTCGAAGGTGGCGTCGAAGGTGGCGCCCGCGAGCTCGTCGTCGAAGACGCCGTCATAGTCGCGATCGATGTCCAAGGTGATGGACTCGATCGCGTCCTCCGCGTCGGTCACAGCGATGGTGAGGGTCGACGCGCCGCGCTCCACCGTCTGGTCCTTCGCGGTGACGACGGGAGCCGTCCCCGAAGGAGCGCGATCCCCGAAGATGGCCGCGTGGACGTCGAGCTTCCCTCGCCCGTAGTCCTCGTTGGGAACGGAGCCGGTCGCGTCGTCGACGAGGGCGTGCTGCTCGAAGGCTTGCTTCACCTCGTCTCCGCTCTTGGCCCCGCGCGCCTGAAGGTACAGCGCCGCGGCGCCGGCCACGTGGGGGCTCGCCCCCGAGGTGCCGCCATAGATCAGGTAGCTGAGCGCGTAGTCTTCGGTGCGGGTCGGCACGATCGGGTTGGCGGGCGCGGAGATGGAGAGGATCGGAGCGTCGTCGATGCGCCGCCCCCTGCCGGAGTACCAGGCGCGCTCCCCCGCCGTCTGGCCGTCGAAGTCGTGGCCGATGAAGGCGGCGATCGCCATGCCGTGGTCCGCAGTCGCGGGCCATCCGATGAGGTGATCCTCGCTGACGCTCTCGGTGAAGTAGGCGCCCTGCGACCAGCCGCTGATCTCGTCGAACACGTACCCGAACAACGTCAGCGGGGCGGCGGACGGATCGGCGGGATCGACGACCGACCAGCGCCAGTCCCCGACCGGGACGCCGGAGGTCGGGTCGTACGCGTAGAGGTCGACGCGCGCGGTGCCGCGATCGGAGTCGGAGCGGAACGCGGCGATCTGGAGGTGGCCGATCGTGAGGGAGACGTCTTCGGAGAGATCCCCGAGATCGATCGGGCCCTCGTCGGGGACGTCGACGACGAACGAGAGGTCGCGACCGGTGTCGCGCCACAAGAAGCTCGTGATCAAATAGGTGATGCCGAGCTCCGGGACGCGGATGGGCACCTCCGTCGTCGCCCCCGCGGCGATCGACCGCTTGTAGCCCTTCTTGGCGGTGGAGAGGTTGCCGGCCGGGTTGATGTGCACGACGCCTTCGGCCACGCTCTCGTCGATGAGCTGCTCGAGGTCGCTCGAGCCATCGAGGTGGTAGCCGACCCACGGCGCGTACTCGTGGAGGACGACCTTCGCGCCCTCGTCGAGGCAGAAGCTCGTCATCGCGAACTCGCTCCCGCCCTGGGTCTCGGTGGCGACGACGAGATCGGCGTCGGGGGCCATCCCCACGAGGGTGCCGTAGTCGGGCTGACCGGCCGCGAGCACCGCCGTCGCGCCGGTGCCGTGCATCATGTCGGCGTCCCATTTGACCTCGCTGAGGTCTTCACCGCGCCGGTAGACTTTGATCCCTCGCCGGAACGCCTTCACCTTGGAGGTCTTGAGGGCCACGATCTTCTCGCCCACCTCGATCGCGCCGCTCCGGTCGACGTCGTCGGCCACGAAGAGCTGCTCTCCGAGCGATGGCGTCTCGTCGGTGAAGCCGGCGGCGGCGCCGAACTCGCGCTCGCCGTCTCCGTCCTCATCCGCGTAGAGGTAGTCGTATTTCAGGTCGAGCTTCTCGTCCTCGGTTCCGAACTTCGGGTCGCCCGTCTGGCGATCGACCACGACCCCGTTGAGCGCGCGGATGACGACGGGGCCTTCGCCGAGGTCGACGGTGTCCACCCCCGGATCGAGGACGCCGTTGTCGTTCTCGTCGGTCCACGCGAAGAGCCCGCCGTCGGCGCGGAAGAAGCTCGGGTGGAAGACGTCGATGCCGGTGTCGACGTCGCAGATGGTGATCCCCTCGCCGCGGAGGAGGGTCCCATCCTCGCCGCGCGTCCTCCCGACCGCGTCGGCGGAGATGAGGGAGCGGGTCAGGTCGAGCGGGCGGGGGGCAGCGTAGGGCCTCCCGTCGAGGGAGACCCGCGCGACCCCCGGCTCGTTCGCGATCGCGTGCGAGGTCGCGGCATCGATGGTGGCGGCGAAGCGCCTCGCCCCGAGGGGCAGCCCCTTCTTGCCTCGCTCGATCCGAGCGCCGTGGCGCTCGAGCTTGGCCGCGAGATCGGCGGTGAGCGGACCGTCGAGCGCGATGACGACGGGCACCGCGTGCTCCCACCCCTCGTGCAGGCGTCCGCGCACGGCAGAGCCGAGGCGGCTCGCGAAGCGCAGCGATGCCTCGCGACGCTCGCGCGGCGGGGCCGCCTCCGCGGGAGGGAGCAGCGCCATCGCCGCGCTGCTCGCGAGGAGTCCGGCGAGGAGGTAGCGTCCGGCTTTGGGTCGAGAGGCTCGCATGACCTCTTCCTAGCCGAGCCGCTCGGCGCGACGGCTCAAACCTCTTCTCAGCGGGCGGGATCGGCGCGCGCCTCGATCGTGGTGTCGAGGCGGCGGGGGCTCCTTCGCGCGCGGACCATCTGCGGGTGCGCCTCCGTGGGGAGCACGATCCGCGAGGCGCCCTGACCGCGGACGCGCGGAACGCCGACGCCCCAGTTCGCGTTGACGATCGCGACGCCGAAGCGCTGCGACAGATGCGCGAACAGGGGCCCGCGCAGATCTTCGTCGCCGTCGTCGACCCACGCGCTCGGGAAGAGCAGGGCGTCCGATCGCGAGAGGACCTCGGCCGCCTCTTCTTCGAGGAAGTGGAGATCGAAGCAGATCGCCACGGCGAGCACGACCCCCGCGAGCTCGAACGACGAGAAGGGCCGGTCGCCCGGGGTCGCCCACGCCTCGGGGTACCAGGGGTGCCGCTTGCGATGGTGGTGGAGGAGCGCGCCGTCGGGCCCGATGACCGCGTTCGCGTTGAAGAGGCGATCGCCCGCGCGCTCGACGAGGGGGAACGAGATCGCCGTCGAGTGCCGCCGGGCGAGGAGCGACATCCGCGCCAGGGTCGGGCCGTCGATCGGCTCCGCGAACGCGCGAAGGTCGCAGCGCCCCTCCTCGTCGACGTAGCCGGTGAGGGCGCACTCCGGCAGGACCGCGAGGTCGGTCGGAGGTCCTGCCGCGAGCAGCGCGTCCACGTCCGCGACCGCCTCGTCCATCGCTCCGAAGCGCGCGGGCAGCTCCAGGATCGCGACGGAGAGGGCCATCCTCTCAGCCCGCGTCGGCGAGGATCATCTTCGACGCGCGCAAGCCGATGAGCATGCTGGGCGCGTTGAGGGCGGCGACCGGCGTCTCCGGGATCGCCGACGCGTCCGCGACGCGCAGGCCTCGAACGCCGCGCACGCGCAGCCGGCGATCCACGACGGATCGACCATCGTCGCCGAGCCTGCACGTGCCGGCGAAGTGATAGGTCGTCATCAGGTTCTGCCGGAGGAAGCGCTCGATCGCGGGCCGATCGTCGGAGCGTCCGCCCCCGAGCGGACCAGGGATGAGCTCGCGCGAGCCGATCTCGCGGAGGGACGTCGAGGCGGCGATCCGCCGCGCGTGGCGCACCCCCGCGACCATCGCCTCCAGATCGCTGGGCTCGGTGAGGTACGCCGGGTCGATCCGCACCTCCAGCTCGCCGTCGCGCCGCGCGAGGCCGAGGGCGCCGCGGCTCTCGGGCTTGCCGAGGATCACGACGATGCCCCACACCCGCTCGACGAAGCCGCGCACGAGGGCAGGGCGGAACATCGTCGCGATCGCGCCGCGCATGAGGGGCACGGCGCGGGTGCCCTTGTAGAGCCGCTCGCTCAGCGTCATCGCGGGGAGCATCCGCATGAGCCCCTCGCGGAAAGACGAGCGAGCCGGATAGAAGACGAAGCAGCAGTCGCTCGGCCCTTCTCCGGGGCGCATCCGATCGAAGCCGTAGAGCTGGGGATGGCTGCAATCGACGGGGCCGTGGCCGAGGAAGAAGAGCGTGACGTTCGGGTGGTCGTGCAGGTTCTTACCGACGCCGGGGGCGTCGACGACGACGTCCACCCCGAGGCTCGAGAGCTCGTGCGCAGGGCCGATGCCGCTCCTCAGGAGGAGCTCGGGAGTGGCGAGGGCCCCCGAGCAGGCGACGATCTCCCGCGAAGCGCTGGCGGTGCAGAGCACACCGTCCTTCACGTACTCGACGGCGCGGGCGCGCCGCTCGTGATCGAAGACGATGCGGCGCCCGAGCGCTCCCGTCTCGATCGTCAGGTTGGGGAGGCTCTTGCCGCGGATGAAGGAGGCGTAGCTGTTTCGCCGATCGTCCCCTTCGAAGTTCATCCACTCGTGGCCGAGCACGGATCGAAGGTCGCCGTCGTTGAGGTCTTCCTTCTCGCGCATCCCCTGCTCGGCGGCGCCGCGGATCGCCGCGCGCGTGAACACGGTGGCGGTGCGACGGCGCACACGCAGCTCTGCCTCGAGCTCCTCGAAGTCAGAGCGAACGTCATCCCAGCGCCACCCTTCCCCCCAAGCGTCGAGATCTTCGCGAGCGCCGCGCGTGTAGACCATCGCGTTGATGCTGCCGCTGCCGCCGATGCCGCGGCCGGTGCCCGCGAAGAGCCTTCGGCCTCCGCAGCCGGGCTGGGGCACCGTGAATCGATCGAACATCAGCCGATCGTTGATGAACGCCTCTTTGTAACCGTCGGCGCGCAGCGTCTCGGGGTTGTCCTCGGCGCGATCACCGGCCTCGAGCAGCAGCACGGAGCCGCGGGCGGCGAGGCGCGCCGCGACGATGCACCCCGAAGAGCCTCCACCAACGACGACGTAGTCGAACGAGCGGGCTTCCATCACGCGAGCTCCTCGATGGGTCCAGCGCCTTCACGGACGATGTCGATCTGGCCGGCGCTGAGATCGACCACCGTCGTGGGGACCATGCCCCCGGCGCCCGCGTCGAGGACCAAGTCGAGGACGCGGAAGTGATCTCGGAGCTCCGTCGGGTCCACGTACGGCTCGCCGTCCTCGTCGGCGGCGGTCGTAGAGATGATGGGCCGACCGAGCTCCTTCGCGAGGGTGGTGACGACGGCGTGGTTCGGCACGCGAATGCCGACCGTCTTCTGCTTCGAGAGGACCATCTTCGGCACCTCCCTGGTGGCGGGGAGGATGAAGCAGTAGGGCCCCGGCAAGAACCGCCGCAGGATCCGATAGGCCCAGTTGTCGACGACGGCGTACTTCGCGATGTCGCCCAGATCGTGGCAGATGAACGCGAGGCTCTTCTGCTTGCTCATCCCCTTGAGCTGGTAGAGGCGCTCGACGGCCTGCTTGTTCATCAGGTCGCAGCCGAGCCCGTACACGGTGTCCGTCGGGTAGGCGATCAGCCCGCCGCGGTCGAGGACCTCGACCGCGCGCTGAATCTTCCGAGGCTCCGGATGATCTGGATGGATGGCGAGAAGCACGCGGCGCTGCGCTAGTCCTTGATCGCTTCACTTCCGCCGATGATTTCCATCAGCTCCTTCGTGATCGCGGCCTGACGCGCCTTGTTGTACTCGAGCGTGAGCTTGTCGATCATCTCGGTCGCGTTCTTCGTCGCCGAGTCCATCGCCGTCATGCGGGCCCCGAGCTCGCTCGCCATCGACTCGTAGAGGGCGCGGAGGATCGAGATCTCGATGTAGAGGGGCGCGAGGTGCTCGAGGAGCACGGCTCGGCTCGGCTCGAAGAGGAACTCCCCGCTGTCGACGCCGTCCGTGTTCGGCGTGGGCGGCACCGGGAGGAGCCGCTCCACCACGACCTTCTGGGTCATCGCGCTCTTGAACTCGTTGTAGACGACGTAGATCGCGTCGACCTCGTCGTCCAGGAACGGGCGGAGCACGCGCTCGCGAACGACCTTGGCCGTCTCGAGGCTGAGCTTCTCCCAGATGCCGGGGACGTGGCTGAGCTCCACGCCGCGCCGCTGGAGATACTCGCGGCCCTTGCGCCCGATCACGACGACGCGCACATCCTGGCCGCGCGCCACGCGCTCTCGATACTCGCGCTCGGCGGCCTTGTTGATGTTCGCGTTGAAGGCGCCGCAGAGACCGCGATCGCTCGTCAACACGAGCAACATGACGCGCTTCTCCTCGCGTCGCACGAGCAGCGGGTGGAGAGCATCCGTGGCGCTCGCCGTCGAGGCGCCCTCGCCTTCCGCCGAGTCTTGCGCGCGCGCCACGACCTCGGAGAGGACCTCCTGCGTCTTGATGGCGTAGGGGCGGAGTTCGACGATGCGCTGCTGCGCACGGTTCAACCTCGCGCCCGCGACCATCTTCATCGCGCGCGTGATCTTCTGCGTCGATTTGACGCTGACGATGCGGTTACGGATCGCCTTGAGCGATGCCACGGATCACTTGCCCTTCTTCTTCTCGGTCTTCGCGGGCTTCGACTCGCCGCCGGCAGCGGCCGCCGAGTCGAGGACGAATCGCTTCGTCTTGAACTCCTCGATCACCTTCTGCATCGTCTTCTTCAGCTCGTCGTCGAGGGCCTTCTTGGTGCGGAGGGTCTCGAAGATGCTGGCGTGGGACTGCTCGACGAACTTGTAGAGCTCCGCCTCGAAGCGCAGGAGCACGTTGACGGGGAGGTCGTCGAGGTAGCCGGCGGTGCCGGCGAAGATGATGAGGACCTGCTTCTCGAACGGCAGGGGGACGAACTGACCCTGCTTCAGGATCTCGACGAGGCGGACACCGCGGTCGAGCTGAGCGCGCGTCCTCGCGTCGAGGTCGGAAGCGAACTGGGCGAACGCGGCCATCGCGCGGTACTGGGCGAGGTCGAGGCGGAGCGTACCGGCGACCGACTTCATCGCCTTCGTCTGGGCGTTGCCGCCGACGCGGCTGACGCTGATACCGACGTTGATCGCCGGGCGAACGCCGGAGAAGAACAGGTCGGACTCGAGGAAGATCTGACCGTCCGTGATCGAGATCACGTTCGTCGGGATGTAGGCGGAGACGTCGCCGGCCTGCGTCTCGATGATGGGGAGCGCGGTGAGCGAGCCGCCCGAGTGCGGGTCGGTCTTGATCTCGTGGTCACCGCCGAGCGCCTTCAGCGACTCCTTCGCAGCGTGCTCGCCGAGGACGCCGATGTGCGCCTTTCCGTCCGCGCCCTTGAAGTCGGCGTCGGCCGGCGGCACCTCGGTGCCCTTCTTCACGACGTAGTAGATCTTCGCCATCTTCGCGGCGCGCTCGAGCAGACGCGAGTGGAGATAGAAGACGTCGCCCGGGTAGGCCTCGCGACCCGGCGGACGCCGGAGGAGGAGCGAGAGCTGGCGGTACGCGACGGCCTGCTTGGACAAGTCGTCGTAGATGCAGAGGGCGTGGCGGCCGGTGTCGCGGAAGTACTCGCCGATGGTGACGCCGGTGTACGGGGAGATGAACTGCAGAGGCGCCGACTCGCTCGCGGTCGCGGCGACGACGACGGTGTACTCCATCGCTCCGAACTGCTCGAGGCGGTCCACCACCTGCCGGATCGTCGACTGCTTCTGCCCGATGCCGACGTACACGCAGAAGAGGTCCTGGCCCTTCTGGTTGATGATCGTGTCGATGGCGACGGCGGTCTTGCCCGTCTGGCGGTCTCCGATGATCAGCTCGCGCTGTCCGCGACCGATCGGGATCATCGCGTCGATGGCCTTGAGGCCCGTCTGCATGGGCTCGGTGACCGGCTGGCGACGGATGATGCCGGGCGCCTTGATCTCGACGCGGCGGCGATGCTTGGAGTCGATGGGACCCTTGCCGTCGATGGGCTGACCGAGGGCGTTCAGCACGCGGCCGACGACGGCCTCGCCGACGGGGACGTCCATGATGCGGTTCGTGCGGCGGACGAGATCACCCTCTTTGACGAGGCTCGTGTCGCCGAAGAACGCGCAGCCGACGTTGTCCTGCTCGAGGTTCAGCACGAGACCGAAGAGCGAGCTCGAGTCGGCCGCCGTCACCTCGACCAGCTCACCGGCCATGACGCCGGAGAGGCCGTGGACGCGCGCGATGCCGTCGCCGACCGTGAGGACCGTGCCCGTCTCGGTGACGCTCGCGGCCTTGTCGATGTTCTGAATCTGCTTCTTGATGATCTGCGAGATCTCTTCGGCTCGAAGCTGCATCGTGAGTCCTGTCGGTCTTTCCTAGAGCGAATTGGGTGAAGCCTGCTCAAGCGGTGGGGCGGGTCGCGTCGCGGAAGCTCAGAAGCCGCGATCGCAAGCTGCCGTCGACGACGCGGTCACCGATGGCGGTGACGACGCCCCCGATCAACGTCGGGTCGACGGCGTGGGTGAGGACGACCTTCTTGCCCGTGGAGCGCTCGATCTCGACCTTGAGTCGATCGAGGTAGCCGCTCGGGGGATTGGTGGCGGTGGTCACGTGGGCGCGCACCACCTTGGCGTCTTCATCGACGAGACGGCGAAGGTGGCGAGCGATGTCGGGGATGGCGCGGAGGCGGCGCTTCTGGGTCACGAGGCGGAGCGCCTGCAGCGCGAGGCCCGAGATCCCGGTGCGCCCCGCGATGTCGCTGACGATCGCGCTCCGGGCCTGCTGATCGACGACGGGGTTCTCGAGCACCGTCTGGAGCTCGACGCTCCCCTCGTACACCTGGGCGAAGGCGCCGAGCTGGTCCGCGACCGCGCCCGTCTGTCCTTCTCCCTTCGCCAGCTCGAAGATCGCGCCCGCGTAGCGGCGGCCGATCGCGTCGTAGCTCACGTCGTCCTCCGGTTCTCTTGCTTGAGCGCCGATCCGATGCCGGCGAGGTACTCGTCGGCGAGGCGCTCCTGATCCTGAGCCTGGATGCGGCTCCGAACGAGGGACTCCGCCGCCGCCACCGCTTGGTCGACCGCTTCGCGGAGCAAGTCCGTCTGGGCCTGCTTGCGCTCCTGCTCGACGCGGAACTCGGCGTCGCGACGCTGTCGCGCGGCCTTCTCCTCCGCCTCCTTCAGGATGCGATCGCGCTCCGCTTCGCTCTGCTTCCGGAACTCCTCACGGAGCTCCTTTCGGCGATCTTCGATGCGCGCGAGCTGCTTCTCGTAGCCCTTCAGGCGCTTCTCCGCGTCCACCTTGAGGGCGGTGGCCGCGTCGATGTCCTGCATGATCGTCTTCTTCCTCTTGTGGAGCGCGTCGACGATCGGCTTCCGGCCGAAGCGCATCAGGATGAGGATGACGATCCCGAGGTTGATCAGGGACGCGAGGACGGGCGGCTCCTGGTTGCGCGGATCGCACTCGTTCGCCGTGTTGTTGTAGCGGAACAGGAGCCGATCGAGGAACGAGCCGTTCGCGCGCTTATTGTTGACCCCGAGCAGGCCCTGCCACCAGTTGATCTTGGCGGTGGGGGCGCCGGGGCCGTGGCACGAGTGACCACCTTCGTGGCCTCCCTCGTGCGTGCCCTTGCCCGCGTGCTCGTCCGTCTTCGTCCCGGCTTGTTTCGGGATGATGGGCGGGTGGCCCTCGGGCAGATCGGGAGCGGCGCCCGGTCGGCGACCAGGACCGCCGGGACCGCCGGGGCGCGGCCGGCCGGGCGGTTGGCCCGGTCGAGGCTGAGCGCCGGGAGGCATGCCGGGCTGCGCACCCGGCGGGCCGCCGGGCCGAGCACCCGGAGGTTGGACCGGCCCAGGAGGCTGAACCGGCCCCGGCGGTTGAACCGGCCCGGGAGGTTGAACCGGCCCGGGAGGCTGAGCCGCACCGGGAGCGGGCGCTCCACCGGGAGCGGGCGCAGCGCCGGGCTGCCCCGCCGGTTGCCCTTTGGGCGGAGCCGGCTGCGTCGGCTTCGGCTGGCCGGCGGGGGCGGCAGGTTGACCGGCGCCGGGCTGAGGAGCCGGGCCGGCGGGCTGGCCTTGCGCGAACGCGGAAGCAGGGACCGAAGCCAGCGCCAGGCTCAAGCCCAGCGCGCGGAGCGCGTGTGCCCGCCTCATGACGAAACCTCTCGACCGATCATCTTGGAAGCGATCTGTTGTGCGAGGGCAGGACGCGCTGCCTCGAGCTCGACCCGAAGGGCGGCGACCTCTCTGTCGATCTCGGCGCGGCCGGTGGCGAGGATGCGGGCGGCGTCGGCCTTGGCCTCGTCGAGCATCTTCGTCTCGAGCTTGGCCGTCTCGGCGCGGAGCTTGTCGCGCTCGACGGCGGCCTCGTTCCGGACCTTCTCGACCTCGGACTCGAGCTGAGAGAGGACCTCTTGGGCGCGCTCATCCATCGAGCGCGCCTGCGCCCTCGCTCCGTCCGTCAGCTTCTCGCGCTCTTCGAAGAGCTTGAGCAGCGGGTCGAACAAGAGCGGCTTCAGGATGGTGATGAAGAAGCCGAATAGCGCGACCTGGGCCAGAAACGACCAATCGAAGTCGACGTTGACGTCGGATGCGAAGAGAAGGTGCACTTGGCTCGTCACGGTCAGAGAGTGGGGCGTGAGGCGGGAGCCACGTAGCACGCCTTTCGGAAAACCGGAAGGACGTCCTCGGGCCAGGCTTTTTCGTGGGGAGCGCGGGCGGCCTCAGGCCATCCAGTCTTCGGCGCGGAGCTGAGGAAACACCGAGAAGGCTCGAACTCGCCGGGTGACGAGGGTGAAGCCGCCGGCCGACGCGATCGCGGCCACGAGGATGTCGTCGTCGTCGAGATCGCAGGAGACGGTCGTCCGAAGCTTGGCGAAGGTCTGGGCCGCGGTGACGTCGTAGGGGGCAACTCGGATGCAGGCAAGGAGGTGGACGACGTCCTGCATCAGGCGGGCTTGCTGCGTCTTCCTCGCGGCGACGAGCAGCTGGCCGACGGTGACGACGCTCGTCCAGCGCTCGCGGCTGGGCACGCTCGAGAGGTGCCGGATCAGGGCGCGGGAGGGCGCCGCCCGCAAGACCTCGGCGAGGGTCGGGGTGTCGAGGAGGAAAGGCACGCTACCGCTCTTCCCTCGGAGACGAGGCGGAGGAGCGCAGCCAGCTCGCGGTGCTCTCGAGCTCCTCGTCGAGGGCGTCCACGAACTCGTCGTGCTTGCAGGTGCCGCAAATGGAAAGGAGAGGGTCCGTCCCGCCCACGGATGGATCGGGCGGGTCGATCCGATCCAGGTCGCTCATGGGAACGATCGCGGCGACGGCGTGGCCCTCCCGGATGATGAGGGTGCGCGCGAGCGAGCGCTCCGCGGCGTCGACCGCATCGAGGCAGTGCGACGGCAAGTCTCCGATGGGTATGCCGTACTTGTTGTTCACGCGCCCCGCGGCTCCGGATGAGGACGGCGTCGATCGGTCGACACGACGAGAGAAACCTACCACAGCCCGGGGGAAGCGAGGGTCCCCGGGCAAACGTGGAATGCGGCTCAGGGCGTCCCGTTCACGAAGTCGGCGAGGCGGGCCTCCAAGGCGATGAAGGCCTCTTCCTCCGCGACCTCGCCGCGGTCCTGGACGAGGAGGTGCTGCTCGTGGCGGAGGGCGTCGTGGGCACGCGGGTTGTCGAACCAATCGTCGTCGAAGCGCTCTCGGAAGCGGTTCCGGAGCGCGAAGGCGCGGACGAAAGGCAACACCGCGACCGCGTCGTCCGGGCCAGAGAACGGCAGGAGTCCCACCAGCCGACCAGGGATGGCGCGACCCAGCGCGCGCTCGGAGAGCTCCTCGAAATCGCGCGCGGCGGCAGAGCCGCGGAGCAGAGGCCACGCCCCGACCCGCACCGCCTCGATGCGCACCCACCCGACGAGGGCGCGCCCGATCTCGGTCGCCTGCAGGCGCGCTCGCTCTCGACCGAGGCCGAGCTTCTTCGCGTGAAAGGCAGGCTCGAGCAGGGCGAGCGCGAGGAGGGCCCCCTGGGACGACGCGAGCTCGTCGTGCGGGCGTCGGGCCATCGAGAAAGGGGCGGAGGGAGCGCGATCGGCGAACGCCCATGCGCGTCCGACCCGATGCACGGCGCGAACGAACGACGCCGCGCCGAGCGGAGGGGGAAGGGTGATTCGATCGATCGACACGCCGCGGAAGAGCTCGGGCCCGAAGAGGCTGGAGATCCACCGCGGGACGAGCTTCGCCGGCCAGCCCTCCCCCGCCCCGACGGCGAGGGCGGCGCGGAAGGTCTCACAGAAGGAGTCCCTCCCGCCCAGCGCCTCGAACGCGCGCTGGCTCGACCCGAGGACTCGCTCGGAGAGAGCGGTCGCTCCCTCGAACGGCGAGAGGAGACGGCGCAGGTCGGGATCCGCGTCCCGTCCCTCCAAGAGGAGCCTCGCTGCCTCCGCGCGGCGATCGGCGAAGCGCCTCAGGGCGTCGAGGGCGTCCGTCGTGTCCGCCTTCGCGAGGCGGTCGCACGCGATCCGGGCGTCGCGCTCGCTGCCGGAGAGGACGGCCCGAACGAGCTCGGCGAGGGAAGCTCCGCTCACCCCATCGTTGGGAAGCGGGACGTGCCGAGCCATCGCCGCTCGGATCAGGTCCGCGCTCGTCACCCTCTCGAGGGTGAGCCAGGCGACCCAGTCTCGGAGCGCGCGCGCGAACCGGTCCGAGGCGAGCCCGTCGAGCTCCCGGAAGCTGTCGCGGCTGCTCGCGACGCGCGCGAACACGACGTCGTCCTCTTCGGTGATCGAGCCGCTCGAGAGCGCGCGGGCGCGCCGGTCGAGGGAGAGCGCCATCGCCTGCACCCGCTGATCGAGGCTCGCGAAATCCAGGAGCTCCATGTCAGCCGTGCATCGTCGGGGCGACCTCGAGGTCGGCGACGACCCCCGCCTCGATCTCTGCGATCGCCTCGAGCCTGCGCTTCACGGAAGGAGGGTCGTTCGTGATCGACACCGCCAGATCGAAGAACGTGCGGTGGTGCTTCGCCTCCTCCGCGAACAGCTCTTCGAAGAACCGCGCGAGCGCGGCGTCCCCGTGGGCGCCTTCCTCGCGAGCGAGCGCGACCGCGAGGAGCTTGAAGCGTTCGCACGACCTCGCCTCGATGAGGGCGCCCACCAGCAGCCGATCCACGAGGACCTTCTCCGTCTCCGCGTTCGCGCTCGCGCCCGTCTTCGAAGCAGGTTGGGGAGCCCCCCGATCGCGCGCCACCCGGCGGCGGAGCTCGGCCGCGTACCAATCCTCCTCGGGAGGCCCGAGCGGGATCCCTCGGCGCTCGAGCTCGGCGAGCACGCGCCGCAGATGGCGCAGCTCTTCCTCCGCGAGCTCCACGAGGGCGCGCGTGACGGCGGGATGCCCAAGACACCGCGCGGAGAGGGAGAGGGCGTTGCTCGCCGCCTTCATCTCGCAGTGCGCGTGATCGACGAGCAGCCGCGGCAGATCGGAGAGCGCACAGTCGACCCATCGCGGGTCGGTTTCGACGTGGAGCCCGAGCACGCGGCGAGCTTACAACGGAACGAGGGGCGCTCCGCCCCGCGATCTCAGGGCTCCTCCGCCCCGCGACCGGTGAGCCCGCTCGACTCGAGGAAGTACCCGGCGCCGAAGATGACCTCCGTCGTCTCCGGGCCCACGAGGGTCCGACGCACGCTCGCCTCGACCATGAACTCCCGCGCGAGGTACCCGATACCGGCGGAGATCTGGTGCGAGTCCGCGCCCTGATCGAACCGGTAGCCGGCGCGAAGGGGGACGCGATCGACGAGGAGGTACTCTCCGCCCGCCATCAGTCGCATCGTCGGCTTCGCGTACGAGGTCAGGTCGGCCACCCCGTCGGCCTCGATCGTGAAGTCGGGGTGAGCGATCGCGACGCCGCCGCCGACCGTGGTCGGGAGGATGCCGTCGTTGGGGTAGGTGAGGTTCTGGCCGGAGATGCCGATGCGCACGAGGTCGCCCGCCTTGATCGCGAAGCCCGCGTCGAACGTCGCGGTGTTGATGAGGGCGAGGCGACCCGTGCCGTCCGTCACGGCGAGACCGCCGGAGGCCTTGCTGTCTCCGAGAGGTCCGTTGCCGTTCTCGGTGAGCTTGATGTAGCGGCCGCCGAGGCCGAACGAGAACGCGTCGACGATCGGGTACGCGAGGGCGAGCCGGACATCGAGCCAGGAGCGGTCGACGGCGAGGCTGTCGCTGAACGAGTCGAGGAAGCCGCCCGTCACGGCGACGCCGCCGGCCAGCTTGTTCGTGATCGAGTCGACGACGACGCCGCCGAAGGCCACCCGCCCGTACTCGGGAACGATCTGCCCGATCGCCTCGATGTGATAGACGCGGGAGAGCGTCATCGCGGCCGGGTTCAAGAAGGGCGCGGTGCTCCCGTTCCCGGCCGCTCGCAGCGCGCCGCTCATTCCGCCGCTACGCGTCGTGTCGAACTCGCCGTAGTTGAAACCGAACGGGAGCGGGGTCTCGCCGGTGATGAGGGGGCTCGGCTCCGCATCCTCTGCCCATGCGGTGCGTGGGGCGAGCGCCCCCAGTCCAACGAGGGCGATGCCGGCCGAGGCCAGCCATGAGGGGAGCGAGCGCGCCATGGGACCCCCCTAACGAACGGCATGCACTTGGGCCAAGTTTGTCCCCACCCCGCCCAACACCTATTTTTGCTTTACATCTTTGCTCTTGACCTAGCGATCGAGCCCAAAAGAAGCCTCGCGCTCGAGCGCATAGTCCAAATGTTTGATATTGCACGACATTGAGAACATGATGCCCAAACACCTCGACCGCTCCGAATGACCGCTCCCGCGTCGGCCCCGACCTTCGCGCCCACGGCCGCCAGGTCGGTTCGGGCGCCGTACCCAAGGAGCGGCCCCAACAAGAAATTAGGCAATGAATTTTAACTGGTTACGTATTTTCGAGAAGTTCGGGATTGTCGCCCAACCAAGCTCGGTGGTACCTCAAAAAGGCGTCGGCGCGAGGCAGGTTTGCCCCCGTCGAGACGCAGAGTCCTCACGGTAGGTTCATTCTTTTGGTGGAAGGCTGAGGCATCGAAGACAGCCGCCACTGACCGTGTGTGCGGCGGTGTTTGGACAGTGTCCCACCGCCGCGACCTCTCGATTTCGACAGAGCGAACGTTCGGAACATCGAGCTTCGCCTTTCCTCAAGACGCAATCAAAGCTCCTGGAAATCAGGGCATCCGAGCTTCTTCAGTATTCTGGCGCGGAGCTCGGGGTCGCGCCCGGGCCGTAACTTTTTGTCCTGAGGGACACCTGACTTCAAGTTACCTGATTGGATGATTGGTGTCGTAAGTGCTCTGTTCGTCTGTCTGCCTTGTAGAGGGCTCACGACAGACCGTATGGGTTCGCTGGGCAATTCACCCTCGGCTCACATTGGAGCCTCGGTCAATCTCGGACGGCACCCAATGCTCGGGCCACGGACGGTTCATGGAACGGACCCACGAGACGTCAGCGGGGGTATTCATCGATGAAGAGTGGGGTTCTGGACAATCCACGGTTCTGGGCAGTCGGCGATTGTCGGCGTGTGGATCAGCGCTTGTGGAAAACCTGTTCAAACACGCTCGCCGTCCTTCAACGCTACACAGAAATATTCATGCATTCCGGCCGCTTGGCGAAACCATGAGCCTCGATTCCCCCTGGGGGAAAACCTGAGGAAAGGCGTCTTCGACGCCGACGCCAACACGCGAATCATTCTCAACCGGCGGAGCCAGCCCGGCTTCGTGGTGCAGTCATCTTTGCTCTGTTTTCCGCGGGGGCCTTCCCCCCTTGACTCCGCCCCCGACCGCATGATCTCGAAGACCCACGCACGCGAAGCGTTCGAGGAAGCCGTCGCGTATACGCGCGCGATGTCACCGGCCACGTTCGACACGTGGTTCGCCGGAATCCAATTCGACGACCTCACCGATGGGGTGCTGTCGCTGCGCGCCGCGAACGAGTTCGTCCAGGAGTGGGTGGAGACCAACTTCCTGCCGACCCTCACCGACCGCCTCCGCCTCCTCACCGGCCAGTCCATCCAGGTGGCCTGGGTGTTGGACGCGAAGATCGACCCCCCGATCGGCAGCGGCGCGGCGGCGCCGCTTCGACCCCGATCCGTGCTCGCCCGTCCGAGCGATCCGCCTCCTCCCCGAGAGACGGAGAGCGGCCCCGAGAGCGCGCGGCCGACGAGTGTGAAGCCGCCGCCCGGCCGATCCGCTCCTCATTGCCTGAACCTGAGCGATCTCAATCCGAAGCAGACCTTCGCGAGCTTCGTGGTGGGGCCTTCGAACCAGCTCGCCCACGCGGCGGCGGTGGCAGCCGCGGGCGGCGGCGGTCGTCGCTACAACCCGCTCTTCATCTGCGGCGGGACGGGCCTCGGGAAGACGCACCTGATGCAAGCGATCGCGCATCGCATGCTCTCGGAGCGGCCGATGGCGCGGATCGTCTACGTCTCCGCGGAGCGCTTCACGAACGAGTTCATCCACGCCATCCAGCACCAGAAGATGGATGAGTTCCGTTCGCGCTACCGGTCGCAATGCGATCTGCTGCTCGTCGACGACATCCAGTTCCTCGCCGGGCGCGAGCAGACCCAGGAAGAGTTCTTCCACACGTTCAACGCGCTCCACGGCCAGGATCGGCAGATCGTCGTCACGAGCGACAAGTATCCCCAGAACCTGGAGCGGATGGAGGAGCGCCTCGTGTCGAGGTTCTCTTGGGGGCTCGTCGCGGACATCCAGGTCCCGGAGCTCGAGACGCGGGTCGCGATCGTTCGGCACAAGGCCGCCCTCGAGGGGATCGATCTCGATGACGACGTGACCCTCTATCTGTCGCAGGTGATCAAGTCGAACGTGCGCGAGCTGGAAGGGACGCTCATCCGCCTCGCCGCGAAGTCGTCTCTCACCGGCAAGCGCGTCGACATGAACTTCGCTCGCCACGAGCTGTCCGCGACGGTCTCCATCAAGCCGCAGACTCAGAGCGTCGAAGACGTGCAGCGGCTCGTCTGCCATCACTTCCACATCCGGTCGAGCGACCTCGTCTCGAAGGACCGGCACAAGACGGTCGCGTTCGCCCGTCACGTAGCGATGTACCTCTGCAAGCAGCGCCTCAAGTGCAGCTTCCCCGAGCTCGGGCGCGCGTTCGGAGGCAGGGATCACACCACGGTCATGAGCGCGGTCCGGAAGATCGAGGCGCAGCGAGAGGCCGATCCTCAGGTTCGGGCCCACCTCGAGGCGCTCGAGCGGAAGCTGGCGGACGGATCGTGACGGTGGCGTCGGCCGTGGTCGGGCTCAGCGCCCTCCCCCGTAGCTGACCGCGAACATCCATCCGAGCCCGACCAGGGCCGCGATCAGGAACAAGGCCGCGAAGACCCGGAGCCCGGCGTGGATCCGCGACGCGGACGGGGTCGTGCGCTCTGCGTCGAGCGCGCCTACGGCGAGCAGCGCGATGCTGGCGAGTCGGCGCTGCGCGTCCTCCTTGTTGCCGGCGGCGGCGCGATACGGCGACTCGTCCTTCTCTTCTCTCGCGCTCGCCTCGGTGAGGGGAGGGATCTCGGCGACGACACGATACCGCCTCGCCGCTTCCGCGAGGGCGCGGCGCTCGACGCAGTACTGGAGAAACGCCTGGTGGCGCTTCTCCTCGTCCCATCGTTCGAGGACTTGATTCCAAAGGACGTCGATCGCCTCGTCCACGTTGGGCCGATCTTAGCAAGCTCCGACGTGCTTCGCTTCGACCGGCTGCCGCGTGAGGTTGTATCTTCACCGCGTGCTCGATGAACGCCAAGGCAGCTCCGTTCTGATGGCTCGCTTCAACGCGGCCGGCCTCTCGATGCAAGCCGATCATCCGCTCGTGATCGCGGGCCGAACCGTCCACCTCGACGGGTTCGACCCGCACCGCAAGGTCGGCTTCGAATACATCACCACCGAGGCCGGTGACCGCGAGGAGATCACGGAAGAGGTGGTCCTCGAGCTGGAGTCCCGCATGGGACGCGGAGATCTCTACGTGCTGCTCGTCGACGAGCGCGAGGTGTCGAGCGCGGCGACGCTGGAGCGGGCGGCGGACCATTTCCTCCGCGTCGCGTCGGCGAGGCTCGGGTTCGAGCTCGCGGAGAGCTTCGGCGAGAGCGGGAAATGAGCGGAGTCTACGGCCACCAGTGGCAAGCGGCCGCCGTCAACGAGCGGCGCGAGCTGGGCCAGGCGCTCGCCTACAACGATCAACTCCAGCGCGTGCATCAGCAACGACGCGCCGAGGTCGCGGCCCAGGCCAACGCCGCCCTCGCCGAGCTCACGGCCGCGCTCCTCCCTCGGCTCGACGCCGATTCGCTCCGCGTGGCCGCCAACATCACCGGCTACTCGCCGCTCGTTCAATACGACCACCTCCGCGAGGTGCGCGAGCAGGAGGAGCGCACCTCGAAGACGATCGAGCAGATCGAGGCCGACCCGGACTTCGTCCACGGAGAGCACCGGTGGAACACCGCCAACACCGAGGCCACGGAGCTCACGCAGGCGAAGCGCGCGCTCGCGCCGACCCTCCGGGCGTGCGAGCACCCTCGCCTCGAGCACCTCCTCGAGGTCGGCTACGGGACCGACCAGTACGCAGTGCCGTTCTGGCGGCTCTCCTACTATCGGGACTGGGAAGCGGCCGACCAGATCCTCGAGCGGTGGCCGGGCAAGACCTTTCAAGAAGTGCGCGACCAGCTGATCGAGGCCCGGCGCGCGAGCGCCGATCTCGGCGAGCGCATCGACGAGCTGGAGCGGAAGATGGCAGACCTTCGCGGGCTCGCGGAGCGTCACGCCCAAGAGAAGGCTCGGCTCGCGGCCCTGCCGAGCGAGTACCTGACGCGGCTGCGATCGTCGCTGGGCCGCTTCATCGCGGACACCGGCGCGGAGGCGCTCGGGCCACGCTTCCAGAAGGCGCCCGTGTTCGATCTGCTCGCGAAGCGCGTCTTCGGGCTCGCCGCGAAGCTCACGTACATGGACGCGCTCGCGACCCAGCAGCTCGGCAAGCAGAGGGAGGAGCTGACGGCGGCGATGCAGCGCTCGGAGCGCGAGATCCAGAAGTTCGGCAGACCGAAGAAGGCCCACATGCTCTTCCCGGCCGAGACGTTCCAGCGCCGATTCCAACCGCGGCAAGCGCGCTACCAGAAGCAGTGGCATCGCTTCCAGGATGGGTACGACCGCGTGTACGTCTTCAATCACTACGAGCGCGCCGACTACCTCTCCGATTTCCTGTGGTGGGATCTCATGACGGACGGGAGGATCGACGGCGACTTCATCCCCGAGGTGAACGACTATCGATCACGGCACCCCGGCTACGAGTACCAGAGGCGGGACTGGGACGATGACGACCGGGCCGATCACGCCGCCGCGGCGGCGCTGGATGTCCCCGACGATCCGATCGAGCCGAGCGGCGCGGGCGGGCTGCTCGATCCTTCGTGAGTGACCGCGATGGCGAAGACGATACGCATCGTGTGCTACGCGGTGAACGGAGGAGGCGTCGGCCACCTGACCCGCCTCGTGGCGATGGCGCGCTGGATGCGGCGGTACGCGGCGCACGCCGGCTGTCACGCCGAGATCATCTTCCTCACCTCGAGCGAAGCCGACACCGTCCTCTACGAGGAGCGCTTCGCGTCCTTCAAGATCCCGTCGAAGACAGCGGCCCAGGCGGGCGGGCTCGACAAGACCGCGTACCTCGCGATGGCCAAGCAATGGATCTGGCACTCGCTCGCGCTGCTCCGGCCCGACATCTTCGTCGTCGACACCTTCCCCCGCGGCAGCTTCGGCGAGCTGATCGCGAGCCTCGACCTCTGCAAGAAGAAGGTGTTCGTCTACCGACCGGTGAAGCCGGAGCTCTCGGGGCGGCCCGAGTTCCAGTCGATGCTCCCACTCTATGATCTGGTCCTCGTGCCGGAGCGGACGCTCGAGGTCCTCGTGCCCCCGGCCGCAGAGCCGCGGACGCGCGCGATCGGGAGCGTGGCGGTGAGGGAGCGTGGGGAGATGAGATCCCGCGAGGACGCGAGGCGCCGGCTCGCGTTGCCGGCCGACGCGTTCGTGATCCACGCCTCCGCGGGCGGCGGCGGCGATCCGGGCGCAGAGGCGGATCTCTCCGCGGTCATGGAGGCGTTCGGGGACGACCCCGACGTGCACCTCGTGATCGGAGCGGGGCCTCTCTACCGCGGCTCTCCCCTCTATGGACCGCGGGTCCGCTTCGTCACCCAGCTCGGGGCGGCCGAGCTCCTCCGCGCCGCCGACGTGGCGATCTCCGCCGCTGGCTACAACGCGTACACGGAGCTGATGCTCGCCGAGGTTCCGACCGTGTTCGTGCCGCAGCCCAAGGTCGCGGACGATCAGCGCGCGCGGGCAGAGCGCGCCCGCGACGCGGGGGCGGGGAGCATCCTCGAGCGACCGCTCACGGCGGCCGCGCTGCGGGACGCCGTTCTCCCGTTTCGCTCCCCGCGCGCGCGAGAGGCGGCGAGCCGGGCGGCGAAGCAGCTCGGGGAGGCGACGGGGGCACGCCGGGGCGCGAGAGAGATCTTGCAGCTGTGCCTCGGCGCGAGCGCGCTCGAAGCGGCCGAGATGGCCATGGATGACGTGGTCATCGAGACGGCGCGAAGCACCGGCATCGACGAGGCCGTCTTCGTCGAGCTGATGCACGCCCTGGACACCGGCCCCGACGATCTGCCGCCGCTCGATCCGAAGGGCGCGAGCGCGGGGGCTTGCGCCGTCGTTCGCGCCCTGGCCCAACACGGCGCCCCCGTCACGCCGGCGCTCCGGGCCGTCCTCGTGCTGCTCCGTCGGGTGCAGACGGGCGCGGCGCTCGATCGCGCAGCCGCGGCGTGCGCCATCGTGGACGCGCTCGCTCCCTTCGGCGACTGGCCAGGCGCCCACGCCCTCCTGCGAGCGGTACCCCTCGATGGCCTCGCGAGCCCGACCGAGCTCGTCGCCCCCATCGTCGCCGAGGTCGCCGCCGCCCGCGCGGAAGGGGGCGATCTCTACCGAGCCATCGCCCGACTCGTGAAGAGCTCGCACGCCCCACCGCGCGGCTTCGACTCCGAGGCGTCCGCCGAGGCCTCGGTCGTCGATCCGGAGGTGCCGTGAGCAAGCTCGCCCTCGCGGGGATCGACCGCGGCCGGCCGGATCGCGGACCGGAGACCGTCCACCTCGACATCACGAACTCCTGCAACACGAACTGCATCACGTGCTGGGATCACTCGGAGCTGCTCCGTGCTCCGCGCAGCGCGGCGTGGAAGCGAATGCGCGTCGAGCTGGCCCCGTTCGTCTCCTTGCTCGACGACATCGCATCGCTGGGCGGTCTGCGCGCGATCGTCCTCTCGGGGATGGGCGAGCCGTTCACCCACCCCGACGTGTACGCGATGATCGAGGCGGTGAAGCAGCGCGGGCTGCACCTCACCATCATCACCAACCTCGTCGCGTGCGACGTGGAGCGGGTGATCTCCCTCGGGGTCGATCAGCTCCTCATCGGGATCCACGGCGCGAGCGAGCGGGCCTACCTGGACTTTCATCCGAGCTTCGGGCCTGCTCACTACGCGCGGCTGCTCGACATGCTGGGGCGGTTTCGCGCGGCCGGTCGGCGGTACA
This sequence comes from Polyangiaceae bacterium, assembly GCA_044225865.1. GTDB lineage: Bacteria > Myxococcota_A > Polyangia > Polyangiales > Polyangiaceae > Xiheicaenibacterium. The sequence goes on along the minus strand of JBGAID010000041.1, from coordinate 32,181 downwards.
AGCACGTCCAGGTCATCAGCGGCGTGAACGCGCACGAGCTCGTGGAGATGGTCGAGCTCGGTCATCGATACGAGGCGCGGCAGATCAACTTCAAGCTCGCCTCGCTGGGAGAAGGGACGGAGGCGTCACGGATCACGCCGGCGCAGCGGGAGCATCTGCGCTCGGAGCTGCTGCCGCGCGCGACGGCGCGCGCCGCCGAGCTCGGGGTCGAGACGAACCTCGACGTGTTCGCGTCCCAGCTCGCGGCCGGCGGCGGGCGCACCGCTTCGATCGCCGACGTCGGTTGCTTCATGGGCTTCGCGTACGCGCGGGTCCTCGTCGACGGCACCGTCCTCTACTGCTGCAACACGGCGGTGCGGGTCGCGAAGCTGGACGAAGGCGAGCCGTTCTCCAAGCTGTGGCACGGCCCGGCCTGGAACGCCCTGCGCGACCGGTTCCGTGCCGGCGACTACCTCCCGAGCTGCGATCAATGCGGCAAGCTCAACCAGAACGTGAAGCTCGCGAAGCTTTTGGAGAGCAAGCTGGGGCGCGCCCGCCTCCTCGAGGTCACGGGGCGGGGACCGAACGCGCGCGCGCGCCGCCGCTTGCCGCTCGCGCCGCCTCCTTCGAGCGGAGAGGGCGGCGCATGAGGAAGAAGACGATCGAGTGGCAGGTGTGCGGGACGTGCAACTACGACTGCAGCTACTGCATTCAGAGCAAGGCTTCGCGCCAAGGCGCCCCGGACGACGCCGCCGTCGATCGGCTCATCTCGTTCTTCGCCGGCCTCCCCGACACCTGGGAGATCAAGATGACGGGCGGAGAGCCGTTCGCGTTCAAGGGGTTCATGGCGCGCATCGTGCCCGGCCTCGTCGAGCGCACCGCTCATACGATCTCCGTCCTCACGAACCTCTCTGCACCGGAGGCGATGCTCGATCGCTTCGCCGACCTCACCCGCGGCCGGCTCGGCATCGTGAGCGCGAGCCTCCACCTCGAGTTCTCGACGGCGGAGGACTTCGCCGAGAAGGCGGCCCGGCTCGCCGCTCGGATCGGTCCCGAGGCTTCGCTCGTGTGCAACACCGTGCTCGTGCCGGGGAAGCTGGAGCTCGTCGACGACGCGAGGCGGATCCTCGAGGCGCGCGGGCTGAGGATGTTCCCTCAAATCATGAAGGCGAACGGAGGCGTCGTCTCCTACGACGACGACGACCGCCGCCGGCTCCGGATCCTCGTCGGGGACGCGCCCTCTCCTCGGACCGCCAACCTCGCCCCGAGCTACCGGGGCCGCCGGTGCTTCACGGGGGTCGACTACTTCGTCCTCACCCAGCTGGGGGACGCGTGGAGCTGCCGGACGGCCCGCCGCTTCGATGAAGGCTACCTGGGCAACGTCCACGCCGGGACCTTCGCCCTGCGGACGAGCCCGGTCACGTGCACCTACGACATCTGCCCGTGCACGGTGCCCGCGAATCGCGGGATGGTCGAGGCATGAGCCCCCTGCTTCCGACGCCGCGCCCGGACGAGGGGGTCGTGAGCTGGAACATCAACACCGCGTGCAACTACCGTTGCCACTACTGCACCCAGCGCTTCAAGGAGGATCGCGGCCGCTGGGCGAAGGACACGCCTCGATTCCTCGAAGCGTTCGGGAGGCTCGAGGGACGATGGGAGATCAAGATCTCGGGCGGCGAGCCCTTCGTCCACCCGACGCTCGACGCGATCGTGGAGGGCCTCGCCGAGCTCGGCCATCGCGTCTCGGTGGTCACGAACTTCTCCGCGACGCGTGAGAAGCTCGCGCGGTTCGTGGAAGCGGCGCGCGGTCGGCTCGGGATGATCTCGTGCAGCTTGCACCTCGAGTACGTGGAGGACGTCGAGTCCTTCGCGGACAAGGCGTGCTTCGTGAGAGACCTCGCGCGCGCGAGGGCCGACCGATCCCTCCCTGCTCCGACCGTGCACGTCACCACCGTCGCGACGAGGGCGGCGCTCCCGCGCCTCGCCTCGCTCCGGGACCAGCTCGAGCGGCGCGAGCTCGTCTTCAAGGTGCAGCCCGAGAAGCAGGACCGCGACGTCATCGAGTACACGCCCGGGGAGCGCGCGCAGCTCCTCTCCCTCGGAGGGCACAATGCGACCGGACGCATCGAGCACGGCTTCGAGGGGCGGCCGTGCTGGGCAGGCAGTCGCTACTTCATCTTGGACGACGAAGGGACGGCCTTCCGCTGCTACCCCGCCCGTCGCGCGCGCATCGAGCGATTGGGAAGCTTCCTCTCCGAGGACTTCCGGCTCGCCCCCGCGCCCGCGCCGTGTCGTTATCGTTATTGCAACTGCACCGTGCCGATCGCACGACGCATGATGCCGCGCGACGAGACGGCGGCGAACGAGGAAGCATGAAATACAAGACGTTCCGCGCCCTCATGATCACCGGCGCTGGGGTGCTGGCCATCGGAGCGGTCGCGGGCACGTACGCGGCCTGCTCGGGAAAGAGCGACAGCACCGCGAGCGCCACGAAGACCTCGGCCCCACCCGCCCACGCTCCGGCTCCGTCGACGCGAGCCACCGTCCCTCCGCGAGCGGCGAGCACCGAGAGCGCCCCGCCCGCGACCTCGGCTGCGTCGAGCGACGCGTCCGCCCTGCGGCCGATGGATCAGAAGATCCTGGAGAAGCTGCGCGCCGGGTTCTCGGGGGACAAAGTCAAAGACGTCTTCAAGTCCGAGCCCTTCAAGGTCAACCTCTACAAGGAGGAGGGCAAAGTCCGAGCAAAGGTCGATCTCGACCGGGACGAGAAGTTCGACGAGAAGTGGGACTTCGACACGGAGGGCGGCAAGGAGAAGGTGAAGCGCCGCGTCTCGACCCAAGACGACGAGAGCTACGATCGGGAGTACCGCTTGGAAGAGGGCCGATGGGTCGAGAAGAAGTCGTAGCGCGGCGCGACTTCCGATAGATTTTCCGGCGGTGTTCTCGGTTGAGGTCGTGGTCGGACGGCTGCTCGAAGGGCGTGTTCACGCGCTCACGACGCTGGAAGATGCGAAGGCCTACTCGGCCGAGCTCCTCCACCGAACGCTGGAGCACCCCCAGCCGCTCGTCCTCTGCGCCGACCACCGGCGCGTGGGGATCTACTCGCAGGTCGTGGCGGACGAGCTCGCGTCCCTCTTCGGCCGGATGAACACGCGCCTCGATCGGGTGACGGTGCTGGTGGCTCGGTCCAACGCCACCCTCTCTCTCCAGCTGGAGCGAATCGTTCGTGAGGCGAAGAACCCTCGACGGCGCGTCTACTACGACGTCGCCCCTGCGCTCGAGTTCTTGGCGCTCTCCCTGGGGCCGAGCGAGATCGAGCGCGCCCGAACGTTCCTCGGCGAGCCTCTGACCTGATCTGCGCCGAGCTCAGCTCGACGACGCCGCGGTCGAGCGCGCGACGGCGACGAGGCGCCGCTCGAGGGCCTCCCGACCCTCGGCGCGAGCGCGCTCGATGCGTCGCTCGATCCCGCGCCCCTCGACGCGATCGATCCACGCCGCCGCGAGCTCGTGCAGGTGCGGGTCGCGCGTCTCCGCGGCGAGCTCGGCCGCTTCCGTCACGAGGGCGAAGCGACGCTCGGCCTGGGCGTACGCAGCGAGTCCCAGCGCCCCCCGCGCGGCCACTCCGAGCAGGCCCGCGCGCTTGGCGGCGGTCAGGGCGGCTTCGAAGTGTCGACTCGCGTCCGCGATCCCGCGAGCGGAGGCGAGCTCGCCGCGAAGGAGATCGAGGCGAGCCCGATCGCCCTCGTCGACGCACGCGCCATCCGCGACGACGAGCCACTCCCCGGCGCGGTCCTCGTCGTCGAGCGCGATCGCGACCTCGGCCGCGTCGAGCGCCACCGCCGCCTCTCGCTCCGCGCTCGGGTCGAGTGTCTCGAGGGCCGTCTTCGCGATCCCGGGCTCCCCGGTGGCGGCCCCCACCGCGAGCCGAGCGCGGTCCACCGCGCGCCGCGACTCGCCGGTCTCGGCCTGCGAGAACAAGACCTCGGCGATCTCGACAAGCCCTTGGAGCCCGAACGAGCGCGCGGCGCGGAGGCGCACGTCGAGCCGCTCTTCCGCGGACAAGATCGTGTCGGCGAGGGTCAGGGCGTGCCCGAGGCCCTCCTCGATATCGGCGTTCTTGAGATCGGCCACGGAGGCGATGCGCACCAGCGCTTCGAGGGCGCGGCGCGCGAGCTCGGGTCGATCGATCTCCGACAGCGCACGAGAGAACAGCCCGGCCGCGGCCTCGATCGAGCCCACGTGCTCGAGCAGCCCGGCCGCCTCCAGGCGAGCTCGGGCCGCGTCGCGCAGGGAGGCGGCCGCGTCGAGCTGCTCCGCCGCCCTCACCCACGCGTCCGCGGCGGCGGCGCCGTCGTGCTCGTGGCGGGCGCGCTCCACGTGGATCTCGGCGGCGCGGGCGTGCAGAGCGGCGCGGCGCTCGGGCTCGAGCGGATCGAGGGCGGCCTGCAGATAGGCCTTCGCGGCGAAGAAACCTCCGTCCTCCGACCGCCGACCGAAGCCTCGCCCCTCGAGCGCCTCGAGCGCCTCGCGCGCTCGATCCTCGGACATCTCGATGACGCGCGCGATCTCGAGCGCCGACGCCCCGGGGCCGATGACGGCGGCGCTCGCGAGCACGCCCCGAAAATCCTGTTCGAGCCTGGCCACGCGCGCCGAGGCGGACGCGCGGGGCGCGTCGAAGAACCCCTCGGCCGGGTTGGATGCGAGGGAGGCGACGCCGGTCCGGACGCGGACGAGCGCCGCCTCCACGAGCTCGCGCACGAGATCCTCGAGCATCTGCGGATGGCCGCCGCCGTGCTCCACGCAGAGCTCGAAGAGATCGGGGGGGATCATCCGGGCCCCGAGCCGTGACGCGAGGAGCTGCGCGACCGCGTCGTCGTCGAGCTCCTCGAGGCCCAGGCTCATCCATCGGCCGCCGCCTTCGGACGCGCCGGCGGCGGTGCGCTCCACGCAAACGAACAGCACGGGGAGCTCCTTGCCTCGCTCGCTGGCGATGAGGGTCGAGAGCACGCTCGAGCTGGCCGGATCGAGCTTGTCGGCGTCGTCGAGGATCACGGCGATAGGGCGGTCACCGCGCGCCTTCGCGAGGAAGCTCGCGAGGGCCTCGTGCGCCGCGGGCGGCCTCCGATCGCTCTCGAACGGCACGCCGAGGGTTCGGGTCAGGCTCGCGACCTCGGCCGTGTCGAGGCCCATCGCGCGCAGCAGCGGCACGACCTCGGCCGCCTCGAGGGTCGCGCGCGCGTCGAGCCCGAGCATTCTGCGCAGGAGGATCCCGATCGCGCCGAGGAGCACGTGCGACGCCGCCTCGCTGCAATCGACGTACACGAAGGCGACGCGGTCTTGGGGCAAGCGCCGCCCGAGCTCTCGGACCAAGCGCGTCTTCCCGATGCCCGCGGGCCCGTGAAGAGAGAGCATCGTCGCGCCTTCCTCGGCCGCCTGCTGCACGGCGAGGCCGAGGGCTCGCAGCTCCGCGCCGCGCCCGACGAAGCGCCCGTATCCAGCGCTCGCGTCTCGCTCCGACACGATCCAGCACGCGCCCCCCGGCGCCTCTTCGAGCACGAACGCGCCGCGAACCCGGGCCACGATCGCGGGCGACGCGCACGCGCGCACGCGTCCCGGGGTCGTCCCCGCGAGCTCGACGCAGGTCCGGGCGATCGCCTCCGTCGCCTCCGATGCGCGCACCGCGCCGTCGGAGCCGACCGCGACGGGCGCGGCCGCGAGCAGCACGGCGCCGCGGCCCGCGCCGGTGCTCGACGACGCGCGCGCGAGGGAGAGGGCGACGGTGGCGGCGCGACGCTCGTCGAGGGCGTCGGATCCGCCGACGCCGAGGGCGCGCATCTCGATCCCGGGGACGCTCGACGCGACGTCGGCCCCGTCGACGGCGGCGAGGCTCGGCCCCAGCGACGCGATGACGAGCGACTCCGTCGGGCGCGGCTCGATGGAAGGAGGCCGCGGGCTGATGGAGACGGAGCCCTCGATATCGAGGGGCCGCGCCGGCTCGGCCTCGAAGGCGCGGGTCACGAGCGCGCCCGGATCTCGCTCGTCGGAGACGGGGGCGGCTTCGAAGGCGAGCTCCAGCATGCGCTCGTGCACCTTGGCGATGTCTCCCGCGCGCTCCGTCTCGAGATCCACGAGCAGATCGGAGAAGCGGCGAGAGGTCGCGGGGGCCACCGAGGGCTCGAGGTGCTCGCGGAGGGCCGCCAGCGTCGATCCCAGCGCGCGCAGGTCGTCGAGCGGCGCGCGCGTCGCCGCGGCGATCCCGAAGTCACCGACCTTCACCTGACCGTCGATCGTCACGAACACCTGACCGCCGTGGAGGGCGCCGTGCTCGAAGGCGCCGAGCTCGTCGCGGCGCCGATGCGCGTACTCGAGGGCGCGCGCGATCTCAGCCCCGATCTGCAGGACCGCGCCGAGCGGCGCGCGCGCGCCGCGCGCGGCGAGGCCTCGAGCGAGCGCCCTCAGATCGTGCCCGCGAGAGAGCTCGGTGACGAAATTGGTGACGTCGTGCTCGGGAGCGTGGCTGCCGAGGGACGCGCGCCCGAGGTCCACGAGCTGGAGGATGGTCGCGTGGGAGAGCGAGATCGCGCGCCGCGCGGCGGTGACGATGGTCGCGACTTGGCCGCTCGATATCGAGGGCTTCGGCACCTTCAGGGCGACGTCGCGGATGAAGCCTTCGACCCCGAACGCGCGCGCGCGATAGGCGACGAAGGCTGCCCCTTCGCCGATCGCCTCCTGGACCTCGTACCGTCCGAGGCGCGCCCCGACGAGCGCGCTCGCGACGGGCGCTTCAGCCACCTTCTCCGCCGTACATCGCCTCGGCGATCTTGAACGCCGCGCTCTCGAGCCGCGTGTATGCGTCGCGCAGGGCGACGAGATCGCCGCCGCCCTCCAGCAAGAGCCGGAGCTGGTGCGCGTCCGTCCTCACCTCTTGGAGGAGCTGAGGATCGAGCAAGTCGGCGTAGCCGGTGAGGGCCTGCTCCGTCGTGTACACGAGCGTCTCCGCCTGGTTGCGGAGCTGGGCGAGCTCTCGCCGGAGCGCGTCCGTCTCTTTGAACTTGTCGCCCTCGCGCACGAGCCGATCGACCTCGTCACCGGAGAGGCCGCTCGTCGCGGTGATCTTGATCTCTTGAGCCCGGTTCGTGCCGAGGTCGCGCGCTTCGACGCGCAGGATCCCGTTCTCGTCGATGCGGAAGGTGACCTGGATCTTGGGGACGCCGCGCGGGGCGGGCGGGATCCCCGTGAGCTCGAACCGCGCGAGGCTGCGGCAGTCGGCGGCCATGTCGCGCTCGCCCTGCACGATGTGGATGGGCACGAAGCTCTGGTTGTCGACGCTCGTCGTGAAGACCTCGCTCCGCTCCGTGGGCACCGTCGTGTTGCGCGGGATGAGCTTGGTCGCGACGCCGCCGCCCGTCTCGACGCCGAGCGAGAGGGGGGTGACGTCGAGCAGGAGGACCTCGTCGATCTGCCCCGTCAGCGCCGCGCCCTGGAGGGCGGCCCCGACCGCGACGACCTCGTCCGGGTTCACCTCTTTGCTCGGGCCCTTGCCGAAGAACGACTTCACCGACTCGGCGACGGCGGGCATGCGCGTCATGCCTCCGACGAGGACGACGGTGTTGATCGAGTCCACGCCGAGCTTGGCGTCCGCGAGCGTCTTCTTGCAGGCGTCGATGGTCCGATCGAGCAGATCGGAGCAGAGCATCTCGAGCTCGTTCCGCTTCATCGTCCGCTCGAGGTGGAGCGGACCGCCAGAGGGCGAGACGGCGATGAAGGGGATGTTGATGGCCGTCTCGAGGGACGACGAGAGCTCGTGCTTCGCCTTCTCGGCCGCCTCCTTCAAGCGCTGGAGCGCCATCCTGTCCTTGCGGAGATCGATGCCGTTCTCGAGGGCGAACTCGTCGGCGAGGAGGTTGATGATCTTCTGATCGAAGTCGACGCCGCCAAGGTGGGTGTCGCCGCCGGTGGCCTTCACGCTGAAGACGCCGCCCGCCAGCTGGAGGACGGTGATATCGAAGGTGCCGCCGCCGAGATCGTAGACGGCGATGATCTCCTGATCCTTCTTGTCGAGACCGTAGGCGAGCGCGGCCGCCGTCGGCTCGTTGATGATGCGCTTCACGTCGAGACCGGCGATGCGCCCGGCGTCCTTCGTCGCCTGCCGCTGAGCGTCGTCGAAGTACGCGGGGACGGTGATGACCGCCTCCGTGACCGGCTCGCCGAGGTAGGTCTCCGCGATCTCCTTCATCGTCGTGAGGACGATGGCGCTGACCTCGGGCGGGGAGAGCGCGCGCCCCCGGATGTTCACCCACGCGTCACCGTTGGGGGCCTCGACGATCCGGTAGGGCACGAGATCGCGCTGCTTCTGGACCTCGCGGTCCGCGAACTTGCGCCCCATCAGGCGCTTGATCTCGTAGACCGTCTGCTCCGGGTTGGTCACCGCCTGCCGGCGCGCGACCTGACCGACGAGGCGCTCTCCCGTCGCGGGAAAGCCGACCACCGATGGAGACGTCCGCGCGCCCTCCGCGTTCGGAACGACCTTGACGTCGTGCACCGTGGCCGCGGTGGTCCCTTCCAGCACCGCGACACAGGAGTTGGTGGTCCCGAGATCGATCCCGATGATTTTGCCCATGCGTGAGGCCCGACAGCATACCGAGAAGCGGCATGCGGCTCAAACGAAGCTGCCCGCTTGCCTCTCCAGGCCCACCATCGCGCGCCCGTTCGACGCTTGCGCGGGCCGCCGCCGGCGCCCGGCGGCGATCGGCACGGTCGTCAGTTTGCGGGCTCGCTCGTCCCGGCGTCGTCCGCCGGCTTCTCGGGCGGGCCCTTGGAGACGACGACCATCGCGGCGCGGAGCAGGTGCTCGCCGATCATGTAGCCAGGCTGCACCTCGGCCGCCACCACGCCCGCCTCGTGCTCGGACTCGATGTGTTGGATGGCCTCGTGCTTCGTCGGATCGAAGGGCTTGCCCACCGTCTCGACGCGCTTGATGCTGATCTTCTCGAGCGTCGTCGTGAACTGCCGCATGACCATCTTGAGCCCTTCGGCGAGGCTCTTCGCGTCGGGCGCGTTCTCGGCGCTCGCGACCGCCCGCTCGAGGTTGTCGAACACGGGCAGGAGCTCTTTGACCGCCGACTCCTTGCCTTTGCGCTGAGCGTCCTCGATCTCGCGGCGCGTCCGCTTGCGGAAGTTCTCGAAGTCGGCCGCGGTCCGGAGGAGCTGCTCTCGGAACTTCTGCGCCTCCGCCTTGGCCACCTCGAGCGGATCGGGCTCGCTGGCGATCTCCGGCTCGGCGAATGCGACGTCCCCTTCGCCAGCGGTGGAGGCCGTTTCTTTTCCGCCTTCGGCGGGGGCTCCACCGTTTGCTTTGTCTTCGCGCGCTTCGTCGTCGGTCGTGCTCATTTCAGGCGCGACTATAACCGTGCTTCCAGGGCGGGCAACGGCGAAGCCGCCGGCCAGCCCTCGCCGGGCCGGCCAGGCCTGGCCGGGGCCTCACGGCGCCGCGGGCGGGGCAGACTCCGACGGCTGGACCACCGTACCTTCCGCGAGGGAACCGGTGGCGATCTTGACCACGCGCTCGGACCCATCCAGGCCTTGGGAGACGAGGATGGTCGAGCCGGTGTCGCGCTCGATCACGACCGGGACGAACCGGAGGGTGTCGTCGCCGTCCACGATCGCGACCCGGACCCCTTTCGCATCGGTGACGATGGCGGTGCCCGGGATCTCGATGACCTTGTGGGGCGCGGGGAGGGTCAGCGCGACCTTGGCCGCCATCCCCGCGAGCAGGCGGTTCTTCGCGTTCGGGACGTGGACCTCGGTGGTCAGGGTGCGCGTCGCCGGGTCGAGGGCCCGGCTCGTTCGCGCGACCTTCCCGACGAAGGTCTCCGAAGGAAACTCGCGCACCGTGACCTTCGCGGAGAGCCCCGCCGACACGGTGGGGGCGAGGTCCTGGGGAACCGCGATGAACACCTTGATCGGGTCGGTCGCGGAGATCCGGAAGAGGGGCGTCCCCGTCCCGGTCGTGACGAGCGCGCCGCGATCGATCGACCGCTGGGTCACCGTGCCCGAGAAGGGAGCCACCACGGAGGCGAACGACTTCAGCTCCTCGAGCCGAGTCACCGCCGCCTTCTTGGCCACGATGTTCGCGTCCGCCACGCCGATGCTGGCCCGGTCGACCTCGGCGCGCGCCTTCTTCTCGTCGAGCTGCTCGTCGGAGGCGACGCCCGCGTCCCGGAGCGCCGCATATCGGCCTGCGTCCCGCTTGGAGTAGTCCAGAGACACCTTGGACTGGCCGCGGCCCGCGACCGCCTGAGCGAGCTCCGCCTTCGCGAGAGCCAGCTCCTGATCCAAATCGGGCGTCTCGATCTCGGCCAGGATGTCCCCTTCCTTCACCGAGTCGCCGAGGTCGACCTTCCAGCTCCTCACGTAGCCCGTCACCCGCGGGTAGAGGACCGTCTCTTCGAGCGGTCTCACGCTGCCGGGCAGCACCACCGCTTGATCGCTCTCGATCACCTTCGGGCGAATGAACTCGACGCGGGGCGCGCCGTCGTTCCGGGCTTGGCTCTCGTGCTCGAGGGCGCTTCGCGCCCGCAGCCGCGGCACGATCCCCCACGCGAAGGCACCACCGACGACGCACAGCCCGAGGACGGAGACGAGGACGAGCTTTCCCGCGCCGATCTTGGCCGGCGGCGGGAGCGGGAAGCCCAAGTCGTCCGCCGCGTGCGGGACTGGCGCGTGCTCCACCGCTTCCATCTCGCGGGTCGGCTCCGTCGATCGTTCGGGCGTCATACGAGCTGCTCCAGGAGCGGGTCTTTCTTCGGCGGGCGGCTCCGCACCAGGCTGTACATGACGGGGACGAAGAACAGCGTCGCGAGCGTGGCCATCAACAACCCCCCGATGACGGCGCGGCCGAGGGGCGCGTTCTGCTCGCCGCCCTCGCCGAACCCGAGCGCCATCGGGAGCATGCCGATGATCATCGCGATCGCGGTCATCAGGACGGGCCGGAGACGCGTCATGCCCGCCGCGAGCGCCGCCGTCTTCGCGTCGCGCGCGGCCGACTTGCGCTGGTCGTTCGCGAACGTGACCACCAGCACCGAGTTCGCGGTCGCGACGCCGACGCACATGATCGATCCCATCAGGGCCGGGACGCTGATGGTGGTGTGGGAGAGGAAGAGCATCCAGCAGATCCCCGCCACCGCGCCCGGCAGCGCGGTGAGGATGACGAAGGGATCGAGCCACGACTGGAAGTTCACGACCATCAAGAGGTAGACGAGGACGACCGCGAAGAGCAGCCCGTAGCCGAGACCGCGGAACGAAGACTCCATGCTCTCCGCCTGGCCCTTGATGGTCGCGGTGGTGCCGCGAGGGAGATCCTTCTGCATGTCGGCGAGGATCCGACGCACCCCGTCCGTCACCGATCCGAGATCCGTCCCCTCGACGTTGGCCTGGACGTCGAAGGTGCGGGACACGTTGTAGTGGGTGATGTTGATCGGTCCGCTCGTCCGCGAGAACGTCGCGACGTTCGACAAGAACGAGGGGGGCGCCGCCTCCGAGCCCGTCGAGAGCGGGGTCGTCTTCAGATCTTCCAGCGAGGCCATTCGGTGGGGGGGCGTCTGCACCGCGACGAGGTACTGCACCCCACGCTTGTCGACCCAATAGGAAGGAGAGACCTGCGACGTGCCGGAGAGCGAGATGAGCAGGTCGCTCGCCACGTCGCGCTGGGAGAGCCCGCTCGCCTCCGCGAGCTCGCGGTCGACGTCGATCCGGAGCTGGGGCCGCGAGACGACCTGGGCGAGGTGGACGTCCACCGCGCCGGGGACGGTGCGGACGCGGGCCGCGATCTTCTGGGCGACCTCGTAGGTCTGGGCCTCTTGGCCGACCGGACCCACCACCTGCACGTCGATCGGCGCGGCGAGGCCGAAGTTGAGGACCTGGGTCGAGATATCGGGAGCGAGGAAGAAGAAGGTGGAGTCGGGGTGGTCGACCGCGAGCTTCTCTCGCAGGGCTCGCACGTAGCGCTCGGTGGGCGCGTGATCCTTCTTGAGCGCGATCAGGATCTGCCCGTCCGCCTGGGAGATCAGGGCGCCCTCGCTCAGAGAGAGGTTGATGCCGCTCGAGGGGGTCCCGAGGTTGTCGAGCATCGTCTCGATCTCGTGCTCGGGGATGACCTCGCGGATCGTGTCTTGAATCTCCGCGATCCGCTTCTCCGTCTCCTCGATGCGGGTGCCGGGGGCGCCGCGCACGTGCAGCTTGATGAGGCCGGCGTCGACGCTCGGGAAGAAGTCTCGACCGAGGAGCGGGAGGAGGGCGACCGACGCCCCCACGAACGCGGTGAAGCCGACGATGAAGAGGGCGCGGTGAGCGAGCGTCCACGCGAGGAGGGCGCCGTAGCGCTGGCGAAGCCGATCGAAGCCGCGATCGAAGGCGTCGAAGAACCTTCGCGCGAGCCCGCGCTTGCCCGCCGCGTGGCCGGGCTCGTGGCGGGCGGCGTGCTCCTCCGATTCCTTCCGGAGCAAGAGCATGACGAGGGTCGGCACGAGCGTCCGCGAGAGGAGATACGACATCAGCATCGCGAACACGACGGCGAGGGCGAGCGGCACGAAGAGCGACTTCGCGGCGCCGGTGATGAACCCCACCGGAACGAACACGATGCAGATGCAGAGGGTCGACACGAACGCGGGGACGGCGATCTCCTGGGCCCCGTCGACGATGGCGCGGAGGAACGGCTTTCGCTGGCCCATGTTGCGGTGGATGTTCTCGATGGCGACGGTGGCGTCGTCGACGAGGATCCCCACCGCGAGGGCGAGCCCGCCGAGGGTCATCACGTTCAGCGACTGACCGAGGGCGGCGAGCACGACGATGGACGCGCAGATCGAGAGCGGGATGTTGATGACGACGATGAGGGTGCTCCGCCAGCTGCCGAGGAAGAGCAGGATCATCAGCGCCGTGAGCCCAGCCGCGATGAGCGCCTCCTTCACGACGCCCTCGACCGCCGCCCGCACGAAGACGGATTGATCGAAGAGGAGCGAGACCTTGATCCCCTTCGGCAGCTTGTCGAGCGTCTTCGGGACGACGTCGCGCACGCCCTTGGCGACGTCGAGGGTGCTCGCGTTCCCGTTCTTCAGCACGCTGAGGAGCACGCTCCGCCGGCCGCCCACGTGGACCATGCTGTTCTGAGGGGCGAAGCCGTCTCGGACGTTGGCCACGTCGCGGATGCGGACGGTGGCGCCGTTCTCGTTCTTGATCGGGATCGCGCCGAGCTCCTCGAGGGCGGTGGGGCTGCCGTTGAGGAGGACGGGATACTCCTCCTCTCCGAGGCGAGCGGTGCCGCTCGGGAGGATGACGTTGCCCTCGCCGAGGGCGGCGCTGACCGCGCGCGGGGAGAGGCCCCAGCTGTAGAGGCGGTCCGGGTCGAGGTCGACCATGATCTGGCGCTGCTTACCGCCGTAGGGGAGAGGCAGCTGCGCGCCGCGCACGGTCGTGATGTCGGCGCGGATGAACGAGTTCGACAGGTCGAAGAGCTGCTGCTCGCCGAGGCTGTCGCTCTCGAGGGTCGCTTGGAGGATCGGGACGTTGGTCGCGCTGTATTGGATGACGAGGGGCGGCGTCGCGCCGGGCGGCATCTGGCGGACGGCGGTCTGCGACACCGCGGTGATCTGAGCGGTCGCGGCGTCGACGCTCGCGCCGGGCTGGAGGTAGACCTTCACCACCGCCACCCCGTTGAGCGACTGGCTCTCGGTGTGCTCGATGTCGTTGACGGTCGTGGTGAGAAAGCGCTCGTAGTTGTTGACGATGCGCCTCTCCATCTCCTCGGGAGGGAGGCCGCCGTAGTTGAAGATCACGCTGACGACCGGGATGTCGATCGTCGGGAAGATGTCCGTCGGCATGCGCAGGATGGACACGACGCCCGCGATGACGAGGACGATCGACATCACGATGAACGTGTACGGGCGCTTCAGCGCGATGCGAACGAGCCACATGTTCGGTGTGACGAAACGCCGCATCCCCCGGAGGGCGGCAGGCGGATCTACGTCGGCTAACAAGACGTGTTTTGGTCGATGCGTCCAATATGTTGTTCGGCGCCTGCTGATACCTTTCGGGTATGGAGCTCCGGCACCTTCGATACTTCCTCGCCGTCGCGGAGGAGGCTCATTTCGGGCGCGCCGCGCGGCGTCTGAAGATCGCGCAGCCGCCGCTGAGCCGGCAGGTGCAGGCCCTCGAGCGGGAGCTCGGCTTCGAGCTCTTCGACCGCTCGATGAGGCGCGTGCAGCTCACGCCCGCGGGCGCTGTCCTGAAGGAGCGCGCGACGAAGGTCCTCGCCGAGGTCGAGGCGGCGGTCGAAGCGGCGAAGCGCGCCCACGTCGGCGACACCGGACGGCTCGCCGTCGGTTACCTCTCTTCGCTCGCGTACACCGGCATCACCACCGTCCTCCGCGCCTATCGTGAGCGCTTCCCAGAGGTGCAGCTCGCGCTGCGGGAGCTCGGGCCCCAAGACCAGGTCGCGGCCTTGAAGAGCCGCGCCATCGACGTCGGCTTCACGCGCGGCCCCCTCGAGGAGCCGACGCTCGCGTGGGAGACGGTGAGGCGCGAAGAGATCATCGTCGCGCTCCCGGAGGGCCATCGGCTCTCGGGTCGATCGCGGCTTCGTCTCGCGGAGCTCGCGCGGGAGCCCTTCGTGTTGTTTCCGCGGGAGCGAGGACCTGCCTACTTCGATCAACTGACGGGCCTCTGCCGCACCGCTGGCTTCTCGCCGATCGTGGCGCAGGAGGCGCCTCACCTCGACGTGCTGAGCATGGTGTCGGCTGGCTTCGGCGTCGCCTTGGTCCCCGCCTCCGTGCGCAACGTGCCGCGCGAGGGTCTCGTCACGCGCTCGCTCGCGGAGGCCCCGCGCACCGAGCTCGTGGTGGCGTGGCGTGGCGACGACAGGAGCCCGACCCTCGCGGAGTTCCTGGGCACGGTCCGGCGCGTGGGGCTCCGCGACCGACCGAAGAAGGCGAAGCGACGACCGCGCTGACGGCCCCGGCAGCGCGCGCTTTACGGCGCATTCTTTCGCGCCTACACACGGGGTCATGCAGCCGTCCTCCCCCCTCGAGCCTGGCCTCTTCGACGAGCCCACCGTGGCCGACGCCGAGCACGCGCGCGGGCCCGAGACCGCGATGCGTCCCGGGCTCGACACCGACCAGCTCATCGCGGCCGGTCAGCGGTACCTGCTCGGCAACTATCGTCAGGCCCCGGTCGTGCTCGTGAAGGGCGAGGGCGTCCACGTCACCGACACGACCGGCAAGCAGTACCTCGACTTCGCGGCCGGGGTCGCGGTGAACGCGCTCGGACACGCCCACCCGCGCCTCGTCCGCACCATCGCCGATCAGGCCGCGCGCCTGATGCATGTCTCGAACTACTTCTACAACGCCGAGAACGTCCTGCTCGCGAAGGAGCTCTGCGAGAAGACGGGCTACGACCGAGCCTTCTTCTGCAACTCGGGCGCGGAGGCGAACGAGGCGATGTTCAAGCTCGCGCGGCGCCACTTCTACGCGAAGGGTCAGAAGGAGAAGTACCGCTTCATCGCCTTCGACAACGCGTTCCACGGGCGCACCCTCGCCACCGTGAGCCTCACCGGGACCCCCTCCTACAAGGAGGGCTTCGGCCCCAAGCTCGAGGGCATCACCCACGTCCCCTATGGCGACCTCGAGGCGGTGCGCGCGGCGATGGGCCCGGACGTCGCAGGCATCTTCGTCGAGACGGTCCAGGGGGAGGGCGGGGTGCTCCCCGCGCCGCCCGGGTTCATGAAGGGCCTCCGCGCCCTCGCCGACGAGCACGGGGCGCTGCTGCTCATCGACGAGATCCAGACGGGCATGGGACGCACCGGGACGTTCCTCGGCAGCGAGCACGACGGCGTCCGCGGCGACGCGATCAGCCTCGCGAAGGGCCTCGGCGGCGGCTTCCCGATCGGGGCGCTGCTGGTGAGCGAGGCCCTCGCGGGGGCGCTCCCCTCGGGGACCCACGGCTCGACGTTCGGCGGAAACGCCCTCGCGAGCGCGGCCGCGCGGACCGTCCTCGCCACCCTCGAGGACGAGCACCTCGTGGAAGCAGCCGCGAAGAACGGCCTCTACCTCGGGGAGCTGCTCGCCGATCTCGCGAAGCGCCACGCCGACCTCTGTGAAGGGGAGCGCGGGCTCGGCCTGTTGCGCGGGCTGATCCTGAAGCCCGGCGTCGACGCGCGGCTCGCCCTCGGGCGGGCGCGAGAGAAGGGCGTGCTCCTCACGATCGCGGGAGGCCGCGTGCTAAGGTTCACGCCGCCCCTCATCGCGTCTCGCGAAGAGCTGCAAGAAGGTGTTCGCCGCCTCGACGAGGCGCTCACGGGGCTTCGGGTCGAGCTCACCGCGCCGACCAAGGCCTGACGGGATCGCGTGCAGGCTGCCGGTCCCGTCGTCGATCCCCTGCCGTGCTCCGGGTGCGGTCGCCTCCTCGATCCGCTCCGCGCTGGGCACGTGGCGATCTTCGACAACAAGCTCCACTACTTCTGCGACGCGGTGATCTGCCGAGGGACGTTCCTCGCCCCGTTCGGCGGCCCGAAGGTCGAGCCCTCCCCTCACCCGAAGAGCCCCGTCGACCGCGTCTCGGTCCGGCTCGAAGAGGCGCGTGAGTCGAGGCTCGCCGCCACCGAGCAGTCGGGGGCGGTGGGCAACGCGCTCTCCCCGGTCGTCCCCGAGGACGAGCTCCCCGAGCCGATGCGCCTCGACGACGATCGCGCGCTCGTCGAGCCCATCGAGCGCGGCGTGGTGAGCCAGGCGCCCCCCCGTCCCGAGGCGGCAGAGCCCCGCGACGTCGGGGCGCTGCTCCTGCTCCTGGGCGCGGTCGCGGGCACCCTCGCCGTCCTGCTCGGCCTGACGAGCGGCGGCCGGCTCGTCTTGCTGTCGCGGCTCGTGCTGGCCGGCGTCGGGACGGGCATGCTGGTGGCCCGGGCCGCGACGACGCCGCGGTCCGCCTCCGATCCGAACCCCTTGCCCATCCTCGCCGGGCCGCTCGCGTCGCTCGCCGTCGCGGCCTGGACGATCTTCAGGGGACCGCATGGCCTCGCCGCGGAGGCGGTCACGCTCGCGGGTGTGATCGCGACCGTCGCGGCGGTGAGCGCGTGGATGCTGGAGACGGCGCGAAGGTCGGTGGAGGCAGAGCGAGCCTGGATCGAAGCGGCGATGAGCACGACCGCGCGCCGCCTCCCGGCCCAAGGCGGCCCTCCGGAGGAGAACGTCATCGACGTGCGCGCGGGCGAGCGCGTGCTGGTCGAAGAGGGAGAAGACGTCCCCGTGGATCTCGTCGTCTCGGAGGGGGAGGCCGAGGTCCTGCCATGGCTCGGCGCGCTCACCCCGGTCCGCCGGCGCGCGGGAGATCCGGTGGTGGCGGGGGCTCAGGTCTGGAAGGGCCGGCTCGTCGGCACCTGCACGTGGTCCGGGCTCGATCGCGTCTTCGCGCGGCTCGTCCTCGATCCGCGGCGCCGCGTCGACGCCCTCGTGCCCGTGGCGCAAGCCGGACGATCCCTCGTCGAGCGCTGGAGCGCCGTCACCGCGGTCGCGTCCGGCGCGCTCGCGTACGCCATCACCCGAAACGCGAAGGACGCGGCGATGACCGCGGTCGCGGTTCAAGCGGGCCTCGCGACCAACATCGTCGGCACGCTCGGCAGCGTCTCCGTCGCGCGCGGCCTCATGGCGGCCCAGCGCCGAGGCGTCACCTACAAGAGCGCGGACGCCTGGGATCGCGCCGCGCACACCTCCGTCGGCCTCTTCTGCGCGCGCGGGACGCTTCTCTTGGGCGAGCCAGAGGTGGCCGAGGTCGAGTCCCTCTCGAAGAACCTCGAGACCCAAGAGATCCTGAGCCTCGCCGCCGGCGCCGCCCGCGCCGACTCGAGCCCGACCGCCCAGGCCGTGCTCCGCGCCACCAAGGCCCGCGAGATCAAGCCGAACGCGGTCCGCAATCCGACGGTGGCGGTCGGCCTCGGGGTCACGGCGGTGACGAGCTCGGGCGAAGAGCTCTGCGTCGGCTCGCGCGCCCACCTGCTCGAGCAGCGCGTGAGCATCGCCACCGCGGAGTGGCGAATGAGCGAGCTCGAAGCGCTCGGTCGCACCGTCGTGCTCGTAGCCTTGGGCGGGAGGCTCGTCGGCATCGTCGCGCTGCAGGACGGCATCCGGCCGGGCGCGCGGGCGGCGGTGCAGCACCTGCTCGACGCCCAGGTCGAGCCCATCCTCATGAGCGGCGACTCGCGCGAGACCTGCGACGCCATCGCGCGCTCCCTCGACATCGAGCACGTCCGCGCCGAGGTCCTCCCTCAAGAGCGCGCCGAAGAGGTGAAGCGCGTCGTCGAGTCGGGGGAGAGCGTGGCCGTGATCGGGCACTCTCCCGTCGACGATCAGGCCCTCGCCGCCGCCGACGTCTCGGTCGCGCTCGCGGGCGCCGGCGCCGCCACGAGCGAGCACGACATCGATCTCGCGTCGGATGATCTGCGCGACGCCGCCCTCGCCATCGCGCTCGCGAAGCGCACCCGCGTCGAGGCGAGGGTCGGCTTCGGGCTCGCCGCGATCCCCCCCGCCCTCGGCGTGCTCGTCGTCGCGCTCGGGATCCTGCCGCCCGCGTTCGTGCCGATCGCTTCGTTCCTCGGCGGCCTCGTGGGCGTGATCCACGGGCGCGCCCTCGACCGCTCGAAGCAGGTCGCGCTCCCCTCCAGCTGAGACATGAATTCGAAGGCCGCGTGACGAAGGGGCCGGCGCCGCCGACTCTCGTCATGGAATGACCCGCATCCAGCTCGCCTCCGCCTTCCTCCTCCTCGCCGGCTGCAACCGCGTGAGCCCGACGCGAGAAGCGCCCGTCCAAGCCCTCGCCTCGACCACCACCGTCTCCGCGACCGCCGTCTCCACCTCGGGCGCGGACGCCGTCACCGAGACGGCGACGCTCGCGGCGTCCCCCGAGTTCGAGACCCTCGAGATCCCCGAGGGCCTCGGCGTCCCCGCGGCGGGATCGAACGCGGGCGCCCCGAGGACCCGTACGAAGGTCCTGGCGAGCGCCGAGCCCACCGCGAGCGCGGCGCCCACCGCGAGCGCGGCGCCCACCGCGAGCGCCGAGCCGACGACCAGCGTCGCAAAGAAGAAGTGCCCTCCCATCAAGGTCCTCCGCTGCGCCCACTGCAAGCCGATGCGCTGCGTGGACGGGGCGTGGATCGCCGGCGCCGAGCCCGCCAAGAAGTGCGAATCGCCCCCTCCCCCCTGCGCCGGCGCCCCTGGGGTCTGTTCGGTCTTCAAGTGCGTGAACGGCCAATGGGTCGAAGGTCCGCGCGGCCGGATCGAAGAGATGCCCCGCCCCCGCGCGTAGCCGAACTCCGCTATAGACGTTTCATGGGGATTCATAGACGTTTCATGGGCTACGATGCTCGACCATGATCCGCTCCGATACGCCTGCCTTCGGACGCATCCCCGAGGGGGCCACCCACTGGAGCGTCCGGCGTGAGGGCCCTCATGCTTGGCAGTGGTGCACGTTCACGGACCGCCAAGGGGTCGTGCAGCACGAGTTCATGATCTCCGACCTGGACGTCGCCCTCATCAAGCGCCGCTGGGGGCCGGGGAAATACCGCGTCATGTTCCTCGCCATCGTGGGCGGCGCGCGGCGGGTCTTCGGCAACGGTCGGGTCTTCGAGCTCGGGCCATCGCAGCCCCGCGTCTCCCCGGCCAAGGCCGAGAGGGCGGCGCGGCCCGACGCGAGCGCGAAGGAGGCGGGGACCGAGCCCTTCGAGCCGATCGTGCGCTCGCTCCTCGCGGCCGGACAAGGTCAGAAGAACGCGGGCGAGCTCTTCCACGCCCTCGCCGTGCCGACGGGGATCGGCCTGGGTCAGCTGTTCGAAGCGCAGGCCGCCATCGGGGAGCGGCTCACCGCGATCGAGCGAAGGCTGGACGCGCTGGAGCGAGGCGCCCGCCCGAGACCTCCGCCCGAGGATTCGCCGGCCGCCCTCGACCGCGTCCTCGCGAAGCTCGACGCGATCGAGACGAGGCTCGCGCCGCCTCGCCGGCGCTCTCCGTCCCGATGAAGGGCGCTCACTTCTTCTTCTCGATGAAGCCGACGACCCGCTGACCGACGACGAGGCCTTCCGCGCCCGCGAGCTCGGCGACGACCTCGAGGATCTTGGTGTCGTTGCGCTCCACCGGATCGTCGCTGCGGACGTTCTTTCGCCCCATGCGGCGCCCGATGTCGACGACCTTCGCCTCCAGGTCCTTTCCTGGTTGCGCGCTCACCCGCACGATCGTCCGCGCGCCGATCGCGACCGCGCCGACGTCGCGCTCGTCGACGTCGATGCGCACCCGAATCGTCTTCATGTCGCCCAGCACCACGAGCGCCTCGCCGCCCGGCTGAAAGTATTCGCCGGCGCGCACTCGGACAGCGAGGACCTGGCCATCGATCGGCGCTCGGACGACGCGCTGCTCGAGCCGCGCCTCCGCCTCGCGCTGCCGCGCCTCCGCCCCGTCGAGCCGGGCCGTCGCGGCCGCGATGTCCTCGGAGCGCGACCCGGCGTCGGCCGCCTTGCGGCGCGCCGCGGCCGCGTTCGCGGAGGCCGAGTCTTGCTTGGCCTGCTTGTCGGCGCGATCGACCTCGTCCCCGGTGACCCCGCCTCCCGCCTGGGCCTTGCGGAGGCGCTCCAGGATCGCCCTCGACTGCTCGGAGCGCATCGCCGCCGCCTCCGCCTCCGCCTGCGCGGCCGCGCGATCCTCCCAGCGCTGCCCGTGAAGCGCGCGGTCGAGGTCGGCCTTCGCGCTCGCGACCTCCGCCTTCGCGCTCGCCACCGCCGCCGCCTCGATCTCGCGGTCGAGCTCGACGAGGACGTCGCCGGCGCGGACCTCGTCGCCCTCCTTCACCTTCACGCTCGAGATTCGACCGGGGACGGCGGCGGCGACGTTGGTGGGCCGGTCCGCGGGCTCGACGATCCCTTGCCCCCCGACCCACGAGCCGTCCGGCACGAACAGCTTCTCCTCTTCCTCGCCGGTGAGCTTGCGCTCCGCCTTCGTGCGGTCGCCGTCGCGCGCCTTGGAGGGGGCGCCGCTCGCGAGGGTGCGTCCGACGCTCACCGCGGCGAAGCCCAGCGCAGCGATCGAGAGCCACCGAGCGATCCTCAGCCTCTTCAAATCGAGCTTCATGACGCGACGACCTCCAAGGGGGTGTTCGATATCGTGCCGTCTTCGATGTGGATGCGACGGTCGGCGAGGTGGAAGATGCGGTTGTCGTGGGTGACGACGACGACGGTGTGCCCGCGCTCGCGACATATCTCGCGGAGCAGCTCCGTCACGACGAGGCCGCTGTGGGCGTCGAGGGCCGCCGTCGGCTCATCCGCGAGGACGATGGGCGGATCGGCGGCGAGGGCGCGCGCGATCGCGACCCGCTGGCGCTGCCCTCCCGAGAGCGCGGAGGGGAGGTTCGAGAGCTTGTCGGAGAGCCCGACCCGGTCGAGCAGCGCCTCTGCCCGCTTGAAGGCCTCGCGCTTCGAGAGGCCCTGCATGCGCAGCACGAGGGCGACGTTGTCGCGCGCGGGCAGCGACGCGATGAGGTTCGCGCCCTGAAAGATGAAGCCGAGGCGCTCGAGCCTCAGCGCAGGGAGCCTCGAGCGCGGGAGCTTCGTGACCTCGTCGCCGAGCAGCTTGAGCGAGCCCGTCGTCGGATCGAGCACGCATCCGAGGATGGAAAGGAGCGTCGTCTTGCCGCTGCCGGACGGGCCCGCGAGCATCAGGAACTCGCCGCGCACGACGTCGAGATCGACGTCGCGGAGGGCCTGGAATGCGAGCGAGCCAGTGCCGAAGGTCTTCGAGATGCCGCGGGCCTCGATCGCGAGAGCGCTCATCGGAACACCATCCCCGGCTCCAACCTGCGGATCCGCGCGAGGGCGAGGGTCGATGCGGTGACGCAGACCCCGAGCATCATCGCCGGCACGACCGCGAACACGGGCCACGGGATGACGGGCACGAGCTGAGGGCTGCGGATCGCCTCCCCCATCCGCGCCACCAGCCCGAGGCCGAGCAGCGACCCCGCGAAGGCGTACAGCGTGGCCTGACAAATGAGGAGGAGGGCGAGGTCGAAGTTCGTGCAGCCGATCGCCTTCAGCGTCCCGAACTCCCGGATGTTGTCGAGGACGCTCGAGAACATGGAGAGGGCGACGATGATGAACCCGATGATGAGCCCGAACGCGGTCGACGTCGCGAACGACGCGCCGAGCTGCTCGCGCAGGAGGCGGTTCACGACGCGCGAGACGTACTCCTTCTCGGTGAGCACGAGCTGCTCGGGGATGCGCTCCGAGAGCCGTCGCTTGACCTCCGACGGGTCCTCGCCGGGACGGACCTTCACGAGGACGAAGCTCATCTTGTCCCGCGGGATCCCCGTGACGTCGTGGGCGTGGTTGATCTCGGTGAAGGCGTACGCGGGACCGAAGGGCAACAGGCCCCAGGTGAACGCGCCCGCGCGCACCCGATGGCCGTTGAGCTCGCGGACGCTGCCGATGTCGAGCCCGCCGTATTTCTCCCGCTCCGCGTCCTCGAAGACGACGGTGTCCGGCTCCTCGAGCGCGCTCGCGTCGCCCGCGACGAAATTCCACGGGCCGCCGAGCTTCGCGGGCAATGACGTCCCGACGAGGGTGACCGCCTCGTTGCCGCCCCCCTTCTTCTTCATCGCCGCGCCCGTGAAGAGGAGCGGCTCCGCGATCGCGACCCCCTCGGTGGTGCGGGCGCGCGCGAGCACCCCCTCTCCCATCAGCGTGCTCGCCTGCACCTGCTCCGTCCCCGGCGGGACGATCCAGAGGTCCGCCCCCGCGTTCTCGATGAACATCGTGTTCTTGTCGAGGAGGCCGAACAGGATGCTGAGCTGCTGGACGCCGAGCACGACCGCGAAGATCACGCCGAGGACGGTGCCGATGAGCTTGGCCTTGTCGTGCAGCATCATCCGCACGCCGACGCTGGCCATCATGGCGTAGCGAGCCGGTCGGGGGAGCTTCATCGCCGATGCTCCATCCCGCTCGCGAGGCGGAGGTTCGCCCGCGCGAGCTCCAGGCTCGCGTCGGCCTGGATTCGGTTCACCTCCGCCTGGAGCAGGTCGCGCTCGGCGACGATGACGTCGACCTGCGTCGCCTTGTTGGCGAGGTAGAGGCTGCGCGCGACATCGGCCGCCTTCTTCGCCGCGGCTTGCTCGCTCCGCGCCGCCTTCGCCGCTTCCCGCCTGCTCTCGACCTCGAGCCAGGCGTCCTCGATGGCGTCCTCCGCTTCGTGGAGGCGCGACTCCCGACGCACCTGCGCGAGGCGCTGGGCCGCGGCCTGGCTGCGCACCGCGCCGATCTGCTGCGGGTCCAGGCGCCACTCCGCGGTGATCCCGAACGCGTAGGAGGCGACCTCCCCCGAGAAGCCCGTCGCGTTGGTGAGCCTCTCCTCGAAGAAGCCGACGAGGCGCGGCACGATCGGCGTCCACGCTTGGGTCACCGAGACGGCGGCGGCGCGAGCGTCCGCCGTCGCGACCCGCACCGTCGCCACTCCGCTCGCGCGCGACCGGTACCCCTCGAGGCCGGACGATGGATCGAGGCTGGTCGCGAGCGGCGGGGCGTCCCCGGTCGCGTCGACGCCGGTCAGGGATCTCAGCTTCCGCGCGGCGAGGGCGCGGTTGAGGCGAGCCTCGGCGAGCGTCTGGGAGGCGCGGTCCACCGCCGCCGATGCCCGCGCCACGTCCAGATCCGAGGCGAGGTCGGCGTCTCGGCGCACCGTCACGACCTTCTCGTTCTCCCGCGCGACCTCGAGCGCGCGCGCGGCCGCTCCCTTCACCGCGTCGGCGGCGACGCATTGCCAGTAGGCCTGATGCACCGCCCGCTCGACGTCGACGCTCGTCGCCTCCGCGCTCGCCCTCGCGCTCTCGTAGCGCGCGTCGGCCTGGGCATACCCGGCGATCGTCGTCGGATCGATCAGCGGAACGTCCACCCGCACCGACGCGTCGAGCTGATCCTGGGGCGTGATCACCACGTGCCGGGTGCCGGTGCCTTCGGGCAGATCGATCGCGGACTCGTATTGATTCCGGCGGTAGGCGGCGCTCGCGCGGAGCGAAGGGACGAAGGCGAGGATCGACTGCTCTCGCTCCCGCTGACGCTCTTCGACCACGGCGCGCGCCTCCACGCTCGATCGCGCGTGGTTCTTGGCGGCGGCGAGGAACGTCGAGAGCGCCGGCATGGGTCTCCGCTCTGTCGGGGGCTCTTCGGGCTCCACTGCTCCCGCCACCGAAGTTGTTGAGCCGACAGTCAAGAATGCGACGAGCACGAGCGCGAGACGCGATCGGTCCACGGGATCACCTCTTCTTGGGGAGCGAGGGAGGCGCGGCCTTCGCCGAGGGCGCGAGCCCCTCGAACAGAAGCCGCACGTAAGAGCGCACGAACGTCGTCTCGGCGAGCGGCATGTGCTTCGGCGAGTCGAACATCAGCTCCATCGAGACGTAGTTCCAGAGCGCGCCCGAGAAGGTGCGGGCGACGACCTCGGGATCGTGGTGGGCGAGGCGCCCGAGCTTCATCTCCGCTTCGAAGTAGGCAGAGAGCGCCTTCAGGCTGCGAATCGCGGGCGGATCGGCCTCGAAACGGCCGCGCGCATCGTGGGGTCCCCTCGACCAATTCAGCATCACGAAGGGGATGAGGATGCGGAAGAAGGCGATCCCGGCGTGAGCAACCTCGGTGATCTGATCGAGGACGTCGCCCTTTCCTACCCGGCCCGCGAGCGCCACGATCCAACCCGGCGGCATCTCCGTCTGCACCGCCGCTTGGAACAGCCCTTCCTTCGTCTTGAAGCGATGGAAGATGGACCCCTCGCTGATGCCGGCGCGCTCCGCGACGTGGGCCGTCGTCGACGAGAGCCCGCGCTCGAGCAGCACGGCTCGAGCGGCCTCGAGGATGTCCTCGTCGCGGATGGAAGGCGGCCTGGCCATTCTGAAGTGGTCGCTCAAGAATGAGCGCGGCCCCCGCGTTCGTCAACCCCCAGGCCCCCCGCGCACAAAAAGCAGAGGAGCCCGATACTACGAAAAACGTAGCGTCGGGCTCCTCGTTCGGGAGGCGCGCTCAGGAGCGGCGCGGGGAGCAGCCGCAGCTCTCTGCGCAGCGGCACTCGCCCTTGCACGCGCACGTCGGACCGCACGTGCAGGCGGTGGCGCGGGACTTGTTGCACGCGCAGGTGGAACGCTCGCAGCCGCAGGGGTTCGCTTGGTCATTGCTCATGGTCGGATCTCCTTCTCTTCGGGTCGCATCGATGGTGAGGGTCGGGGTCGGGGGGGTTCACCCCATGAAGCAGCCGCAGCCCAGGCGGCAGGCGCACGCGCGGCGGCACGAACAGGCCTTGCACGTGCAGGCGGCGGTCTGGGCGCTACGGCAGGCGCACGAGGAGCGATGGCAGGCGCAATCGGAAGGGTCTTGGTTCATGGTGGTCACTCCGAACGGATGAAGATGATCGGTGCTGTCTGCTTCGATTCTCCTCGTTGCAGACTGCGGGCCATGGCCTCCGCTTCCTCGAGAACGCGGAGGTGATGCCGGTGGGCGGGAGCGAGCCGCTCCGCGTCGACGTTCGCGTCATCGCGGGCACCCACCGCGACCTGCTCTCCCTCGTCCGGGAAGGTCGCTTCCGCGAGGACCTCTACTACCGACTCCAGGTGGTGCCGGTCGAGATCCCTCCGCTCCGTGACCGGCCTGAGGACGTGCTCCCGCTCGCGCGACACTTTCTGCGGATGCTCCTCCCCCCCGGCGCGGTCGAGCCCATCCTCACGACGGACGCTCAAGCGCGCTTGGTCGCCCACCGCTGGCCTGGAAATGTTCGCGAGCTGCGAAATGTGATCGAGAGGAGCCTTGCCTTCGACCCGCCGCCGCGGTCAATCGGAGCGGCGGAGCTCCGCCTCTGAGCGCCGCGGTCAAACCTGACATATTGCTGTCAAACCGTTCCCGTAGGCTCGGTCGCACCTCGGCTCGAAACGACGAGCACCGAAAGAACAAGGAGCTTCCCCATGCGCCTCTACCACTTCCCGATGTCTTCGAACGCCCGCCGCGCCGTCATGACCGCCCTCCACCTCGGCACCCCCGACGTCGAGCTCGTGGTCGTCGATCTCGGCAAGGGAGCCCATCGCCAGCCGGAGTTCTTGAAGCTCAACCCCGGCCACCGCGTCCCCGTCCTCGTCGACGGCGACTTCGTGCTCACCGAGTCGCACGCGATCATGCAGTACCTCGCCGAGAAGACGCCGGGCCAGACGCTCTACCCCACCGAGCTCCGAGCGCGCGCGGACGTGAACCGATGGCTCTTCTGGAACGCCGCCCACTTCCAGCCCGCGGTCGCGGTCCTCAACTGGGAGTACGCGGTGAAGAAGTTCCTCGGCATCGGCGATCCCGATCCGAACGAGGTGAAGCGCGGAGAGGCCCTCGTCTCGGAGGCGGGCGCGCTCCTCGACGCGCACCTCGCGGACCGAACGTGGATCAGCGGCGAAGGCCTGACCCTCGCCGATTTCGCCATCGCGTCGCCGCTCATGTCGATGGCTCACGCGCGCATGCCGCTCGGCTCGTTCAAGCACATCGCGGGGTGGTTCGAGCGGGTCCAAGCCCTGCCCGCCTGGCAGAAGACGGCGATCAAGCCCCCCACCGCCTGAGGCGCTCCAACCCACCCCCGGCGCGCTACGGGCTCGCCGACCCCTCCCGGGCGACATCCCTCTTCGAGCTACGTCGCGGGAGGGGTTCGGATCAGATCGAGACGCTGTCGCCGCTCTGCGCCCGCGCCCGCGCGAGGTTCCGCTCGACCAGGATCATCAAGACGGGGATGAGCGCCACGAGCACGATCGACGTCAGCCCGACGCGCTCGACGTGGGCGAGCCGCTGATCGGGCAGCTCCGAGAGGAGCTGCGCCGAAGCGAAGGCGGCGGCCGCGCTCGCCGCGTGCTGCACCGCGCTCTGCACCGACTGGAATCGAGCGCGCTCGTGGGGCTCCGGGACCTTCGAGGTGAGGGTGTTGTAGGCGACCCCCCGGATCCCCATCGCGACGAAGAACAGCGTCGACACCAGCAGCACCGGCACCGTCGCCACCCCTTGCACGAACCAGAGCCACACCGTCGCGGCGAGGAGCACCGACCCGGCGGTGGCCACGCGCGCGGATCCGAAGCGGTCGATGAGCGGCCCGGTGACCCGCGCCGTAAGGAAGCTCGCGACCCCTCCGATCAGGTAGAGGAGATCGAGCCGGTCGCCGGGGAACCCGAGGTTGAACTGCACGAACGCAGGGATGTTCGGGATCACGATGAACGAGCTCATCATCGTGAAGGCGGTCATCCCGAGCGACATCAGCACCGTTCGCTTCCGAACGATCTTCGCGAGCGCCCGGAGCGCGCTCTCTTGAGAGCTCGCCCGCTCGAGGTGGGCTCGCAGAGGAGGCAACAGCTTCAACGACGCGGCGGCAGCGAGGGCGATGAGGATCGCGACTCCCCAAAACGGGGTCCGCCAGCCGCCGAGCTTCGCGAGCATGAGACCGGCCGGCACGCCGAAGACGGAGGCGACCGAGAACCCGCCCATCACGATCCCCATCGCCCACCCCCGCCGCGCGGGCGGGATGGTGTCGCTCACGATCGCGAAGGTCAGGCTCGTCGCCGGCCCGCCGAACGCCCCCGCTACGACGCGCGCTACGATGAGCGACCCGAGGCCAAGCGCGAGGCCGCCGAGGACGGTGCCCACCGCCAGACCGAAGAGGGTGAACGCGAGCGCGATTCGGCGATCGAAGCGCTCGAGGAACAGCGACCCGAGCACGCCGGTGACGCTCGCCGCGGCGGTGTAGCTCCCCACCACGAGGGGGAGCTTCGAGGTCTCGATCGCGACCGTCGGATCGCTCGCGAGGCGAGGGCCGAGCGGGTTCACCATCATGAAGTCGAGGACGTTCACGAACTGGACGCCGGCCATGAGGTAGACGACCGCGCGCTCGTTCCCCTGCGACTGCACCACGGCCACGTTATCGCGACGCGAGCGAGCGCGGGGCACTCATGCGCGCCCGCTCGCGCTTGACGCGTCCCGGGGGGGCGGTATGAGTGAGGGATGCCGCGCGCAACGGTCGAACACGCCTCGCCTCGAGGCGGCGAGGCTCCGCCCGAGGTCTCGCGCGCGGAAGAACGTGCGGTCATCGAAGGGCAAGGCCACGAGAAGCACGACCCGCGGAAGCGCCTTCGCGATCGCCTCGACGCGTACATGGTGAAGAAGAAGCTGCGCTCGACCGCGCAGCGGCGCCTCATCGTGGACACCTTCTTCGCGGGGAGCTCTCACCTCACGATCGAAGACGTCCTCCGCGAGGTGCGCGAGCACGACCGCGGCATCGGCTACGCGACGGTGTATCGGACTCTGAAGCTCCTCGCCGAGAGCGGCGTCGCCTCGGAGCGGCGCTTCGGCGACGGGCTCTCGCGGTACGAGCTCGCGGACGAAGACGACGACCACCACGATCACCTCATCTGCACCTCGTGCGGCTCCATCACCGAGTTCGAGGAGCCGAAGATCGAGCGCCTGCAGGAGGCCGTCGCGGCCCGCTACAAGTTCCGCGTGACGAGCCACAAGCACGAGATGTACGGCGTCTGCCAGAAGTGCCAGGCGCTGGAGAAGCGCGGCGCGAGCTGAGCGCTCGGCGCCGTCGCTACCCGCGGCGGTTCGCCGCCGAGACGGCGTCGCTCACCGCGGCCGCGGCCGCGTCGACGAGGGGCATGACGCGCGCGTAGTCCATCCGCGTGGGCCCCAGCACTCCGACCGCGCCCGCGGTCTGCCCGTTCTCGGCGTACGGCGCCACCACCAGGCTCAGCTGCCCATCCCCGAGCTCGCCCGTCTCGCTCCCGATGAAGACGGTGACCGCCCCCGCCGACATCGTCTTGTCGAGCAGGCCCAGGATCTCCTCTCGCTCCTCGAGCGCGACGACGAGGCGCTTCATCCGATCCACGTCTCCGTACTCCGGCATCTCGAGCAGCTTTCGCTGCCCTTCGATCCTCACCTCGCTGCGATCGGACACGTCCGAGACGGCTCGATGCGCGAGATCGAAGGCGCGCCGCTTGAGGGCGTCGTACGCGATCCGATCGTCGGCGAGACGCCGGGCGAACAGCTCGCGTACCTCGCCGAGGGTGCGGCCTTCGACCACGTCGGAGAGGAGGTTGTGGATCCGGGTGAGCTCGCTCTCGCTGATCGCGGCGACAGGCTCGGCGCTCCCTGCCGCCGCCGTCGACGAGCCGCGGCTCACGATGGAGACGAAGCGGTTCTCGACGGTGCCGTCTTGGAAGACGAGGACGGCCAAGAGCTCCCCCGGACGCGTCGGGATGAAGCGCATCTGTTGGAGGGTGCGGGCCTTGCTCTGCCTCGCGATGATGCCGGCGTTGCCGCTGAGCTGAGACAAGAGCTTGCCGCTGTCGCCGAGGGGATCTCGGCTCGTGGCGTAGATGTCCGCGACCCGCGCGCGGAGCTGCGCGCGATCCTCGGGCGTGACCGTCTGGACCTGCATCAACGTGTCGATGAAGAGCCGAATCGCTCGATCGGTCGGGAGCCGGCCGGCCGACGTGTGCGGCTGGTGCAGGTATCCGGCCTCGTCGAGATCCGACAGGACGTTTCGAATGGACGCGGCGGAGAGATCGAGGCCGTGGTGCTTGGCGAGGGTGCGGCTCCCCACCGGCGCACCCGTCTCGATGTATTCGGTGACGACCGCGAAGAGAATCCTTCGAGCGCGTTGGGACAGCTGCATCGATCGACCCATGAATTTTGCGTGATGGTCGCGATTTGGTCAACGCCGCGCCTCGTTTTATGTGCCTGAGTGAAGCCACCGCAGTAGGCTCTCGTCCAAGCTCCATGCGGTACGTCCATCGCGTCCTCCGGCACGCCCCGACGTGTCTGGCGCTGGGTGCGCTCGTCTCGCTCGCGAGCGTTTCGACGTTCACCGCCTCCGTCGCAGAGGCGAAGCCCGCCAAGCACAAGCCGAAGAAGCCTCGCATCACGGAGGACGAGTCGTGGGGCTCTGCCCCCAGCGTGCACTACGCGGGGCTCACCAAGACGGAGTGCGAGGCCGAGCTCCGCCAGCGAAAGATCCGGTTCGACGAGGTCGACGAGGCGCGCGGGGTCGTGATGCCCATCCGGGTGAAGGGCCCCATCGGCGGCGTCTCGTACCACACCGAGCTTCCCCCCGAGGAGCGCGCCCGCTCCCCGTACGAGATCATGGATTGCCGGCTCGCGCTCTCCCTCGACGACTTCAGCGTCATCCTCAAGAAGCACCAGATCGACGAGGTGCAGATCTTCTCGGCCTACCGTCCTCCCGCCAAGACGTGGGACCGGGACAAGCCCGCCATCCGGCACCCCGGCGGCCTCGCCATCGACCTTCGCCGCTTCGTGAAGCGGGACGGCTCGGAGGAGAAGGACTTGGTGGTGCTCCGCGATTGGACGCCGTCGCGCGACACGCCGCCGTGCGGCCCCGAGCAGAAGAAGGCCGGCTCGGCCGCCCAGCGAGAGCTGCGCGCCATCTTCTGCGAGGCGGACGAGAAGCGCATCTTCACGTCGCAGCTCTCCCCGAACTACGACAAGGCGCACGAGAATCACTTTCACATGGAGCTGCGCCCGGGCGTCAAATGGCGCCTCGTCCTCTGAAAGCGCGGGAGTAAATCGTGCTCTCGCGAGCGGCCCTCACCGTCGCGTCCTCCCGGCGCTACATTGAACGAGTGCGCGGCATCGCTTGGTTGGGTCGGCTCGCTCGCCGTTCGGCGCGGTCCGGGTACTTCCTCCTCACCCTCTTGACCATCGTCGTCACGACGAGCCTCGACACCGGCTGCGCCGGCATCATCAACCGAGACCCGAACCTGAGGTGGTGGGTCTTCAAGACCTACGGCGCGGATCGCATCTGTCGAGAGATGACGAAGACGAGCGTCCCCCTCCGGCTCGGGGGCCCCGACTCGGCGATCGTGGGTCGCTACTTCCCGACCTCCTGCGCGACCTCCATCAACGAGCAATACCGGACCGTCATCGTGAACATGGGCGGGGACGGGTACGTGTACCTGCCCGGGACGAAGCGGATGGCCTTCAGCCTCACCGTCGCCCCCGAGTACGCGTTCGACTTCTACATGCACGAGGACGGCAACTGGGTCTGGGGCCGCCTCACCCGCATGGCGGGGGCGCCCGACTTCAAGTTCAAGAACAGCGACAACAAGATCCTCGACATCGCCGCGATCGTCACCCCCATCGGCCCCGCCGGGAACGTGTTCGGCAACCAGATCGTCGGCGGCTTCCTGACGAAGGGCTTCACCGTCGTAGAGACGAGCGACGGCAAGGAGTTCTCTCTCGGCCTGCTCCCCCCGGGGAAGAAGCCGTTCAAGCCGATCCAGGTCGACTCGAAGGCCTCGTTCACGTTCGCCAACGAGACGGTCGACGTCCACTCCTACCAGCAGGACTTCCTCGGCCCGTTCGAGGTCGCGAGCGACGACCAGCAGATCCAGATCCGCGGCAACCTCATCGGGCAGAGCTCGGTCGATCTCATCGTCGTGCCCAAGCCGGTCGGCGATCTCTGGCGGCTCTCCTACGAGAGCGGCGCGGGGGCCACCCGCCCGCCCGCGCCTCCGATCTACGCGAGCGCGGTCATGCCGGGCGCCTTCATGCGCAAGTTCAAGCTCAAGCGCGGCCTCTATTATGTCGTCATCGACAACTCGCGCGGCGTCGGCAGCTCCGCCCCCATCTTCTCGATCCCGAACCCGTTCTACGATCCGACGGTGCGGATGACGTACGTCGCCCAGCTCGTCGACGACTGAGCTTAGCAGTGTGCCGAAAAAGGCGGTCGTCAGGCCACTGGGTGGGCAGTTGCTTCTTTCACCCCCCCAGCCCCCCTCGCGTAGCGAGGGTGGGTCAGCGCTCTGGGTTGTGCAGCACCTTGACCGGTCGCGCGCGGAGGAGAGAGGCCCAAGGCGAGCTCGCTGAGACCGCTCAGGCGGCGAGCAGCCGTGCGCTGCGACGGATCTCCCCCTCGCAGCGAGGGGGGCCGGGGGGGTGAATTGGCAGCCACTCGGGTGCCGAGAGGCATGACGCCGACTCTTTCAGCACACTTCTGTGGGGGTCGATGTCAAGGCGCACTTCGACGTTTCGCCGCCAGCCTTCGCATCGGGCGTTGGGTTTCAGTCTCGAGACGAGGTTTGGGTTGTCGCGGTCCCAGTTCGAGTGCGGAGCCGTGA
>JBGAID010000174.1:0-10044 GCA_044225865.1 Polyangiaceae bacterium | reverse complement strand
CCGCGCCCGCCAAACGCGGGCGCGCCCCATCGCAGAGCGCCCTCGAGACGGGCGAGGTCGCGCATCCCCACCTCTACGCGATCGACGCCACCGCCGACGAGCCGCCGACCGACTACGAATGGCTCTCGGTGCTTCACGGGGCCGACGCTGTCGTGGAGATTTCTCCGGGCGACCCCGAGCTGAAGGCTCAGGTCGCGCTGCGGGGCGCGATGCCGGTCGTGCGGGTCGATGCGTCGAAGCTCGACGCCACCCTGACCGGACTGATCGAGGTCGCAATGCTCGATGCCGTTGCCGAGCGCGCCGCCGCGGCCGGTGCACCGCCGCAGGTGTTCGCGGGCGTGCAGTGCCCCTGGTGTTTCGAGCCGATGGAGATCGCGGTCGAGGCCGACGTCGAGGGCAGCTACGTCCAAGACTGCGAGGTCTGCTGTCGGCCGTGGGCCGTCACCGTTCGGCGCGATGAAGACGGCGACGTGGCCGTCGACGTCGGGCGTGCCCAGTGACTTCGGGGGCGCCGCGCGCGAAGCGACCGGCCTGCCCGTCATGGTCTGCGACGACCCGATCAGCGCCGTCGTCCTCGGCAGCGATCGGGGAGTGGGCCGAGGTCGAGCTCTACCGCAAGCGGGGCCAGTGGGGATCACGGCTCTGCCCCGGCTCCGGGGTCCACATCATCGTCGGC
Organism: Polyangiaceae bacterium; assembly: GCA_044225865.1. Taxonomy (GTDB): domain Bacteria; phylum Myxococcota_A; class Polyangia; order Polyangiales; family Polyangiaceae; genus Xiheicaenibacterium. Next base: position 9,368 of record JBGAID010000174.1, on the reverse strand, counting down.
TACGACCGAGCGAATCCATCGGGACGTTCACAGCCACGGCCTGAGAGGAAAGTGCCGTCAGTCCCAGTGATGGTGGCTCGACGGGTGCTTCCACTCTGCGCCCGGTGTCTTCAGCTCGTCGACCTTGATGGACTCGTCCCCATGACTCGATGTCGCCGTTCGCTGCCACCTTCGCGACCATCATGACCGTGAGCACGCCGATGCAGACGGCGGGGGGAACGAGCTCGCGCCTTCGCCGATCCAGAGGTGACAGGGGCCGCGCTCGCGTCCGCCTCCCGAACGCTGATTTCGAGCACAGTCGAGTTTGGAAACGGAGTCCGTTTGAGTGAGGGAATGTCCCCAAAGCGCCATTGTCGGACAAGCCAATTTAGCGTCGATATCCCGTTATCGTGCAGGTTCCCGCGCCAACCGTGCCCGGCGGTGCACAATTGATGACAACGACGTTTGCTCCTTTGCTCGAAGAGATCCTCCGAATCTCGTCTACCTGCTTTTCGCTCGGTGACGTCGCAACCATGTTCCCTCCCGGATTCCATGTAACGTTGTAATCGCCGGTAAACACGGTCTGCCCCGCCGGAGGCGCGCCTGACATTTGCACCTCGACATTGCCAGAGTATGGCGGCTGCCTGTTGAGCACGGTCAGGCGCTTGAGACCAGAGGAGCAACCCGTCGCAATGGTCAGGGCGCCAAGGAGGGCGGCTTTCAAACAGAGTGACGGGGAGGCGCGCATTGGTCCTATCTTTCTGTGTGGTCGAGCTGTGTTGATGGTCACGCCAGAATGGCGAGCATCGCCGTCGGTGCGACTTGGCGATCTCGATCATGCAGTGATCTCCGTGTCGATCCCTTCGGCGCATGATCAGGTGTGATCATGTATGGCCACCAACCGGTGAACGGGTACCGTTGAATGGCCTCAATCATCACCCTTTCCGCTGGCTCATCGAGTCGCGACTCTCCAGCTCGGTGCCGCCCCCCCCCCGTGCCTGAGCTGTCGCCGCAGCCAGTGCTGAAGAGGATGATTGCGCCTATCGAGCCCGCGAGCCGTGCTGTGTGTATGGGTACCCTCCCGAAGAATGACTCGGCGATGACGACGCCGATGGCCCCGCAGCATCGTGGATCGCACGTCGCCGGGTCCATGGTCATTTCTTCGAGCGGCTCGCTGACGGCCGGGGCGCACGTGCTCGAGGAGTTGATCGAGCGCGGGGATGACGCTTCGCGATGGACGTTCCGCTTCGATCACAAGGTTTCGACGACGGGCGCGGTGCTCGCCGCGGGAGCGGTGTGTGGGCCTCGCGGCCGAGGCCATTGTGGATACCTCGCGATATGCGGACGCGGACGTGGGGGCGGCGGCGGGTGAGCCGGGCATCGACGCTGGCTCCGATGGGCCGCCCCGGGGCGGGCGCCACGGCCAGCGAGCCCGATGGGAGGCCCGTGGTACACTTTCGTCGTGAGCGCGCCGATCAATCTGGCCGATCCCGAGTGAGAGCCTTCGGACGCGCAAACTCGTTGAGCTTTCGACGCGCGCGTTCGCGGGAGTGCGTCTGTCGCAGGTCGAGAGGCTCCGGAGACTGCGAGCTGAGATCGAGGTGGCGCGAACGCGTGCCCTCCAGCATCTCGATGATGCTGAAGGTCCTCGAGCGAAGCTTTGAAGCCGGCGCTGCTTGTCATCGCTGGCCCGAACGGCTCCGGCAAGACCACCGTGACCGAGAGGCTCCGGGTCGAGCGCTGGAGCGAAGGGGTCGAGTATCTGAATCCAGACGAGATCGCGCGCGACCGCTTCGGTGACTGGAACTCGCGGGAGGCAGTGCTCGACGCCGCACGTTGGACGGATGCGAGAAGGGAAGAGCTCCTTGCGTCACGTCGTGGCATCGCGTTCGAGACGGTTCTGTCTACCGACGCGAAGGTCGACTTCGTCCGACGCGCTCGCTCATTGGCCAACCTCACGCCCGCCAACGCCGCGGCGATCCAGCGGGCCCGCCTCGCGAAGACCGCGCTCTCGTCGTCTTCGCCCTTCAGCAGCCCGAGGGCGCTTCGCACACCGTCCGCGTGCTCGCCACGGTGATCTCCGTGAGGTCCTCTCGATCGCCCGTCCCGGAGAGGACACCGGCGTCCAAGAGCTCTGCGTAGCCGCCATCGGGAATGGCGAGTTGGCTCACGATGATCTCGTTCGTATGGCCACCGCCATTGGGGGGCACCGTCCCTCCCAGCGAGGAGAGCTCCGCCGGCAGGACAGGGACCTTGACCGAGCCCGTCGCCGCGCCGGGCACCGCGATTGTCCAGACCGTGTCCGAGGGCCCCCCGGCGGTGAGCGTGAAACTGACCTGAACGACGTCTCCGACCTCGCCCTCAATGGAGAAGGAATAGACAGGTCGGCTCGGATCGGTGACGTCGATAGACGCCAGTCGGTCCGGGAACGCGAGGCTCGCGTCGACCGTCCGGGCCTCGTCGACGAAGGTAGACTCCCTCTTTCGGTGCCGGAAAACATGCTCGGCCGCGTCGTCCACGACCTCGGTGAAGAATGTCGGGCTACCTATCCAGTTGGTGGGGACGTGGAACTGCTCCGTGGCGGCCGTGTTCTCCGTGCGCCGTCCGTAGCCGTGTCGACCATCTTGATAGTTCTGCATCCAGCGATGAATGGTGTAGGCGTCGGGGGTGCCGTTCACGGCCCAATCGAAGTGGGTGACCTCGCTTTGGCTCTCCGCGTCGAGCGTGATGGTTCCGGACAATGGCTTGTCGACCCCGATGGACGAGAAGAAGGACTCGACCGTGCCCGCCGCGTTGTAGACCCACATATAGAGGTTGGCCTTGCTCTCCAGCGGCGCTCCGTCGCTGCCCGGCTCGAACGCGTGGGTGAGGCTGCCCGTCCCGCTGTACGTCCTCGTGAAGGGGACGGCGCCGGAGCCCGAGAACTCGACCTTTTCGGCCCCGGTGCAGGAGCACGAGCCTTGAATCGTCCAGCCCTCGTCCGGCGTCTCGGGCGGCGTCGGGTCGATGAAGCGAATGACGGAAGTCCCAGCGGCGATCTGCGCCGAGTAGACGTGGCCGGGAGCGTCTCCGACGGCCGGAGAAAAGACTGTCACCATTTCGCCGGGAGCGGCGTCGAAGGTGGCCTCGCCGGAGCCATCCATGGTGCCCGTCTCGATGACCTCTCCGTCTCGGTCGGAGCGCAAGAAGGTCTTGCTCGGGATTGGGAGCCCGTTGGTGCCGAGGAACCTGACATTGACCTGGACTGGCGCGCTCCCGCCCCCCTGTCCCCCGGTCGAAGAAGAGGTCGAGCCGCCGGCGTCGCCGCAATTCGTCCTGTCGCACAGGTCGTAGGTGCAGCCAGCCGAGGCGACGAGGGCGATGAGCACAAAGACAGGACGCATGACGTCCTCATCTTCTCACGATCGCGCGTGTCGAGCATACCCCTGGCGCGCTTCGAGCACCGCCGAGCCAATCACCGTTCATCAAGCAGTGCGATCCAATCCTATCGTGGCTTCACCGCCCGCGGAGCGCGGCGAGCCGCTGCGCGAGGAGCGGCTCGTCCTCGGCGGCGGCCGCCTCCAGGGCGGCCCGCAGGTCGCGATCGGCGGTGGCCTCGGCCGCGATCCGCACGCGCGCTTTCCCCTCCGCGGCGGAGGCGGCCACCGCCGCGACGGCCGCGAGCACCCGCGTCGCGGCCGGCGCCTTCGGATCGGCGAGGACCCCTTCGACCTGATCGCTTCGGAGCGGAGACGCGCGGTACTCGTCCGGCCGCGCCACGAGCTTCTTCACCCGGGCGATGTGCGCGGTCGGGTCTGCCCCCTCCAAGACGCCGAGGGCGGCGACGGCCGATCCGGTGTCGTTCTCGGCGCTCACGTGGCGCGCCTGATGGATGCGCTCCAGGATTCGTTCGGGGGTGTCGGTGCCGACCGCGTCCCGCGCCATCGCGAAGCGGATCGGCCCTTCTCCCTCCACGTCCACCTCGAGGGCGTCGATCGTGCGGTGCCCCGGCAGCTCCACCCGCCGCGCCGATCGCACCTTGGTCCAGGGGATGAAGCGCCGACGCCCGAGCCAGATCCACGCGAGGCCGTCGACCCCGATCTCGATCCGTGACGGGAGGCTCGTCAAGCACGCGGCGAGGATCGCGACCATGGCGACGCCGATCGGCACGTACGATGAGAGCGCGACGGCGAGGGCGATCCCGGCCGCGTGCGACGCGACGAGGGCCGACGCGAGCAACGGGCGGTAGCCGCGCCGGCCCGCGAACGGGGACAGGGCCACGAACGGCGCGACCTTTCGGGCCGCGTCGTGCCCGATCTCGGAGACGAAGCGCGCCGCCGCCTCGGCCTCGGCGAACGCGATCGTGACGAGAGGGCGAAGGGAGCCGCGGCCGTGGAGCTCGACGACGGCGCCGCTCCCCGCCGGCATGACGAGCGCGCGCCGGATCTTCGCGCGGGCGAATCGCGCGGTCCCCACCGTGATCCACGAGGCGTCGACGGCGAGGTCCACCTCTTCGCGTCGAGCCTGAGGGAGCCTCGGCCACACGAGGCCGAGGCCGCCGAGGGCGAGGGTCGCGACGACGGCGGCGGCGATCGTCACGAGCTCGGTGGGCCACTCCCCGCGCGTGACGGAGCCCATGAGCGCGACGAGCAGCGCGCCGATCCCCAGCGCCGCGAGGGCGCCGCCGCGCGCCCCGAGGGGACGGGAGAGGAGCGCGACCTTGGCCTGCACGAGCGCTATCCTACCTCGCCGCGCTTCGAGCGGCCTCGCGCGCCGGAATAACGTCTGACTCCGAAGCGTTGCCGAGGGCTCCCAAAGAGCCCTCGCCACTTCACGAAGGACTTCAACCTTTGCTTCGGGCACGGCGAATTTTCGGCTAAGGAAGACGTGCCGTGAACTTCAAGAGGTACCGCGATTGGCTGATCGTCGTCCTCGCGCTGGCGGTGCCGTTCTGGTTCCTCCGCGCGAGCATGAAGGATTCACGCCAAGCGGCGGGCCCGGACCGGATCCTCATCCAGATCTCCGCTCCGATTCAGCAAGCGGCGGCGACGCTGGCGCGCGGCCTCTCGGACCTCTGGGGCGACTACGTCTACTTGGTCGAGGTGAAGCAGGACAACACCAACCTCTCGTCGCAGAACGCGCGGCTCAAGGAGCGCGTCTCGGAGCTCGAGTCGGAGGAGGCGGAGAACCATCGCCTCCGCCAGATGCTCGGCCTCAAGAAGGAGATGGGAGAGGACGTCGTCACCGCCCAGGTCATCGGCAAGAACACGAACGAGTATTTTCGCGTGCTGAGGATCACCCTCGATCGGCCGAGCCCTTCCATCGCCGCGAACCAGCCGGTGCTGTCTCCGGACGGCGTCGTCGGCACCACGATGAAGGTCGCGGGCGACACGGTGGACGTGCAGCTCGTGGCCGACGCGGGGGCGGGGGTGGACGTGGTCGTGCAACGCACGGGGGCGCGTGGCTTCGTGCGCGGGACGGGCGACGAGCGCGAGTACAGCTGCCACGTCGAGTTCGTGAAGCGCACCGACGAGGTCGACGTCGGGGACGTCCTCGTGACGAGCGGCTACGGCGTCCGGTTCCCGAAGGACCGAAAGGTCTGCACCGTGACCAAGGTCACGAAGCGCGATTTCGGCGTCTACCAGCAGGTCGCGTGCACCCCCACCGTGGACTTCTCACGCCTGCAAGAGGTCCTCGTCGTGCTCGGGCACCGCCCCGAGGTGCCGAAGCCGGCGAGCACCGCGACCGCGAAGGGAGAGCGCTGAGCGATGCGAAACACCGCCTTCCTCGCCCTCGGGTTCGCGCTCCTCGTCCTTCAGTCGAACCTGTTCCGCTTCATCGATCGGCTCCACGCCGGCATCGCGACCCCGAGCCTGCTCTTGCCGCTCGTGGTGTTCATGGGCGTGCACGAGTACTCGATCGCGCGCGGAGCGGCCCTCTCGTTCATCCTCGGCTATCTCCTCGACGTGTTCGCGGGGGCCCCCGTCGGCCTCTTCACCTTCATCAGCGTCGCCACGTTCGTGGTGGCGCGGACGGCGGGCCTGCGGCTCGCCGCGCAGACGCTCCTCACCAAGGTCGCCCTCGCCTTCGTGTTCTCCCTCTTCGAGAGCGTGGTGATCGTGGCCCTGACCGCGATCTTCGGGAACGACCCGCATCGCGCGCGCGCGCTCGCGATGCTCGTGCCCTCGCACGCCGTCACCACCGCCGCCTTCGCCCCGTTCGTCTTCCGCATCGCGGAGCGCGTCCACATCGCGACGATCGCGTCCCCGATCCCGCCCGACGGAGCGGGGAGGTGAGGGGATGAACCTCAACTTCCAGCGCTCCGACACGACGGAGTTCCGAAGGCGATTCCGCTGGATCGCCCTCGTGATGGCCCTCGTGTTCTTCGTGATCATCGGGCGCCTCTTCCAGCTCCAGCTCCTCGAGGGAGGCGACAACCACGCCATCGCGATCGAGAACATCGTGCGGCGAAACACCCTCGCCACCACGCGCGGGCGCATCGTCGATCGCAACGGGGAGATCCTCGCGGACAGCCGCGACTCGTACAACCTGTACGTCGTGCCGGAGAAGCTCGACATGGTCGCGACGTGGCCGCGCGTCGCGGAGTACCTCGGGCTCCAACAAGAAGAGCGCGTCCGCCTCGAGGAGAAGCTCAACAAGATCCGCGAAGACAAAGAGGACCCTCGGGCCAAGCAGCAGATCTTGATCAAGGAGGACATCGGCTGGTCCGCCAACGTGCTCCTCCAAGAGCAAGGACCGTCGCTGAAGGGCGTGTCGGTGGCGTCGGTGCAGGTTCGGTTCTACCCGGTCGGATCCGCGGCCGCGCACGTGCTCGGGTACATGGGCGAGGTCAGCGGAGAGACGCTGCCGAAGCTCCGCGCCTCGGGGTACATCGAGGGCGATCGCCTCGGCGTCGCCGGCACCGAGCGCGCGTGGGAGAGCTACCTGCGCGGCATGCGCGGCTGGGAGAAGGTCCTCGTCGACGCGCGCGGGCGCCGCCGCCAAGACCCGGGCGGCATCATCGAGGACAGCGGCCGCCGCGTCGATCCCATCCCCGGTCGCGATCTGCGCCTCACCATCGACGCCAAGCTCCAGACCGCGATGCAGAAGGCCTTCAAGGGTGAGCTCGCGGGGGGCGCGGTCGTGATGGAGGTGAAGACGGGGCGCATCCTCGGGATCTTCTCGAAGCCGAGCATGGACCCGGAGGCCCTCTCCGGCTCTCACGGCAAGGGCGTCCTCACCGACGAGTTCCGCCGCCTCTACTCGGATCCGCTCAAGCCCGCCGTCGACAAGACGGTGAGCGGCTCGTATCCGCCGGGGTCCACGTTCAAGCCGTTCACCGCCCTCGCCGCCCTCGAGAAGGGCCTCGTCGATCCGCGCAACGCCGTGCAGTGCCGCGGCTACCTCAAGGTCGGCAAGAAGCTCTACGGGTGCACCCACGTCCACGGCGCGACCAACCTCCACCGCGCCATCTCTCAGAGCTGCAACGTCTACTTCTGGACCTTGGTCAACGAGAGCCAGGTCGGCATGGACATCATCGCCCAGATGGGCCAGGCCTTCGGCTTCGGTCAGAAGACGGGGCTCGGCATCAACGCGGAGGCCTCCGGGCGCATGCCTACCCGCGCGTGGATGACCTATCGCAACAAGGGCCGGTACCTGACCGGCTTCGCGATGAACGCGGCCATCGGTCAGGGCGCGACGACGGTGAGCGTGCTCCAGCTCGCCCTCGCGTACTCCGCCCTCGCCAACGGAGGGACGCTCTACATGCCCCAGCTCGTGCGGGCGGTGGAGACGTCGAACGCGACCGTCGTGCAGGAGTTCGCGCCCCGCGTGCGCCGCCAGATCGATCTGAACCCCGACAACCTCAAGCTCGTGCGCGACGCGCTGAATTCGGGCGTGAACGAGGAGGGCGGCACCGCGTTCCGCGCCCGCATCGAGGGCGTCGACATGGCCGGCAAGACGGGGACGGCCCAGGTCGGTCACAAGCTCTTCCGCGGCGTCGAGGCGGAGAAGACGGCCTACCTCAACCGCGACCACGCCTGGTTCGCGGGGTACTCGCCCTCCGGCTCGCCCGAGATCGCCGTCATCGTCCTCGTCGAGCACGGCGGCGGCGGCGGCAAGCACGCCGCCCCCATCGCGTTCGAGATCGTGCGCGCCTACAACGAGCTCAACGGCAAGATCATCCCTCCGAAGAAGGACGGCTCGCCGCGCTCGAGCGCGGGGCGACCGCAAGAGCGCGGGAGGCAGAGGACGCCATGATGAGGCAGAGCGAGGGGCTCACGTCGCGCTTCGATTGGCCGCTCTTCATCGCCACCGTGGGCATCGCCCTCCTCGGGGTGGTGAACCTCTACTCCGCGACGAGCGTCTACCAGGGCGCCGTCGCCGAGCGCTACATCAGCCAGCTCTACTGGCTCCTCGGGGCGGGGGTCGTGGGGGCGATCCTGTGCGCCTTCGACTACCGGCACCTTGAGCGCACCGCCTACGTCGCGTACGCGGTGGGCATCTTCATGCTCGTCCTGACGCTGGTGCTCGGTCGAAACCTCCGCGGCTCCGCGCGATGGATCGAGTTCGGCAGCTTCAAGTTCCAGCCGAGCGAGTTCACGAAGCTCACCCTCATCCTCGCCCTCTCCAAGTACCTCCACGACGACCCGAAGAACGAGGGGCGCGCGCTCAAGGACCTGCTCGTGCCGGCCCTCATCACCCTCGTGCCGGCCCTCCTCATCCTCCGGCAGCCGGATCTCGGCACGGCGATGGTCCACATCTTCATCTTCCTCACCATCGCCGCGGTGACGAAGCTCAAGGGGCGCAGCATCCTCCTCTTCCTCGGCTCGTCGATCATCGGCTCGTACGTGGCCTACCAGTACGTGCTGCTCGACTACCAGCGCGCCCGCATCGAGGTGTTCCTCAACCCCGAGGCGGACATTCTGAAGACGGGATGGCACGCCCACCACGCCCGCGTCGCCATCGGCAACGGGCAGCTCGTGGGCAACGGCTACCTCAAGGGGATGCAGAACCAGTTCGGCTTCATCCCCGACCAGGCCACCGACTTCCCGTTCCCCGTCTTCGCGGAGGAGTGGGGCTTCATCGGCAGCACCGTCCTCATCGGGCTCTATCTGTTCCTGTGCCTCTGGTCGATCCGCATCGCCTCTCAAGCGCGCGACCGCTTCGGCGCGGTGCTGAGCGTCGGGGTCACGGCGATGATCTTCTGGCACGCCGTCATCAACACCTCGATGACGTGCGGCCTCATGCCCGTCGTCGGGGTGACGCTCCCCCTCTTCTCGTACGGGGGCAGCAGCGTCACCAACAACATGATCGGCATCGCGATGCTGATGAGCGTCTCCATGCGCCGCAACATGGTCCGCCCCGAGCGGTTCTGAGTCGCGCGCCTTCCGCGCTATGAATTTCATAGC
>JBGAID010000173.1:0-10057 GCA_044225865.1 Polyangiaceae bacterium | reverse complement strand
ACGAGGGGCATCGCGCCGTCGCCGTGGGGAGCGCTGATGACGCCCGCTTCGCGGATGAGATCCCACGAGAACAGGGTGAAGGTCTGCATGAAGCCGTGGGGACGCAGGACCGTCCACGCGACGCCCGAGTCGCGGAGGGCGCCCTCGATGACGCCGTGGCTCCGGAGGTTGGGAGACTCGGAGGCTTCGTCGGCGAGGTAGGCGGAGCACGCCACGATGTGCCGGACGCCCGCCTCGCGCGCGGCGTCGATGAAGGCGCGCTCGCGGCGGACCAAGGTCTCGTCGGGGGTGCTGACGAGGTAGGCGCGATCGACGCCCTCGAGGGCGGGGACGAGCGAGCCGCGATCGTCGAGATCGCCGAAGACGACCCGAATGCCGCGCGCCTCGAGCTCGCGGCGGCGGCCGTCGCTGCGCGCCATCGCGACGAAGGGTACGTCGCGCGCCTGGAGGAGCTTCGCGATCTCGGAGCCGGTGTTGCCGGTCGCCCCAGTGAGGAGGATCACGGGTGCGATCGACTCAGCGTCGCTCGCTCGGCTTGACCGGGGCGGGACCGTAGACGGCGACGGGGGTCGTCGGCACTTGGGACGCGGCGGCGGAGGTGCTCGGGGACGTGGTCGTGGTCGCGCTCGCGGAGGCGCGCGCGCTCGGATCGATCGGGGGCGGGCCGTAGACGGCGATCGGCTCCTGAGGGGGCGCGGTCGCGGTGCTCGTGGTCGTTCCGGCGGCGGTGTTGCTCGCGCGCGCAGAAGTCTTCGCGCCGGCGCTGTCGGTCGACGCGGTCGGCGTCTCGGAGCTGCACGCGGCGGCGAGGACGGTCGCGGCGAGGGCGACCGCGGCCACGAAGCGCGAGCCCTGAGATCCGCAGTGGGGGCACGCGCGCTCTTCGGCGAAGACGTGGCGTCGGCACGAGGGACACGGGACGAGCATGCGCGCTCCTTGGCGATGACGGCTACTGGCGGTCGGTGGGCTTCTTCGGCGGAGGGCCGTAGACGGCGATGGGGGGCGCGGGGGGCTTGGGGCTCGCCGTCTGCGACGCGGACGACGACGCAGAGTTGCTGGGGACCACCCTCGCGCTCGGATCGACGGGCGCGGGGCCGTAGACCTCGACCTCGACGCGCGCGGGGTTGGTCGAGATGGTCGGCAGCGAGACGGCGGCGGTCGTCGTCGTGGTCGCGGTCGTCGTGGTCTTCGCGGGGGCGCCGCTCTCCTGGGTGGCCGGCGCCTTCTCGGAGCTGCAGGAGAGGGCGACGACGCTGGCCGCGACGGCGACGGCGGCGGCGAAGCGCGAGCCCGACGATCCGCAGTGGGGGCACGCGCGCTCTTCGGTGAAGACGTGCCGCCGGCACGAGGGACACGGGACGAGCATGGCGCGTCAGTCTAGCAGGCTGCTGAGAAATTCGGCGTCATCCCTCTCGGCACCGGAGTGGCTGCCAATTCACCCCCCCGGCCCCCCTCGCTGTACAGCACCTCGACCCGGTCGCGCGCGGAGGAGAGAGGCCCGAGGCGAGCTCGCTGCGACCGCTCACGCCCGCCCAGCCCCCCTCGCGTAGCGACGGGGGAGTCAGCGTTCTGGGTCTGCCCCGAGAGCGACGGTGGAGCGGCGGCGAGGTCAGCTCCCGATCCGGCCGCGCAAGCCGATCGCCTCGAAGGCGTCGACGAGCATCCGCGCGACCTCGTGGGCGGCGCGGGGATCGTCCGGGTAGTCGAGCTGATGATAGAGGCGGGCCAGGCGCTCGATCTTCTCGAGGCGGAGGGCGGAGGCGCGCAGGACCTCGACGTGGGCGAGGAAGAACAGGCAATAGCCGCGCGGGACGCTCGGCATGCGCTTCGGGGAGAGCTGCCAGAGGCGCTCGGAGAGCTCGAAGTAAGGCTGGACCATCGACACGATCGCGCGCTCGTAGTCGCGGATCCCGCGGCGCGCCTCCTCGGTGGTGCGGACCCCGCTCGCGCCGAGCATCCTCACGAGGTAGTCGGGGAAGAACGGGTCGTCGCCGAGCTCGCGCTCGACGACGGACGCGATGCGCGAGTCGAGCTCCTTCGCCTCGAGGCAATCGAGGACGGCGACGAGCGAGAAGCGGTCCAGACCGACGGGGCCCGACGACTCGATGCGAGCGGGGAGCGACCGCGCGTAGCTCTCGAGATCGCTCCTTATCGCGCCGAACTCCTGATCCGCGAGCTCGAGGAGGCCGGCGAGGCGATTGAGCCGCCGGCGCACCCCGTCCGGGATCTCCTCCGTCGCCTTGTAGCCGAGGTCGTGCTCGATCTCGGCCCAGGCGTGCTCGAGCACGGTGCGCACCTGGATTTCGAAGCGCGCTCGCGGGGGCAGCTCCCCGTCGGCGCGGCAGACGTAATGGAGGGAGCGATAGCCGAACTCCGTCGTCGGGCGGTGGCGCTTGTCGATGGAGTGACGGAAGTCCACCGGCAGGTGGCCCTCGATGATCTCTCCGACGCGATCCACCGCGTCGGTGAAGTAGGTGATGACACGGACGCCGACGAGGTCGGTGATCGAGAAGAGATCGTCGTAGCTCTTGTCGGGGCGCGCGAGCTTCTGGGCGAGGCTCGCGCGGCTCTTCACCCGGAACGAGACGCTGTGGACCTTGAGCTGAGGATCGGCGGCGAGGAGCCCGTCGATCTGCCGCGCGATCGCCTCGGCCCGGGCGCGCAGCGCGGGGGCGACTTCGTCGTAGGCAGCGAGGAGCTCGGCGGGGGACATCGGCCTCGGTCGGGTGCGGGTCGACATCCTTCGTGCACCGCCCCCGGGCTCAGGTCAACCACACGAGCATCGCGCGGTGGTGCTTCGCCGCGTCGATGATGAACTCGCGGACGCGCTCGTAATAGGGCCCGATCCAGCCGGGGTGGTCCTCGTCGGTGCGATCCCAAATGTGGGGGTAGATCTCCGCGCCTCGGAAGGCCTCCGCGTCGAACCGCGAGAGGAGCACCTCGCGCGGGAGAGGCTCGAGCGCCTTCGCGATCGCGCTCACTTGATCGCTCGTGAACGCGCGCGGCGGACCATAGCCGAGGTCGTCGCCGACCTCGCTCCCCCCGACGGCGACGAAGTTGAGCGGCGCGTCTCCGCCCCACGCCGACCCGGTGAGGAGGAAATGAATGGCGTGCCACACCTTCCCGACGTGCAGATCCATGAACGCCCCGAAGCCCGGAGGGACTCTCGGCGGCTTGCCGCAGCCGTCATCGTCCGACCCATCCCCCTCATCGTCCTCCGGATCGTCTTCGATCCCCAACACGTAGTCCTCGACGATGTCGGGCGACGATCGCAGGCGCGTGAGGTCGGCGTCGCTCAGCGTTCGGAACGAGGCGTTCATGCTCATCGGGTCACCTCGGGAGGGAGGCTATCAGCGGGTACGCGCGCTCGTGGAAGAGCGCGCGCGGCGCGCGCGACGATTGCGCGGCGCGCACCGGCCCGACGCCTGAGGGCTTCGTCTCAGCCGTTCACCCCGTCGATCGTGCCTTCAGGAGGAGAGGGCGGCGCGGAGGCGAGCGTCGATGACCGCCTCATCCACGCCGAGCTCGTCGCCGATCGCGCCGATGAGCACCCGCTCCGCGTGGTGCAGCACGCCGTCGGCGGAGGCGGCCTCGATGAGGAGCGAGAGCGTCTCGTGACGGTCCGCCTCCGAGAGGGCGCGGAGCTTCTCCAGCGCGGCCTCGGGATCGGTGGCGGGAGCGGGCTCGAACGACTCGGGGAGACCGAACCGCCTCTTCACCCGCTCGAGCAGGGCGCGCTCGGCGTCGTGGAGCTCTCCGTCGGCGAAGATCAACCCGGCCAGGATCTCGCATACCCCGCGGCTCTGCGCCTCGTTCATCGATCCAGGGTATCCGATGTCGAGATAGGCTGCCTTCGTGGCAGAAGACTTCTTCGCGGGCGTGGAGCAGAAGGCGGTGGCCACCTCGGCCGGACCTTGCGATTTACCGATCCTCTATCGCGACGGGTCTGTCATCGGCCTGATGTATCGGGTCCCCAAAGAGCGCGTCGAGCCGCTGATCCCCGATCGTGACCGCTTCGAGCCCTTCACCCTGCTGGGGAAGGCCATCGTCCAGCTCGTGGCGTTCGAATACCGCGACACGTCGATCGGCCCTTATGGCGAGATCGCGCTCGCGGTCGAGATCAAGAAGAGGGGCACCTCGCCCTCCACCTGGGGCGCCCTCACCAACGCCAAGAATCAGCCTGCCTATGGCAGCACGTTCCTCAACCTGCCCGTCACGACGGAGGCGGCGTGCGCGGCGGGGCGAGAGATCTGGGGCTACCCGAAGTACGTCGTCGACATCTCGACGTCGTTCTCCGACGAGCGGGTCCACGTCACCCAGGCCGGCGAGCTCGATCTCGAGGCCGGCCCCGCAGGGTGGCTCGAGACCCCGGGCATCCCGTTCGTGTTGATGAGCGTGAAGGAGGGGAAGGTCATCCGCACCATCGTGGAGACGGGGCACAAGCTGCGCTGGGGCGGCGGCGACAGCGTGAAGCTGAAGAAGCTCGGCGCCGGCCCCACCGCCGACAACCTCGAGGCGCTCGGGCTGTTCGGCGCGACCCCGTCGTTCGTCTGGCGCGCGCTCCACATGCGCTCGATCCTCCCCGCCGGCTCCGTTTCCGAGACGGAGCCCCTCGGGTAGGCGCCTATCATCAGCCGCGATGTGGACCGAAGAGAGAAAGCGCGAGGCGTGTCTTCGGGCGCCCATGGTGCGCGCGTTGAGGCGGGACGATACGAGGATCGTCGAGCGACCGGGCTGGTATCAGGTGGTCACCCCCTCCGCTCCCGCGTACGTGCTCAACGAGGTCGTCCTCTCCCAGGTCGACGAGGCGGACGCGGAGCGGGTCATCGATGACGTGATCGCCGAGTACGCGGCCGCGGGACAACCCGTCAAATGGTGCGTCGGTCCTTGGACCCGCCCCGCCGACCTCGGCGAGCGCCTCGCGAGGCGCGGCTTCCGCGGCTGGGGCACGCGCGGAATGGTCTGCGACACGATCCTCGATCTCGGCTCGCCGCCAGCGGTCACGGTCGAGGAGGTCGGGGAGGACGGACTCGAGGCCTATCTGAGGGTGATGATGCGAGGCTGGTCGATGCCCGAGGCGCATGTCGCCCTCGAGCGGAGGATGCACCTCGATGCGATGCGGGGGACGAGCCGCGTCGCGCACTTCTTCGTCGCGCGCGCGGAGGGGGAGCCGCTGGGCACGGCGTGGCTGGTCCACCGCGGCGACTATGGATATCTCGTCGGGGCTCAAGTCTTGGAGCACGCGCGCGGGCGAGGCCTCTATCGCGCGCTGATGGCCGCGCGCCTCGCCCACCTGCGGGAGCGGGGGATCGGGTTGGCGGTGACACAGGCGCGCGAGGCGACCTCCGCCCCCATCCTCGACAAGCTCGGCCTCGAGACGGTGTTTCGAGGGCATTGTTGGGTGTCGAGCTGAGCGCGAGGGGACCATGGCGACACCGTGGACGGCCGCGGCCGGATCAGCGGTCCACATCATCGGGGTGAGCGGCGCGGTCGCGTTCTCGGTGCTCCGCCTCGTCGCCCTGCGGCGGCGGGACGTCGAGGCGATCCGGTTCGCCGACAATGGCAATGGGCTCGCCGCGATATTGCTCTATGGCGCCGGGCTCTATCGGCTGTTCGGGGAGCTGGAGAAGCCGGTCGCCTATTACACCGCGAACCACGTCTTCTGGACGAAGATGGCGCTCCTCGGCGTCGCCGCCGCGCTGGAGGCCTACCCGCAAGTTGTCGTGTTCCCTTGGCACCTCCGGGCCGCCAAGAAGCTCCCCATCGAGCCGAAGCCGGGGCAGATCGAGCGCGTCTTCAAGTGCGCGGCGTGGCAGCTCCCCTGCCTCCTCGGCATCATCTTGTGCGCCTCGCTCATGGCGCGAGGGATTGGGATCCCGAGGGCGCATTCACCGCCGGCCAGCGGCGACGCCACCACCGGCGCCGCCATCTACGCGAAGCACTGCCAAGCGTGCCACCAGGCCGACGGCCGCGGCCTCGAGGGCCGCGTGGCCGCCGATTTCACCGCGGCGCCGGGCGTGCTCGACAAGAGCGACGAGGAGCTCCTCCGCAGCGTGAGCGAGGGCCGCACCGGATCGATCGGGACGATGCCGGCGATGGGGGCCATCCTCAGCGCGGAGCAGCTCCGGGAGACGCTCGGCTACATCCGCGCGAGCTACCGCCGGCCCTCCCCGCGCTGAGGCCCCCTCAGCATCCCCAGCCGTGGATCCCGCTCGCCTCGCAGCCGAGCAGGCCGCCGAGGACGTCGTAGGGGGCGTCGTTCTCGGGGTGGAGCTCGAGGCGGGCGCGCTCGAACCATTGCACGGTGCGGCCCTGGAAGGTGACCGGCTCCGTGATGGGGAGCCCGAACAGGCGCACGCTGCGATCGAACGCGGAGAGGCCGGGGTCGACGACGCCGTGGCTATTGAAATGGTCGCGGATGCGCCCGCAGACGTAATGGCCGGTGGACGCGTTCGCCCCCACGAAGGAGCAGTCGGAGGCGTGGGGCGCGCCGGTGTTGCTCCAGGCGTCGGGGTTGAAGCCGTTCTGCTTGGCGACGGCGCGTCCGAGAAGCCCGAGGGAGACCTCATAGGCAGTGCCGGCGAGCTCGGGGTGATACTCGAGCCGGGAGCGCTGGGTGTACTGGGACCAGAGGACGCGCCCGGTGTCGTCGGCGCGGCAGTCCGCGTTCTCGATGGGGTACCCGAAGACGGGGAGCCCGCCGCTCTGGCTCCAGAACTGGCGCAGCTTGCCCTTCAATGAATAGGGAGCGCCGTCGGGGGAGAGGGGGGTGCCTTCGTCGGAGCGCGCGCACGTGCCATAGCCGCTCGGATCGCCGTGCCCGAGGCCGCCGTTCTTGGCGAGGTCTCGAAATGCGTAATAGGGGTTGTCGCTCGATGAGGTGCCCTGGTTTTCGCCCGCGATCACGTCGCGCATGGTCTTGAGCGACTCCTCCGGGTAGCCGCCGTTGTCATAGGAGAACCACACGCCGCCGAGGATGTCGTGGTTCGTGGGGCCTCCGTTCCATTGGTTGATGCTCTGGTAGGCGGCGCGGATGAAATCGGAGAGCTCCTTCTTGTCGTAGAGGAAGCCGTCGTCGATCGCGCCGCAGGCCGGGTTCGGGGCGCCGTGGCCGATGTGGAGGTGAGCGCTCATCTCGGTGATGAGGAGGGGGGTTCGAGAGAACCCGAGCGCGTCGATCCATTGCGCGGTCGTGCGATAGCCGAGCCCGCCGAACGCGCCCGACTCGAACGCGGCGAGGGGGGTGACGTTGCCGTTGTCGCACGGCTTCGGCCAGCCGCCGTAGGCGTGGATGGAGATGCCGTCGACGTCGTTGGGGGCGAGCTGATAGAGGAGGGCGCCGAGGTATTCCTTGCCGCTTTCGTACCGCCCGTCTCCCGCGACCCCGGGCGCCACCGCGCCCACGAACACCGCGTCATCGCCGTGGCCGGGCTTGCTGCGAATGCGAGCCCGCGCCGCGCGGAACACGTTCGCGTAGTGGCTGGGGTCGATGCGGCCCCCCGGGAAGCCCAGCGCCTCGAGGGACATGTTCATTTCATTGCCCACGATCCACGTGTGCACGTCGGGGGTGGCGCCCACGAGATCGTCGAGGAACGCGAGATAGCAATCGAGGTGGCGGCCGCCCACGTTCCGGCTCGGCCCTCCGTCCTCTCGCGCGAGGCAATACCCGACGTCACCCGGCGGCGGGATGGTGGCGCCGTTCGTCTTCGTCCCGTCGGCGAAGGTGCTGTGCTCGGGGCGCGCATAGTCGACGCGAATCACGGGGTGAAAGCCGTGCTGGCGCGCCCACGTCGTCCCCGACCCGTAGGTGCCGGCCCAATCGAAGTCGGTCGAATAGACGGTGTTGATCGTCCACCCGCCGCCGCTCGGGAACAGATCCAACAGCTCGCCTCCGAGGGCGGGATCGTGGACCCCCATCAGGCCGAGGCCCGACCAGACCTGCACCGCGTCCGCGTCGTGCTCGGCGGCGTCGTCCGCGTCGTCGTCGGCGAGGTCGGCCGGATCGCTGGGAGCGCAGCCCGCGAGGGAGAGGCTGGCGGCGAAGAAGACGATTCCAATGCTCGAGGCTCTCTGCATGTCGCGCCCCGCAGCAGGAAGCGTTCCGGGGGGGATCGCCGCGCTTCGAGGGCGATTTGGGTGATCCAAGCGCTCGGGGGACGCCGAGGATCCAGGGGCGAGGGGCCAGGCTTTTGGGTTCTTTCAGGTCCGCTTGGGCGACCGGATCGACGGCCCCGCTGGGCCTCCCCCTCGCAGCCTTTCTTGGACGGAGCTCGCCCGAAATCCGCTCCGACGGGCTCGTGTACCATCGCCCCGTTCGATGACGAGCATCCCTCCGCGCCCTTTCGCGGCCTCGCGCACGACGCGGTTCGTGGGCCGGCAGCGCGAGCTCGAGGCGCTCGCGGAGCGCTGCGGCGCGAGCCGGCTCGTCACCGTCCTGGGGCCGCCCGGGATCGGGAAGTCGCGCCTCGTGGTCGAGGCGATCGAAGGGATGCTGGCGCCGGCGTGGGTCGACCTCACGGAGGTGAAGGATCTCGAGGGTGCCGCCCTCGCGGTCGCGGCGGCGCTCGGGGTGCCGCTCGTCGCGACGGGGGCGACGCCGATCGAGCAGCTCGGGCGGGCCCTCGCGTCACGCGGGGCGTCCACCCTCGTGCTCGACAACGCGGAGCTCGCGACGGACGCGGTGAGCGAGCTGTCCGCGCGGTTCCTCTCCGCCGCGCCGGAGCTGACGGTCCTCGTGACGTCGCGCGTGCGGCTGGGAGCGCCCGGGGAAGCGCTGCTCGATCTCGGACCGCTCTCGCTGCCGGAGCGGGCGGAGGATGCGCGCGCCGCGGAGGCGGTGGAGCTGTTCATCGCCCGGACGGCGGCGGTGCGAGAGACGTTCGCGCCGGACGCGCGCGAGGTCGCCCTCATCGGAGAGCTCGTGCGCGAGCTCGACGGGCTGCCCCTCGCCGTCGAGCTCGCGGCGGCGCGCGCGCGGTTCCTCCCCGTGGACGAGCTGCTCGATCGCGTGAGGAGAGACGCTCCCTCGGAGGCGGGGAGGCTCGGTGTCCTCGCCGCGCCGGGCCGGCGCGGCACCGCGCTCCGCGACGAGATCGCCCGATCCGTCGACCAGCTCGATCCGGCGCATCGCGCCGCGCTCTCCCAGGCGAGCGTGTTTCGAGGTGGATTCAGCGCCGCCGCGGCGGCCTCGGTGCTGCGGCTGCCGGCGGGATCGGCGGCGGTGGTGGACGTGCTCCAAGGCCTCGCGGATCGCTCCCTGCTCGTGGTGGGCGCGCGGGCAGGCGCCCCGCGCTTCTCGCTCTTGCTCTCGATCCGCGACTTCGCCTCGCAGGACCTCGCGGCTGAAGACGCAGACGCCGCTGCGGGGCGACACGCACGCTACTTCGCGGACCTGGGCGTGGGCGCGGCGGATCGGCTGTTCGACGCCGCGGGGACCCTCGCGCGGCGCGAGATCGTTCGCGAGCGCGACAACCTCCTTGCCGCGCTCGACTGGAACCTGAGCCGGGCGTCGGAGCCGGCGCGCGCCGCCGACGCGATCGCGATCGGAGCGGCGCTGGGAGCGGGGCTCGCCCACCTCGGGCCGCTCGCGTTCTGCCACGCCGTGCTCGTGAAGGCGATCGAAGGCGCTGGATCGCGGGCGCCGCTCGAGGGCCTCGCGCGCGCGCTCGCGGTGAAGGTCGACATCGAGATCAACCTGGAGCGGCCGTCGCAGAGCGTCGAGCCCGCGCGAGACCTGCTCGACCGGGCGCGGCGCGCAAAGGATCACGACGCGGAGGCGCGGATCGCGATGGCGCTCGGCGAGGCCCTCACCGCGGAGGGCGCGTTCGACGAGGCGCGGCGGCTCCTCGAGCGCGCCCTCGAGGTGGAGCGATCCGCGGGACGTCGTGGCGTCGAGGCGCGCGTCCTCCACGCGCTCGGCGTGAACCGGGTCGAGGCGGGCGCCCTCTCGGAGGGGCGGCTCTTCTTTCGAGCCGCGCTGCGCCTGCTCGAGGGCGGCGATCGGGTGCAGCTCGCGCGGACCCTCAACACCGCGGCCGTGCTCGCGCTCGAGGAGGGC
>JBGAID010000172.1:0-10136 GCA_044225865.1 Polyangiaceae bacterium | reverse complement strand
CGCCGCGCCGGGGCAGTCCCTGCCGCCGTGGGCGTTCTTGGTGCTCGTCGTCGGCGTCGACGTGTCCCACGTCTGGTCGACGCTCTACCGCACGTACTTCGATCCCGCCGAGCTCAAGAAGAGGCCGCTCCTCTACGCGGGCGTCCCTCTGGCCTGCTTCGCGGCGGGGGTCGCGCTCCACGCCGTCTCGAGCGGGGTGTTCTGGACCGCCCTCGCCTATGTGGCGCTCTTCCACTTCATTCGCCAGCAGGCGGGCTGGGTCGCCATTTATCGCGCTCGCAGCGCGCTGAAGACGAGGCTCGACCGCGTCCTCGACGACGCCGCCATCTACGCGTCGACCCTCTACCCGGTGCTCGTCTGGCACACGGAGCTGCCGAGGCCGTTCTGGTGGTTCGTCGAGGGTGATTTCGTCCCGCTCCCGATCGCGTGGGCCGTCCCGTGGGCGCGCGCGCTCTATGTCGCGATCCTCGCCGTGTACGCCATTCGCGCCTTCCTCCGCGCCCGCGCCACGTCCCAGCTCGAGCTCGGAAAGCACGCCGTCGTCGCCACCACCGCCGCCACTTGGTACGTCGGCATCGTCGTCGCGAAGAGCGACTTCGAATTCACCGCCGCCAACGTCATCGTCCACGGCGTCCCTTATGTCGTGCTCCTGTACGTCTATGCCCGAGAGAAGACGCGCGACGCCAAGGACACCTTCGTCGGGAAGGTGGTCGGCCGCGGCGTCCTCGTGTTCGTAGGCATTCTGGTGCTCATCGCCTTCGTCGAAGAGGGGCTGTGGGACAGGCTCGTTTGGCACGACCACCCTGTCCTGTTCGGCGGCGAAGACGATTCAATCGTGCTGTCCGCGCGCGTCCTCACCTGGATTGTCCCGCTCCTCGCGCTGCCCCAGGCGACGCACTATGTCCTGGACGCCGTGCTCTGGCGCCGGCGCGACACGGGGGCCGCCCAGGGGCGCGCCCTCGGCTTCGGAGGGGCCGCCCGCGACGGATGACGGCCCGCTCGCCCCGCTCGCGGCGACCGGGACGTCGCCCTCCCTCGCCGCCGCGGCGACCGCCGTCATCGAGGCGACGAAGGGCTGGGTCCGCGCCAACCTGGATTGGTCCATCGAGACCGGCCGCTATCGCCCCTGACCGCCCTCACTTCTGGACGCAATCGAGCATCCGCGAGATGGCCTCCTTCGGGGCAGGGGCCTTGGGATCGTCGGAGAACGCGGCGATGACCAGCGGATCCTTGACCGCGAACTGGGTGTCGGGACGCTCCGGCTTCATGTCGTAAATCTGGGTTCGGACATATTCGGAGCCCTTCTTCGCGTTGATGAGCTGATAGCCCAGGGGGCCGAGCTGGGTGCGGCCCCCAAGGGGGTTGATGTCGCCATAGCCGGCCCCGGCGAGGACCTTCGAGCAGCCGTCGACGTCGCCGCACGCCGACTTTTGGAGAAGATCGAATGTCGACTTGATGAGCGCCTCCGAGCCGACCCCCTTCATCGCGCTCACCCGCAACAAGCGCTTCTCGTCGAGGCTCATTCGGGGCGGGAAGTCGTCGTTGCGTATGCTGATCGCCCCGAAGTCGTAGACATGGAGCGCCACCTTCGGGTTGCCGACGAAGATCTTCGTCCTCCGGTACTCGCTCTCCTTGTCGCGCATGACGAGCGGATCCGTGAAGCCGACGGCGGTGACGGCGGCCTTCAGCTCGTCATCGGTGGCGTTGCGGAGATCCGCGGGCGGCTTCTTGGTCGGAGCGCTCTTGGCCGGCGACGACGAGGCAGCGTCGTCGCTCTTGGTCTTCGTCGAAGAGGAAGCGGCGCTGCCCTCGGCGGAGCGCCCGCACGCGGTTAGGAGAAGGAGGGAAGCGGAGAGCAAGATCGGTCGGGTCGTCATGGCCGCGTCCTCGTGCAATCACGCGGCCACGCCCCCGCGCCCGCTCGGCGCGCGCGCCCGCCATCCGAGGCGCGACGAGCGCTCGTCACGCGACGACGAACCGTCGTCACCGACCGCGTGCGCGCCCTCGAAACCGGGCGCTCCGCGCTGGAATGCCCGTTGCTCGGGCGACCGGCCATGTCCGTTCAATGTGCGGTCCGAGTGCTTGCGTGGGTCGTCTCTGGCGCGGCTCTCTTGGGGTGCACCCCGTCTCCCGAGAAGCTGTGCAAGGAGTATGTCGAGAAGCGAAATAAGGATTGGCCCGAAGCTCCCGGCGTCGAGAAGACGTGCGTGAAGGAGCTCACGTCGGTGAAGGAGAAGGCTCCCGACGGGTGGGGCTGCTTCGCGGGCGCGATCGAGAAGCAGTCTTCGATCGAAGAGGTCGCCACTGTCCTCAAGAGCTGCCGTTCCCAATACAAAGCGGAGGAGGGCGCGCTCGCGTTCGCGGGCCTCGGGTTCGAGGAGTCGGGCGCGTGGGCGGACGCCAAGCCGAAGAAGCTCGACGCCGCCATGTGCCGAGAGGGAGCGTGGGGTATCTCGGTGAAGAAGCGCAGCTTCGGGATGCTCCTCGTCGGCAATCAGTTCCAGGACCACGTCAAGGAGCTGGAGAAGGCCTGCAAAGAGAACGGCGACAACGAGGAATACGCGCGCATGTTCGCGTGCCTGCGGCGCGTCCAATCCAAGGCCGACATCCTTCCGTGCGGCGATGCATCGCAGGCGCGCGCCAAGGGAGGCCGGTGATGATGCACCCCCAATTCGCTCCCGCCATCGCCCCGGTGGCGGCGCGGGGCAAGCGCCGGATCGGGCTCGTGGTGGTGGGGTTGATCCTGCTCGCGGGCGCGGGCGTGTCCGGCTTCATCGCGTTCGTGTGGCAGGGCTACGTCGAGAGCCGCACCGCGAATGTAGAGAAGGCTCACCGCGAGACGGAGCGGGCGATCGCGGCCATGCGATACCGCGAAGATGGGGTGCGCGCCCAGGAGGCGGCGAGCGAGGAGCGTCAATCGCGGAGCGCCGTCGACGAGGCCAAGCTCGCCCGCAACGTCTCCGCGGGCGGGGCCGCGTTCGGGCTGGTCGCGGGGATGACGTTGATCGCGGTCGGGATGCGCAGGAGAGCCTGAATCGAGGTACGCTCGCCGGGCCCAGGTGCTCGCCGAGAACGCAGCTTTCCGTGCCACCATCGCCGTCGTCGCGGGGCTCTTCGTCTCGGCCATGCCCGCGCCGGCGCCGGCCCAGCCGTGGAGCGGAGATCCAAAGCGGACCGCCGCCGCCCAGACGTTGTTCGAGCAGGCTCGAGACGAAATGGAGCACCACGATTACGACACCGCCTGTCCGAAGCTCGAGGAGGTCGTGCGCCTCGAGCCGAGCGGGGTCGGGGCCAAGCTGAAGCTCGCCGAGTGCTACGAGCTCTCCGGCCGGCTCGCGAGCGCCTACGCCCTCTACGTCATCGCCGAGACGTCCGCGCGCGACGCGAAGCAGGACGATCGCGAGGCGTGGGCGCGCGCGCGCGTCGAAGCGCTGAGGCCGCGTCTGTCCACCATTCGGATCGACGTCCACGACGCGGTCGCGTCATTGCCTGGTCTCAAGGTCGAGCGCGACGGGCAGGAGGTTCGAGGCGGACAATGGGGGACCGCCATCTTCGTCGACGGCGGAAGGACGGTCGTCGTCGCGAGCGCGGACGGATTCACGTCCATTCGACGCGAAGTGGAGGTGAAGGCGGAGGGGGACGCGGTGGTCATTCCCATCGAGCGCCTCGACCGGACTCCGTCGCCGCCGCCGATCGAGAGAGGGACGACTCGACGGGAGCGCCCTCTCCCTGTCCGCGCCGAGCCCCGCCGGATCCCGACGTGGGCTTGGATTGCCGGCTCGCTCGGTCTCGCGAGCGGCGTGGCCGCCATTGCGTTTCGCGTCGACGGCGCGATCGTGGAGGCCGACCAGGCAGAGGCGTGCGGGCCCGCCCGCGACCAATGCCCAGCGAGCTACGACGTGGAAGGCACCAATCGCCGGAAGCTCGTCGACTTCGGTCTGTTCGTGGGCCTCGGCGCGGCCGGGGTGGTCTCGCTCGCGGCCGCCTCGATCGGCGCGATCGTCGTCGTCACGAGCAAACCGTCCAAAGGCCCGAACGTCGCGCTCGCGCCGCGCCTTTGGGGTTTGGAGATCTCCGGATCGTGGCCATGAGGTGCCTGGTGCTCCTATCGGTGGTCGGCTGCCTGACGGACCCGGCCCAGTACGGCGCGGGCGGCGCGGGCACAGGAGGCGCTCCCGTCCCTCTCGGCGGCGGTGGCGCGGGCGCGGGAGCGGCCGGCGGAGCGGGCGGGGGCGGGACCCATGACGATCACGTCGTCTGGGTGCAGACCGAGGGCGGCGAGCAAGACCAGAGCTTCGAGGCGGTCGCGATTGGCTCGGAGGACGAGATCTACGTCGGCGGCCGATGGGACGGCCACTTCGACATGCCGGTGTTGGGGGGCGTGTGCGCGGTGAGCGGGGCGCGGGTGGCGTTCATTCAGGCCCGGGACGGCAATGGCGAGCGGCGATGGACGCGCTGCTTCGGCGAGGATGCCTCGATCGTGGCCATGGCCGCGGACGCGAGCGGGACCGTGGTCGCGGTGGGGACCTTCAGCGGCCATATCGATGTCGGCGATGGCGGGACCCCCTCCGCGGGCGGGACCGACGTATTCGTCGTCGCGCTGTCTTCGGAGGGCGAGGTTATCTGGGGCACGACCTTCGGATCGACGAAGGACGACACCGGCCAGGGCCTCGCCCTCGGGGCCCAGGGTACCGTCTTCGTCTCGGGCTCCTTTCGAGGGCCGATGAACATCGGCACCCACCCCCTGCCCGCGCCCGAGAGCGTAGATCTGTATTTCACGAAGATCGTCCAGGGCAGTCCCGTCTGGGCGAAGGAGTCCACGACCGCGGGGGGCGCACCCACCATGCAACTGGCGATTCGACAGGACGCCCCCGGTCCGCTCGTCGCTGCGGGCACGTTCCAGGGATGGATCGATCCGGACGGCGCCGGTCCGACGGAGCCGGTGGACGCGGCCGACGCGGAGCCCGACGGCTACGCATTCACGTTCGATGTGAACGGCGATATCGATGCAGTCGTGCCATTGGTGGCCCCCTTCGCCCAGTCGATCTCGAACGTGCGCGCATCTGGGGCAATGGCCGTGCTCGCCGGGACATTCGAGGGGACCATCGAATACGATCCGGCGAATCCGCTCACCGCCGGCTCTTCGGATGCGTTCTCTCTCTCCATGACGTTCGAGGGAGCGGTGGAAGGGGTCGCCGCGATCGGAGGGAGCGGGGCCCAGCGCGGGCTCGACGCGTCGTTCGACCTCGTCGAGGGCGCTCCCGTCGTCTTGGGCGGGGCGTTTTCGGGCGCGACGATGCTCGGCGACGAAACGCTGAACGCGGCCGACGACGCGGAGGACGGCTTCGTCGCCTACTACGCCGCCGGGATCGGCGCTCCGCTCGCGTTCGCCACCCGCATCGGAGGAGACGGCGTCCAGAGCGTCCACGCGACGGCCCTCCTCGAAGGGGAGATCCTCGTCGTCGGGGCGTTCTCCGACACGCTCGTCCTCGAAGGCCCCCACCCGTCGGCGGGGGGCCGCGACGCGTTCATCGCCCGGATCCGCCCGTGATCGCCCGATGCCCGCGCTGCCAGGCCCGCTATCGCGGCAAGCTCCTCCGGTGTCCGTTCGACGGGGCCGAGCTGGAGGCGGCCCCGGGCGATCTCACGGGGACGACATTGGAGGGCCGCTTCACGGTCGGGGAGGCGATCGGGGCGGGGGCGATCGGCGTCGTCTATCACGCCGCCGACGACGACGGGACCGCGGTCGCGGTCAAGGCGCTCCATCGAGATCTCATGGAGAGCAGCTCCTATCGAGAGCGCTTCTCGCGGGAGGCGCGGGCCATGACTCGGGTCGCCCACCGGGCTGTCGTCGAGGTGCTCGCCGTGAGCGACGGGGACGCGCGCCCGCCGTGGCTGGCGATGCGCCTCTATCGAGGGGAGACGCTGAGAGCGGCCCTCGAGCGCGGCGCGTTCTCGGTCGAGCGCGCGCACCGGATCGTGTGCGAGATCGCCCGGGGGCTCTCCGTCGCGCACGGGGCGGGGGTGGTTCACCGCGATCTGAAGCCGGCCAATGTCATGCTCGTCGTGGACGCGGAGGGCGAAGGCCGCCCCGTCGTCTTCGACTTCGGGCTGGCGGGGGTGCAGGGGGAGGCGGGATTGACCGACACCGGTGAGATCATCGGTACCCCCCTCTATATGTCTCCAGAGCAGATCCGCAGCGAGGCCGCTTGTCCGGCGATGGATCAATATGCGCTGGGCTGTCTTTGGTTCGAGATGCTCGCGGGGCGCGCGCCATTCAATGGCAAGCCGAGCGCCGTGCTCGACGGTCACCTCGCCACCCCCGCCCCTTCGATCGACGCCGTCGTCCGAGGCGTGCCTCGCGACCAGGCGGAGACGATCGCCGCGCTCCTCGCGAAGACGACGGAGCCGCGCGCGCTGGCCTTCGCCCGCCTCACCGCTCAAAAGATGGAATCGGGCCTCTTCTGAGGCCCGCTGCTCGCGGCCGGAGCGACCGGTGCGCTGGAGGGGCTCGCGGTCGGAGAGCGAGGCCGCTTGACTGGCGGTGCTGTCGCGGACGGAGTCGCGGCGATGGCAGGGGGAGCGGTCGCGCTCGCGGGCGCTGCCGCGCTCGACCTCGTCGTAGGAAGGGCCATGGGGCCGCTCGTCGGGGGCTCTGTGGTGGCCAGGCGCTCGCCTTCCTCCACCGCAGCAGCGACCGTATCCTCGGCGGTTCGGGAGGGACCGCTCGAGGCCGCGAGCGCGACCCCGCCCGCCGCGAGGATCGCGATCAGCGCGGCCACCCCACGCCATCGCTTCTCCGCGCGAGCGACCGGCGCGAGCGCCGCTCGCAGCGCGTCGATCTGCTCCCGCGCCGAAGCGAAGCGAGCGCCGGGGTCGAGGGCGCACGCACGGGCGAGCCATCCGTCGAACGCGCGCGGGAGCGAGGCCGCGCGATCGGCCTGGGGCGCGCTCGCGTCCGCCTGGACTCCTCGACCGATGGCAGCGAGGAGAGGGAGCAGCCCGCGCCGCGCGTGGCGCTGGAAGTAGGCCTCTCCCGTCAGCACGTAATGGGCGAGCTGCCCGAGCGCGTAGCGGTCGGCCGCGCTCGTGACCTCCAGGTCCGTCCGCGCCTGCTCGGGGGCCATGAACAGCGGTGTCCCCAAGAGGACCCCCGATGAGGTCACCCCGTGAGCATCCTGTCCGACCACGGTCGCGATCCCGAAGTCGAGCAGCTTGATCGAAATGGGAGGCCCCGTCGACACGAGCACGTTCGCCGGCTTCACGTCTCGATGGACGATTCCTCGCGCGTGGACGGCGTCGAGGGCGCGCGCGAGCGGCTCCAAGACCGCGAGCGCGGTCTCCGCGTCGAGCGGCCCGACCCTCTCGATGTGGCTCGCGAGGGTCGCGCCCTCGCAGAGCTCCAGGACGAGGTAGGCGCGCTCGAGGGCGGCGTCTTGTCCCTTGTCCAATACGGTCGGGACGTGGGTCGCGTCGATCGCGTGGGCGACCTTTGCCTCTCTCCCGATCCGCTCGAGGAAGCTCGGCTTCGCGCTGGAGGCGCGATTGAAGAGCTTGAGCGCGACGTCCCGATCCGTCTCCCGATCGCGCGCCGCGAACACGGTCGCGGCCGCGCCCGCTCCGAGGGTGCGCGTGAGCCGATATCGTCCCGACACGACCGTGCCCACGAGCTCCCCGCCCTCGCCCCGGAGCTCCTCGGAGCGACGTCGCAGGGCCTGACACGCGTCGATCATCGCGGGGAAGCGCCGCGCCGGATCGCGCTCGAGGAGGCGGGCCACGACCGCCGACGTCGCCTCGCTCGTGGCCGGAGCGCGCTCGCGCACGTCGGGGGCGCCGCGCTCGTGCAACGCACCGGCGAGGGCGGCCGCCGTCTTACCGGCGAATGGACGCGCCCCCGCGAGCAGCTCGTACAAGACCACGCCGAGGCCCCACTGATCGACGCGCGCGTCGACGGTCGCCGAGGCGTCGAGCTGCTCGGGCGCCATGTACGCGGGCGTCCCCGCGATCGCCGTCTCGGCGGTGAGCGCCTCCGCCCCGTCAGGGTCGGAGAGGACCTTGCACACGCCGAAATCCAGGATGGTCACGCGCGCGGACGCGCCGCTCTCCTCGCCGAGCATCACGTTCTCGGGCTTCACGTCGCGATGGATGAGGCCCGCTGCGTGAATGGTCTCGAGGGCGTCCGCGATCGCGAACGCGAGATCGACGGCGTCCGGCTCTTCGAATCTCCCGCGCGCCGCGAGCTCCTCGCGGAGGGTCTTCCCCTCGACCAGCTCCATGAGGACATAGGCGCGCCCGTCCTCGAGGCGGCCCGCGTCGAAGGTCTGCGCGACACAGGGCCGATCGACGCGGCTCGCCGCCGCTGCTTCGCGGACGAGGCGCGCGACCGCGGACGAGGAGAGCCGAAGCTCTGGTCGAAGCACCTTCAGCGCGCGCCGGTGGCGGGTCAGGGTGTGCTCCACCTCGAAGACCTCGCCTGCGCCTCCGCCCCCGAGGCGACGAATCACCCGGAGCTTTCCGAGCACCGTCTGGCCGACCAGGTCGTCCGCCACGCATCGCATGGTAGAGGTTTCCGCGCTCGGCTCCACGGGGTACCTTACCGCGGCTTGACTCCGCCCGACGCGAGCCAAAAAGCAGAGCTCCCGGCCCTCCGCGCCGCTTGGGAGACGCTGGGCAAGGTCGTCGCGGGGCTCTCCACCGCCGAGGATCAAGCGGCGTTCCTCGAGCGCTGCCTCGACGATCTGCTCCGCCTCTTCGGCGCCGATCGCGCCCTCGTGCTGCTCCATTACGAGGACGGCTCTGCGAGCTGCCCGTGCTCGCGAACGCGCGGCCGCGCCCTCGAAGGAGCGGAGCGCGAGGCGATCAGCCGCTCCGTCACGCGCCGCGCCCTCGAGACGGGCGCCATCGTCGTGTCGCGCCCCATCGACGACGCGGACGCGAGCGAGAGCCTGGTCTGGAAGGGGATCTTCCTCGCCATGGCGGCGCCGATGCGCACCATTCAATGGTCGAAGGGCCACGACCCGCGCGAGCCGGCCGGCGTCCTCTACGTCGACTTTCGCGATCGCAGAAGGATCGCCACCGAGACAGACCGAGAGCTCCTCCAGGCCACCGCGCACGTGATCGGGGCCGCCCTGACCCCCTATCGGAAGCTCGACCGCGCTCGCATCGAGCTAAGCGAGGTCGCCGCCCGCACCATCGCCGCGGATCCGACGCTCGAGGAGCTCCTCCGCTACGACAGCATGAAGGAGCTGCGGCGCGAGCTCGCCTCCGCGATCGAGGGGGACGCGGCGATCCTGATCCTCGGCGAGTCGGGCACGGGCAAGACCCAGCTCGCGCGCGCGATCGCGGCCGCGAGCGGGCGGACCCCGGTGGTGCGGGCCGTCCTCGGATCGAGCGACGACCTCAACACCATTACCTCGGAGCTGTTCGGCCACGAGCGCGGCTCGTTCTCCGGCGCCCTCTCCAAGCGCGTCGGCCTCGTCGAGCTCGCGGACGGCGGGACCCTCATCTTCGACGAGATCCTCAATCTCCCTCCCCCCGCCCAGCAGCTCCTGCTCGATTTCACTCAATTCGGGAGCTATCGCCCCCTCGGTCACGACCGCCGCGAGCCGAAGCGCGCGCGGGTTCGGCTCATCGCGGCCACGAATGGCGATCTCGCGGCCGCCATTCGCGAGCGCCGCTTTCGGGAGGACCTCTACTATCGACTGGCGGCGGTGGTGCTCGAGGTCCCGCCGCTGCGCGCGCGCCGAGCGGAGATCCCCGATCTCGCCGCGGGGATCCTCGCGCGCCACCGCCTCTCCACCGGCGGCGTGCCCGAGCTCACCCGCGCCGCGCGCGAGCTCCTCCTCCGGCCCGGGTGGTCGCTCCCGGGCAACGTGCGGCAGCTCGAGGCGGCGACCAAGCGCGCTCGCGATCGGGCCCTCGCGGAGGGGCAGCGAGACAGGATCGACGCCCACCACTTCTCCGAGCGCGATCTCGGAGCCGCGCCGGGCGCGGAGGCCGCCGCTCCCACCGCGAGAGCGCCGGACTCCCTCGCCGCCCTCGACGAAGAGCGAAGGGCCCTCGACGAGCGCGAGCGCGCCCTCGTCGAAGCCACCCTCGCGCGTCACGGCGGCGTCGTCGCCCACGCCGCGAAGGAT
>JBGAID010000040.1:0-96713 GCA_044225865.1 Polyangiaceae bacterium | reverse complement strand
CGCGCAGCGGGGGGAGGTTTTCGCTCTTTTCTCCTCGCGTGCGCGGACAAACCGCGCACCCGGCGACACTTCACACCGTCGTTGAAGCAACGACGGCGGAAGCTTCGTCGCCGACCTCCGGACTAGCGAGCCGACTCCGCGGGCCCTCGCGCTCGCCGCCCAACGCCCCCCAGCACAACGACCTTCGTTCTCTCTCTGGCGAGCGCGAAGCGCGACGCGCTCCCCGCCCCAGTCTCGAGACAGCGCCGTGCGAGAACCCCAGTCCCGAGACAGCGCCGTGCGAGCCAAGGAGCGCTCTGTCACCCATCGCCACGACAACCTTTCAGAAGCCATCTGCAGCGTCGGAGGGGGGCCCCGCGCAGCGGGGGGAGGTTTTCGCTCTTTTCTCCTCGCGTGCGCGGACAAACCGCGCACCCGGCGACACTTCACACCGTCGTTGAAGCAACGACGGCGGAAGCTTCGTCGCCGACCTCCGGACTAGCGAGCCGACTCCACGGGCCCTCGCGCTCGCCGCCCAACGCCCCCAGCACAACGACCTTCGCGCTCTCTCTGGCGAGCGCGAAGCGCGACGCGCGCTCCCCTCCTCTACGGTCTCCCCGGCTTCTCGATCGGCCCGATCTCGACCGCGCCCTTCGGGATCCGCTTCTTGAGCTGCTCGAGGTCTTTGACGGCTTTGTCGCGCTCGCGCCGGGCGCTCTCGGCGGTGAGGTCGCTCTCTTTGGCGCGCTCCTCGGCGCGGGAAGCGCGGGCGGTGGCGGAGGCGGCGAGGTCGGCTTGGGATCGGGCGGCGGCGGCGCTCGCGCTCGCTTGGGCTTCGGCGCGGCCTTGGGCGGCGGTGGCCTCTCGCGAGAGGGCGCGGGCGCGGTCGGCCTCGAGGCGCTCGTGGACGACGAGGGCGCGCACGTAGGCTCCGCCGCCGACCGCGGCGGCGGCGGCGACGACGAGGCCGGCGGAGAGGAGGGTGACCCTGCCCTTTCGCTCCGCGCTGCGGGCGGCGCGGACGAAGCTTCGGGCGCCGGGGGTGAGCTCGGCGGCGCCGCGCTTCTTGGCGAGCTGCTCGGCGGCGGCGAGGCGGCGGCCCTTCCAGAGGCGCTCGCGATCGGGTCGCGCGACCCACGCCTCCGCCTCACGCTCGATCTCTTCGGCGAGGGAGCGATCGGCTCGGGCCTCCGCGAGCAGCGCGCGCAGGGTGCCCCATTGGGTGAGGAGGGCCTCGTGGGAGAGGTGGCTCTGTCCCTCTTCGCGGACGAGGAGGCGCGCCTTGGCGAGCTCGGTGACGACGCGCTCGGTGAGGTCGGAGGGGACGAGCTCGGCAAGCTCGGCGCGGCGGCGCGAGACGCGCGTCCCTTCGGGCGTCGTGTGGGCGAGGAGGATCTGCTTGGCGACGTCGGGGGCGCGCGCGTCGATGGACCAGATCCGCTCGAGGGTGGCGTCGGCGTGCTGCTCGAGGCCGCCCGCGAGGCCGCCGATCTTTTCGAGGCTCGCCTTGCGGATGACCTTCTTGTCGCGGTCGCGCTCTTGCCACAGGCGCAGCAGCGCGAACTGGATGAGCGGCATCGCCGAGGAGATCTCGGCGATCTCCTTCTGGAGCGCGCCTCGCAGCGCGACGCTCTCGAGGCGGTAGCCGTAGCGCTCGATGGATTGCTCGACGACGTCGAGCCAGGTAGACGGGGAGAGGGCCTCGACGAGGATGGTGCCCCGCGTGAGCAGGCGGGCGATCTCGCCGAGGGCGAGGACGCGATCGAAGAGGTCGCGGCGCACCGTGACGAGAGCGCGCACGCCGGGGTGAGGGGCGTGGCCGATGCGCGCGAGGAGCTTCTCGACGAAGGCGCGGCCCTCCGCCGAGGCGACGGTGACGATCTCCTCGAGGGGGTCGAGCACGAGGAGGGTGCCTCGGCCTTTTTCGACGGCGCGCTCGGCGAGGGTGTCGGCGACGCCGTCCGCGTCGAGATCCGCGCCCCCTTCGAGGAACGACGCGAGCGAGGATCGAATGGCGTGCTCGGGCTCGGCGCCGGGGGCGACGACGACGGCGTCCCACGCCGCCGGCCAGCCGCCGAGCTCGCCGTCGGTCACGGCGGGGACGACGCCGGCGCGGGCGAGGCTGCTCTTGCCGCTGCCGGAGGGGCCGATGAGGGTCACGACGGCGCGGGTGCGGAGCATGTCGAGGGCGGCGGCGATCTCCGCGGTGCGGCCGAGGTACACGTCGCGATCGGCGGCCTCGAAGCGATCGAGCCCGCGGAAGGGGCCGACGTCCTCGCTCGGGAGGGAGCGCGGGTGGCCGCCGATCTCGCGCCGGATGCGCTCGAGCTCCCAGAGGACGATCTCGGCCGTGCGCGGGCGATCCTCGGCCTCGGGGGCGACGAGCGCGTCGACGAGCTTCGCGAGGGCGGGGCTCACCTCCGGCGCTGCGTCGGCGATCTTCGGCGGGGCCTCGCGGCCCTCGAGCACGGCCGCGCGCGGGCCGCCTTCACCGCGCGCGATGCTCGCGCGAACGGCGGGGACGGCGCCGGTGAGGCACTCGTAGAGGGTCGCCCCGAGGCCGTACAGATCGCTCGCGGCGGTCGCGGGCTGCCCCGTGCGCACGCAGATCGGATCGACGTAGCCGGGCGTGCCGGCGAGGGTCTCGCCGATGGAGGGCCGCTCGCTCGGCGGATCGAGGGGCAGGTCGTCGACGATCTCGGGCTCGGCCTCTCGGGGCGCGGGGGGCGCGGGCGCGACGAGGCCGGCCACGCCGAAGTCGATCAGCTTGTACGCGCCCGCCTCTTCCATCACGTTCGCCGGCTTCACGTCGCGGTGGAGCAGCCCCGCTCCGTGCACGGCGGCGAGGGCGGCCGCGATCGACCGGCCGATCTCGACCACCGCCTCTTGTCCGAGCTTCCCCCCCGCCGCCTCGAGCTTGCGATGAAGCGGCGTCCCGGAGAGGTGCTGCATCACGAGCCCGAGCCGGCCCTTCGCCCGATCTTCGGCGAGGGCGAGGAACCGCACCACGTTGGGGTGCTCGACCTGGCAGAGGGCGCGCGCCTCTCGGATCACCGCGTCGCGCGCCCCCTCGCCCGCCCCAATCGAGACGAGCTTGAGCGCGACCGTGCGCAGGGCCGCGTCACCGTACGTCTCGTGGGCGAGCCACACCGGCGCAAACCCGCCGCGCCCCAGCGGACGAACGAGCTTGAACGGCCCGATGGATCGCTCCCCTTCGTCGGACGATCCGCGCGCTCGCGTCACCGGCAGACGATAGCAGCCGGCGGCGAGCGGCGTCCCACCGCTCGGCAGCGGACCCGCCCTCCCTCCGCCGCTACCAAGACCATAGCGCGCTCCATCGGGGGATGCCCACCCCCGCCTCGCTCCGCGAGGCGCCCCTCCCAAGCGTCGCGCTGACGCGCGCCGCGGGAGGGGCCGGCGCGCCGGCCGCGACTATCTTTATCGTAGCGCAAGATCGGCCGCCGCCCGCCGGCACGCTCGCTGCAGCGTCCACCATCATGACGAACCGACGCGAGCTCGCCTGGAAGAGTTATCTGTCGTTCGCGGCAGGAGACCGAGCCTTCTTCGAGGAGCACTTGAGCCCGGACTTCCGCTTCTCGAGCCCGCCCGATCCGCTGCTCGATCGGGCGGGCTGGTTCGAGCGCTGCTGGCCCGGCGCCGGCCGCCACCAGTCGTTCGAGCCCGTACGGCTGCTCGAGGTCGGCGACGAGGTGATCGTCACCTACGTGCAGCGATCGCCCGGTCGACCGCCGGGACAGAACACGGAGATCCTGACCTTCGAGGGCGACCTGATCGTTCGAACGGAGGTGTACTTCGGCTGGAACCTGCCTTGATCTCGAAGGTGGCCGCGTTCCTTCCCATCCGCTACGAAAACGAAAGCACCCGTCAATCGAGCGGCAGGCACACACGGACGGGCAGGATCTTCTCGAAGCGGAACGGGCCGTTCGCGAGGCGCACGATCTTGCCTTCCGCGCCGTCGTTCGGGGCCTCGAGCACGCGGATGGTGCCGGTGGGGGCCCACGGGATCTCGGGGTGGATGCGGCTGTCGGGGCTGAGCTCGGGGGTGGCCTCGAGCTTCATCACCCAGGTCCTCGCGTTCGACGCGTTGTGCATGTAGCTGGCGCCGAGGTCGCTGCGAGGGAGGCGCGCGAGGTCGACCTCGAGACCGCCCCTCCAATCGGGGAGGACGAACTGCATCGCGCGCGTGGTGGTGTCGCCGCACTTGCCCGCGTCGCGATCGGCGAGGGAGAGGAAGACGCCCACGCGCACGCGCTCCTGAGTGTGCTCGGTGGCGACGATCTCCGCGATCTCGGGGACGAAGTCGAACAGCCTCGTCCCGGCGAAGGTGCTCGCGGGGGCGGGGACGCTCGCGGAGCCGGAGGGCGCGGCGGCCGACGCGGACAGCGCGGCCTGGTCCCGCGCGGGAGCGCAGGCGCCGAGAGAGAGCGCGAAGAGCGCGCTTTCGCCGAGCCATGGTCGTATCGGGTGAGACCCTACCTCGAACGCGGCCGAACACCGAGATCGCGATAGAGCGCCGATCGGTGCGGCAGGTAGGGCGACCGCCCCCTGAGCGAGCGGAGCGAGCGATTTGGGGGCGGTGGGCGCGCGTGAGCGCGACCGGTGGGGGCACCGTCAGGTCTGGCTCAGCCGGGGCTCGGGCAGAGGCCCGTCGAGCACGGCTCGGACCTTCTTCGTGAGGCCCTCGACGGTGATGGGCTTCTGCAAGAAGGGCAGCCCCGCGTCGATGACGCCGTGGCGAACGGTCGCGTCCTCGGCGTAGCCGGACATGCAGAGGACCTTGAGCTGGGGGCGGCGCGCCTTCACCTGTTTGGCGAGCTCGGGGCCGCTCATTTGGGGCATGACGACGTCGGAGAGGAGGAGATCGATGGGGGTGTCCGGCGACTCGGCGATGGCGATCGCCTCCTCGGGGGTGCGGGCCTCGAGGACGGTGTAGCCGGCGCGCTGGAGGATGTCGCGGGCGACGGCGCGGACCTGCTCTTCGTCCTCGGCGAGGAGGATGGTCTCGGTGCCGCGGAGGGTGGTGGGCGGGGCAGAGGTGGCCGCCACCGCTTGGCCGTCGACGCGCGGAAGGTGGATCGTGAAGGTGGTGCCGACCTGCTCCTCGCTGTCGACCCAGATGAAGCCGTTGCTCCGGCGCACGATGCCGAACACCGTCGAGAGGCCGAGGCCGGTGCCCTTGCCGCGCTCCTTGGTGGTGTAGAACGGCTCGAAGATGCGGGCCATGGTGGCGGCGTCCATGCCGACGCCGTTGTCGGTGACGGAGAGCTTCACGTAAGCGCCCGCCTTCGCCCCGAGGTGGGTCTGGGTGAAGGCCTCGTCGAGCACGGCGTTCTCGGTCGCGATCTCGAGGCGACCGCCGCGGGGCATCGCGTCGCGCGCGTTGACGACGAGGTTCATCACGATCTGCTCGACGGAGCCCGGGTCGACGAGGACGTGGCCGAGGCCGTCTCCGACCCTGATCGTGAGCGCGACGTCCTCGCCGAGGAGGCGCCTCAGCATTTTGTCCATGCCGGCGAGGACGTCCCCGAGGTGGACGGCGCGCGGCTCGATGATCTGCTGGCGGCTGAACATCAAGAGGTGGCGCGTGAGGTCGGCGGCGCGCATGCCCGCCTTGTGCATCTCCCGGACGTCCTCTGCGACCGGGTCCTCCTTCGGCAGATCGCCGAGGATGAGCTCGGCGTAGCTGAGGATGACGGACAGGACGTTGTTGAAGTCGTGGGCGATGCCGCCCGCGAGGCGGCCGACCGCCTCCATCTTCTGGGCGTGGCGGAGCTGGGCCTCGAGGGACTGGCCAGCCTCCTCGACGAGCTTGCGCTGCACGCCGACGGAGAGGGTGCTCGCGAGGGAGCCGAGGTGCTCGAGGGTCGCGCTCGAGAGGCGGCGCCGCCCGTAGACGGCCACGACCCCGACGAGCTTGCCCGCGACGAGGAGCGGGTGCCCCGCGAAGCTCACGAGGCCGCGCTGCTCGAACCAAGGGGGGTCGGCGAGATCGTGGGCCGCGTCGTTGGAGACGCACGGGCGGTGGTCGCTCGCGATCCGGAGCACCTCCGGCCGCGTCGGCCTCGAGGGCGGCTCGTTGGAGGCGAGCGGCCCCGCGCTCGCTTTCAAGAGGAGCTCGTCGGTCGGGGCCTTGGTCGTCCAGATGCAGGCGAGCTCGAGGTCGAGGTGCTCGGCGATGGCGAGGGCGCAGCGCTGGAGGATTCGATCGAGCGGGTCGGCGTTGGCGAGGGCGACCGAGACCTCGCCGACGAGGGCTTGGAATCTGACTTGGTCGAGCAGCTCCCGCTGGGCGCGCTTGCGCTCCGAGACGTCGATCGCGATCACCATCGACGTGTCGGCGTCGATCATCCCCGCCCCCGCGATGATGCTGACGCGCTCCCCGCCCTCGCGGGCGACCTCCGCCTCGAAGGGGGCGAGCTTCCCCGTCTCCAGGATCTCGGCGGCGGCGCGATCGGCGAGCGGTCCCAGCTCGGACGGGACGAGATCGCGCAGCATGATGCGGCGCGAGATGACGTCGGTGCGCTGGCGGTCGAGCAGGGTCGCCGCCGCGCCGTTCAAGTCGAGGACGACGCCCTCGACGTCGAGCACGAAGATGCCGACGAGCCCGGACTCCCAGAGGCGGCCGAGACGCGCCTCGGTGATCCGGAGGGCCTCCTCGGAGCGCTTGCGGCCGGTGATGTCGAGGACGAGGGCGAGCCGGCCCTCGGCCTGGCCGCGCTCGTCCACGAGGGGCGAGGCCTCGATCATCACCCACACCGCGGAGCCGTCCTTGTGGCGGAGCTGGCACTCCGTCTGGATGGCGCCGCGCGTGGCGGCGCGCGCGCGCTCCGCGACCATCTCGCG
Source organism: Polyangiaceae bacterium (assembly GCA_044225865.1). Taxonomy (GTDB): domain Bacteria; phylum Myxococcota_A; class Polyangia; order Polyangiales; family Polyangiaceae; genus Xiheicaenibacterium. Next base: position 89,870 of record JBGAID010000040.1, on the reverse strand, counting down.
GCTGAACACGTCGATGACGGAGCTCGCGGGCAAGGCCGCGAGCTCTTCGCGGGTGTAGCCGAGCATCGACGCCATCCGCTCGTTCACGAACGTCGTCTTCCCGCTCGCGTCGAGCATCCACACCCCTTGGCTCGTCGTCTCGACGATGCGCCGATAGCGCGCCTCGCTCGCGTCGAGGGCGGCCCGCTCCGCGGCGCGCGCGGCGCGGACGGCGGCCTCGCGCATCTCGCGCTCGACGGCGGGGACGAGGCGGGCGAGGCGGTCCTTCAGCACGTAGTCGTGGGCGCCCGCGCGCATCGCCTCGACCGCCACCTCTTCTCCGATGGTGCCGGAGACGATGATGAAGGGCAGATCCCGCTCCGTGGCGCGGAGCAGGGCGAGGGCGTCCAGGGCGCTGAAGGCGGGCATCGACCAGTCGGAGAGGACGAAGTCGACAGGGCCGCTCTCGAGCGCGGCTCGCATCGCCGCCTCCGTCTCGACTCGGATGATCTCGACGTCGCCGAGGCCGCGCAGCGTTCGGGCCACGAGCTTGGCGTCGCTCTCGGAGTCCTCGACGAGGAGTGCTCGGAGCGCCGTCATCCGTTCACCGCGCGCGGCAGCTCGTTGATGCCGGCGAAGAACGCGCCGATCAGGCCCACCGCGTGGCTGAACTGCCCGAAGTCGACCGACTTGCGGACGTAGGCGTTTGCCCCCGCGGCGTAGGACTGCCGCACGTCCTCGTCCTCGTTCGACGAGGTGAGGACGACGACCGGCACGAGGCGGGTGCGAGGATTGGAGCGGATGCGGCGGAGCACGTCGATCCCGTCGACCCGCGGCAGCTTCAGATCGAGCAAGACGACGGCGGGGAGCGCCGAGTCGAGGGCGCGGGCGAGGAGGTCGAGGGCGGCCGCGCCGTCGCGGGCGACCACGACGTCGATGTCCACCCCGCTCCGATTGAGGGCGTGGCGGGTGAGCTTCTCGTCGCTCGCGTCGTCCTCGACGAGCAGGACCTGGCGCGCCGTCACGACCGCCCTCCCCGCCGGGCGCGGGTGGCGCGCGGGAGCGAGAAGAAGAAGGTAGCGCCGCGCCCGAGGGCCGCGTCCGCCCACACCCGGCCGCCGTGGCGGTGGACGATCCTCTGGACGGTCGCGAGGCCGACGCCCGTCCCCGGGAACTCGTCCGCCGTGTGCAGGCGCTGGAAGGGACCGAAGAGCTTCGAATAGAACCTCATGTCGAAGCCGGCCCCGTTGTCGCGGAAGAAGAACGTGGGGACCGCCTCGGCGTCCAAGACGCCGACGTCGATGCGGGCGTGGGGCGTCTTGCGCGTGAATTTCCAGGCGTTGCCGGCGAGGTTGTCGACGAGGGCGGCCGCGAGCGCAGGGTCCATGTGGACGACGAGATCCCCGTGCACGGCGACCTCGACCTCGCGGCCGGGCTCCTCCCGGGAGAGGGCGTCGATGGCGGACCTCGCCATCGCGCCGAGATCCACGCGGTCTTCCGTGAGCTCCACCCGGCTCACCCGGGAGAGGGACAGGAGGGCGTCGATGAGGAGCCCCATCTTCACGCCATTGTCGGCGATCTCCCGGAGCCAATCGACGGCCTCGGGATCGAGGCGGTCTCGGTAGCTCTCGAGCAGGAGCTGGGCGAAGCCGTTCATCCCGCGCAGCGGGGCGCGAAGGTCGTGCGCGACCGAGTAGCTGAACGCCTCGAGCTCGCGGTTCGCGGCCTGAGCGTCGTCGCGCGCGCGGAGAGCGGCCTGCTCCGCGGCGCGCCGGGCGGTGATGTCTCTGCCCACTTGAGATATCCCCACGAGCTTCCCGGAGGGGTCGCGCACCGGAGAGTAGGTCACGGAGAGATCGACGAGCGAGCCGTCCTTGTGCACCCGCACCGTGTCGAAGGAGGAGGCTCCCTCCGCCTCCGCGCGCGAGCGGGCGAGCGCGAGCTCGATGGCGCGCCGATCGACGGGCACGAGGACCTCCACGTGCCGGCCGACGATCTCCTCCGCGGCGTAGCCGAGGATGCGCCGGGCGCCGTCGTTCCAGCTCGTCACGATCCCCTCGAGGCTCTCGCCGACGATGGCGTCGCCGGAGCTGTCGACGATGGCGGCGAGGCTCGCCCGCTGCTGCTCGGCCTTGCGCCGCTCGGTCACGTCGCGGACGGCGGCGGAGACGACGATGCCGTGGGCGGTGGTCAGGGGGCTCAAGCTGATCTCGACCGGGAACTCCGAGCCGTCCTTGCGGCGACCGAACAGCTCCGCGCCCGCCCCCATCGCGCGGGGGGAAGGGCTCTCCACGTAGCGGGCTCGATGCTCGTGGTGTCGCGAGCGGGCTCGCTCGGGGATGAGCATCTCCATCGGCTGGCCGAGGAGCTCGTCGCGGCCGTAGCCGAACATGCGCTCCGTCTGCCAGTTCACGAGCAGCAAGCGGCCGTTTCGATCGGTCACCACGATCGCGTCGGGAGCTCCCTCGATGAAGTGGCGAAACATCGCCTCCGAGGCGCGCGCCTCACGCAGGTGAGCGACCGCGACCTCCATCCGACGCACCCCGCGCAGATCGAGGACGAACGACACGCAGCGCGCCGTCTCGCCGTCGCGCTCACCCTCGAGCATCGCGGAGCCGACGAGCACCGGGACGCGGGTCCCGTCCTTGCGGAGCAGCTCCTTCTCGCGAGGGGCGGCGACCCCCTCCGACGTGAGCTGGGAGAGGGCGGCCGCGTCGTCGATGGACCACTCCGCGGGGGTGAGCGCGCCACGATGCGCGGGCTCGATCAGCTCGGCGGAGGTGTGGCCGACGATGTCGCAGAAGGCGCGGTTGACCTCGAGGATGCGACCGTCGAGCGACCCGACCACGATCCCCACGATGCCGGAGTCGCGGAGTCGCGCGAAGCGCTCCTCCGCGACGCGGCGCGCGCGCTCGGTCGCCTCGTGCTCCGTCCGGTCGGAGACGATCCAGAGGCGGCGGGCGACCTCACCATCGACGACGGGGATGCTCCTCACGTCGGCGTGGAACGACGGCGCGCCGCCGCCGCGGAGGAACGTCGTCGAGGCGGAAGAGGAGAAGCCTTCTTGGGTGAGCAGCGGGCCGAGCGCGGCGGCCGCGTCGCCCGGAACGAGATCGGAGAGGGCGAGGCGACGGAGCGCCGGAGCGGGCCGGCCGAAGAGCCGCGCCGCCGCCTCGTTCCCTTCGTGCACGGACTCGCTCGCCGGATCGACCACCAGCATCGGGTGAGGGTTTCGCTCGAACAGATCGCGGTAGCGTCGCTGGGCGTCCCGCTCCCGGGCGAGCGACCCCGCGTTCTCCACCGCGAGGGCGGCGTGATCGGCGAGGCTCTGCGCGAGCGAGAGGTCGTCCTCGTCGTAGGGCGGACCGGCGCCGCCGTACCGGCTCAAGGCGACGAGCCCGACGATCCGATCCCGAACCGCGAGGGGCACGACGAGCACGCCGCGCACACCCTCGGCGGCCGCGAACCGGGCGTACGGCGATGACGCGTCCGAGAGCTGGGCCGGCTCGACGTCGGCGATGATCAGGGGGGCGCGGGTCTCCACTACGCGGCGGAGCGACGCGTGCTCGACGAGCACGAACGGCCGCTGGAAGAGCTGTCTCCTGCGCTCGATCGCCTCCGCGCTGGGGGCGAAGAACGCGACCGGTCGCAGCTCCGCCTCGTCCTCCGTGAGCAGCAACACGGTGCAGTCGTCGCCGACGAGGGCCCCGAGCCGCGCCGCCACGAGCTCGTAGAGCGTCGTCTGATCCTTCGTCGCGCCTGCGAAGTCTCGCGTGGCCTCGGCGAGCTTGCGGAGGCGACTCGTCAGCAGATCACGGCGAGCGGCCGCGCGGGCGGACTCGATGGCGAGGGCGACGTGGGCGGCGAGGCTCTGCGCGATCGCCAGATCGCCCTCGTCGAACGGGGCCTCCGGGGCCCCCGAGCGCGAGAGGGCCATCACCCCGAACGACTCGCCGTGGGCGCGCAGCGCGATCGCCACGCTCGACGCGCTCGACGGAGGAGGCGCCGTCGAGTTGCCGCGCGCGCGAAGCTCGATGCGACACGACGCCTGCAGCAAGGAGCCGATCAGGCGGCCGGCGACCTCGGCGATCTCCTCCTCCGTTCGGGGGCGCGCGGCGCGGCGATCGGGCTCCGCGAGCGCGCGAACCGCCTCGAGCACGTCGGCGAGCTTGCGCGACGTCGTCCTCCGCTCCTCCGCTCTCCAGTCCATGGCTGCGTGGCAGGAGCGGCCCTCGTCGAGCGGCCCCCCGACCGCCACCCAAGATAGCAGCGCCTCGGGCGGACGAGGCGCCTCGATCGAACCTTGTGGGAGCTACAACCAGGTCACTCGCTCGATTTTGCGCTCGAAAGCTTCTCTTTGGCCTTGTCGAGATCCTCGTTGGCCTCCGCGGTCGCCTTCTGGGCCTTGGCGAGGTCGGACTTCTTGTCGGCGAGCTGCTCGTCGAGCGAGGCCTTCTTCTTGTCTGCGTCCGTCCCGGACCCCTTCATCGAGGCGTGCTTCTGGACCTCGACCTCCGCGAGCGCGACCACCCAAGCCTTCTTCGCCTCGTCGAGGAGCTTCTCCTTGTGGGTGCGCTCCGCGGATGCGGCCTCGCGCTCCGCCTTCGCCACCACGAGGTCCTTCTTCTTGTGCTTGATCTCGGTCTCGGCGGAGGCGACGTCTCCGCCTTGCTTGGCGCTCTCTTTGGCCTTCTGGAGCTCGAGGTTCGCCTCCGCGACGCTCAAGGCTCCGCTCGCGCCGTCGATCGCCTTATCCGCCTTCGAGAGCGCCTCGTCGGCCTTGCTGAGGGCCTCCTCCGCTTCTTCGACCTTCTTCTTCGCCTCGGCCGCCGTCTTCTCCGCTGCCTCGACCTTGGACTTGTCGTCGCTCGAGACCTTCGACGCGTCGTACTCGGCGACGACGGACAGGGGCCCGCCGCAACCGGGGAGGGCGAGGGCGCCCGAGGCGGCCGTCAAACCGAGGAGCAGGGCCGCCACCGGCCCGAGGCGGAGAGAGCGAGGCCTCGATGCGGGGGCGGGGCGGGAGCTAGGGACCTTGAATGAAGCCATGGTCGCGTGACCATAGTCGAACTGCCTCGAACGAACGCATCAGAAACGATTTCGTCACGGGGCCGGACGCCACTTGCGCCTCATGACCGTCTCGACGACCCGCTGGTAGCCGGTGGGCGCGACGCGCTGGACGGAGTCGATGAGGCGGGCGTCGAGGCCGACGAGGACGCGGGGGGCCTTGCGCGCGACGGCGCGGAGGATCGTCTTCGCGCAGGCCTCGGCGGTCGTCGTCGCCATTCGATCGAACTCGCCCTCCACCTCGGCCGCCGTGAGGTTGTCGCCGGCGACGATGCGAGAGCGGCGGGCGATGTTGGTGCGGATGCCGCCGGGGTGCACGCACGTCACCGCGACCGGGCTCTCGTCGAGGGCGAGCTCGATGCGGAGCGCCTCCGTGAAGCCGCGCACCGCGAACTTGGAAGCGTTGTACGTGCCGTTGAGGGGGGCGGCGATGATCCCGAACACGCTCGAGACGTTGACGAGCGCGGCCTCCTCCTGGCGCTCGAGCCAGGGGAGGAACGCGAGGCTGCCGTGCACGACGCCCCAGAAGTTGATGTCCATCAGCCAGTGGAACTCCTCCAGGCTCGTCTTCTTCAGGCGCCCGGCGAGGGCGACCCCCGCGTTGTTGAAGACGGCGTGGACCCCGCCGAGCTCGCGACCGACCGCGTCCGCCCACGCGAAGACGTCCTCGCGCTTCGCGACGTCGATGCGCTGGACGCTCTTCGCTCTGCCGTCGCAGCCGGCGGCGGTCTCGCGGCACGCGGCCTCGTCGATGTCGGAGAGGGCGAGGATGGCCCCCCGCCGCGCGAGCTCGTGGGAAAGGGCGCGGCCGATCCCGGACCCGGCGCCGGTGACGACGGCGACGCGGCTCTCGAAGGTCTTCATGCGAGCGAAGGTACACGAGACGAAGGCGCGAGCGGGTATGCTGCGCCCCCGACCATGAGCTCCGGTTCCCTCTCCGCCGCGAAGGCGCGCGTCGACGAGCTCCGCGCGACCATCCGCCGTCACGACCACCTCTACCACGTGCTCGACGCGCCCGAGATCTCGGACGAGGCGTACGACGCCCTGTTCCGCGAGCTGAAGGAGCTGGAGGCGAAGCACCCGGAGCTCGACGCCGCCGACTCCCCGACGAAGCAGGTCGGGGGGCGACCTCAGACGGAGCTCTTCGCCCCCGTGCAGCACTCGGCGAAGCTGCTCTCCCTCGACAACGTGTTCGACGACGCGGAGCTCGAGGCCTGGTTCGATCGCGTGCAGCGCGGCTTGGGCTCCGGCAAGAGCCCGGCCCTGGTGTGCGAGCCGAAGATCGACGGGCTCTCGCTGGCCGTCGTCTACGAGCGCGGCCGGCTCGTCCGCGCCGCGACTCGCGGCAGCGGCGACGTCGGCGAGGACGTCACCCCCAACGTCCTCACCCTCCGATCGCTGCCCCATCGCCTGAAGACGAGCGACCCTCCCGCGTGGCTCGAGGTCCGGGGCGAAGTGTTCTTGTTCAAGAAGGACTTCAAGGAGATCAACGACAAGCTCGACGAGCTCGGCAAGCCCACCTTCGCGAACCCGCGCAACGCGGCCGCGGGCTCCTTGCGGCAGAAGGACGTCGAGGTCACGCGCAGCCGCCCGCTCGCCATTTACCTGCACGGCCTCGTGCGCGCGGACGGGGTCTCGTTCGACACCTACGCCCACGCCCTCGAGACGCTGGCGAGCTTCGGCCTCCCCGTCCATCCGCTGTCGAAGCGAGTGGAGACCCTCGACGAGGCGAAGAAGATCGTCGTCGACCTCAAGCAGAAGCGCCACGACATGGCCCACGAGATCGACGGGGTCGTGATCAAGGTCGACGACCTCGGCGCCCAAGAGGAGCTCGGCGCGACGGCGAAGGCGCCTCGCTGGGCCATCGCCTACAAGCTGCCGTCCGAGCAGCAAGTGACCCGCCTCAAGGACATCATGGTCTCGATCGGGCGAACCGGCGCCGCGACCCCGTTCGCGATCCTCGAGCCGGTGTTCGTGGGCGGGGTCACGGTCGGCCTCGCGACGCTCCACAACGAGTTCGAGGTCCAGCGAAAGGGCCTGATGATCGGCGACCACGTCATCGTGCAGCGCGCCGGCGACGTCATCCCGGAGGTCGTCGGGCCCGTCGTCGACAAGCGCACCGGAGAAGAGCGCGCGTTCGTGATGCCCGACGATTGCCCCGTGTGCGGGACCCGGTTCGAGCAGAAGGAGGACGAGGCGGTCCGGAGGTGCCCGAACGCGGCCTGCCCGGCGCGATCACGCGGCGGCATCGTCCACTTCTGCGGGCGGGGCGGGATGGAGATCGAGCACCTCGGCGAGGTCCGCGCCCAGCAGCTCTTGGATCTCGGCATCGTGAGCGACCCGGGGGATCTGTTCCACCTCGGCCCCGAGGATCTCGCGAAGGTGCCCGGCTTCAAGGCGAAGTCGGTGCAAAACCTCCTCAAGGCGATCGAGGCGGCCCGCGCCCGACCGCTCGACCGGCTGCTGGTCGCGCTCGGGATCCGCCACGTGGGCCCGGCCGCGGCCCAGGCCCTCGCCGCCCACTTCGGGTCCCTCGACGCGATCATGAAGGCGAGCCTCGAGGAGCTGCAGTCCGTGGAAGGGCTGGGGGCCGTCATCGCGGAGTCCGTCTTCGTCACCTTCGAGCGCGAGTCGACCCGCGCCCTCGTCGAGAAGCTCCGGAGCGGAGGGGTGAAGCTCGACATCGTCGCGGAGAAGAAGGAGGGCCCCCTCAGCGGGAAGACCTTCGTCATCACCGGCACCCTCTCCTCGATGACCCGCGACAAAGCCCAGGCTCGCATCCAGGATCTTGGCGGCAAGGTCACCTCCGGCGTCTCCAAGGCGACGAGCTACCTCGTCGTCGGCGCCGATCCGAGCTCCAAGCTCGACAAGGCGAAGAAGGCGGGCGTCGCGACGCTCGACGAGGCGGCGTTCCTCGCGCTGCTCGAGGGTGGTGACTAAGACCCTTCATCCGTCAGTCCAAAGAAGGACGACGGAGCGGCGGTGACAGAGCCGTCTGGCTTTGCCGCGGTCCCGGCCACGGAGCCCCGCCCGCGAAACAGCCGGGGGGCTTTGCGAGATCCCCCCTCGCCAATTCGCCGAGGTCTGCAGAAACCGACCCGTCCTCTGGGAGCGCGGGCGCAGCGCCCCTCCAATCTCCGCAATGCTCGCGAAGCAGCGGCCCCCCCCTGCTGCAAAGCCCCCCGCCCTACTTCTCCACGCATGGGTGCCCCCACCGGTCGCGCTGACGCGCGCCCACCGCCCCCAAATCGCTCGCTGCGCTCGCTCAGGGGGCGGTCGCAACTGGCGAGCAGCGCGCATCCGAGGGGCGGGCCGTGCTCACGGCAGCGGCCGGTCTCGCCATGTCGTGAGAGCTCGTCGCGGACGCGGAGATCGCGGATGCGGACGAGGAGGGCGGCCGCGGCGTCATCGCATTTCGCGAGGCAGACGGGGCTCGTGTAGATCCGGCAGCACCCAGGAACACAGAGGCCCACGGCCAGGCTGCGGGCTTCGGGCGCCGGCAGCTCTAGAGCACGCGCTCGAGGCTGAGATCGATCTCGCTCTCGATGAGGCGCATCACCGACTCGTACTCGCGCGGGCTGAGCCGCAGGCTCGCCATGAGCTCGCGCTTCGTGGCCGCCACGAGGTCGTCGCGGGCCTTCGCGACGCGCCGGGCGGCGGTGGCGCGGTGCACCCCGAGCAGGGCCGCGAGCTCGTCCACCGTCTTGCCGCTGCCGTGGTGCATCTTGAGGAGGGCGCGGTCCTCCGCCTCGAGCGACTGGGCGGCGCGCTCGAACGCGCCCTTGAACGCGCCGCGATAGATCGTCTTGAGGTAGCGGACCTCCGGATCGGTCGTGGGCATGATCCCGTCGAGCCGCTCGCTGGCGTCGGACGCGGGCTGCTCCGTTCGGCGACGCGTGAGATCGAGCGACAGCCGGACGAGGAGCGTCTTCAGCCAGCGCTTGAGCTCGCCCGAGCCGTCGTACTCGGCGATCTTCGGCGACGGCCCGGTGAGGAGGCGCTCCCGCGCGCTCGCGTCGAGATCCTCGGGTTCGATCTTCTGGTTGCGCGTCCGCGCCACGACCTTCTCCGACTCGGTGCGGACGAGGCGGACGAGCGCGGCGAGGGCGGCCTCGTCGCCCGCTACGCACGCGGCCGCGAGGGCGAGATCTCCGTAGGCGACCCGCGCCGCCGCGGCCCCGCGATCGGCCTCCCGGAAGCTCGCGATCGTCCTCGCGACGCGATCGAGGAGCGCGTCCTCGATCGAGGCCGCCGCCCAGGTCTCGAGCTGGGGCGCGACCCCCGCCACCACCGTCGCGACGAGCGCGTCCGTCGGCGGGACGCCTCGCCGCGACAGCGCCGCCGCCGCGGCTCGAGAGGTCGAATCGGCTCGGGACAAGCGCGAAGATGATAGCTCAGCCGTCCACCGGCTCCATCGCCCAGGTGCCTTCCACGATCACGGTGTCGTCGACGTATCCGTCCTGGGTGATGTCGAGCGGGGCGCACGTCCACGCGCCGCCCCCGGTGCCGTCGCTCGAGAGCGTCCCCGTGAAGAGGGCGAGCTCCTGCCAGAAGCGGTTCTTGGCCGTCTCGTTGATGGGGATCGCGAGATCGATGTCCCCCGTGTCGCCCTCCCCGAAGCGGAGCGTCGCGACCACGTCACCGAACGAATTCGCGTCGAAGACGAAGCCTGCCCCCGTCGAGTCAAGCAGCGATCGCTTCGCCTCGCCGCCGTGCACGCCGGGGTACTCGACGTGCGCTTCGTCGCGCGCCGTCTCGGCGTCGAGCTCGAACATGAAGTCGATCGAGCAGGTCACGTCGACGTCGTCCATGGCCCCCGCCGCGGTCGCGGTGAGGCGGAAGTAGCTCGGGATCGAGGTCGGACCTGCGGGAGCCGCGCCTCCCTCGCCGCCCCCGCCTCCTTCGCCGTTGCCCCCCGCGGGCGCGCCGCCCACGGGGCCCCCGCCCTCGCCTGCCCCGCCCGTCGACGATCCGCCTCCGCCCGTCTCGGCGGGGGCATCGTCCGAGCACGCGAGGCCGAGCGAGGCTCCGAAGATCAACGCGCAGATCCAGCCATATCGACGGTGCGGCGCCTTCATATGACGATAATCATATTCTATTCGTGAGCGGCGGGAAGGCTTCGAGCGAGGTCGGCGGTCGGCTATGACGCCCGCATGATTGGTCGACCGCTCGCTCTGTTCGCGCTCGTCTTCTTTGGTCTCGTCATCGCCGCCTGCAGCGATTCTCAGAAGGGCGGAGCGAGCGCGTCCGCCTCCGGCGGGAGCAAGCCCAGCAAGACGGCCTCCTGCAACCTCGTGCAGACGGAGAGCATCTGCCGTGAGTACGCCGACAAGAACATCGAGGCGGCGGGCGAGGACCTCCTCCAGAAGATCTGCTCCGGGGTGAAGGGCGAGTTCAAGATGGAGAGCTGTCCGAAGGACAAGCGCATCGGCACCTGCGCGAGCGACGAGGGGACGAAGATCTTCTACAAGGACGGCGCGTTCCCGTTCGACGCCGCGAAGGCCGAGAAGTCCTGCAAAGAGGGCGTCCCCGCCGGCCAGTGGAAGGCCGCGAACTGATCCCGCCCGGCGCGAGACCGCGATGAGCGAGACCGGCTGCCCCGACGAGAACGCGCTCGCGCGGCTCGCCCAAGGCAGCATCGCGAGCGACGAGCGCGCGGCCGTGCTCGCGCACGTGGACGGGTGCGCCTCGTGCCGCGAGGTGCTCTCGCGGCTCGCGGAGGTCCAGTCGGTGTCGTTCGGATCCGCCTCCACGGCCGGAGCGTGGCCTTCCCTTCGCGCCCCCACCCCAGCCGATCACGCGCTCGCCCCCGGCCACATCGGCCGCTACCAGGTCCGGTCGCCGCTCGGCGCGGGAGCGATGGGGGTCGTGCTCGCGGCGACCGATCCGCTGCTCGGGCGAGACGTCGCCCTCAAGCTCGTTCGGCCTGACGCCGCCGACGATCCGACGCGCCGAGATCGGCTGCTGCGCGAGGCGCGGATCATGGCCTCCCTCGGCCACCCGCACGTCGTCCAGGTCTACGACGCGGGCACCTCCGGGGACGACGTCTTCGTGGCGATGGAGCTCGTGCGCGGCGAGACCCTCGCGTCGTGGCTGTCCCGCGCGCGCCGAACCCCCATCGAGATCCTCTCCGTGTTCGAGCAAGCGGGGCGCGGGCTGCAGGCCGCCCACGAGGTCGGCGTGGTCCATCGCGACTTCAAGCCCGCGAACGTCCTCGTCGACGCGACCGGGGCCGCGAAGGTGACCGACTTCGGCCTGTCGACCTTCCGCGCCGCGGCGATGGAGGACGCCGCGAGCGGCTCCTTGGGGGGCGCGTTCCGCACGAGCGCGGGCACCATCGTCGGGACGCTGCGGTTCATGGCCCCCGAGCAGCTCTTCGGCGCGGTCGTCGACGCTCGCGCGGATCAATTCTCGTTCGCGGTCTGCCTCTACCACGCGTTGTTCGCGCACTTCCCCTATCCGGGCGCGACCCCCGCCCAGCTTCGCGCGCTCTACGCGGCAGGGCATGGCGTGTCCGTCCCGCTCGAGCGGCTGACCTCGGCGCACCGGCCCGTGTTCGCGGCCCTCGTCCGCGCCCTCGCCCTGCGCCCCGAGGAGCGTTACCCCTCGATGGCGGACCTGCTCCGCGCCCTCGGCGCCGCCCGCGATCAAGTCGCGATCGGGCACTCCCGCGCCCACGCGATCTGCCAGGGTGCGTTCGGCGTCCTGCACGCCCTCTGTTCGTTCCTCCTCGTCTGGAACATGACCGCGCTCTTCGCGAGCCCCCACCCGGACGCCCCTCGTCCCCCCTGCCCCCACCCCCACGACCGAAACCCCCGACGCCAGCACCCTCCAGCTCATCGCCGGCTTCTTCGTCATCGTCGGCGTCATGACCTGGACCGGGTTCTTGCTGTTCGGGACGTTCTGGGCCCCGATCAACGCCATCGGCCTCTGGACCCGACAGCTGGGCAAGACGCTCCACCCTCGCCTACGCCGCCGTCGCGTCCGTCACCTGCATCGGCATCCCCTACGCCATCTACGCCTTCACCACCCTGCGCACCGAAGGAGCCCGCCTCCTCTTCGCCAAGCCCCACCACCACGCGTGACCCACCCCCTCGCGCGGCGCGAAGCGCCGCGCAAGGAGGGGTCGGCGAGCGAAGCGAGCCGGGGTGGGCATCAACCCGCCGGGTTCGAGCGAAGCGATGAACCGCCCCGCGTCCCCCCGGGGTTCGAGCGTAGCGACGAACCGCCCCCACGTCCCCCGGGGTTCGAGCGAAGCGATGAACCGCCCCCACGTCCCCCGCCGGGTTCGAGCGAAGCGACGAACCGCCCCCACGTCCCCCCCGGGTTCGAGCGAAGATGAACCGCCCCCACGTCCCCCGCCGGGTTCGAGCGAAGCGACGAACCGCCCCCACGTCCCCCCCGGGTTCGAGCGAAGCGACGAACCGCCCCCACGTCCCCCCGGGTTCGAGCGAAGCGATGAACCGCCCCCACGTCCCCCCCGGGTTCGAGCGAAGCGATGAACCGCCCCCCGCGCCGCTGAAGGCCGGAAGGCCGAAAGCCTCTGCCACGTTTGGGCCCGGGAGGGGGGAGGCGAAGCCGGGGGGGCGCAAGCCCCCCCCTTCAGGTCAGGCGACGAAGCTTCCGGGGATTTTTGCGAAGCAAAAATATCCCGAGAAGTGTCGCCCGGTGCGCGCCCATGCGCGCACGCGAAAAAAAACCTGCGACAGCCCGACCCTCACCGCGTCCTTGGGGGCGAACCCGAAAGAAAGGTGCCCCATGACCACGTCGCTGACCGTCCGTGCCCTCGCTTCGCTCGTCCCCTTCGCCCTCCTGACAGGCGCGCTCTGGGGCTGCAACCTGCCGCCTTCGGTGGGCGAGCAGTGCGAGAGCTTCACGAAGACCGCCAACGACGGGATGAAGAAGATAGAGGCCACCGACGACAAGGATCCGAACAAGGGGGCGGAGGCGTTCGACGCGCTCGCGAGCGACATCGGGAAGCTCAAGATCGAGGACCCGGAGCTGAAGAAGATGTCGGAGGAGTACCAGAAGCTCCTCAAGGACACGGCCGCCGTCCAGCGCGAGCTCGCGACGATGATGAAGGGCCTCGACGCGAAGAGCGCGAACGTGGCCTCGCTCAAGAAGTCGGAGAAGCAGCTCGCGGAGCTGGAGGCGAAGGTCGACAAGTACGTGAAGGAGGAGGACGCTTTCACCGACAAAGTGAACGCCTACTGCAAGTCCAAGTGACGGCGCCGCTGGTCACGCCGCGGAGATGGGCGCCCAAGATGCTGTCGGCGAGCACGGAGACCATCGCCCTCGTCGAGTCTGGCCTCGCCGCTCGGTGAGCGACCGGGAGGTCCGATCACTCCTGGAGCTCGAAGACGATCCGCACGTTGTTGCCCTGCGCTTTCGCGAAGGAGACGTCGACGGCTCGAAAGCGGCCCGACGCGGTGAGGGCCTCCTTCGCGGACTCGAGCCTCGACTCGCGGTACCGGTCGCCGGGGCGAAGGCCGATCGTCGCCTGGATCCACGCCGGGTCCACCTGGGTGGCCCCCACGACCTCCACCTCGTCGACGTGGGCGACCTCGCCGCGGCGGATCGTGATGTCGACGTCGACCGTGCGCGCGTCGTCGTCGGTCCGGGTCTCGGGCAGGACGTCGACGTAAGCGAAGCCCTCGTCGGCGTAGAGCCGGCGCACGCGGCCCACGGAGGCCGCGAGCTCGCTGCGGACGAAGAGCGAGCCGGTGGACACGGAGAGCAGCTCGAGGAGCTTGGCCTTCGGCCGCAGCGGCCGGGTGTCCTTCCCGGCGGCGTCGACCTCACGCAGGCCGACCTTGCCGAACATGTAGCGCTCGCCCTCGACGACCCGGAACACGACGGTGGAGACGCCGCCCTGGGTCTCGATACGGGGGGCGCCGATCGACTCGGCGCGGACGAAGCCGTGCTCGAAGTAGGCGGAGAGGATCCGGAGCTGATCGATTTCGGCGATGTCCGAGAGGGGCGGGACGGGCGGCGCGAAGTCGTCCGCTTCGTCGACCCGGACGACGTCGAGCAGCTCCTCCGCGGAGAGGAAGTGGTTGCCCTCGAAGCGCACGCGGACCCGGTCCTGCTTCTCCAGCGTCCCCACGACGGGCGGCTGGAACTTTCGACCGCCCGCCAATGGGTTCGTGGCGGAGACGGCGGGGGCCGGGCCGCGCGCGCGGGCGGGGGGCGGGGCGCTCGGCCCCACGCAGCCGCACACGAGGAGGACAATCGAGAGAGCGACGCGCACCGAGGGCGAAGACGAGGCGCGGTCGCGCCGGGTTGCGACGGAATCGTGCGCCACGTCGGCAGCCATTCGCTACCGTACCAGTCGATGACGGCCTTCGACCGACTGGAAGACTTCACGCGCGAGCCCTTCACCAGCGACGGCGCGACCCACGACGTGTACCGCGGCGGCAAAGGGCCGCCTGTCATCGTGATCCACGAGATGCCGGGGCTCACCCCGAACGTGGCCGCGTTCGGGCGCCGCGTCGTGAGCGCGGGCTTCACCGTCTACATGCCCCATCTGTTCGGAGACGCGGGCCGGCCGGTGAGCGTGCCCTACCTCGCGCGCTCGATGGCGGGCGGCTGCGTCTCGCGCGAGTTCACGACCTGGGCCACGAACCAGACGTCCCCCAAGGTCGCCTATTGTCGAGCGCTCGCGAAGAAGGTCCACGACGAGCACCGCGGCCGCGGGGTGGGGGCGGTGGGGATGTGCTTCACGGGCGGGTTCGCCCTCGCGATGATGGTCGACGACTTCATGGTCGCGCCGGTGCTCAGCCAGCCGTCGCTGCCGTTCGCGGCCGGGCGCGAACGCTCGATGGACATCGGGTTGTCCCCCGCCGATCTCGCGCGCGTGAAGGCGCGGGCGGAGGATGGACAGTGCGTGCTCGGCCTGCGCTTCACGGGAGATCGCGCCGTCCCGCAGGCGCGCTTCGACCGGCTCCGGCGCGAGCTCGGCGATCGCTTCCTCGCGGTGGAGATCGACTCGACGCGAGGCAACCCGGACGGGATCCCCCTCACCGCGCACTCCGTCCTCACCGAGCACTTCGTGGATCGGCCCGGGCACCCCACGCGCGACGCCCTCGACCGGGTGATCGCGTTCTTCGCGGAGCGGCTCTCCCCGCCCGACGCCTGACCGACTACTTGCCGCCCGTCTTCGTCTTGAGATCCGCGATCGCCTTCTCGAGCTCGCCGTGCTGCAGGAAGCAGCAGCCGCTCGGGGCCTTCTGCGGATCACACGCGGGCGGCATCATCGAGGTGAGGATGGCGAGCGCGCGCTGATCTCCCTCTTTGCCCGCCCGGGCGAAGAGGAACGCCCGCTTGTCGCAGGTCGCTCTCCTCAAGTCGTACGCGAGCTTGAGGGGCGCCGGCAGCTTCGCGTAGACGTCGGCGCGGTCGAGGAGCATGCGCGCTCGCGTCGCGCCCTTGCTCGTCTCGTTCGCGGCGAGGACCTCGTAGATCACGTCCGCGCCGCCGGTGTCGGCGACGTTCGCGAGCTCGGTGAAGAGGGGCTCGGCCTGAGGCATGTCGCCGTCGGCGAGGGCGCCCGCGATCTTCGCGAGCGACGCGACGGCGGCGGGATCGGTGAGCGAGCCGCCCTTCTTCACGTACGCGAGGGCGGCGGCGGCCCCTTCCGACGGCGACTTCGCGAGCGCAGCTTCGAGGGTGGCCGCGCCCGGCGCGGCCGCGACGCCCGAGGACGCGGGAGGGGCGACGCCCCCCGAGCTCTTCGTCGAAGGCGGCCCGGTGACGGGCGCGGTCGCGACGGCGGCGGTGGTGGTGGGGGTGGCGGTGGCGGGGGACGCGCTCGAGCCTTTCGAATCCCCGGAGCCGCGGCTCGCGATGACGACGATGGCGATCACCGCGACGACGGCGAGGGCGCCCCCGGCGACGATCCACGTCCGCGACGACTGCGACCGCTTCAGCATCGGGATGTAGTGCCCCCCCGACGTCGACGTCGCGGCCGGCGACTCCCGATCGCCGCTCGCGCGGGCCTTGTCCTTCGCGGGGAGCTCGGGGCGCTTGAGGGACACGGTGCCGGTGAGGGCGACCCGCATCTTGAAGGCGTCGAGCGCGGCCACGAGAGAGTCCGCGTCCGGGTAGCGCGCGCTCGGATCCTTCTCGAGCAGGCGCATCACGATCGACTCGAGATCGGCCGGCACCTTCACGCTCGGGTTGCGGGTCGCGAACGAGGGCACGGGGAGGCTGCAGTGGGCGGCGAAGAGCTTCTGGGGCTCCACCGCCTCGAAGGGGTGCATGCCCGCGAGCATCTCGTAGAGGATGATGCCCACCGAGTAGAGATCGGCGCGGGCCTGGACGGAGCCCATCCCGAGCGCCGTCTCCGGCGCCATGTACGCGACGGTGCCCATGACCACGCCGGCGTTGGTGAGATCGCGCGAGTCGGCGACGGGATCGCGCGCCACGGTGGAGAGCTTCTCCACCGGGACCTTGGCGAGGCCGAAGTCGATGAGCTTCACGATCTCGTCGTCGCCCCCCCGGGCGACCGTGTCGAGGATGGAAGGCTCGCAGATCATGATGTTGCGCGGCTTGACGTCGCGGTGGACGATCCCGCGCTGGTGGGCGGCGCCGAGGGCGACCGCGAGCTGCTTGGCGATGCGCGCCGCCCGCAGCGGCTCGAGGGGGCCCTGCTTGATGATGTCCGAGAGGGTCGTCCCCTCGATGTACTCGAGGATCAGGAAGTACGAGTCGCCGTCGAACTTACCGAAGTCGCTCGCCGACGCGACGTTGGGATGGTTGATGTGGGCGCCCGCGATCGCCTCGCGCTCGAAGCGGGCGACGAGCTCCGGGAAGTCCTCGATCTCCGGGTGGAGGACCTTGATCGCGACCTGCTTGCGCATGAGCAGGTGCTCGCCCTTGTAGACGGCGCCCATCGCCCCCATCGCGACGAGCTCGACGATCTTGTAGCGGTCGGAGATGGTGCGGCCGACGAGCTCGGCCGCGCGCGCCTGGGCGCTCGCCGACTTCGAAGGATCGCCACCTGCAAGAGGCCCCGGCACCCGATCATCATAGCGCGGGCCGAGCCGGAGGCCGAAGAGACCGACGCGGTTTGGCCTCCAGACGGCCACAACCACCCGACATCTCCGCCGAGACCGAGGGCGACCTAGAGCACCGATCCGTTTGAAAGCCGGCGCTTTCGCGCCATTTCACGCGTGATCCACGCGGCCTCGTCGCTCCGCTCCTCGCATGACTGCGAGTCGTGCTGTGGTGCTCACTCCTCGGGCGCGCGCCTCCCACGCAAACTCGCGCGACATCACTCGGCCTTCAAATGAATCGGTGCTCTAGCGCTCCGAGGGCTCGGGGACGATCAGCCGCACCGCCCGCGGGACGACCTCGACGCGGCAGAGCGAGCTCTGGGTCAGCTCCTCCCCGTCGATCTGGCCGAGCACCGGCAAGGAAGCCTCTTGGGCCATCGTGATCTCGAAGCGCGAGGCGCGGATGGGCCGCGAGTGGGAGACCCCGATCGTGTTGAGCATCTCCTCGGTGATGGGGTTGCCGTCGAGGTCCACGATGGCCTTGCTCGTCCACTCCGCTTTACCGCGGAAGACGACGAGCTCGAAGGCCCCGTCGTCGTGACGGCTCGTCTTGTCGAACACCCACGAGCCTCCGTAGATGCGGGTGCCCTTCACGATGAGGTCGGTGAGGCCGTGGAAGGTCTGCTCGGCGCCGTCGGCGACGACGTGGGCGGTGAACGCGTCGCCCCCGAGCTGGGACTCGACGAACGTGCGGAGGAGGGCCCCCGCGTAGACGAGCTGGTCGCGGTAGACGTGGGCGAGCGGCCCGAGGCCGGAGACGAGGGCGCGGTCCTTGTTGCGCTGGAAGAGCACGCGCGCGGACAGCCCCCACCCCGCCGAGTCGAAGAAGTAGTGGGTCTCCGACGCGCGGCCGGCGTCGTCGCAGACCGACATGCGGCCCGCGTCGAGGCGGGTCTCGTGGCCTCCGCACACCGTCTCGACGTTCGAGGCGAGCGCGGAGGCCTCTGCTCTCAGACCGAAGCTCTTGCCCTGGTCGTTCGCGGTCCCGGTGGGGAGCATGCCCATCGCGACCGTCTCCGCGCGCCCGCTCTCGAGGATCGCAGACGCGACCTCGCGGAAGGTCCCGTCGCCTCCCATCGAGACGACGACCGCGTCCGCCCCCCGCGCGAGCCGCTCGGCGAGGGCGGGGATGGTCCGCCCTTGAGGGAGCGTGGGGAACAGCTCGGCTTCGACGCCGCGCGCTCGGAACAGCTCTCGCGCTCGCTCGATGCGCTCTGCGTTCTTGCCGCTCTGCGCGGTGGGATTACCGCAGAGAAGGATGCGCTCCATTCGCGAAATGTCGCACGGCGCGAGCGCTCGTGTCTCTCTCTTCACGCCATGGCGACCCGGAAGCGGCGGCGGCCGAAGCCCCCCGGCGGCCCGTCGAAGATGCCATCCATGCGGTGGCCGCAGGCGGCGCATCGCCCCTCGTCGTCCAGGCGGTACGCGACGAGCTCGTACCAGTCGCGCTCGATCGCCTTGGCCGCGCACTTCGGGCAGCGGGTGACGTCGCCTTCGCGGTCGTGGACGTTGCCGGTGTACACGTGGAGCAGGCCCTCCTCCTTCGCGATGGCGCGGGCACGGCGCAGCGTCGCGATCGGGGTCGCGGGCAGGTCGCGCATCTTGAAGTCGGGGTGGAACGCGGAGAAGTGCAGCGGCACGTCCGGCCCGAGCGACTCGCGGACCCAGGCCGTGAGCCGGTGGAGCTCTTCGTCCGAGTCGTTCATGGTGGGGATGAGCAAGGTCGTGAGCTCGAGCCACGTCTTGGTCTCGTGCTTCACGTACTTCAGCGTCTCGAGGACGTCGGCGAGGCGGGCCCCCGTCACGCTCCGATAGAACGCCTCCGTGAACGCCTTGAGATCGATGTTGGCGGCGTCCATCTTCGCGTAGAAGTCGCGGCGCGCGTCCGCCCCCATGTACCCGGCCGAGACGGCGACGGATCGGATGCCCTTCTCCCGGCACGCGTCGGCCACGTCCATCGCGTACTCGGCGAAGATGACCGGGTCGTTGTAGGTGTACGCGACCGAGCGGCAGCCCGCCTGCTCGGCCGCCTCCGCGATGCGCTCGGGCGTCGCTTCGGCGGCGAGGGTGTCCATCTCGCGCGACTTCGAGATGTCCCAGTTCTGACAGAACTTGCAGGTGAGGTTGCAGCCGGCGGTGCCGAACGAGAGGACGGCGCTGCCGGGCAGGAAGTGAGCGAGCGGCTTCTTCTCGATCGGGTCGACGCAGAACCCGCTCGATCGGCCGTAGGTGGTGAGGACGAGGCGCCCCCCCTCGTTCATCCGCACGAAGCAGAGGCCGCGCTGCCCTTCCTTCATCGTGCAGAGGCGGGGACACGCCTCGCACACGATCCGCCCGTCCTCCGTGACCTTGCCGTAGCGCGCCGGCCAAGAGGTGGGCGCATCATTCTTCCGCATAGCCGGGCTCCGAAAACTTCTCGACGTGGAAGCGCTCTACGATCATGCCGCGCGGCCACCCGTGACCAGGCAGCCCTGCCTTCTCCTTGAGGGCGCGGAAGAAGGCGCGGGGCTCCGGGATCGAGCCCCACACCTGCGGCAGGAACACCCCGCGGCGACCGCCCGCGGAGAGGATGACGCCGTCGACGCCAGGGACGACGGCCGCGATCGCCTCGTCCTCGGTGGCCACGTCGAGCCGCTCGGCGGGGGTGAGGACGGAGACCTCGATCTTCACGTCGTCCACCTCGCTCGCGGGAAGGGGCGGCGAGCGCGGATCCTCTTCGGCGGCGAGGACGGCGTTGCGCATCACCGTGCGACCGAGCGGGCGAATCGCTTCGATCGTCCCGATGCAGCCGTGGAGCTCCGGGCCCTTTCGAAGGGTGACGAAGGCGGCTCCCTTCTCCTCGAGCCAGGGCTCCCGCGGGACCTCGACCGCGGGCCCGCCGAGGTGCTCGACGATCGCGCCGCGCGCGAGCCCGAGGAGCACGTCCCCGCGCGCCGCCGTCAGCGCCGGCTCACGGAGCGCGAAGGCCCCGTAGCCGACGACCTCGTCGCGACCGCCGGCGGTGTCCCCGGAGCTGCGCAGATCGAGGCGCTCGATGCGCGCGCCGTGGCGCCGGGCGACGAGCATGAGCCCGTTGAGCGGGTGGGCCCCGCACGCGCGATGGGTCGGCACGGCGGCGAGGGACTGGATGCTCTTCGCGGTGGCGGCGTCGGTGATCTTCGCCTCGTCGTAGGTCATGTAGTGGGAAAGATCGGAGCTGATCACGACCAGCGTCTCCGCGCCGCCCCACAGGGCCTCGAGCACCTCCGCGACGTCGTCGGCGGAGGCGTCTCCGACCGCGAGCGGCACCACCGAGAACGACCCGAGCACGCGCTGGAGAAAGGGGAGGTGCACCTCGAGGGAGTGCTCGCGAGCGTGGGCGGCGCGGCTCGCGCGCACCTGGGGCATCGAGGCGATCCGGGCCACCGCGTCCATGTCGACGGGGACCTCGCCGAGGGGGGTGGCCATCGCGCGCGCGTCCGGGAGGGCGAGCCCCTCGAACGCGACCCGATGGGCGGGCCCGAGGAGGACGACCCGCGTGATGGTGCCTCGCGCGGGGGCGAGCGTCGCGTACGCGGTGGCCGCGATCGGGCCCGAGTAGACATAGCCCGCGTGCGGCACCACGAGCGCCTTGGGAGCGGGGACGCCCTCTCGCGGACGCGCCGCGCCCTTCATCATCTCATCGACGGCGCTCGCGAGCTCGCGCGCGTCGCCCGGGTAGAACGTCCCGGCCACAGCGGGAGAACGGACCATCGTCGTCATGGGCGCAAAGGTGCGAACCGCCGCTCGCAGGCGCAAGCGCGGGCGCAAAGAAAGCCGCTCCAATGCAAGGCGAAGTGGCTGCGCTCAGCCCTTCACCGCGCCCGCCGTCATGCCCTCGATCATTTGCCGCTGGACGAAGAAGAAGACGATGCACACGGGGACGCTGAGCACGAGCGAGCCGGCCGCGAAGACGCCCCAGTTGGGATCGAATCCCCCGACCGACTGCTGCAGCGTGACCGGCAGCGTGTAGCGCGTGACGTCGTCGAGGAACACCGACGCCATGATGAACTCGTTGTACGCGTTCATGAACGCGAAGAGAGCGGTGAGCCCGATCCCCGGTCGAACGAGCGGCAACAAGATCCGCGTGAAGACGATCCACGAGGATGCCCCGTCGAGCCGCGCCGACTCGTCGAGGTCCTTCGGGATCACGTCGAAGTAGCCCTTGAGCATCCAGATGCTGAACGGCACGCTCGAGGTCGCGTAGATGAGGACGAGGCCGGCGGTGGTGCCGAAGAGCCCGAGCGCATCCAGCAAGAACAAGAGCGGCACCGCCGTCACCACCGCCGGGAACATCTGAGAGAGGAGCATCGCGCTCATCCCCGCCTTCTTGAGGGGGAAGGCGAACCGCGAGAACCCATAGGCGCTCGTCAGCGCGAACAACACCCCGACGAGGGTGGCCGCCCCCGAGACGAGGAGCGAGTTGCCGAGCTGGATGAAGAACAGCGGTCGCCCGTAGAAGTCCTTCTGGAAGATGAACTCGGAGAAGCTCTGGAGCGACACCTCGGTGGGGATCGGCAACGCCCCCGGCTCACCGAGGCGACCCGAGGGCGAGAGGGCGAGGCGCAGGACCCACAGCACCGGGTAGAGGACGGCCGCCGAGGCGACGAGGAGGATCGCGTGGACGACGACGACGTCGAGGACCCTTCGAAGCCGGCTGCTCACGCCGCCTCCTCCTCGCTCGTGACCCGCTTCGTGAGGCGCGAGTAGAGGACCAGGAAGAAGAAAATGAGGACGGAGTAGGCGGCGGCGTAGCCGTAGCGCTGGCCGCGCTCGAACGCCCAGCGATACGCCTCCGAGACGAGGATGTCCGTCTGCGATCCCGGCTCGCCGCCGCTCACGAGGTAGACGACGTTGAACATGTTGAACGTCCACACGCTGCCGAGGACGATCGCGGGCACGAGGGCGGGCCGCACGTGGGGCAACACGATGTGCACGAGGCGCTGCCATCGGGAAGCGCCGTCGAGGGTGGCCGCCTCCTCGATCTCCTTCGGCAGCGAGGTGAGCGCGCCGAGGGTCACCACCATCATGAACGGGAAGCCGAGCCAGGTGTTGGTGACGACGTTCGCGAAGAACGCGGTGTGGAACTTGTCGAACCAGGCGTGGCCCTGAAAGCCGAACGGCGCGAGGAGGGCGTTGATCGCCCCGACCTGGGCGTTGAACATGCCCTTCCACATCAGGGCGGTGATGTAGTTCGGGATCGCCCACGGGAGGATCAGCACCATCCGATACGCGGTGCGGAAGCGGAGCCACGCGGGCCGGAGGAGCAGCGCGAGCCCGAGGCCGAGAACGACGTGGAGGATGACGTTGACGAGGGTCCACGCCACCGTGACGGCGAGGGCGAAGTAGAACGACCGGGCCTCGAAGGCGTGATCGGCGGGGGGGGCGAGGATGGAGCGGAAGTTGTCGAGCCCGACGAAGACGAACCGCCCCGAGTCGTACTCGAACACGCTCATCCCGGCGGCGGCGAGCACGGGGACGAGGACGAGGAGCGCGGTCGCGAGCACCCCGGGGGCGAGGTAGCCGACGGCCGCCCTCCCCCACGAGCCGACGAGCCGCGCCCGCACCGCCTCCGGGCTCGCCGCGTCGACGCGGGCCTGCCGGATCAGCATGACCATCGAGAGGAGGAGGATGCTCGCGAAGACGGCGCCGGGGATCGTCACGCCGCGCCCCTTGGGGCCGGATGTGTCGACCTGGTCGAGGGTGTAGCGCGCGTCCTCGAGGGCGGCGTCCACGTCCCGTCCCGAAGCGCTCGCCTTGATCACGTCGTCGGCGGGACGGAACACCGCTGCCATGCGCACCGAGCTCGGGGTCACGACGCCGTGCTCGAGCGACGCGCGCTGGGCCTCAGCGGATCGACGCGCGATGCGAGGGGCCGTCTCCGAGAACGAGGCGTACGCGGAGCGCTCCACCGGCGGCAGCGAGAGCCGCTCGAAGCGCATCGCCTGACCGCGCGGCCCGGCGAGGAACTTCACGACCTCCTCCGCCTCCGCGGGGTGGCGCGTGCTCGTCGAGACGAACGCCGACTCCACCGTCACGAACGAGCCGGTCTCCTTGCCGCGCACCGTCGGGATGGGAGCGACGTCCCACGTGCCGTCCTTCGCGATCGCGCCCGCGGGCTTGTACCAAGGGCCACAGAGGATCGCGGCCGCCTGCCCCGCCTCGAACAGGCGGATCATCTCGTTGTAGGTCGGCTCGGGGGGGATCGCGCCCTGGGCCCGCAGCGTCCCCGGCACGCGGAACGACTCCGCCCCCGCGCCGTCGAACACCGCGAACTTCTCGTCGGGCCCGTCGAAGATCTTACCGCCGTAGGCGAGGAAGAACGGGGCGTGGAAGAAGAAGACGGTCGCCTCGTAGGCGAGCGGATAGGTGCCCTTCGGCATCGGGAGGGCGACGAGCTCCTCCATCGACTTCGGCGGCCCTTCGGGGAGGAGCTTCGTGTTGTAGAAGACGAGGAGGGCCTTGTACGTGAGGGGCGCCCCGTAGAGCTCGCCCTTCATCGAGGTGCCGTCGAGCAGCCCCGCGACGTACGCGCTCCGCTCGAACGGCAGCGCCGCGTCGCCGATCGGCCGGACGGTGCGCTCCCTCGTGAGCTCGCCGAGCTCGTTGTGAGGACGCACGAAGACGTCTGGGCCGGCCCCGCGCGGGATCGTCCGGAGGAGCTTGTCCTTCGCGGTGCCGTCGGGCACCGCGAGCGGCTCGACGAAGATGGAGCCCTCGTGCTCGGCGTTGAAGGCGCGGATGAGCTCCTCGAGGACGGCCTGCTCCTCTCCGCGCTGCGAGTGCCAGAGCACGACGCGCGTGCCCGCGGGGCGCGGGGCGGTCAGGCTGACGATCGGGCGGAACGTGATCGCGATCACCGTCACGACGACGGCGACCACGAGGACGAGCCTCGAACGGCGTGGCTCGCGCGGGGAGCCCCGCTCAGACAAGCAGCTCTCCGGTCTTCACGTCGAACAAGACCGGGCTCTCGTCCGACACGTCGAAGCGAACCTCGTCTCCCTCGCGGTATCCGAACGCGTCTTTTCCGCGCACGCTCGCGCAGAGGTACGGGAGGCTGGACGGTCCCCGCGCCGCGTCCCCCGTCGTGGGCCCGCTCGATCCCTCGAGCACGAGGCCGGGCACCTCGATGTAGAGGTAGCCCGTCTCCCCCACCGGCTCGACGCCGCGGACGACGCCGCGCACCGCGCCGCCCGGCTTCACGAAGATCTGCTCCGGGCGCAGTCCGAGGAGGGCCGGACCCGGAGGGGCCTCGCGGATGGCGAGGGCGAGCGGGCCGGCGCTGAGCACGCCGCTGTCGATCGTCCCGCGGGCGAGGCTCATCGCGGGCGTCCCGATGAAGCGCGCCACGAAGCGGTTCTTGGGCCTCTTGTAGAGCTCCTCGGGGCGGCCGACCTGCTGGACGACACCCTTGTGGAGCACCACGATCCGATCCGCCATCGTCATCGCCTCGACCTGGTCGTGGGTGACGTAGATCGTCGTCTTGCCGAACGAGCGCTGCAGGGCCTTCAGCTCGACGCGGATCTGCGAGCGCAGGGCGGCGTCGAGGTTCGAGAGCGGCTCGTCGAAGCAGTAGATCTCCGGGCGCCGCACGAGGCACCGCCCGATCGCGACGCGCTGGCGCTGCCCACCGGAGAGCTGCTTCGGCAGGCGATCGAGCAGCGGACCGAGGGAGAGGATATCGGCGACCTTCTCGACCTCGCGGTCGCGCTCCGCCTTGTCCACCTTCTTCACGAAGAGCGGGAACGCGAGGTTCTCCCGGACGGTGAGGTGGGGGTAGAGGGCGTAGCTCTGGAACACCATGCCCACCCCGCGGTCCTGGGGCGCGAGGTGGTTGAGGACGCGAGCGCCGGCGCGGATGATCCCCTCGGTGAGGGTCTCGAGGCCGGCCACGAGGCGCATCAGCGTCGACTTGCCGCAGCCGCTCGGCCCGACGAGCACGACCAGCTCACCAGGCTCCGTCTTGAAGTCCACGTCGGAGAGCACGACCGTCTCGCCGAACCGCTTGCCCACGTGCTCGAACGAAAGGGCGACGCTCATCCGCGGCGCGAGCATACCGGCTTTGAAGTGCGCGTGACCAACTCGTGGCGCCCGCCTCGGGGGCGCCGGATTCGCTCAGCCTGCAGGGGGTTCGCCGCCGCCGCCGCCCGCCCGGTGCTGCGAGAACATCCGCGCGACGCGGACGAGCTCCGCCCCGAGCGCCACGAGCTGATCGCGCACCAGCTTGTCGCGCACGGACTGGGTGCCTTTGTCGAAGACCTCCGAGGCGCGGTTGATCGGCACCACGAGCGGCACCGACCACCCGCGCAAGCTCCGGACGATCTGCTCCATCGAGGTGATGGCCTGGAGCGATTGGGCCCCTCCCGCGATGCCGATGAGGCCGACCGGCTTGTCGGTGAGGTAGGGCGGGCTTCGAGACCCGAGGACCTCCAACCAATCGATGGCGTTCTTGAAGAGGCCGCTCACGGTGCCGTGATAGAGCGGGCTCGCCCAGACGAGGGCGTCCGCCCCGTGGAACGACCCCACGAAGCGCTCGACGGCGGGCGTGGAGGGCAAGCCCCAGTCGTAGATGGGCAGGCCGAGCGCGCCCGCCTCGATGAGCTCTGTCTCGGCCCCGCGAGACGCCGCCTCCTCGAGCACGGTGCGGAGGGCGATCAAGGAGGTGGAGGCGGGGTTCAGCGTCCCGCCGAACGCGACGATGCGCAGAGGTCGCGGAACGCTCACGCCGTCGCTCCGAGCGAGGGGGCGACGTGCTCGAGGAACCAGGCGTACGTCGAGCGCACCCCTTCTTCGAGCGAGATCTGCGGGCGGAAACCGAGGGCGGCCATTCGACTCACGTCGAGGAGCTTACGCGGAGTCCCGTCCGGCTTCGAAGCGTCGTAACGGATCGCTCCGCCGAATCCCACGACCCGAGCCACGATCTCCACGAGCTCGGCGATCGTCACGTCGTCGCCGGTGCCCACGTTGATCGGGCCGACGTCTCCTGCGCGGAGGTCGCGCTGGCCGCGCGTCCGCGCCCGCTCGTCGAGGAGCAGGAGGCACGCCCGCGCGAGATCGTCGACGTGGAGGAGCTCCCGCCGAGGCCGGCCGCTGCCCCAGACGACGAGCTCGGCGTCGCCGCGCACCTTGGCGAGGTGGGCCTTGCGCATCAGCGCGGGCAAGACGTGGGACCGCTCCGGATCGAACTGGTCGAAGGGGCCGTACAGGTTGGTCGGCATCGCGCAGATCGCGTCGAGGCCGTGCTGGCGCGCGTAGGCGCGGCACATCTCGATCCCCGCGATCTTGGCCAAGGCGTAGGCGGCGTTCGTGGGCTCGAGGGGACCGGTGAGGAGCGCGTCCTCGCGGATGGGCTGGGGCGCGAGGCGCGGGTAGATGCACGAGCTCCCGAGGAAGAGGAGGCTCTCCACCCCGGCGCGCGCGGCCGCGTCGATGACGTGGGTCTGGATGAGGAGGTTCTCGCGGATGAAGTCGGCCGGGCACGTGTCGTTCGCGAGGATGCCGCCGACCTTCGCCGCGGCGAGGACGACGACGCGAGGTCGCTCCGCTTCGAAGAACGCGTCGACCGCCCCCTTTTCGCAGAGGTCGAGCTCCGCTCGGGGGCGGGTCACGATGGAGGAGAAGCCCGCGTCCGCGAGGCAGCGAACGACGGCGCGGCCCACCAGCCCCCGGTGGCCCGCGACGTACACCTTCGAAGTTCGATCGAGCTCGCTCACCCGGCCATCATGGGCCGATCAGCGGTCGAGCACCACGAGCTCGACGGTCACGGTGCGCTTCTCGCGACCGCGCTGCACCGTGAGCTTGACCTTCTCGCCGGCCTTGCGCGTGTCGAGCGCGTTGTAGAGGCCGTCGTAGTCGGCGACGGCGGTTCCATCCACTTCGGTGATGATGTCGTGGACGACGATCGAGTGGTTCTCCTCCGCGACCCCCTCGAGCCCGGCCTTGTCGGCGGGACCGCCCGCCTTCACCCCGAGCACGACCACCCCCTTCACCCCGAGGCGCCGCTCGATGCGACCGGAAGGATCGAGGTTGATCCCGATGCCGATCTGCTCGGCGTGGCCGGTGGCGACGATCTGTGGGACGACGCGCGAGATGGTCGTGGCCGGCACCGCGAAGCCGATGCCAGCGGACTGTCCGCTCCGCGAGTAGATCGCGGTGTTCATCCCGATGAGGCGGCCGGACGAGTCGAGGAGCGGGCCGCCCGAGTTGCCCGGATTGATGGCGGCGTCGGTCTGGATCATGTCGCGGATGGTGACCCCCCCCGCCCCCTCGACCTGGCGGTTGAGGGCGCTGATGATGCCGGTGGTGAGGGTGTGATCGAGGCCGAACGGGTTGCCGATCGCGACCGCCTTCTGCCCGACCTCGAGCTCCGGCTTGGAGGGCGCGACCTGGATGGGCACGAGGAGCTCCTTGGGGGCGTCGATCTTGATGACGGCGATGTCCTTGCGAGGCTCCGTCCCGACGATCGTCGCGGTGTACGTCTTCGATCCGCGGAGGGTGACGGTGAGCGACTGGGCCCCGTCCACGACGTGGAAGTTCGTCACGATGTGACCCTTGTCGTCCCAGACGAAGCCGGAGCCGCTGCCGGCGGGGACCTCTTGCTGGGCGCCCGTGTACCAATCCGAAACGACGCGCTTCTGGGTCACGAACACGACGGAAGGCGAGACGGCCTTGAACACGTTGACGGTGTTCTGCTCGTCCTCGAGCCGGGCGTTCGGCGACGGGGGTGGGACCGTCGGCAGGGGCGGCAACGTCGAAGGAGCGCTCTGCCCCACGTCGGTGGCGTCGGCCTCGGCGGGCGCGCTCGTCTGCTTGGCGGTGTCGCTCGTCTGGCCGATGGGATCGACCTTGTGCGACGGGTTGCAACCGAGCGGCGCGAGGACCGAAAAGAGCACCGCACCGATGAAGCGCTTCGTTCGTGCCATGTCGTAGGTTCCCCTTGGATGCGCCGACCATCTTGCGTCGCGATCCCGATTCGTAAAGTGCCCGTTCGAGAGACGATCAGAGGAGCGTCTCGATCTCGTCGCGGAGCTCGGCAGGGGTCGTGATGGGGGCGAAGCGCTGGACGGCGCGGCCCCTTCTGCAGACGAGAAACTTGGTGAAGTTCCATTTGATGACGCGGGTGCCGAGGATCCCCGGTGCGCGCGCGGTGAGGTCCGCGAACAGCGGGTGGGCGTGCTCACCCTGGACCTCGACCTTCTCGAACATCGGGAACGAGATTTGGTACTTCAGCTCGCAGAACCGAGAGATCTCCTCGTTCGTTCCCGGCTCCTGCTCGCCGAACTGATTGCAAGGGAACCCGAGCACGGAGAAGCCCTTCTGTCGGTACTGGCGATGGAGCTTCTCGAGGCCCTCGTACTGCCGGGTGAAGACGCACTGGCTCGCGGTGTTCACGATGAGGAGGACCTGCCCGCGATAAGGCGAGAGCGTCCCTTCGTCCCCGTCCAGCCTGCGAACGGGGTGGTCGTAGAGCGTGCTGTGGTTGGGCGCGTCCAACATCGGCCACCGCGGGCCCGGGGCGGGGGTATGCAAGAGAAACCGTCCGCGGGGTGCCTGGATTTTTTGGTGCGGACGCGCCTGCGTCAACCGTGCCTCACCTCCTGGCCGAATATCCAGCGAACGACTTGACCGACGCGCCGCGTTGAGTGACATACTGCGTCACGACGTGATCTCCTCGCGCAAGGCTCGTCCAGGCCGCTTTCCGCTTTACGACAAGACGCAGGAGCACGACGCCTGCGGGGTCGGGTTCATCGCTCACCAAAAGGGCGAGGCTTCCCATCGGATCGTGAAGGCGGGCATCACCGCCCTCGAGCGGCTCGAGCACCGCGGCGCGACGGGCGCGGAGGAGAACACCGGAGACGGGGCGGGCATCTTGATTCAAGTGCCCGACAAGCTGTTCTCGCGCGAGTGTGCCCTCGGACGGATCGAAGATCCGGAGACGAAGCGTCCGCTCGCCGCCCTCCCTCCGAAGGGTCGATACGCGGCCGGTCTCTTCTTCGGATCCCAGCAGGCCGACGCTTCCGCGCTCGCGAGGCTCATCTTCGCGATGGTCGTGAAGCAGGAGGGGCTGCGGCTCCTCGGCTGGCGGCGCGTCCCGACCGACAACCGCTCCCTCGGGGCGACGGCGCGGAGCGTGGAGCCGACGATGGATCACGTCTTCGTCGCCCCGGGCAGCGACGCGATGGACGAGGCGAGCTTCGAGCGGAAGCTCTACGTGGTTCGCAAGCGCTTCCAGAGCACGATCAAGTCGACGGGCATCGACGACCGGCTCTACTTCCACGTCCCGAGCCTGAGCGCCAAGACGCTCACCTTCAAGGGCATGCTCACCCCCGCCCAGCTCGGCGAGTACTTCTCGGATCTGGAGGACCCTCGCACCGAGAGCGCGATCGCTATGTTCCACTCGCGCTTCTCGACCAACACGTTCCCGAGCTGGGAGCTCGCCCATCCCTACCGGTTCATCGCTCACAACGGGGAGATCAACACCCTCCGCGGCAACGTGAACTGGATGCGAGCGCGCGAGGCCCTCCTCGCCTCCCCGCTGTTCGGCGCGGACTTGGAGAAGGTGCTGCCCGTCGTTCGCGAAGGGCTGAGCGACTCGGCCTGCCTCGACAGCGTGCTCGAGCTGCTCGTGATGGCGGGGCGTCCCCTGCCCCACGCGGTGATGATGCTGCTCCCGGAGGCGTGGGAGCACGAGCCCTCGATCAGCCCCGCCCTCGCCGCCTTCTATCAGTACCACGCGTGCCTCGTGGAGCCGTGGGACGGCCCCGCGTGCGTGTGCTTCACGGACGGCTCCGTCATCGGCGCCGTGCTCGATCGGAACGGGCTTCGGCCAGGCCGGTACATCGTCACCGACGACGACCTCGTCATCCTCGCCTCCGAGACAGGCGTGTTCGACGTGCCCCCGGAGCGTGTCCTCGAGAAGGGGCGCCTCCAGCCGAACCGGATGTTCCTCGTCGATCTCGAGGCCGGCCGCATCGTCCCCGACGCGGAGATCAAGGCGAAATACGCGGAGGAGCAGCCGTACGGGCGGTGGCTCGCCGAGCACCTCGTGCCGCTCGATCGGCTCCCGCGCGCAGAGGCAGTGGAGCGGCTCGAAGGAGACGCGCTCGACCGGGCCCTCCTCGCGTTCGGCACGACGGAGGAGGAGCTGCGCTTGCTCGTCGCCCCGATGGCGACGCGCGGAGAGGAAGCGACGGGCTCGATGGGCAACGACGCCGCCCTCGCCGTGCTCTCGAAGCGCGCGCGCCCCCTCTCCGACTACTTCCAGCAGCTGTTCGCCCAGGTGACGAACCCACCCCTCGACGCGATCCGGGAGAAGCTCGTGACGAGCCTCTCCACCGCGATCGGGCCGGAGGACAACCTCCTCGCGCCGAAGCCCGAGAGCGCGCGGCTCGTCCTCTGCGACACGCCGTTCTTCGACAACGAGCAGATGGGCCGCTTCAAGCGCATCGCCCACTTCGGGAAGGTCGCGGGGGAGAGCCCGTTCGCGGTCACCGTGCTGGACATGACGTTCCCGGTCGGGGAAGGCGACGAGGGCCTCGAGCCCGCCCTCGTCTCGCTCTTCGCCAAGGCCGACAACGCGATCCAAAACGGATCGAAGGTGCTCGTCCTCTCGGATCGCGGGGTCGGCCCCGAGCGCGCCCCCATCCCCGCCCTGCTCGCGGTGGCGGGCCTGCACAACCACCTCGTTCGCGAGCGCGAGCGGACGCGGGTGACGCTGATCGTCGAGACGGGCTGGGTGCGCGAGGTCCACCAGGCCGCGCTCCTCGTGGGCTACGGCGCCAGCGCGGTGAACCCCTACCTCGTCCTCGACGCCCTCTCGACCCTCGCCGAGCGCGGGCTCGCCCCCGACGAGCTCACCCCGGCCGATCTCGAGAAGCGCTACCTGGCCGCGATCGAGAAGGGCGTGGTGAAGGTCATGAGCAAGATGGGGATCAGCACGATCGCGAGCTATCGCGGCGCGCAGATCTTCGAGGCGGTCGGCCTCTCCAAGGAGCTCGTGGAGCGGTACTTCACCCTCACCCCTTCCCGCGTGGGCGGGATCGGCGTGCGCGAGATCGCCTCCGACGCGCTCACCCATCACCGCCTCGCCTACGGCGCCGCCGGGTCGGGGGCGGGCCGGGTGAGCCTCCCCGTCGCCGGGCAGTACCAGTTCCGCGTCGAAGGGGAGCTCCACCTCTTCAACCCGGTCACCATCCAGCACCTGCAGCACGCGACGAGGACGAAGCGTCGCGAGATCTTCGACGCGTACAGCCGCGCCGTCGACGACCAGCGGGATCGCCACGCGACCCTGCGGAGCCTGCTCCGGTTCAAGACCGTGGCCGCGCCGGTGCCGCTCGAGGAGGTGGAGCCGATCGAGGGGATCCTCCGTCGCTTCGCGACCGGCGCGATGAGCTTCGGCTCGATCAGCGCAGAGGCCCACGAGACCCTCGCCATCGCGATGAACCGCATCGGCGGCAAATCCAACAGCGGCGAGGGCGGAGAGGATCCGCGCCGCTTCGTCCGCGACGAGAACGGAGACAGCCGCCGCAGCGCGATCAAGCAGGTCGCGAGCGCGCGCTTCGGAGTGACGAGCGAGTACCTCGTCGACGCGGACGAGATCCAGATCAAGATGGCCCAGGGGGCGAAGCCGGGGGAAGGCGGCCAGCTCCCCGGGGCGAAGGTGTACCCCTGGATCGCCGCCGTTCGCCACGCGACGGCGGGGGTGGGCCTCATCAGCCCGCCTCCCCACCACGACATCTACTCCATCGAAGATCTCGCGGAGCTCATCTTCGATCTCCGGGCCGCCAACCCGCGCGCCCGCATCAGCGTGAAGCTCGTCGCCGAGGTCGGCGTGGGCACCGTCGCGGCCGGGGTCGTGAAGGCCAAGGCCGACGTCGTCCTCGTCTCCGGACACGACGGCGGCACGGGGGCGAGCCCCCTCACCTCCATCGCCCACGCGGGCGCCCCCTGGGAGCTCGGCCTCGCGGAGGCGCAGCAAGTCCTCGTGAAGAACGGCCTGCGCGATCGGGTCGTCCTCCAGGTCGACGGGCAGATGAAGACGGCGCGCGACGTCGTGATCGGGGCCCTGCTCGGAGCGGAGGAGTTCGGCTTCGCCACCGCGCCGCTCGTGGTGATGGGCTGCGTGATGATGCGGGTCTGTCACCTCGACACGTGCCCCGTCGGCATCGCGACCCAGAGCCCCGCCCTCCGAGAGCGCTTCCAAGGGAAGGCGGAGCACGTCGTCCGGTTCTTCGAGTTCATCGCCGAGGGTGTGCGCGAGACGATGGCCTCTCTGGGCTTTCGCCGCTTCGAGGAGATGGTGGGGCGCGTCGATCTGCTGGAGGTCGCGGAGGGGCTCGACGAGCGCGCGAGCAAGGTCGATCTCTCCGCGATCCTCTCGTCCGACCACCTCGGCGCCTCGTTGCCGATCCGCAGCCAGCTCGACCGCGCTCGTCCGACGAGCGCCCCTCCCTCGGTGCGGAGCGCCCCCCTCGTCGACCGCATCGCGGCGGCGTGCGTCCCCGCCCTCGAAGCGGGCGAGCCTGTCCGCGCGCGCCTCACCGTAACGAACGGCGACCGCGCCATCGGGACGCGCCTCGGCTCGGAGGTCACCCGCCGCTACGGCGCGAAGGGCCTCCCCGACGACACGATCCGGCTCGAGCTCGAGGGCTCCGCGGGGCAGAGCCTCGGCGCCTTCCTGCCCCCCGGCATCACCCTCGTCTGCGAGGGCGACGCGAACGACTACGTGGGCAAGGGCCTCTCCGGCGGTCGTATCGTCGTGAAGCCCTCCCCCGCCGCGAGGTTCGTCGCCGAGAAGAACGTCATCGCCGGCAACGTCGCCCTCTACGGGGCGACCCGCGGGGAGGCCTTCTTCAACGGCCTCGCCGGGGAGCGCTTCGCGGTCCGGAACAGCGGCGCGGTCGCCGTCGTCGAGGGCTGCGGCGATCACGGCTGCGAGTACATGACGGGAGGTCGCGTGATCGTGCTCGGCACCCCGGGGAAGAACTTCGCGGCCGGGATGAGCGGCGGGCTCGCCTTCGTCCTCGACGATCGGGGGGCGCTCGTCGATCGCTACAACCGGGAGCTCGTCGCGCTGCGCGCCGTCGACGCGCACGACGCGGCTTGGATCCGCGCCATGCTCGAGCAGCACGTGGCCCTCACCGGGAGCGCCCACGCGAAGCGGCTCCTCGCCTCGTTCACCGAGACGATCGCGCGCTTCGTGAAGGTCGTCCCCTCCGACTACGAGCGCATCGAGAAAGAGCGCGCCGCCGCGGCCGCGGCGGAGCAGACGACGAAGCCCGGCCTCGTCGCGGCGGAGTGATCATGGGCAACCCTCGCGGCTTCCTGGAGATCGGTCGGACGTCGGCGCCGAAGCGCGCCGTGAGCGAGCGCGTGCACGACTTCGCCGAGGTCGAGCTGCCGCTCGAGGCGGGGGCGCTCACCGCCCAGGCGTCTCGTTGCATGGACTGCGGGGTGCCCTTCTGCCACGCCGGCTGCCCGCTCGGGAACCTCATCCCGGAGTGGAACGACCTCGTCTACAAGGGACGCTTCGAGGCCGCCGTCGAGCGGCTCCACGAGACGAACAACTTCCCTGATTTCACCGGCCGTCTGTGCCCGGCGCCGTGCGAGGCATCGTGCGTCCTCGCCCTCCACGGCACCCCCGCGAAGGAAGCGGCGGTGACGATCAAGGCGATCGAGGCCGCGATCTCGCGCCGGGATCCGATCGTGCCGCGGCCTCCTTCTCGATCCACCGGCAAGCGCGTGGCGATCGTCGGCTCGGGGCCGGCCGGGCTCGCGTGCGCCCAAGAGCTGCGCCGCGAAGGACACGAGGTCGTCGTATTCGAGCGCGCGGATCGACCGGGCGGGCTGCTCCGCTACGGCATCCCCGACTTCAAGATGGAGCGCGCGGTCCTCGATCGCCGGCTCGATCAGCTCCGCGCCGAGGGGGTTCGATTCGAGTGCGGCGTCGAGGTCGGGGCTTCCCTCGGCGCCGAAGAGCTCGAGCGCGACTTCGACGCGATCGGTCTCGCCCTGGGCGCTCCCGTCGCGCGTGCCCTCGACGTGGAGGGCGCGGCGCTGGGCGGCGTCCACCTCGCGATGGACTACCTCGAGCAGCAGAACCGCGTGATCGCGGGCGACTTCATCGAGGCCGCGGCTCGGATCGACGCGCGCGACAAGCGGGTCGTCATCCTGGGGGGCGGAGACACGGGCGCGGACTGCCTTGGCACCGCCATCCGACAAGGGGCGAAGGAGATCTTGCAGCTCGAGATCGCGCCCCGGCCGCCGGAGGTTCGGGGCGACGACAACCCGTGGCCGGCGTGGCCGCTCGTCTTCCGGACTTCTCCCGCCCACGAGGAGGGCGGCTCGCGTACGTTCGCCACCGCGACGACGCGGCTCGAAGGAGACGAAGGGCGGGTGCGCCGGTTGATCGCGCGAGAGGCTCGCTGGACGGGGCGAGGGTTCACGCAGGTCGGACCGGAAGAGGTCGTCGAGGCAGAGCTCGTCCTCGTGTCGATCGGCTTCTTGGGCCCCGGCCTCGACCGCGCTGGCGGCAAGCTCGCGCGAGAGCTCGGCCTCGCCGTCGACGACGCCGGTCGCATCCTGGCCGACGACCAGGGCCGCACTTCGCGCGTAGGGGTGTTCGCCTTCGGCGACGCTCGCCGGGGCGCTTCCTTGATCGTGTGGGCGATCGCGGAAGGGAGGAAGGCGGCGCGCAGCATCGCGCTCGCCCTCGACGGGCGCACGCGCCTCTCGATCGCCCCGGGCGCGCCTCCCTTGGGCCATCGCGCCACACTCGGCTGAAGGCACCGATCACGTTGAAAGCCGGCGCATTCGCGCGATTTCTCGACCGATCCGCACGGCCTCGTCCGCATCCTGCACCATGAGCGCGGATGGAGCGCGGCGACCTCATCGATGGGACGTACTTCGTCGAGCGCTGCGTCGCTCGAAGCGCGGCCCACGAGGTGTATCAAGCGGTCGACGTCCGCGACTCCTCCGCGCGCGTCGTTCGCGTCCACCGCAGCCTCTCGACGAGCGGGATCGGCCGCTTCGAGGCGACCTGCGCCGTCCTCGCCGCGCACCCTCATCCCGCCCTCGAGCGCCTCCTCGGCTGGGGCGCCCTCCCCGGGAACGCGCGCTACGCCGTCCTCGAGGTCCCGAACGGGCCGAGCCTCGCCGAGCTCTTGCCCGATGGCCCCGGCGGTCACGAGGCCCGAGAGACGGCGTCGAACGCGAGCGCGTCGGACACGATCCGGACGAGGCTCCCGGTGCACGACGTGTTTCGGCTCGCGTCGCGCCTCCTCCAGGCGCTCGGTCACTTGCACGCCCTCGGCATCGCTCACGGCGGGCTGTCCGCCGCGGCCGTGCTGTTGCCGCTCCGCTTCGCGGCCGCGACCGCCCTCGTCGACGTCGAGCTCGTGCCGGCCGCGATGGCCGCCTCGGAGAGCTCGCTGCCCGCCCTCGCCCTCGAGGCCGCGAGCTGCGTCCCGCCGGAGCGCATTCGCTCTCAGGAGGCGCCCACGCCCGCGGGAGACATGTTCGCGCTCGGGTGCACGCTCTATCGCGTGATCACGGGGCGGCGAGCGTTCGCTTCCCGCAGCGTGGTCGGAGCTTCGCTCCGGATCCTCTACGAAGATCCGGATCCGCTCGGCCCCATCGACGAGTCCCTCCCTTCGGAGATCGTAGCGCTCACGGTGGAGATGCTCGCGAAGGATCCGGCCGAGCGACCCACGCCGCGCGACGCCCTCGCCCGCCTCGAGGCACCGCCGAGCGGGGGCGCGCTCGGGGACGAGCCGGGCACGCTGCGCAGCCGCATCCGAGAGGTGGGCGTGATTGTCTCGCGCAGCCCCGTCAACGCGGCGTCCACCCTCGCCGGCGAGGCCGAGCTCGACTCCGTCCAGCGCATCCTCGACCAGCACGGAGCCCGCCTCGACCGTCTCTCCGACGGCACCCTCGTGTTCGAGGTCGAGCCGCGCGCCGCGGCCGGAGAAGATCCGCTCGTCCGGACGGGGCGGGTCGCGCTCCTCCTCCAATCTCTGCAGCCGCTCGCGCGCTTCGTGGTGACGCGCGGAGGCTCCGGGGCGCGGGGCCTCGAGGCGGCGGACGCGCTCCTGTCACGCATCCGCACCGGCACCATCGCCGTCACCCCGGACATCGCGGCGCGGCTCTCGCGCTCCTTCGAGATCGAGTCGGCGGGCGAGGTCTGCCTCCTCTACGAGCGCGAGCAGCGAACGCGCGAGCGCAGCAGGAGCACGGAGCGAGGGCCCGCCCGGCTGTTCTCCGACATGGACAGCGAGATCACGATCATCGAGCAGAAGCGGCCCACCCTCGAGGTCGAGATGGTCTCGGCGCCGCCCCTCGAGCAGCAGCCGACGCTCGAGATGGACATGTCGGCCCTCGCCCTCTCGATGATCCCCTCGGAGCGCACCCCTCACCCGCCCATGGCGGAGGAGGACTCCTCCATGATCTCGCACGACGAGATCACCATCAGCATCGTGCGAGGTGCGTCCGGCGGCGGCGACCCGACCTGACCTGACCGCGCAGCGCTACTCGAGGGTCTCGTCGAAGTCTTTGATCTCCGGGAAGCGCTCCGGCAGCGTCGAGATCCACGCCGACCGATCCTGGCAGAGCAGGGTCTCCTCCAGCACGGCCGTGGTCACGTCGTTCACGATGCGCGTCCCCCGCTCCGCGGTCACGTAGTCCGGCGAGCAGTCGAAGAGCGCCCCCGCGAGGGAGAGGCCGCACACGTCTGCGTCTTGCCCCACCGTCACGATGTCTTCCCCGTCCGCGTTCGTGATCGAGCACAGGCTCGAGAAGACGAGGTGCCCGCCCGGGCTGATCCCGGCGAAGCGCTTCTTGGGGGGCGTGTCGGCGTACCCCTCCTGCGTGCTCGCGTACGAGACCACGGTGTCCTCGACGGCGCCGAGCACGAGGGTCGAAACGAGGGAGGAGCCTGCCTCCGCGCCCCCCGCCGCCATCGGGATGATGACCTGCGCCGCGTCCCCTTCCCCTGACACCGCCGCGCCACCCGCGCTGTGACCGGTCATCCCGATCCGCGTCGCGTCGACGTGCCCGGCCAGGAACGCGATGTCACCGGCGGGAGCTTGGACCGCAGAGACCAGCGCGGCGAGGTCGGCTGGCACGTCCGCGGTGGGGGCGTCTTGGCCGCAGATGCTTCGGATCAGATCCCCGAGATAGAGCCCAGGATGATCGGCGGCGATCACGACCATCCCGCGGCTCGCCCAGTGCTCGACGATCTCGAGCGACTGGGCGCGATAGCCGGCCGTCCCGTGGACGAAGAACACGATTGGATAGGGCCCGTGGGCGCCGTCGAGCTCGAGGTCGTCGTAGCACTCGCACGTCTGGATCGGGGCCTTGTCATCGGAGATCTTCGACTTCTCCGAGTCGGGCAGCCACGTCCGCAGATCGTAGGTCTTCTTGGCGGCGCCGTCGGGGACCGCGGTCGCGGGGTAGAAGACCTCCGCGGTGAGAGCTCCGATCTGCACCGTGCGCGCCCCGACTGGGTACGCGCCGGGCAACGACGTGTCGAGGGGGCTCCCACGCGTCGTGGCCCCGTCGCACGCCTCGATCTCCGCCGGCACGCCGCCGGCGCCGCCGCTGCCCCCCTCCGAGGCTGTGCCGCCGACGCCGCCAGCCCCTCCCCCACCCGCCTCGCTGCTGTCGCCGCACGCGGCGAGCGTGGCTCCCGCGATCAACATCGTCCCGCCGAGCCGAAGAAGGCGCTGCATGGGCCCGAGTCTGTCCCATCCCATCCCGCGCGACAATTCCGGGCGTCCCCCCGGCTGGCCCGGGCCGCGCTTCTCAACTACGCTCTTGCCGTGTCGTCGATCGCGTTCTGGCTGATGTCGGTAGCGGTCGCGACGATGGGCGCGACGACGGGAGGCGCGCTCGTCGAGCGCATGACCCCCCGCGGCCGGGCCCGGGCCGCCGCCCGCCGGACGCGGCGCGCCTTCGTTCGCGAGACCACCTCCGGGCTGGTTCGGCTCGAAGGCAAGGTCGAGTACGCGGGCGAGCCGCTCGTCGCTCCGCTCTCGGGTCGCGCGTGCGCTCACTACGAGGCCGGGGTCGAGCTGCCGACCCGATCGGGAGCGTTCCGTCGCACCCTTGTCGCGTCCAAGTCGCAGCCGTTCTACCTCATGGACGAGTCGGGGCGAGCCCTCGTCGATGCATCGCGAGCGCTCGTCGACGTGGTGCTGGACCACCGCTGGAACGCCTCCGATCTCGACGCGGAGCGGAGGTTCGAGCTCGAGCAGTTCCTGTACTCGACGGGTCAAGACGGGCTTCGCCACCTCCAGGCGGCGCGGCGACTTCGGTACGTGGAGGGCGCGATCGAGGAGGGCGAGACGGTGAGCGTGGTCGGCATCGCCAACGTCGACCGCGCGTCGGAGGCGGGCTCCTCATATCGAGAGGGCGCGCGCCGGATCACCGTCGAGGCCCCGACCGGCGGGAGCATCTTCGTCAGCGACGCTCTCCACTACCGGTGATCGTCAGCCTCGAAAGAGCGGGGTGAGGCCCCCCTCGCGCCACTGCCATCCGCTCGCTCCCTGCAAGACGAGGGCGGCGTGCGAGGAGACGTCGCCGGCGCGCAGCCCGACGTCGACGCAGACCAGGCGGTCCTTCTGGCGCAGCAGGACGCGGCCCTTGTCTCCCCCGAGGTGCTCGGTCTGGGTGTGCCCGACGACCATCCGCCGCACCCCGAGCATGTCCAGCGTCTGCTGGAGCGCGCGCGCGTCGTTCCCCTCCGCGATGCTCCGGTTCCAGAGCGGACCGGCGCCGTTTCGAAAGAGGTGCGTGCGCGGGAGGGAGCCGTAGAAGCGCGCCGTCCGCCAAGCGTCGCGGCCCATCAAGTTCAGGATCTCGACGCCGCCGAGGGCCCAGCCCGGCAAGAGGCCGGCGTGGACGAAGACGGCGCCCCCCGCGACGTGGGCGATCGGCAGCGTCCGGATGATCTTGCCGAGCCGTCCCTTCGCCCCGAGCTCTCTTCGCATCGCCGCGCGGCCGGGCGCGTTCGTGATCTTCCAAGCCTCGATGCGCGGACCGATCGGAAGGATGGGGCCGCGCGGGCCGTGGTCGTTGAGGATGCGGAGCACGGCGCGGTTGACGCGGGCGGGCCACGCCTTGCGCTCGGCTGGCGTCGCGAAGGAGAGGTACTCCTCCGCGGTCGCGTACGCCTCGTTGCGGAGGACCATCATGACCTCGTGGTTGCCGAGCAGCACGGTCACGCGGCCCCCCGCGCGGGCCGCCTCTTGCCGCAGCTTGAGCAGACGCTCGAAAGCGCGCCGCGCGCCGGGCCCGCGGTTGAAGATGTCGCCCATCTGGATGAGCTCGGACGAGCCGCCGATCCACCGGCCGCGCGCGTCGACGAGGCGAGTGCCGCGCAGGATCGCCTCGAGCGCGTCATCCGCGCCGTTCAGATCGCCGACGGCGACGATGCGAGCACCCTCGCGCACGCGAGCACCGTACTACGCGGCCGTCCCCGCGTCCGCTTTCCGATCGCGGCATCGTGCCACGGCGCGCGACTCGTGCTCGGAGGGGGCGCGCCGGAGGTCGTCGTCTATCGTGAGCCCATGCTTCGCCGACTCGGCCGCCCCCTCGCGGCCACGCTCGCTCTGGCCGCGCTCGGCACCGGGTGCAGCCGGTCCCCTTCGTACGCGGTCGTCGTCGAGCGCGCGACCCTCGTGTCTGCCGACGTGGATCCGCGCGCTGCTTGCGGCGACGAGAGGAGCCCTCGCGTCTTCGTCACCGTCCGCGGGCCCCACGCCGAAGCCCGCACGTCGCTCGCTCCCTCCTCGGCCGCGCCCGCCTGGGACGAGGCGATCCTCGCCGGGCGCGCGTCGACCCTCGGCGCCGGCCTGCAGGTCGAGGTGCTCGGCGTGTGCGAGAGCGAGAGCGCGGCCCCCTTCCTCCTCGGGGCCACGACGGTCCTGCCCACGCCGCGCAACTTCCAAGGCTATCCGATCGTGCTGGAGCGCTTCGGGGCGATCCAGCGGCTGACGCTCCACCTGGAGCGCGGCGCGCCCACCGCCGTCACGTCGGGCGGCGATTGCGACCGCCTCGGCTGCTACGACGCGGGCGGCGGCTACGACGAAGGCGGCTATTGGGACTCCGTCGAGGGCGGCTCCTACGACGACGGCTCCTACGACGACGGCTCCTACGATGATTGGGACGGCGACGACTGGGACGACGACGACTGGGACGACGACGACTGGGACGACGACGGCTCCTACGACGACGGCTCCTCCGACGACGGCTCCTACGATGACGGCTCGTACGATGACGGCTCGTACGACGACGGCTCCTCCGACGACGGCTCCGGCGATTGGTGATCGCCGTTCACGGTTCGCTTCCCGTCATCGCCGCCCACGCTTCCTTCAAGCGCTTCTCCGAGACGGGCACTGGCGTCTTCAGCTCGGACGCGAACACGGCCACGCGCTGCTCCTCGATCAGCCACCGGAACGCCTCCAGCGCCTCGCTCCGTTCCCCCCGCGCCGCGTGTCGCTCGCGCTCCGCGAGCCACGCCGTGAAGAACGGGACCACGCTCTGGGCCTTCGCCCGGTCCTTCTGCGGTCCGAGCGGGATCCGCGACAGGCGCACGTGGATCGCGCGGAGATATCGCGGGATCTGAGCGAGACGGTCGCGGGGTGCCGACGCCAAGAGGTCCAACGTCACGAGGGTCGCGAGCTGGGACTCGATATCAGCGATCGCCTCGCGCGGCACGCCGGCGCTCCCGCGGAGCGCGCGGAGTGAAGCGCGGACGGCGTCGAGCTCGACCGCGATCGCGCTCGCCGCCGCCCCGAGCTCCTCGAGCGCGACCGGCAGCCGCTTGCGCGCTCGCTCGACGCGCTGCTGCAGATCGGTGGCGTCCTTGGGGAGGGCGTCGTCGGCCGCGAGGCCGAGCACCTCGTCGGTGGCGCGCGCCGCGAGCACCCTCCGCGGCGACCGCAGATCGCCGAGCGCGCTCGAGGCGATGCGGGAAGGGAGCTTCTCCTCGAGCTTCGCCGCGCTCGTCCCGAGGGCGGCGAGCGCGAGCGCCCGCACCCCCGCGCGATGCTCTCTTCGCGCCGCCGACCGCGAAGGAAGGAGCACGCGGTCGACGCGTCCATCCCTCTCCGCGAGCGCGGGGTACCCGCGAACCCGCGCGCCTGCGACCTCGACCTCGATGAAGTCGGGGAGCGGATCCCCGAAGCTCGTGACCCCGCGCCGCTCCCATCGGTCCTCGCCGCGCTCGGCCCACGCGTCGAGGGCGCGCCCCCTTGTCCGCTCCAGCAGCGCCCCCACGTCGCGGCCCTCGGCGATGATCTTCTCTCCCGCCGCCACGCGCACGTTGATCGAGAAGTGCGGCGGGAGGCTCCGGAGCTCCAGCTCGTGAGGTTGCACGGTCACCCCCGTGAGCTCGAAGAGGGCGCGGCAAACGGCAGGCGCGAACGGCGTCGCGAACGGGGTGAGCGAGCCAGCGATGAGCGCGGCGAGCTCCCCCACCGAGGCCTCGGCCGCGATCTCCTTGCGAGCCCTGCGCGGCAGCTCAAGCAAGAGCCAGCGGATCTTCTCGGGAAGCCAGGCGGGGATCGTCCAGTCGAAGAGGGCCGCGTCCAGCGCGGGGACGAGGGCGAGCGGGACGGTCGCGGTCGCCCCGTCGTCGTCTTCGCTCGGGTCGAAGCGATAGGTCAGGGGCACGTCGCATCCCTCGATGCGGATGGAGTCTGGATAGCGATCGGCGCGGAGCTCTTCCGCCTCGGGGCCGAGCACGTCGGAGAGAGAGAGGAACAGCGCCCGCGGGTCGTCGCGCTCGCGCTCGGCGCGGAAGCGCTCGAAGCTCGCTCGGTCCACGACCTGGGCCGGCACCCGCGCCGCGAAGAACGCGGTGACCACCTCGTCGCTGGCGAGCACCTCGCTCTTGCGCGCTCGATCACGCAGCGCGCGGGCCTTCTCGAACACCGCCTCGTTGTGGGCCACGTAAGCGGGGATGGGCCCCTCGCGCCGCAGCTCTCCCCGCACGAGGGCGTGCAGGATGAACAGCTCCCGCGCGGCCCGCGGATCGATCGGCGCGAGCGGCACCTGCCGATCCTTCGACACCGGCAGACCGTAGAGGGTGACGTGCTCGCGGATCATGGCGCGCCCGCCCTTCTCCGAGAAGTGCGCCTCGCCGTACGTCTTCTTCGCGAGCCGGCCCGCGATCGGCTCGAGCCAGTCGGGCTCGATCTTGGCCGCCGTCCGCGCGAACAGCTGCGAGGTCTCCACGATCTCGGCCGCGACGACCCAAGGCGGGGGCCGCTTCGCGAGGGTGGAGGACGGGTGGAGCACGAACCGCGTCTGCCTCGCCCCGACGTAGACCCGATGCTCGGCGTTCCACATGCCCACCCGGCTCAAGAGGCCCGCCATGATCGCGCGGTGGATCGAATCTGCCTTCGCGCCGCGAGGACGAGGATCGAGCCCCATCTCCCGGACGATGCCGAGCAGCTGCTCGTGCACGTCGGTCCACTCTCGCATCCGCACGTACGAGAGGTATCGATCGCGGCAGAGCTTTCGCTGCTGGGCCTGGGACTTGGGGGCGATCTCCGATTCGAAGCTCCGATAGAGCCTCAGCAGGGTGAGGAAGTCGCTCGACTCGTCGCGGTATCGCCGGTGCGCGTCGTCCGCTCTGCGCACGTCCGACGGGGGGCGCTCTCGCGGGTCCTGGAGACCGAGGACGGCCGCGACGACGAGCACCTCCGCGAGGCAGCCCTCCGCCTCGGCCGCGAGCACCATGCGACCCACCCGCGGATCGACCGGCAGCTTCGCGAGGCGCCGCCCCACCTCCGTCAGCTCGCCGTCGTCGTCGAGGGCCCCCACCTCGTCGAG
Organism: Polyangiaceae bacterium; assembly: GCA_044225865.1. Taxonomy (GTDB): domain Bacteria; phylum Myxococcota_A; class Polyangia; order Polyangiales; family Polyangiaceae; genus Xiheicaenibacterium. The sequence continues at coordinate 46,914 of JBGAID010000040.1, read as the reverse complement.
CACCCGATACCCCTCGTCCACCGCCCGCTTGCTCGGAGGGTCCATGAACGGGAACGTCGAAAGATCGCCGAGGCCCAAGGCCTTCATGTGGAGGATCGCACCGGCGAGACCGACGCGGAGCAGCTCCGGGTCGGTGAACGCGGCGCGCGCCTCGTAGTCCTTCTCTTCGTAGAGACGAAAGCAGACGCCGCCTTGGGTCCGCCCCGCCCTCCCCTTTCGCTGGTCCGCGCTCGCGCGCGAGATGGGCTCGACGAGGAGCTGGGTCACGCCCGTCCGAGGGTTGTAGCGGTTCACCCGGGCGAGACCGGCGTCGATCACGTAGACGACGCCCGGGATCGTCAGCGAGGTCTCCGCGACGTTCGTGGCGAGGATGACGCGGCGGCCGGGGATGGGCTGAAACACCTTCGCCTGGTCGGCTTGGGAGAGCCGCCCGAAGAGGGGCAAGAGGGTCGTGTGCGGCAGGGCGTGGTCCGAAAGCGCGCGGTGGGCCTCCATGATCTCGCGCTCTCCCGGCAAGAAGACGAGGATGTCGCCCCGCGGATCGATGGCGGTGATCTCCTCCACCGTGTTCGCGATCGCCTCCGCGAGATCGCCCTCCTCGTCGACGGTGGGAGGGCGATACACGACCTCGACGGGATACGTCCGCCCCGAGACGCGGACGACGGGGGCGCCGCCGAAGAAGGCGGAGAACCTCTCCGTCTCGAGGGTCGCGGAGCTGACGATCACGCGCAGATCCGCGCGGCGCTCGACCAGCCGCGCCGCGTAGCCGAGCAGCAGATCGATGTTGAGGCTGCGCTCGTGCGCCTCGTCGATGACGATGGTGTCGTAGCCGCGCAGGTCCGGATCGCTCTTGAGCTGGGACAGCAAGATCCCGTCTGTCATGAACGAGACGTAGGTCGCTCGCGTCGTTCGATCGTTGAAGCGGATCTGGTAGCCGACCTCGCGGCCGAGCTGCACCCCGAGCTCGCTCGCGACCCGACCCGCCACGCTCGTCGCGGCGATGCGCCGCGGTTGGGTCACCGCGATTCGCGCCGAGAGACCGCGCCCCATCGCGAGGCACATCTTGGGGAGCTGGGTCGTCTTCCCGCTGCCCGTCTCCCCAGCCACGATGACGACCCGATGCTCCTGCACCTTGGCCGCGATGTCGCGGATGCACGCGGAGATCGGCAGCTCTTCGGGGAAGCGCACGGGGATCTCGGGCGCGGCGAGCGTCGGGGAAGAGGGGACAGGCATCGTGGGTCGAGAAGCTCGTTAGAACGGACACCGCCGACGCGCCACGAAAACCCCCGACCATCTCGCGGGAGTCGAGCGCGCGCGGAGGGACGGGCGAGCACCATTCTTTCGGACACCCGCGGGCGACGAGAGGCGCATCCACTGGCAGTGTGCTGAAAAGGGCGGTCGTCGGGCCACTGGGTGGGCAGTTGCTGCTCTTTCACCCCCCAGCCCCTCTCGCGTAGCGAGGGGGGCGTCAGCGCTCTCGGGCCAAGCTCACCGTCGAGATCGATGGCCCGTCTCATGACGGCCGCCCGCGACGCGATCGACTTCGCGACACCTTCTTCCGAAGGCGTGGCATCCTCGTCCTGCGCTTCACCAACGACGAAGCCCTGCTTCAAACGGGAAAGCGTGCTCGAAAGAATCCGCATCGTCCTGTCCTCCGACGGATCTCCCCCCTCGCACGGCGAGGGGGGCCGGGGGGGTGAATTGGCAGCCACTCTGGTGCCGCGAGCATGACGCCGACTCTTCAGCAGCCTGCTAGAGCACCGATGATGTTGAAAACCGGCGCATTCGCGCGATTTCGCGCCCGATCCACACGGCCTCGTCGCTCCGCTCCTCAATTACGAGGAGTAGTCTTGCGGTGCTCACTCCTCGGGCGCGCGCCTCAGCCGCAAACTCCCCCGACTTCACTCGGCTTTCAATGTTCGGTGCTCTAGAAAGGCCCCATGAGGAGCTCGGTCGCGCGTCTGGCTGTTGTTGCGCTGGTCGCATCGTCGCCGGGGTGTGACCGCGGCGCGGGCGCCGACACCGGGTCGGCGCCGAGCGGCTCCGGCCCCAAGGACGCATCGAGCCCGGCCTCGAGCGCCGCCCCGAGCGCCGCTGCCTCCGCCGCCCCGCCCGCGGGGGCCCCCTCCGCCGACGCGATCACGGGCGAGCTCGTCCAGAAGCTCGCCGGCTTCCCCGAGCCGCTCGCGGCACGAGCCTTCGCCACCCCCCGAGGGGTCATGGACGGGACCGTCGTCTTCGAGCGCGATCTCGTGGCGAGCCACGGCTTCGTCGCGTTTCGGGTGTTCGTCTGCGAGGGTCCGTGCACGCACTCCATCGTCACGCGCCTCCGCGGCACCCCTGCCCTCCAGGAGAGCAACTTCGACGTGCGCGACGGGAGGGTCGGGACCGCCACCCTCTTCTCGATGATGCTCGGGGGTGCGGGCTTCGTCACGAGCGCCCCCGCCCCCGGTCGCTACTCCCTCGTCGTGCTGTTCGAGCTGCCCCCCGGCGACATCGAGGTCGACCCGGCGACCCGCAAGTACCTCGGCGAGCACGATCCCAAGGACGTCACCATCGCCGTTCACCGGGGCGTCGACGCGCTTCTATTTCCGTAGCAGAGGCGCGCCTCCTCAGGGGTTCTCCGGGAGCTGATCGAGCAGGTACGCGCTCTGTCCGTCGAGGACGAGGACGTCTTCCAGGCCGTCGCCGTTGAAATCGCCGACCGCGGCGTCGCTGGCGATCGCCGGCCACGCCCCCGAGAGAGGGACATCGACGAGCGTCCCCGAGGCGACGTCGATGCGATGCAGGCCCTGCTGGCTCACCAGCAGCACCGCCCCCCCGAGCTTGGCGACGCCGACCGCCGCGTCCCCCTCGGGCAGCGCCGCGATCTCGAGGAGGCTGAACCCGCCTTCTCCTTGCAGCATGACCGCGAACGCGGTCGCGCCGTAGCGGGTCGCTCCCCCGGCCGAGCTCCCCGCGTCCTCCGGCTTGCCCCCGAAGAACGAGGGTTGATCGAGGAACCCGTAGACGGCGACGTAGTCCGTGTCGCCGTCGCCATCGAGATCGCCGGAGAGGAGCCGCGCCGTGGTCCCGGCGTAGCCGAGGGCGTTCGGATCCAGCTCGAGCGACGGCAGCTCCAGCGTCGCGAACGATTGAGCGTCCCCCTCGTCGGGGACGGCGACCGCAGTGAAGCGGGCGACGAAGTCGAGGTCGTCGAGCGACGTGGCGAGGAGGCCGACCATGTGGAAGCTCGCGTCGACTTGAAGGTCCCCCGCGAGGGCGGAGGTGGGGATGTCGAGGGGGATCGCGAGAGATGCGTCGAGCTCGGCGTCGCCCCAGCTCGGCAGCACGTAGGCGAGCGCGCCCTCCGATCCGATCACCACGAGATCGTCGTGGGGGACGAGCGCGCCGTCGTCTCCCTTCTCGTCATGACCGTCCAGGGTCACGACGTCGCCCGCCCCGACGAAGTACGGCACGAGCACCCCCGGCTGGCCATCCGGGTTGAACGTGAACGGAGTGTTCACGAGGCGATCCGAGTTGCCGACCAAGACCGCGTTCTTCACCTCGTGCTCCGAGCCCGCCCCGCACGCGGCCGCGACGGCGAAGTCGCCGAACCCGTCGAGCGGCTGGGTGAACCGACCCGCCGCGATCTGAACGACCGCGGGCAGCGCGCCGATGCTCGTGGCCGCCTCGGGGAACGCCCCGGCCCGGCCGTAGACCGCGACGAGCTCGTCTTCGGTGTCGCAGCTCCTCGGCGCGCTCGGGTCGACCCCCTGTGGCGCCAGAGCGGCGAGGAGATCGTCGCTGCCGTCCCCGTCGAAGTCCGCGATCGCGGCGCGGGTCATGGTCGACTGCTCGAGGAGCACGACCTCGACGAGCGGCATCTGATCGCCGCCGAAGGTTCCTCTCACCGTGGGCGCGATGAACGCGTCGAAGCTGTTCGTCTGCGCGATGACGTCGTCGAGGCCGTCCCCGTTGAGATCCCCGAGCGCGAACCCGTCCACGCTCCAGAGCGTCAGCTGCGGCTGCTGCTCGTACGCGACGTGCCAGGAGGGTGGCGCTCCGGACGGGGCTTCGGGCGCGCTCCCATGGGAGACCAGGATCGAAGAGCCCACGATCAGATCGGCGATGGGGTCGTGGTTGAGGTGTCCCGTCTCGAAGCGCGGAGCGTCGAGCCCGAAATCGAGCGCGAGCCATGGCTCCAGCTGATCGGTCGCCTTCCACGTGAGGTAGCCGGCGCTCGGAAGCGCCTTCGAGCCGGGAAGCACGTAGATCGCATCCACGTTGGCCTTCGAGCCGATCGCCACGAGATCGTCGAGGCCGTCACCGTCGATGTCGGCGAGCTTCGCGCCCGTGACGAGGTGAGCGCCCCCGGCGAGCCCGATGCTCAGGACCTCCGGCGGGAGCACCGAGTCCTGCAGCCCGCGCGGCGCGAGCAGCACGTGCGTGCCGCCCGGAGCCGAGAGGATCGCCTGCGCTTCGTCGTAGTCGGCCACGACCGGGATATCCGGATCGAGCCCCGCGACGGGGGCCTCGCACGGCGTGTCCAAGAAGCAGATGGACACGCCCTGTCCTTGCTTACGAACGACCGCCACCTCGTCCAGATCGAACGCAGCCGTTTCGAATGACGAGCGGAGCCAGCTCGGCAACATGATGAAGCGGACGTCCTCGTCGAGCGAATCGCGCGCGTAGAACTTCAGATCGAGGGACGGACTTCGAAAGACGGAGATCCCCGCCCCTTCGACGTTCTGGGTCGAGAAGTCGCCCTGGACTCCGACCGCGATGTCGGCGTCGCCATCACCGGACAAGTCGGCGATCGCGGACATGACCACCCCGGGGAAGCTGGCGAAGCGCGTCGCGCCGTTGGATACCGAGTAGATGTCGAGGCGCGCGGGCGATATGCCGTCGCTGACCTCCCGAACCGCGACCTCGAGGACGCCATCACCGTCGATGTCCGCGACGCGAGGATCCGAGCCGGTCAGGGAGAGAATCGCTCCGTCGAACTGGAAGACACCGGACGGCTTGCGGCAGCGCTGGTCCGCGCTCGCGACGTAGCCTTCGGGACAAACCGTCGGGTCATCGGTCCACACGAAGCGGCACGCGTGCTGCGAGTCGCGCTCTCCGCAGGGGCTCTCGCTCGTGGAGCCGTCGCAGTCCTCGCCCTCCTCGACGACCCGGTTGCCGCAGTAGCCAGCGTCGATCTGGTCGAGGTCCGCGCAGGCGCCCCCCACGACACCGGCCGCCCCGGCGAGCAGGGTCGCGGCCGCGACGGCGCCGATGCGACGAGGAGCCTTCAGAAGGTGCCGATCCATGTGCCTCCGAACGCCGCGCCGCCTCGCTCCGTCGGGCCAGCCCAGGGGACGAACGACATGGCTCCCATCTCGAGCTCGCGCTTCTTGACCGGCGTGGCGGGTTGCTTCTGTGAAGAAGGCGCGTCGAGGGGCGCCTGCTTGGGGAGCGGGGTATCGAAGAGAAACATCGCGGCGCCGATCACGACCGCGAGGCCCCCTGCGCCCCCGAAGACGACCCCTCCGGCGCGAAACAGGTCGCGCTGGTTCGACGCGCGGTTGAAGTCGGCGAGCTCCTCCTGCGTGATGCTGCTCTCGTCACGCTTCCCCTGGATGTTCTCCGCCTCGTTCTGCTTGAGGAACGCGAGCCCCAGGAGCACGCCGCCGCCGACGACGACCACCCCGCCCCCGATCATGAGTCCGATGGAGGCGTCTCGCTGGGTGGTGGTCCGGAGGGAGAAAGACACGTTCTCGCGCTCCCCCGGCGTGAGATCGATCGAGCGGCCCTCGGCGTGGTGCCCGTTCTGGGTCACCGAGACGAAGTGCCTCCCGGACGCGAGCGGCACGACCGTCGAGCGCCCCATGTCACGACCGTCGACGTAGAGGGTGGCGCCGCTCGCGAGCTTTACCTCGATCCGTGCGGGCTGCTCTTCGAGCTCGTACGTCTCCGGGATGATCTGGCCTTCCACCGCCTGGGTGACGAAGTCTCGATCGACGTAGCCGGGAGCGGTCACGCGAACGACGTGCCGCCCGGGGGCGACCTCGGCCATGACTTGGGGAGGCGCGGCCGGCCCGCCGTCGATCGAGATCATCGCGCCCGGCGTCCCCGAGTCGATCGCGAGCTGGGTTCTCCGCGCGATCGGGGTGGAGCTCGCGCTGGTCGCCGTCCCCGTCACGCTCCCCGCGCCGAGCGACTCGAGCCCGCGCTGCGCGTCGGCGCGGCGGCCTCCCGTCTTCACCTGATCGAGATAGGCGCGGTAGAGCTCGATGGCGGCGTCGCGATCGGAGGCGCTGCCCGTCTCTGCGAACCGCTTCCGGCGCGACTGCGCGAGGGAGAAGAGGATGCTGGGCCGGCCGCTCATCGAGTAGGCCTGCTCGAAGGCCTGAATCGCGGCGTCGAAGTCACCCTGCTCGTAGGCGCGCCCGCCCGCGTCGAAGACTGCCCTCGCCTTGGCGACCGCGTCCGGGGTCGGGCTCGCCGGGGCGGGAGGCACCGCGCTCCCCTTCGGGGCGGGGTTCGGGGTCGAAGGCGCGGGCGCGGGTGGGGTTGGAGGGGTGGCGGGCGGCGGCTTGGGCGCCGGCCTCGGTCCGGTGGGCGGCGGCGGCTTCGGTTGGGCGCTCGCCGACTGCGTCGTCGATGCCGCGATCAGCGCGGCGAGCACGGCCATCCACGCCCTCGTTCGTCCTCTCAAAACGGACCGTACTCCTTGGGCGCGGCGCCGCCCTGTTTCTGGAGGATCACCGGCTCCGCGAGATCGCCCGTCGGCTTCACCTTGAGGGTCGCCGGGGCATAGCCGGGCTTGCGGATCGTCAGCACGAGCTCTCGATCACCTCGGGCGAGCGAGAGATCCTCGCCCACGAGCCCGAGCTTCGTCTTCTCGAGCCAGACCTCTGCGCCCTCGACGTTCGCCTTGATCTTCAGCCGAACGGTCTCGCGCTCGACCGCGCTCGTCGATGCCCTCGCGGTGACCGCGCTGTCGGTCTTACCGCTCTCGGTCGCGCGCGCGCCGGGCGCCGACCCATCGGCCGAATGGTCGGGCGCGGGCGCGATGACGACGGTCTCCGCTCCGCCCGCGGTCGCGGTCTGGGTCGTCGCCGGGGAGGTGCCCGCTCCGCCTTCGCTCGGCGCCTTCCGAGTGGCCACCCACCCGAAGGCGGCGAGGCCCGCGAACGCGACGAGCCCCACCGCGACGAACCCCGCGCGGGAGCGGGCGCGCTTCGGCGGCGACGACTCGATGAAGCTCTGCCCGCTCGGGGCTTCGGACGCGATCAGCGTGTCGCTCGCGCCGAGCGCCGCCAAGGTGAGCTCGCTCGGACTCTTCGCCGGCGTCTGCGCCGAGAAGCGGATGGGCGTGCTCGCTCCCGTCGACGCGGGCGTCCGCTGCGCCGAAGCCGATGGGCTCACGACCGGGCCGGAGACCACCCCGACGTCGCCGAGGGATCTCGCGAGCTCGTCCACCGCGGCCACCACGCTCGAGGGCCTCAGGGCCGGATCCTTCTCGAGCATCCGGAGGAGGGGCCCATCCACCGAAGCGGGCAATGAAGGGTCGACCGAGCTCGGCGTCGGCGGCCGCTCGTTCACCTGCTTCATCATCACCATCATCATCGTGTCCCCGTCGAACGGGAGACGGCCGGTCAGGATCTGGAACACCATCACGCCGAACGAGTAGATGTCGGAGCGAGCGTCGACGGCCTTTCCGTGCACCTGCTCGGGGGACATGTAGAGGGGTGTCCCCATGGGCATGCCGGAGCGCGTCTTGTGTTGGCTGAGGTTGTCGACGACGAGCTTCGCGATCCCGAAGTCGAGGAGCTTGGGGACGATCTTTCCCTCGTCGTCGTGGGTGACGAACACGTTCTCGGGCTTGATGTCGCGGTGGGTGATCCCGGCGGCGTGGGCCGCCCCGAGGGCCTTCGCGAGCTGCTTCAGCATCGGCAACGCCCGATCGATCGGGAGCCGCTCGCGCTCCAGCAGCTCGGAGAGGGGCTCCCCCTCGAGGAGCTCCATCACGAAGTACTGGGTACCGTCGGGGAGCTTTCCGAAGGCGAAGATATCGATGATGTTCTTGTGGCGGATCTGATTGACGGCGCGCGCCTCCGACACGAACCGGGCCACGATCTCCGGCTTCGTCGAGTACTCGCGCTTGAGGATCTTGATCGCGGCGCTCTTGCCGATGACGGGGTGAATCACCCGGTAGACGGACCCGAACCCGCCTTCACCGAGGAACGACTGGACCTCGTACTCACCAATCGGAGTCCCCGGCGCGAACCCGCGCTCGGTGACCGCTACTGCTTCTTCCGGAGTGAGGTGAGGCATGCCGCGACCTGGGGATGCTACCAGAGCTCATCTGCCTCATGCCCGTTCCGCGCTTGTTTGATCGCGCGATGGCGACGAAAGGCGCGCGCCTCTCAGCGCCGCTTCGCCGGCTTCTTGCTCGCCGCTCGCTTTCCCGTCGCGGCGGCGCGCTCGCCCCGGCGGCGCCTCTCTTCCGGCGCCGAATCGGTCCGCGCCACCGTCGCTTCCTTCTTGGGCGGGAGCGCGGGCGCCACCACCGCGACCGGCGCGGGCGCGGCCTTCGCGCGGACCCCGTCGAGGACGAGGCTCACGAGCTCGCCCGGCATCTCGAGCACCGGACCCACATCGTCCCCCGCGAACAGGCGCGCGACGATGAGCTCGGCCGCGCCGACCACGACGATGGCGGAGAGGCGCCCCACCATCCCGCGCACGAGGCCCAGCCCGTGGGCGATGTTGGAGAGCTCGGTCGCGCCGTCGAGGACCTGCTCCGCGAGCTCGACGATGGGAGCGCGGGCGCCGTTCTTCGGGCCGCGTGACTCGTGCAGATAGAGCCGGACGACGTCCGGGTACTGGAGCACGACGCGGATCAGATCCTGAGCGAGGCCCTCGTAGGGCTTGGCCACGTCGCCCCCTCGCGAAGCGGCGCGGAGCCCCTCCGCACATCGGCTGAAGCCGGCGCGGACGTCGACGCGCACCGGCTCCACGAGCGAGGCCACGAGATCCGTCTTGTCACGGAAGTAGCGATAGAAGGAGCCCTTCGCGGTGCGAGCGCCGTCGACGATCTGATCGATCGTGACCGCCTCCACCCCGTATTGGAGAAACAGCGCGAGGGCCGCGCGCTGGAGCGCCTCGGTTCGCATGCGCCGGTTCTCGGCGCGCTTGCCCGCGACCGGCCCCTCGACGCGGGCCGGCTCCGCATCCGTAGCCGCCATCCCTTCCGCGCTCCTTGCCAATGCGATCACGCGTCCCCCCGTCGAGCTCTTCGGCGGCTCGAAAGGTGACTCCTTGGTCACACTTCGACTTGACACATTCGATAGCATGCCTCAGATAAAGGGTGACTTGTTAGTCACTTTCAGGAGGCCTCCTCATGGTGCTCGGATTCATCGTCGGCGTGGTGGCAGAAAACGCGCTCGAGTGGGCCGTCCACAAGCACGTCCTTCACGGTCTGGGCCGCAACAAAGAGAGCTTCTGGGCCTTCCACTGGCACGACCACCACAAGAACGTGAGGAAGACGGGCGGATACGATCGGCTCTACGAAGGGTCGCTCTTCGCCTCGCCGGCGAAGATGAAAGAGGCGGTGGGGGTCATGGCGGGCGCCCTCGCGGCGACGCCGCTCATCCGTCGGTCGCCGGGCTTCGTGGCGGGAGCGTGGGCGGCCTCCGCTGCCTACTACTTCGTGCATCGCAAGGCTCACCTCGATCCGGATTGGGCGCGACGCTGGGTGCCCTGGCACGTGGATCATCACCTCGGGCCCGACCAGGACGCGAACTGGTGCGTGACCTTCCCCCTCTTCGACGCCCTGCTCGGGACGAGGAAGCCGTTCGTCGGCACCGCCGAGGAGCAGGCGCCGAAGGCGTCCTCCACCGTCGTCGCCGCGAGCAGCAGCCCCGCCCCATCGGTCTGAAGGAGCGCGGAGCGATGGGGGTTTGCAGCTCCGCGGATCCGCGGTAGCGACGGCCCATGAGCGTCGCAGACTATTTCGCGGGCAAGGGCGTCATCGTCACCGGTGGCTCGAGCGGCATCGGCCTCGCCTTCGCAAAGAAGGTGGCTTCGTTCGGCGCGGAGGTCACGCTCGTCGCGCGCCGCCGGCCCCTCCTCGACGAGGCGAAGGCCTCGATCGAAGCGAGCATCCGCTCCGTGAAGGTCCACACCCTCGAGCTCGACGTCGCGCGCGAAGAGGACGTCGAGCGGGTCGTGGCGAGCCACGCCGCCGATCATCGCATCGACATGCTGGTCAACAACGCGGGGGTGGTGATGCCCGGCCGCTTCCTCGAGCTGCCGACCCGCGAGTTCCGGCAGATGATGGATGTGAACTACTTCGGCACCGTGCACATGTCGAAGGCGGTGCTGCCCCACCTCGTCGCGAAGAAGAGCGGTCACGTCCTCAACGTCTCGTCCCTCGCCGGCATCATGGGGATCTACGGGTACACCGCGTACGCCGCGAGCAAGTTCGCGATCGTCGGCTTCACCCAGGCCCTGCGCGCGGAGATGTGGCCGCACGGGGTGAGGGTCGGGGTGTGCCTGCCCCCCGACACGGACACGCCCCAGCTCGCGTTCGAGAACCAGTACAAGCCCGCCGAGACCAAGGCGATCGCGGGCACGGTGAAGACGCTCTCTGCCGAGCAAGTCGCCAGCGCGATGGTCGAGGGCATGGCGAAGGGGAGCTTCGAGATCTATCCCGACCTCGGCTCCCGCATGGTCGCCCTCGGTCAGGGGGTGCTGCCCGGCGTCGCGCGTTGGGTCTGCGACTCCGCGCAGAAGAAGGCCCACGCCGCGAGCTGACAGCGAGATGCCCGCGGACCGCCCTCTCTACTTCGATCACAACGCCTCGACGCCCGTCCTCCCCGAGGTCGTCGAGGCGATGCTCCCGTACTTCACGGAGCGTTTCGGCAACCCTTCGAGCCAGCACGCGTTTGGCCGCGAGGCGAGGGCGGCCGTGGATCTCGCGCGGGAGAAGGTGGCGAGCGCGCTGGGGGCTTCCTCCGAGGAGATCGTCTTCACCTCGGGCGGGACGGAGTCCGACAACCTCGCGATCTTCGGCGCGACCGCGGCCCGGCCTTTTCGGCATCACATCGTGTCGAGCGTCATCGAGCACCCCGCCGTGAAGGCGCCCCTCGGGCACCTCGAGCGGGGCGCGGCCAAGGTGAGCTGGCTCGGCGTCGATCCGCACGGGCGCGTGCGCGCCGATGAGGCGATCGCCCTCCTGAGCCGGGAGACGCTCCTCGTCACGTTGATGCACGCGAACAACGAGACGGGGGCGGTCCAGCCCATCGAGCCGATCGCGCGCGCGGCGCGTGAGGTGGGCGCCCTCGTGCACACCGACGCGTCGCAGAGCATCGGAAAGGTCCCCGTCGACGTGCGGCGCTTGGGGGTGGACCTGCTCACGGTGGCGGGGCACAAGGTCTACGCCCCCAAAGGCGTAGGAGCGCTCTATGTCCGCTCCGAGACGATCCTCACCCCTCGCCTCCTCGGCGCCTCGCACGAGCGCGGGATGCGGCCGGGGACGGAGAACGTCGCCCTCGTCGTCGGATTGGGGACCGCCCTCGAGATCGCCGCCCGCGATCTCGAGCGAGAGGCTCGCCGCCTTCGCGCCCTCACCGAGCGGATGTGGCGCGCCCTCTCGAGCGCGATCGAAGGCGTCGCCCTCAACGGCCCGCCTCTCACCGATGAAGGCCGCCTGCCCAACACCCTCAGCGTGCGCTTCCCCGGCGTGACCGGGCTCGATCTCCTCGCGGGCGCGCCCCTCGTCGCGGCGTCGACCGGCTCCGCGTGCCACCAGGGCGAGGTCACCGCGTCCGCGGGCATCCTCGCGATGGGCATCCCGGAGCGAGAAGCCCTCGGCACGGTGCGGCTCTCGCTCGGACGGCTCACCGACGAGGCGGCGGTCGACGCCGCGGCGGCCGCCCTCGCGGGCTCCTTCGAGTCGCTCCGCCCGAGCTCTTCGCCGCGCCCCGCGTGACGATGTCCGCGCTCGCGCCGATTGGAGTCGGCATGAGCATGAACGGCGTGGTCAAGGTGGTGCTGGTGGCTTCGGCAACGCTCGGGGCGAGCGCGCTCTCGGGGTGCCTGGTGCTGCCGAGCGGAGAAGGCACGGGCACGAACGACATCGTCATCACCGACGACGCTTGCTACGAGCGGTGCGAGGCTCGAAACGAAACCTGCTCGAGCTCGCTCGAGGTGAGCTGCCGCGACGTTTGCGATCTCTATGACGACATGAGCTGCCTCGACGAGGTGAACGCGTACGACGATTGCCGTGACGACGAGGACGACATCTGTGGGGCGCCCGAGACCTGCCGGCCTCTCTTCGACGAGGCGATGCGCTGCATCGAGGCCTACTGCGACGCGCACCCCGAAGAAGAGAATGTCTTCTGCTTCTGATCGACGCGAGCTCCGTCGCGGCAGGGTTGATTCGGATCGCTCAACGCGGGGAGGAGGACGCGCTCGGTGAAGGCGTGGCCACAAGCTGCCATGTTCCCGAGACGCAAGAGAGCACCGCCGTCCCGTCTTCGGTCTTCGGACCGGAGACGCCGAACGTGTCGGTGCAGGGGTCGCCGGCGCGCGCGATCGTCTCGTCGCACGACGTGAAGTCGCCGCTCGGAGCGCAGCCCTTGGGACCGCGGCACCACTGCTCCACCACGACCTTTCCATCGCGGCACGCGAGCACCCGCTTGCCGTCCGCGCTGCAGCGGGTCTTGCCTTCGTTATCGGAGGCGCACGTTCGAGGGTCCGGCTCGTCGCGCTTGGCCGCGTCCTTCTTCGCGCAGTCGAGCCGCGGACCGAGCGTCCCGAGCGGCGTCACGCAGTCGATCGAGAGCGCGTCTCCCACGCGCGAGAGCTTGCAGGTCGTCTGCATCGAGCTCGAGACCTTCACGTTGAGCCAGTCCGCCGTCATCTGGACGATCGGGTAGACCTGCGGTCCGTGCCCCGCCTCGACCGTGATCGAACGCGCGCCGATCGACAGAGAGCTCGGGGGTGCGTCGCCATCGCCTCGGCAGGTGTAGGCCGCGAACATCGAGACGGGAGGCAGCGCGCCCTCGATGGGCATCGAGCACGCGAGGTCCTTGCTCCCTTGATCCATGAGCGCGCGGAGCTCGCCCGTCTCGGCGTCGCAGGTCCCCCCCTTGGAGAGCTTCGCGGCGCGCTCCTTGGCGACGCGACAACCCGTGTCGTCGCACTTCTCGCACGCGAGCTTCCAGTACGGCTCGCACGGCGGGTCGCACGACGCGACGGTGAGGAGCAGCACCGCCGCGAGCGGTCGCGCCTTCATTGCGGGCACAGGCCCGTCACCGCGCGGGTCGCGCTCGCGCGGTAGGGGCTGTCGTCGGCGCACCGCGCGTACGCGCGCTTGGCCATTTCGCACTTACCGCTCACGGCCGCGAAGATCGCGGTCTGACACGGAGACAGCTTCTCGGACGGCTTCGTCGTCTCGGCCGGGGCCGCTTCCACCGGGCTCGCGCGCTCGCTGGTGACGCTCGTCGCTCCTGTCGTGGCAGGCGGGGTGGCCGCGGGCTTCGGGGGCTCTGCGGTCGCGGGCCGGGCCTGGTCGGTCGCGGTCTGCGCCGTGCGCGCAGTGCTCTTCTTCGGCCGAGGCGCCGACGGCTTGCGCAGGAAGAAGAACCACGCCGCGGCGGTGAAGACCGCGCCCACGCCCACGAGCAGCACCGCGACCCAGAGCAACGTGCGACGGCTCGCGTTTCGCACCGAGGCCATGATCGGCGTCGGGTCGCGAAGCGTCGGCGGGATCAGATCGGGCATCACCTTCTTCGGAGGGGGCTCCGAAGCGGTCATCACGATCGTGCCCTTCTCCGCCTTGAGCGCGGCCGTCTCCGCCGGCGCGGACGCCCGCTGCGGCCCGAGCCCGTCGACGATGGCCGGAGCGTCGTCGCTCACGTCCTGCCCGGCGGGGTGGGGATCCCGGATCGTCGGCGGGTCGTTCCCGCGCGATCCGGGAGCGCTGGGCAGTGGCGACGGGACGAGGGCGCTCGGGTCGAGCAGGCTCGTCTTGGGGCGCGACCGAGAAGGGGCCTCACGCGGATCGAGCACGCTCGTGACGCTCGCGGGCGGCTCGAGATCGCGCGAGGTCTCGGGGGCGTCGTCCTTCGGGATCTCTCGGATGGTGAGCTCCGGATCGATGTCGGCCTCTGCGGACTCGGCGGACTCGGCCGACTCGGGCGGACGGACGCGGGTCGGCAACTCCTCTGCGAGATCCGGCTCCTCGCGGACGCGCGTCGCGACCTCCGATTCGCGATCGATCGCGTCCTTCGTCTCCCGATCCGAAGAAGGGGCCGCGGAAGCGGGAGGGACGGAGCTGGCTTGGGAGGACACGCGCCGCTCGCTGGCTTCGCTCGCGCTCGCGGGAGGAGGAAAGCCCGAGGGGGCCTTGGCGGGAGAGAGAGGAGGCTGCGAGGAGAGCAGCGGATAGATGGAGGAGAGGCGGCTCGGCTCGAGGGTGCCGGCGCCAATCGTGAGCTCGCCGTAGAGCTCCCGCATCGTCTGCTGGCGCTCGAACGCCTCCTTGGAGAGGGCGCGATGGATGGCCGTCCGCATGGAGGGCGGGATGGGGACGCCGTGCGAGTCGATCGGGGTCGGCTTCGCGCCCATGTGAAGGGCGGCCCACTCGATCGGATCGCTGGCGTTGAAGGGCAGCTTGCCCGTCAGCATCTGATAGAGGACGACCCCGAACGAGTAGATGTCGCTGCGGTGATCGACCTCCTGCATCGTGAACTGCTCCGGGCTCATGTACGGAGGGCTCCCGAGCACGACCCCGAGCGGGGTCAGCTTGGGATCCTTGCCGCCCACGCGCTTCGCGATGCCGAAGTCGAGGACCTTCACGAAGTCGGGAGCCCCGCCCGGCGAAGTGAGGATGATGTTGTCCGGCTTGATGTCGCGGTGAACGATGCCGTGCGAGTGGGCTTCGTGCAGCGAGCCACAGATCTGTCCCGCGATGCGGTCGACCCGCTCGGCCGACATGGGGCCGGCCTTCAGGATCTGCGAGAGCGACTCCCCGGAGAGAAACTCCATGGCGATGAAGAGATCGCCGTCCCGAGTCTCGCCGTAGTCGTAGAACTTGATGGTGTTCGGGTGCTCCAGCTCGGCGACGGTGCTGCACTCGCGCGCGAGCCGCTGGACGTCCTGCTCGCGACCGGAGTACTCCGCGAGGAGGAGCTTGATCGCGACCTTGCGGACCGAGGCCCCCATCGACTGCTCGGCCGCGTAGACGCGACCCAACCCGCCCACCGCGAGCAGGTGGGTCACCCGATAACGCTGAGCGATGACTTGCCCGACCATCGGGTCGGGCGGGCTCACGTCATCGATCGGCACGCCGCACGCCGGACAGAACTTCACGGCCGTGAGGTCGAGAAGCTCCTTGCAAGACGGACAGCGCATGGTCTCGATCGGGCAGCGTACAACAGCGTCGGCGCCGCACGCTTTCCCGCGCTTGATACGCCGAAGCGCCCCGCCTTCTTTCAGTGCCTCTCTCTCGGACAGGCGCTCGCGCGGGCTCGCTCAGCGCTTCGGCTGTGCGTTCGGCGTCGCGGTCGCGTTCGCGGGCGGAGGCGTCCCGTTCTGCTTCGGGTGGCTCTCCGGCACCTTCATCTCTTGCGGTGAGCCGGGCCCCGTGAGCCGCCGGATGGGGATCCCGTTGTCGGTCCAGGCGACATCCATCTGGCCCGGGGGCCCGCTCTGCTTCGTCGTCGCCGGCCCTGCCTCCGACGTCGCCTCTTCGTCATCGTCCACGCTGGACGGACCCACCTCTGCCGCGCCGCCGCGAGCGAGCGAAGTGCACCCTGCGCCGAGCATCCCGAGGACCGCGAAGACAAAGGCGAGTCGGAGCTTCATTGGAGATCGTGGATACCTCAGTTCACCCCCTCTGAGTAGGATAAAAAGCTACATGGTGGCCACACGAGAATATTCCGTATTGGAACCTGCGACAGTGAGCAGTTACCCGTTCGTTCCGGACGGCTCGACAGGCGAGTAGAACGACACGCCGCGGACGTTCTCGTTGATCTTCAGGGGGTGAAGGATCGGAGCGAAGGCCCGCTGGGCGCAGTCGAGGTGCTCGCAGGTCCGGCACGTCACGCCGACGGGGACGGCCGCCTGATCGATATCGACGCCGTCCGCGTAGACCAGGGCGCGGGCGTGGCGGACCTCGCAGCCCATCCCGATCGCCTGGACGGTGTGGGGGACGTTGTACCCGCCGCGATCGCTGCGGAGCGTCCGCGCGATGCAGAAGTACACGGCGCCGTCGGTCATGCGCGAGATCTGGACCCGGATCATCCCCGGCGTCTGGAAGGCGGCGTGGACGTTCCAGCGGGGGCACGCGCCCGAGAAGCGAGCGATGCGGATCCCCGATGCGCTGAAGCGCTTCGAGATGTTGCCGGCCATGTCGATGCGCAACAGGTGGAAGGGGACCCCTTCGCGGCCGGGCTTGCGCAGGCTCGTCATCCGGTGGCAGACCTGCTCGAAGCTCGTCCCGAAGCGGTGCCCGAGCAGCTCGATGTCGTACCGCTCCGCCTTCGCCGCCTCGAGGAACGTCTCGTACGGCATGAGCACGGCGGCCGCGAAGTAGTTCGCGAGCGCGACCCGAGCGAGGGCGTGCGCCTCGCGGGTCGTCAGCTCTCGGGCCTCGGCGAGGATGGCGTCGAGCGCGTCGGAGGCCTCGACGAGACAGAGCTGGTGGGCGAGCTGGAACCGGCGCGAGCGGGGCGGCAGCACCTCGCTGATGGAGAGCACCTTCCGCTCCGGATCGTAGCGGCGCATCGCCTTGCGCTCATCGCTCACACGAACGACGCGAACGGTGACTCCGTGGCGCTGGGCGAGGTGGCGGACGATCCCGGCGTAGATGTCCTCCGCGTCGAGCTTGGCCTCCTGCCACACGTGGGCGGCGCGCTCTTCGAGCGAAGGAAAGAAGTTCATCGCGCGCTGGATGAAGTCACTCACCTCCTCGCTCGGCAGCCCCGCGTTGGCCGCGCCTTGAACGCCGGGCTCGGCGAGCCGCTCGGCCAAGGCCTGCGCGTCGTCGCGCTGCGCGAGGTACGCGCGGTACAGGGTGAGCATCGCGCGCGCGAGGGCGGGCGTGTGGGAGGCGAAGTCGCGCAGATCGGCGTCGCTCACCCCTGCCCCCTCGAACATCTTGTCCTCGAAGACCTCCACGAGATCGGGCCCGAGCTGAGGGTCGTCGGCAGGAGCGAACGTGCTCAGATCGACGTGGAGCTCCTTGGCGAGCTTGAGGAGGAGCTGAGCCGTGAGAGGGCGCTTGTTGGACTCGATCAGGTTCAAGTAGCTGGGCGACACGGCGAGGCGAGTTGCCAGGTCGACCTGCGACAACCCCGCGGCCTTGCGTAGCAATTTGATTCGCCGGCCCAGCACACCTGCGTCACCCATCCCCAAACTTTACAAGATTGACCGATTGACAGCTAGTCAAAGTAAATGCGTTTACATCTTAAATAATTGAAAATCTTGTTCTTTATTGCGTGACACATTCGCACAATTACATTCCACCTCACGACAGCGCTACGCGTCATGGCGAGCGCAGACGGTGCCTCAATGGACGCGACTCGATCCTCTGGTTCCTCGAACATCACGTTCGCCGCGCCTCCCCCTGCCGGGACGGAGACGCTGCTGTCGGATGCGGCGCTGTCGTTCGTCGCATCGCTCGCGGAGCGTCATCGGCCCAGCATCGACGCCGCCCTCGCGCGACGTCGAGAGGCTCAGGCCGCTCGCGACCGCGGCGAGCCCTTGCGGTTCCTCCCCGAGACCGCCGCCGTCCGATCGGGTGATTGGAAGATCGCTCCCCTGCCGCGCGACCTGCTGCGGCGGAAGGTCGAGATCACCGGTCCAACCGACCGGAAGATGATGATCAACGCCCTCAACTCCGGCGCCGACGTCTTCATGGCCGACCTCGAAGACTCGCTCGCCCCGAGCTGGGACAACGTCGTCCGCGGGCAGCAGAACCTCTTCGACGCCGTTCGCCGCACGA
Source organism: Polyangiaceae bacterium (assembly GCA_044225865.1). Classification (GTDB taxonomy): domain Bacteria; phylum Myxococcota_A; class Polyangia; order Polyangiales; family Polyangiaceae; genus Xiheicaenibacterium. The sequence goes on along the minus strand of JBGAID010000040.1, from coordinate 28,931 downwards.
TCACGTTCGAGGACGAGACGACGGGCAAGCGCTATCGACTCGCGGACAAGATCGCGACGTTGCTCGTGCGGCCCCGCGGCCTGCACTTGCCCGAAGGCCACATGCTGCTCGGCGGCGCTCCCATCCCGGGGAGCATCGTCGACTTCGGGCTCTACTTCTTCCACAACGCGAAGGAGCTGCTCGCGCGAGGGACCGGCCCCTACTTCTACCTGCCGAAGCTGCAGAGCCACCTCGAGGCTCGCATCTGGAACGCCATCTTCGTCGACGCGCAGACGGCGCTCGGCATCCCGGTCGGGACGATCAAGGCGACCGTGCTCATCGAGACGCTGCCCGCCGCCTTCGAGATGGACGAGATCCTCTTCGAGCTGAAGGACCACGCCGCGGGCCTCAACTGCGGGCGCTGGGACTACATCTTCTCGTACATCAAGACGCTGCGCGCCCAGCCCGATCACGTGCTGCCCGATCGGTCCACCGTGACGATGGAGCAGCCGATGATGCGGGCCTACACGCAGCTCGTCATCAAGACGTGTCACCGGCGAGGCGCGTTCGCGATGGGCGGGATGGCCGCGCAGATCCCGGTCAAGGGCGACGAGGAGAAGAACCGGAGCGCCCTCGACAAGGTGCGCGCCGACAAGGAGCGCGAGGCACGCGACGGGCACGACGGGACGTGGGTCGCGCACCCTGCGCTCGTACCGGTCGCGGCGGAGATCTTCGAGCGGCACGTGCCGGGCGACAACCAGCTCGACAAGCTCCGCCAAGATTTCGAGACCACGGAGCAGGCGCTCGTCGAGACCCCGCGCGGACCGCGCACGATGGCGGGCCTCCGCCACAACATCAGGGTCGGCGTGCAGTACATCGAGGCCTGGCTTCGCGGGCAAGGCTGCGTGCCCCTCTACGATCTGATGGAGGACGCGGCGACGGCAGAGATCTCGCGCAGCCAAGTCTGGCAGTGGCTACGACACGGCGCCCTCGTCGACGGACAGACGCTGACCACCCCCGCGTTCCGCACCGCCCTCGCCGAGGAGATGCGCGAGCTCGAGCGCGTCCTCGGGAAGGCTCGCTTCGACGGCGGGCGCTTCGACGAGGCGCGCGATCTCTTCGACAAGCTCTCGACCAGCCCCGAGCTGACCGACTTTCTAACGCTGGAGGCGTACGCGCGCCTCTGACTCGGACGAACCTCTCGCAAAACGACCGGAGAACGACCATGAGCGCTGCACTCTCTTACGCCGCCCCCGCACCCGTCGAACGATGGGAAGGCATCACTCGCCCCTACTCCGCGGCCGACGTGGATCGACTGCGAGGGAGCGTGAAGATCGAGCACACGCTCGCGCGGCTCGGGGCCGAGCGGCTCTGGAGCCTGCTCCACTCGGAGCCTTGGGTCGCCGCGCTCGGGGCCCTCACCGGCAACCAGGCCATGCAGCAGGTCCGCGCCGGTTTGAAGGCCATCTACCTCTCCGGATGGCAGGTGGCGGCGGACGCGAACCTCGCGGGGGCGACCTATCCGGATCAGAGCCTGTACCCGGCCAACAGCGTCCCCGCCGTCGTGAAGCGCATCAATCAGGCGCTCCTCCGCGCGGATCAGATCGAGCACGCGGAGGGCAAGTCGGGCCGCTATTGGCTGGCCCCCATCGTCGCCGACGCGGAGGCAGGCTTCGGCGGGCCGCTCAACGCCTACGAGCTCATGAAGGCGATGATCGAGGCGGGCGCGGCCGGCGTCCACTTCGAGGACCAGCTCGCGAGCGAGAAGAAGTGCGGCCACATGGGCGGCAAGGTCCTGCTGCCGACGAGCCAGTTCATTCGGACCTTGGTCGCGGCGCGGCTCGCCGCGGACGTCGCAGGGGTGCCGACCGTCCTCGTCGCTCGGACCGACGCCGAGAGCGCGAAGCTCATCACGAGCGACGTGGACGAGCGTGACCGTCCCTTCCTCACCGGCGAGCGGACGCCGGAGGGCTTCTATCGCTTCAAGGGGAGCGTCGAAGCGGCGATCGCGCGCGGGCTCGCCTACGCGCCCTACGCGGATCTCATCTGGTGCGAGACGCAGACACCCGACCTCGTCGAGGCGCGGCGGTTCGCGGAGGGGATCCACCGGCGCTTCCCGGGCAAGATGCTTGCGTACAACTGCTCGCCGTCGTTCAACTGGAAGAAGCACCTCGACGACGCGACGATCGCCAAGTTCCAGCGCGAGCTCGCGTCGATGGGGTACAAGTTCCAGTTCGTCACCCTCGCCGGGTTCCACAGCTTGAACCACTCGATGTTCGAGCTCGCCAGCGAGTACCTCCACCACGGGATGGCCGCCTACTCCAAGCTCCAGCAGGCGGAGTTCGCCTCGGAGGCCCACGGCTACACCGCGACCCGTCACCAGCGCGAGGTCGGCACCGGCTACTTCGATCAGGTCACGCAGGTCATCACGGGCGGGGAGGCCTCGACGCTCGCCCTCAAGGAGTCGACGGAGGCCCACCAGTTCTGAGCGGCCCGCTCAGGTGGCGTGGATTTGCTCGCGGAAGAACGCGTTCACCTGAGGGTCGTTGAACCGCGCGTAGTCGATCGCGAAGGGCGTGGCCTCCGTCACGCCCGCGCGGTGTCTCACCGTGAGCGCCATCGGCGTCACCTCGCGGTAGTTGCTCTCCGCCGGCAGATCGTCGTTCTTCTCGCCGCCCGCCGAGAACAGGTTGAGGAGGCGGGCGTCCGGCTCCGGGTAGACCTCCGAGAAGCCGGCGACGACGCGCTCGTGGCCGCGGACCATCGTCGTGCACCCGATCTTGTGCATGAAGCTCCGGAACTGCTTCTTGCCGAACGCGAAGCGCGCCGACTGGCGCTGGAGCTCGACCGGGATTGCCTCCGCTTGGCTCGGGTCGCTCCAGAGCATCTGGAATCGAAGCTCCGTGTCGTTGAGCGAGTCGAGGCCGAGCCACTTGTCCCCCATCGTGTCGTCACGCGGGATGCCCGCGTGGACGAAGAACATCCGGTCGAACACGAACGCGTTGGGCAGGGCCTCGAAGAGGCGCATGTACTCCGCGAACAGATCGTCGCTCGCGACCGGGCGGAGGGTAGCCATTGCCTCCGCCGGCTTCACCGCCCCGTAGATCCGGCCGTTGAGCTCCACGTAGTACTCGTGGTTTCCGCGCAGCGGGATCACGTGGTCGGGCACGGTGAGGAAGAGCTGGAGCACCGTCCGGAGGATGCCGTTGTAGCTGAAGCGGCCGCGGTCGATGTAGTCGCCGAGCAACACCAGCAGCATGTTCGGCTCCGTCTCCGGTGCGTCGTGGTAGCGCTGCACCTTCTCGAAGAAGTCGGCTTGGAGGAGCGCCGCCTTGAGGCACGAGTAGCAGCCGTGCAAGTCGCCGAGGACGAGCAGCTCGTAGTCTTTCCCGCGCGGCGGATGCACGACGATGTGGCCGTCGGTGAAGGGCTGGTCGGCCGAAAAATCGCCGAAGGTGTGGCCGAGGCCGAGCTTGCCGCGCCCGCGCTGGCTCTTCTCATTCAACAGCTCCCGCGCCCGCACCAAGAGCTTCACGTCCTTCTCCGCCTGCTTGGCGAAGACCTCGCGATCGGTCGCGTAGTTCCACTCCGTGTGGGAGAAGAACGGGTGGTCGTCGCGCTTCACCGCGAGCATCGCCGCGGGCGCGATCACGATCGAGCCCTCGTGGACCTCCTCGATCTCCTCGTCCGCGACCTCGAGGGGGGCATCGAGGAGCGCGACCATCTCCGTGCGCAGCCGCTCCTCGGCCTCGTGCACCTTGCCGTCGGCGCGGATGAGCTCGTCGGCGGTGCCGAGCAGAGCGCGTCGCCCGTCGTCGTCGAACTGCTTGAAGAGCTCGAAGCAGTGGAGCTTCAGCCGGCTCAGCGCGAACGTGAGTGAGTCTTCGCCGTCCGCCGTCGGCTCCATGAAATCGGCGCGGATCTCCGCGTCGATCGCCTCCGCGACCTCGTGAAAGTGTCGGGTCCACTTGGCGACGAGCTCTCGCTTGGTGGGCTCTTCGCTGTGGGGCATCGCCTCGTCCGCCCGCCGCTCCACGAGCCGGGCGATGTAGTCGCGGACGAAGCCCTGCTCCGCGTGATCGAACTCACCGTCCACGTACCCGAACGCGGTGAGGTAGTAGATGATCGCGTGCATCTGGCGCTCCGCGATCTTCGGGTCGGTGGAGAAGGTCATCACGGCGGCGGCTCCTCGTGGGCGTGCTCCGCGTGCTCCTGGGAGGGGGGCAAGAGCGACGGCGGCGCGGCGGTGGCGTACGCGCCCGACCCGGCCGCGGGCGCGGGGGCGACGTCGTGCGGCAGCGTTCCGCGCGCGGAGCGCAGGTAGACGAACGGCGTCGCGAAGGCGAAGTTGGAAACGCGCGAGGTGTAGACGTCGGCATACCGCTCGACCTGCCGCGCGAAATGGCTCTTGTCGTTGCCCGCCCACATGATCGGTCCCCAGCTCGGGTTGGCGATCTCGGAGGCGCTCTTCGCGAGGGGCGCGATCCGCTCGTCGAGGGCGGCGATCTTCGCCCGCAGGCCGTTGATGATCCGGTTCAGCTCGTCGATGTCGCCCTTTCCGTCGGTGGAAGGACCGTACCCGGCGCGGATCCGCGTCAGGAGCAGCCTTCGCGCGCAGTGCTCCCGCTCCAGCACCTCCTTCTCCGCCATGAGGGCCCCGAGCGCGTCGATGTCCTCCTGCGCCGCGAGCGAGCTCCGGACCTCGTGCTCCAGCTCGCGGACGATGAGCGCGGTTCGCCACCTCAAGATGTTCTTCGTGACGTGCACGTCGCCGAAGATGTGATCGCCGACGTAGAGGATCTCGTCTCCGGAGAGCCCGAGCGACTGCTCGAACATGGAAGCGCTGCCGCCATAGTAGGCCTTCCCTTTCTCCAGGGCGCCGACGATGGGCCGGAGCAGCCCGTCCGCGCTCGCGACCTCGAGGAACGGGATCCGCGACGAGAAGAACGACGGCTTGTTCGCGGCGATGATGACGAGGTCGAACAGGTCGCGCCACGTCTTGCCCTTCGGCATGAAGCGATCGCACGTGTAGCTCATCATCGAGACGGTGAACGCCCACTCCGAGTTCGTGATGAGGAAGATCTGCTTGCCCGCGCTGCGCTGATCGAGGAGGGCGAGGGGCGTGTCGGGGTCGAGCTGAACGAAGCGATCCGGATCCGACATGATCTCGCTCTTCAGCTGCCCCTCCATGTGGGTCAGATCGATGTGCTTTCGCGTCAGATCGTAGATCTCCGCGTAGCTCTTGATGCCCTTCAGCTCACCCGCGTCGAAGAGCTCCACGAGCTGGGAGAACATCACCGACTCGCTGAGCGCGAAGTGGGTGTTGAGGAAGCTCCACCTCGGCTCCGAGAGATCCACGATCGTCCGGCTGTACACGGAGCGGAGCTGCTCGAACGTCAGCGGTTGGGTGCCGTGGAACGCCCGCTTCACGTAGCCGAAGCGGTTGGCCTTCACCACGTTCCCGAGCTGGCGATCGATCACGAGGCCACGGATGATCGCCTCGGGCTCGAAGCGAAACGTCGAGACGGGGAGCCCGAGCGCGGTCAACCGCTGCTGCAGGTGCTGATAGGCCCGCGTCTCCCACGCCTCGATGTTGTAGTGGACCAGCGTGTAGTCCATGTCGTAGCCGATGGCGCGGATCGCCCGCATGTTGAGCGTGCGGTTGCAGAACAGCCCGCGCTCGCGCGGCAGTGGCTCCATCGGGTCCGAGATGACTTGGGACATACCTCGAGGCTTTCGTATCCCTTCCTCGAGGTCGCTGTCGACTGGGATCACATCACGAGGAACGACTCGCGCGCGAGCTCGTGGCCGCTCGCGTCGGTGACGATGGCCGTCCAGACGCCGCGCTTGTCGATGGCGCGCGTAGACGCCCACGTTCGGAAGCGAGGGCTCTCGCCGACCTTGAGGGGGATGCTCCCCTTCGGCGCCGCCCCTCCGGGCGGATCGAACGACACGTGGATCTCGGAGTCGCCGTCGCGGCTGTCGACCTCGACGAACGCGTAGAGCTTCTCGAAGTCGCCCAGCGAGAACGACCCCGCGACGCCCTCGGGCTTGCGCGCCTTTCTGTCGACGTCCCGAGCGATCACGAGCCGCTTCACCTGCGGCTCCCCGCTCGCGCCAGGGTGGGCGGCGGCCGACCGTGGCTCGTCGCCGCGCGCCGCCCGGCGATCCGCGGTCGCGGAGACGGTCTTGGACGTGGAGGCCGGCACGACCGCGGCGTTCGACACGTCGCGCTCGACGACGGGCGACCGCGGCGCCTCGGCGCGGGACACGACCCGGATCGTCGGAACGACCCGCGACAGCTCGGACGTCGCGCGGCGCTCGTTGCAGCCGGCGAGGAGGACGGTCGAGAGGAGGACGGACCCGAAGAGGCGTGACCCACGCGAGAGGTTCATGGGCATCGGACCGAGCAAGCGCGAGACCACCTTGTGGGACGCGCAGCGGAGCCGCATTTCGACGGCGACCTTTCGGGAGGCGTGTCTTTGGCGCGACGCGCGCGTGTCCCAGGGAGGTCGGCGGCTCGAGCCAAGGGCGGCGGGCGCTCGCCGCGACCGGACGAAGTGAATCCGATGCGCCGCCCTGTCCGACGAATTCGCCCGTTGCGGCTTTTGGGCTAACCTGCGGGCATGCCTTCTTTCGATGCTCGCTTCACCGTCCGCGCGTCGCTCCTCGCCTGCATCCTCGTGCCCACCGGCATCGTGTTCTCGACGGGCGTCGCCGGCTGCGGCGACAGCTCCACGAACCCCGAAGAGGAGGGCCTCGCGTTCGAGCAGTTCACCGAGACGTATCGCCAGGCCCAATGCCAGCGCGCCGTCACCTGCGGCATCATGCCGGACGTCGACACCTGCTACGTGTCGCTCGCCCAGGATTTGAACATCGCCCAATCCGTCGCCGCGGTCGCGTTCGGCACCGTCACTTATGATCCCAAGGCCGCCCAGACCTGCATCGACACCCTGACGAACGCGAACTGCGAGGGCTTCGATCTCCTCACCGAGGACATCCTCACCGTCTGTGACTCGGTGTTCGGAAACCGGCTCGGCGAGGGGGATGACTGCGTCGCGTCCGCCCAGTGCGCGGGGCTCCGATCCATCTGCGATGGCGCCTGCGGGCAAGGCTGTTGCCACGGCACCTGCAAAGGGGTCGCCGCGGCCGGCTCGGAGGGAGACGTCTGCAGCGACCTCGCGCCTTGCGGTGAGGGGCTGCGCTGCCTCCCCGACGAGACGGGCACCATGGCCACCTGCACCACCCTCGCTGGCCCCAACCAACCGTGCACGCCGTTCGGGTGCATCTCGGGCTACGCGTGCGGCTCGGGCAAGTGCTTCCAGCAGGCTCCGAGCGGCGCCTCCTGCAACCCCGCGCTCGCCGACTCGTGCGCGAGTCTCAACGAGTACTGCCACGCCGACCAAAAGACGTGCGTGCCTCTACCGCGCGCGGGCGAGAACTGCGGCGTCAATCCCGTCGGGAACACCTACTGCGCTCGCTCCGCCGCCTGCGTCGACGGCAAGTGCGTCGCGTTTCCTTCGGTCGGGGACGAGTGCCTCGGCGAGTCCGCGTGCCTGGGTGCCCTCCCCTGCAGCGGGGATCCCGACTTCGTCTGCCTCCCCCTGCCCAACCCGGACATCTGCGTGAACTTCGAGGGAGCCGCGCTTTGACGCTCCCGAAGGCAGCGCTCCTCTCGGCAGCGGCGCTGCTCTCGTCGATGGCGGGCGCTTGCTCCGGCGACACCGAGGGAGAGGGCGGCGCCGTCGACGACGGCAAGCTCCACCCGGTCGGCAACGGGGTGAGCGCGGACGAGGCGACCGCGTGCGCGGCGCTGGCCGACGCGCTCTCCGGCGCCGCCAGCGATCTCGCCTGCGTGACGACGTTCCGAGCGTGCCCGGGGCTCGTCACCGGCCTCTCCTCCGAGAGCTGCGCGTCGTACGACGAGGGCTCCGTGCAGGGCTGCGCCGACTACTACACGGCCGCCACCGACTGCGACGACCTGAAGGCCCGCGCCGACGGCTGCGTGCCGGAGATCCTCGCGCCCGCCCCGAGCGGCTGCGAGTAGCGAGGGCGCGGTGGGTCGCGTCCTTCCCCGCTTCGACTTCCGAGTGGACGTGGCGGGCGAGACCCACCCGGGCCTCGTCCGAAGCGGCAACGAGGACGCCCACCTGCTCGCGCCCGAGATCGGGCTCTTCGCGGTCGCGGACGGGATGGGTGGGCTCACCGCCGGGGACGTCGCGTCGAGCGCGGCCATCCGCGCCGCCCGCGAGGTGCTGGTCTCGTCGGCGACGCAGCACACCGTGGCGACGTACGCGCGCGAGCCGACGCTGGAGCATCGGCGGGCGGTCTTCGCGCGCCTTCGAGAGGCGTTCGAAGCGGCGCACGGGGCCCTCGTCGAAGAGCAAGCGAGCCGCAAATCGCCCATGGGCACGACGCTCGACGCGTGCCTCCTCGTGCGGGACAAGGCGTTCGTGGCCCACGCCGGCGACGGACGCGTCTACCTCGCGCGGCCGCGCGCGGTCGTGCAGCTCACGAGCGACCACCTGGGCCACGAGCCCGCGAGCGGGGCGCGTCGCGCCCGAGGCCCGCGCCCTCTCTCGAGCGCGATCGGGCTCTCGAGCGGGCTGCGGGTCGACGTGCTCGTGGTCGATCTCGATCGCGGCGACGGCCTCGTGCTGATGACGGACGGCGCGTATGGCGCGTTCGAGAGCGAAGGCGCCCTCGCGCACGCCCTCCGCGGGAGCGCCAGCGCGATCACGGAGCGCGTCCTGAAGGTCGCCCTCGCGCGCGGAGGCCGCGACAACGCGACGGTGATCGTGCTCAAGATGGGAGAGCGCCTCGTCGCCCGGCCGAGCGAGGCGAGATCGAAGGCCAGCGCCGAGCCCAACGAGCGCGACGACATCGCCACCCTGCAGCATTGCCCGCTCTTCGTCGGCCTCGATCCGCCGAGCCTGGCGATCGCGCTGTCGGCCGGGATCGAGGTCGATGCCGAGCCCGGCGAGGAGCTGAAGCGCTTCGAAGCGGGGGACCTCTGCGCCTACGTCGTGCTCGACGGGCTCGTGTCGACGGGAGATGTCGAGAAGCTGGGCCCTCCGGGGCTCGTCTACGCCGAGTCGCTCGTCGGGGTCGAGAAGCAGAAGCGGGCCGTCGCCTTGGAGAGGGCTCGCCTCCTCCGCGTTCGCCGAGACGATTTTCGCGAGGTGGCAGAGCACGACACCGTCCTCGGGCTCAGCTTGTATCAGCGGCTCGCCGGTCACCTCGCCCGCCACTGACCGCAGCGCGAGATCAGAGCGGCGTGACGACCTCGCACTGCGAGGTGACCGAGTCGCAGATCCCTGCGTTCGCGGGGACGCACGTCTCGCACGGGAAGGGCCCGCAGCCGGCACCAACCCACGCGTCGTAGGCGTTCTTCGCTGCTTCGACGCGCTCCGGGTAGAGCTCGTTCGCCACGATCGCCGGGCAGCCGCAGCTGTCGAGGATGACGGCCGAGCCGGTGCACGACGCGACGTTCAGGAAAGGATCGCAGGCGCGCGCGGCGGAGATCGCGTCTTCGAAGGCCGCCGTCAGGGCGTCGCACGGGGAGCCGCTCGAGGTGCTGCCGCCCTCGCTCCCCCCGCCCGGCGAAGACGCCCCCGCGCCCGCGGACCCGCCGTCGCCGCCCGACTCGAACACGACGTTCGCGCCGCAGCCCGAGAGCAGCGCGACGCCGATTGACCAGGAGAGGATCCTCGATGCGCAAGCAAGCATCCACGCTTCTTGAAGCCGAATCGCGGGCGCGTAAAGCGTCCCCTTCTTTGGCCAGTGGTTCCGCCCCTCGCTACGCTTCGAGGCCGATGAGCCTCTCGATGCCGAAGCACGCGATTCGTCCTCAGCGCCGAGCGCCACGGAGGGAGGTGCTCCTCGGGTGTCAGGTCGTCCGGGAGCGTGGGTTCAAGCTGATATCGAGCCTCGCGTTCGACCTGTCGACGGACGGCATGCTCGTCCTTACGGGAGAGCGTGTCCTCACCGGTGAGCCGGTCTTCGTCAGCTTTCGGTCCCCGACCTCGACCCGCTTCTTCGATCTCGAAGCGAGCGTCGTGCGCGTCGTGCACGGCCGGCGCGCCCACGACCGAGGTCGCTGCCTCGGGCTCTCCTTCGAGCAGCTCGGCGACGCGGATCGGGCTCGCCTCTGGGAAGACCTCGCGAGCCTGCGCCTGTGCGAGCCGCGGCGCGCGGCCTCTTGAGGTCTCTTCGGGTTGGCGTAGCCTCTCGTCGATGAGAGCCGCTGCGATGATCGTTGCTTCGCTCGCGGTGACCGCGGGCTGCTCGAGCGGCGACATGATCGCCTCCGACCCGGAGACGGTCGACGTCGCCGCCCCGCCGTCGGCCGATCCGCGCGCGTCCGGCGACGCCTCGTCCCCTCCCCCCGGCCCCGCCGCTCCTCCCGACCCACCGAACGCGGCCCGCTTCGAGGCGACGGTCGAGGTGAGCCGGCCCTCGGGCGACGAGACCCGCATGGTGTTCCGCGGGGTCACCCTCCACCGCGACAACGGGCTCCCGGTCGTGGTGAGCTACGCGTCCAACGCCCTCTGGGACGCGCTCGACAAGAGACACGTCCGCGTCCTCGCCGTCCCGTATCAGCCGGAGGGACGCTCCATCGCGGGGGAGCACATGAGGGTCCTCGAGCTGCTGACGCTCGCGTCGGGTGAGCCCTCCACCGTCGCTGGCTTCTCGCGCCCGATGAAGGTGCGTGGCTCGATCAAGAAGGCTACCGGCGAGAAGGGCTCGAAGCGGGAGGGCGAGACGTGGCTCCAGCTCGTCACCGACGGCCGCACGTACGAGGTCTTCGGGGCGAGCCGGTCGGACCTCCCCGTCGACCAGGCGGTCGAGGTTCAAGCTCGGGAGGTGACCCTCTCCGCAACGAGCGCCCACGGCGGCGGGCCCTTCGTCTTCATCGAGTCGGTGACCAAGCCCTGAGCTCAGCGCCAGCCGCGCTTCACCAGGATGCGGTCGACGACCGCTCGGCGCTCCTCGCGTCGCGGGGCCTGGCGCCGCTCGACCGAGCGCCGGATCTCCTCCTCCGCGCCTCGCGGGTCGCCGGGGAACCGAGGGGCCGGATCATACTCGAGCTCGAGGGCGATCTCCTGGGCGACGCGGGCGCCCGCGACCTCCGCCGCGATGGCGAGACCGAAGTCGATGCCGGCGGTGACGCCGCCCGCGGTGACGAACGGCCCGTCCACGACGACGCGCTCGCGCGTGACGACCGCCCCGAGCGCGCCGAGAAGATCGAGGTAGGCCCAGTGGGTGGTGGCGCGCCGGCCGCGCAGCAAACCCGCGGCCCCGAGCACGAGCGCGCCCGTGCAGACCGACGTGACATAGCGCGCCGACGCCGCCGCTCGCTCGAGCAGCGCCAAGGTCTCGTCGTCCTCCATGAGCGGGATCTGCCCGGGCCCTCCCGGGACGAGGATCATGTCGAGGGCCGGACACTCGCGGTAGGTCGTCGTCGGGAGCAGTCCGAGCCCCGAGTCGGCCCGCACTGCGTCCAGGGTCTTCCAGAGCAAATGGAGTCGACTGTCCGGGATCCGCCGCAGGACCTCCAACGGTCCGGTCAAATCCAGCTGGGTAATCCCGGGGAAGAGGAGCAGGCCAATCGTGAAGCTCACCACGAGCCCGTGATCGCCCCGAAGGTCGACAGATCGTCCGGCTGACCGCCTTGATCCACGGAGAGCCCCGCCGGCCACACGGCCCCAGCATGGACGAGCGCGAAGCCGATGTCGCCCTCCTGTCCCGCGACCAGGCCGAGCGCGGAGTACGGAATGGAGATCTCGTAGCGGATCGGCGAAGGTTGATTGCCCGGGCACAGCGTCACGATTCCCGGCGGAGCTTCGCCATTGACCCACGCGCCCCCCGAATTGACCTGGTCGACGCGGTCCCCGTCGGGATTGAACGGGTCGTCGAACAGTCCAATCGCGAACTCATCGCCATCCGGTGAGGTGCCCATCGTGGGATCGAAATAGAAGAACATCGGGCAGCCGCAGCTCGGCTGGCCGGAGGCGGCGATGTAGAGGGTGTCCGCGTCGTGCTTGACCGAGAGCGTCATGTCCCCGGCGAGCTCGCAGCTGCCGTCGGACCACTCGTCTTCGTGGAGGGTCCCGTCCACGGCGGGCATGCAGCCGAGCGCAGCCGCGATGGGGCTGGCGGTCTGATCGGCGCACGCGGAGAGCGTGGTGATCTCCGCCCCTTCGCCGGGGCACTCTCCGGGCGCGCCGCCCGTGCTCGGGGCTCCGCCCGAGGATGCCATTCCACCCGCTCCCCCGGTCGCGTCCGTTCCGCCCGTGCTGCTCCCCGCCCCCGCGCCGCCCCCGCCGGTGCTGGACGAATCGCCGCAACCGGCGCTTGCGCACAGGCCGACCGCGATCGCGAGCGCGAAACGAGAGAGCCCACTCCACCCGCCGTCGATGGTCATTCGCGCGCTATAGCGCGTTCGGCGTCCGGCGTCGGTAAGGACAATCAACCGCGGCTCGCTCCGGAGGCAGAGGCGTTCGGTGCCCAAAGCACCTCCGGTGCCTCTTCCAAATGGGAGGCGAGTCGGCTCCAGACGAAGAAGGCATCCGACAACCGGTTCAGATAGATGACCGCGAGCGGGTCTACCTTCGTCTCCGCCGCGAGCCGGACGGCCTCCCGCTCGGCGCGGCGACAGACCGTCCGCGCGACGTGGAGAGCGGCGTTGAGCCCGCTCCCGCCCGGGAGCACGAACGAGCGCAGCGGCGCGAGCTGCGCGTTCGATTCATCCATCTCCCGCTCGAGCATCGCGACGTCGTCCCCCGTCACCCGCGCCTGCTTCTCGTGGAGATCCTCCGGCAACGTCGCGAGGAGCGACCCCAGATTGAACAGCTCGTGCTGAACGCGGAGGAGGGACGACGCGAGCTTGGCGAGGTCGCCCCCCGACTGGATCGAGCGCGCCGACCGCGACGCGACGAGCGCCGCTTCTCGGGCCACCCCGACGAACGCGTTCAGCTCGTCGACCGTGCCGTAGGCCTCGAGCCGCTGATCCGACTTCTCAACCTTTTGGCCCCCGACGAGCGACGTCCCGCCCCCGTCGCCCTTCTTCGTATATACGCGGTTGATCGCGAGCTTGGGGTCGTCGAAGCGAGGGGCGTCGTCGGGCGTTGCCATGCACTCGCGGGTAGGGCGAAGCGCCGCCGTGGTCAACCCTCGTTGCTGGGACCGCGGGGGAGCGATACACCATGCTCCCCATGGCCGTCTCTTTCGCCGATCTGCTCGCGGACGTTCGCAAGGCGACGCGATCGGTGACGCTCGAAGCGCTGAAGGCGCGGATCGAAGCGCGCGAGGCGCTCGCGCTCGTCGACGTGCGCGAGATCGAGGAGACGCGGTCCGGGATGATCCCCGGCGCCATCGCGATCCCGCGGGGAATGCTGGAGATGCAGATCGAGGCGCGCATCCCGGACCGAGCCGCGGCGATCGTCGTCTACTGCGCGGGCGGGGCTCGCAGCGCCCTCGCCGCCAAGACGCTCACGGAGATGGGCTACCGGAACGTCGAGACGGCGAGCCCGGGGTTCGACCGATGGAAGGAGCTCGGCTACCCGATCGCGGTCGACGCCGCCTTCGACGAAATCCGACGCGCCCGCTACGCCCGCCACCTGCTGCTCCCCGAGATCGGCGTCGCCGGCCAGAAGAAGCTCCTCGATGCGCGCGTCCTCGTCCTCGGCGCGGGGGGGTTGGGGAGCCCGGCCGCCCTCTACCTCGCGGCGGCCGGCGTCGGCACCCTCGGCCTCGTCGACGCCGACCGGGTGGATCTCTCCAACCTCCAGCGGCAGATCCTCCACGCCACGAGCAGGGTCGGGGCGGCCAAGGTCGATAGCGCCGAGGTCGCCCTGCGCGATCTCAACCCGGACGTGAAGATCGTGAAGGTGTGCGAGCGCGCCGACAGGACGAACATCGATCGGCTCTTTCGCGAGTTCGACGTCGTCGTCGACGGCTGCGACAACTTCCCGACCCGCTACCTGGTGAACGACGCGAGCGTCTTTCACCACGTGCCGGTCGTGCACGGGAGCGTGTTCCGCTTCGAGGGCCGAGTCACCGTCTTCGACCCGCGAAGCAAGGGGCCCTGCTATCGCTGCCTCTACCCCGAGCCACCCGACCTCGAGCTCGCCCCGAGCTGCAGCGCCGCGGGCGTGCTCGGAGTGTTGCCGGGGGTGGTGGGCGTCATCCAGGCGACCGAGGCGATCAAGCTCGTCCTCGCCCGCGGCCGATCGCTCGCGGGGCGCCTCTTGATCTACGACGCCCTCGAGATGCGCTTCCGCGAGGTGGCGCTCCGGAGGAGCCCGGCGTGCGCGGTGTGCGGGGACAACCCGTCCATCCGCACCTACCAGGACTACGAAGGGCTCTGCGCGGGCTGAGGCTTCCGCTTGAGGGTCGCGTAGGCGAGGACGTCGCGCTTGGGCGGGCGCTCCACCGACTCGATCCGGCTCGTGATCAGCTGGCGGCTGTGGCCGGCCTCGTTCTGATAGGTGAAGTACATCGCGTCACCCGGCCGCGGCTCCTCCAGGCTCGGCACGGCCGCGCCGTTGTCGAACAGTCGAACGCCGCCCTCGACCTTCAGCGAGACGGCCAGGTGGCCTTCGCACCAGCGCTTCGACTGGCGGTCGCGCACCGCGACGACGACCTCGTTCTTCATGTGGTACTCGGTGTTGCGCGTGACGATCACGCGATGGACTCTGCGATCCGGACCTTCGTAGCTCATCGACGACCTCCGCCGCTCTTCGACTTCGAACGGTAAGAGCCGGCGCGTGCGGGGGGCAAAGAAGTGACTCGAGCACCGAACCGATCGAGCGCGCCGATGTTGGCCCGAGCACGAGGCCCTCGGGCACGATCGCGATCGAGCTTCTCCTCATGCTTCCTCGGCCCGGGATCGCAAAAGTCCGTCGAGCTCGGCACGTCACTCGGCTGACGAAGTCGTTCGTGCGCGCCCTACCCGGCGGCGTCGGCGCGTGGCTCGAGCGCGCCGACGTCGTCAGCGAGGGCGAGGTCCGCGAAGACGAGGCGGGGGCGGGCGCCACCTACTTCGGATCCTCGTCCATCGCCCTCGGGTGGGAGACGGCGCCCGACGTCACGTTCTCGGAGCGCGCGTCGTGGGCCGCCCTCGAGAGCGACCCTCACCTCCGGGTGGGGGCGCTGCGCATCGCGCGGCGTGAAGCGGAGGCGCGCGCGGGCGGAGATCTGTCCACGATGCGCGCCGATCTCGACGCGCGCGCCGGCGCGTCCGGCGTCGTGCTCACGATCGACGTCGAAGCGCGCGTCGTCGTGAACGTCAAGGTGTCTCGAAAGTGAGCGCGCGATCGCGCGGCGCCGCGGATCCAACGCGCGTGTGCGCGCTTCACTCTTGACGCCTGCGCGCACGTGTTCGAACCCGAGGCGCATCGCACGACGAACGGACACATCGCCGGTCGGGATGAGCAAGCGGAACAAGAGCGACGACGACAAAGTCATCCATGTCGTGTTCGGCCCCGGTGGGGGTCGCGTCGGAGCGCGCGCCCCGAGCGCGGTCCGCAGCGAGGGTTCCGAGGACACGAGCATCGATGCGGAGGTCCCGCGCTCCACGCGCGAGCCGGTGAGCGACTTGTTCTCGCTCACGGAGGTCGCGCGTCTGCTCGGCGTCTCGACGGGGCGGCTCCGCAGCCTCGACAAGACCGGCGTCGTCACGCCGTCGGGGCGGCGACGCGGTCGCCGTGCCTACACCTTCCAGGATCTGATCGCGCTGCGCGCGGCGCGAGACCTGCTCGCGAAGAAGGTTCGTCTTCGCGACGTCGCCCGCGCCATCGCCAGCATCAAGAACGCCCTCCCCCGGGTCACCCGCCCGCTCGCCGAGCTCACCATCGTCTCCGACGGCCGGCAGGTCGTCTTGAAGTCGGACTCCGGCAGCTTCGAACCGATCTCCGGCCAGATGCTCCTCGACTTCGACGTGAAGGCCCTGCGCGACGACGTCGTGCGCGTGCTGCGCCCGAACGCCGGGCGCGCGCGCGCCAAGACGGCGTACGACCTCTACGTCCGCGCGAGCCAGCTCGACGAAGATCCCTCCACGATGGAGGAAGCAGAGGGGCTCTACCGCCGCGCGGTCGAGCTCGACCCGTGGCTCGCCATCGCTTACACGAACCTCGGAAACATCCGCTTCCGCCGGGGAGAAGAGGACCAGGCCGTCGAGCTCTATCGCCGCGCCCTGATGATCGACACCGCCCAGCCGGAGGCCCAGTACAACCTCGGCTACGTCATGCTCGAGCGCGGGCTCGCCGCCGAGGCGATTCAATTCTTCAACGGGGCCATCAAGAGCGACCCTCGCTTCGCCGACGCCTATTTCAACCTCGCCATGGCCTACGAGCAGACCGGTGACGCCGAAGCGGCCCGCCCCTGCTGGAAGCGGTACCTCGAGATCGAGCCCACCGGGACGTGGGCGGACATCGCGCGCCGCCACCTCTGACCGCGGCCCTCGTCTGTGGTAAGGCGGCTCCCGTGACAGGCCATCCCCACAGCCGTCAGCTCGCGCAGACCACGGTGGAAACCCTGAAGCGGGCGGGACACATCGTGGTCGCTCCCGGGGCGACCGAGCAGGTGCTCCGCGATCTCGTGGAGCTCATCGACCCCGTCCTCGCCGTGATCCTGCCGAAGGTGAACCGCAGCCCCATCATGGGCGAGGTCTCGAGCACCTTCGGCGACGAGGCGACCGACGAGGCGGTGGAAGAGCTCGTCGCGTCGATGCGGGAAGCGCTCCTCGACTCGGACGGCGTCGAGGATGTCTTCGCGGAGGACCGCGTCATCGAGCGCTCCATCTTCCGCACCCTCGCCGAGACGCTCCGCGCGATCGGGGCGCGCGAAGAAGAAGAGGAGGAGCGCCCCCCCATCAGCGTCCGGCTCGACACGCTCGGCTACGTCGCCGCCGCCGCCGCGAAGAGCGCCGACGACGACACCCTTCGCGACGCGCTCGACCGCGCCGCGGAGGCCGCCCAGAGCGAGCTCAAGACGTTCGACGAGAGGACGCGGACCGCCTTCTTCCGCCCCGCGGAGGCCGACCCCGAGGTCCGCCTCGATATCGAGGCCGCGATCGAAGAAGAGCTGTCCGATCTCGTCGACCGCGGGGTCGTGGATCTCCCGACGGTGGTGCGGAAGCTCCCGCTGCCGGAGCTCCCCGACGACAAGCGCCGGGCCCTGCGGCGCAAGCTCGACGAGCTCTCTCAGAAGCACCTCGGCGTGGCCCTCTGCCCAGGGAGCTGGGATTGGTCCGACGACAAGACGGCCATCGCCGTCGTGTTCACGCCGCTGACCGAGCCCGACCCGGGCGTGATCGATCGCGCCACCGAGGCGTTCCGGTCGGAGCTGGAGACGGTCCTCGGGGATCTCTCGTCGCTCGAGGCGTCACCGGACGACGCGCCGCCGGCGGCGCGAGCGCCCGCGAAGCCAGCCCGACGCGAGGACGCCGACCTCGCGTTCATGCGTCGCGTGCTGGAAGCGGCAGGGGCCATGCCTCCCATCGAGAAGGCGACGGCGCAGCGGAGCGCGCCCGCCAAAGAAGAGACGCCCGCCACGAAGAAGAAGGCGAAGCCCAAGAGCCCGGCGGAGAAGGTCGCGACCGACAAGGCGGCGGCGAAGCCCAAGGCGAAGACGAAGAGCACCTCCGAGAAGGCGGCGCCGGAGAAGCCCGCGCGCGCGACCGCCAAGCGAACGAAGAAAGAGACCTGAGGGCGGATGCGCGCCGTCGTCGTGGGTGCGGGGGCGGTGGGGACGGTCTATGCGCACCACCTCGCGCTTGGCGGCGCCGACGTCGATCTGCTCGTTCGGCCCCACGCCGTGAGAGCCGCGCGCGCCGGCACCAGCCTCACCCGCATCCCCTTCTTGGGGAGGCGCGAGGTCGAGCAATTCCGCCCGCGCCGGGTGCTCGCCGCCGCCGCAGAGCTCGCAGACGGCGAGCCCATCGATCAGATCTGGGTGGCGCTCCCTTCCAACGCCATCCGCGAGGCCCTCCTCGCAGACCTCGCCCGCGTCGCGCCCCGGGCCTCCGTCGTGGTGCTGGCGCCAGGCCGGATCGTCCGCGACATCGCCCTCGCCGCCCTCGGCGCGGCGCGGACCGTGTTCGGAGAGATCGGGATGATCTCTTACGCCACCCCCCTCGATGGCAGCCTCGACCCAAAGGAGACGTCGGCGACCCCCGGCCTCGCGTTCCTGCTCACCGAGACGAAGCTCTCCTCGATGGCGGAGCGGCGCGCGCTCGACGCCGCGTCCGCGCTTCGGCGGGGGGGCTGTCGCGCCGCCCTCGTCGAGGACGCGACGGCGGACGTCGCCTTCGGGTCGGCGGTGCTCATGCCCACCGTCGTGGGCCTGGAGCTGGGCGGGTACTCCTTCGAGCGGTTCCGAGCCGAGCACGCAGATCGAACGGCGCGCGCGATCTCGGAGGCGGTCGCCATCGCGCGCGCGACGACGGGGCGAGACGCGCCGGTGGGGGCGAGCCTCGCCGCCGGCCCGGCCGGGGCGCTCCTCCTTCGCACCGGGACCATCCTCGCCCCGCGGTTCGCTCCCCTCGACATCGAGCGCTTCTTGGCCGCTCACTTCTCCAAGGTCGGGGAGCAGACGAGCCTCCTGCTCGCCCACATGATCGAGCAAGCGGCGACGCTCGGGCTGCCCGCCGACGCGCTCCGATCGCTCCTCGGTCTGCTCGAAGAAGCGCGCGCTCGATAGGCTGAAATAGCCCGATGGTGTACTGTCGCATCATGAAGAGGCGCACCGCGTTCGCTTTGCTGCACGTCCTCGTCTTCGCCGCGCCCGTCGCGCTCGGCGCGTGCGGCTCGGATGTTCAAGACGGCGAAGGGGGCGTGGCCGGCCAAGGAGGCGCCGCCTCGGGAGCGGCCGCTCCCGGCGGTGGCGGACAGGGCGGAGCCTCGTTCGAGAGCTGCGCAGACTGCTCCCCTCCCAACGACGTGTGCGTCGACGACGCAGCGTGCGCGGCGATCTGTCCGGCGGGCCGAATGGCCTGCGAGACGGCGGCCCAGGGCGACGCGCCCGACGCCTATCGGATCTGCTGTGGGGAAGGCGACCAATGCTGTCCCGACGCGGGGGGGAGCTTCTGCGCGCCCGCGGGAGCGCCCTGCCCCGTCGCCTGTCCGGACGGCTCGATCTGCCCGAGCCCCTCGTTCTGCCAGCTCGATCCGTTCGAGGGAACCTACCATTGCGAACAGGATTGTCCGGTCGAGCTGACCTGCGGGGACGTCTGCTGTCCCCTCGGATCGCAGTGTGAAGGCGGGGTCTGTCCCCTCCCGGACATTTGGGTCGATCAGGATTATCTGCAGGCTTCGGTCGAGACCGTCGTCGTCGACGTCTCCCCCAACTCCTGCTCCCTGATGGAGGGCTGCATCGGGGCCCCCGGCAAGCGAAAGCTCCTCAAGTTCAGCACCCGGACGCCGAACACGGGCGAAGGGGATCTCTACCTCGGGGATCCGTCCGGCAACGACGCGTTCGTCTACTCCACTTGTCACGATCACTTCCACTTCCAGGGCTACGCCGAGTACCGCTTGCTCGACGAGAACGGGCAGGCCCTCGCCGTCGGGCACAAACAGGCCTTCTGTCTAGAGGACTTCGACCCGTATGACGCCAATGCTCCCGAAGCCAAGTACGATTGTGGCTTCCAGGGCATCCAGCTCGGCTGGTCAGATATCTACGACCGGGATCTACCCTGCCAGTGGATCGACATCACGGACGTCCCCGCCGGCAACTACCAGCTCGAGATCGCCCTGAACTATCAGCACACCTTGGCCGAGCTGGACTACACGAACGACTCCGCCGCCATCCCCATCGTCGTCGAAGCCGACAGTTGTCCCAACGGCTGCAACCCGACGGACGCCGCTTGCTGCGCGGACGGCGATCCCTGCGGCAAGGCCCAAGACGGCGTCTGCGATTGCGGCGGCTTCTACGACTGGGACGTCCAGGATTGCCACGCCTGCCTCGAGTGCGAAATGGCCACGACGTGCGTCGGCGGCTGCGCCGTCCCGGAGGGCGACAGCTGCTGCGCGCCCGGCGACCCGTGTCACCTCGCGAACGACGACGTGTGCAACTGCGGAGGGCTCGAAGACTGGGACGAAGCCGATTGCACGAGCTGCATCTCGAGCGATCCGGACTGCGCCAGCGTCAACACGTGCCCCAACGGGTGCACGACCGTCCAACAGGCGGGCTTCCAATGCTGCGGGAGCACCGACACGTGCGGCTTCGCCAACGACGGGTGGTGCGACTGCGGCGGCACCACCCCGTGGGACTACGCGGACTGCACCCACTGCACGACGCCGGGGTGCTGACGGACGAGCGGGCGCGTCAGGTCGCTCGGTCGCGCTCGCCGCGGCCGTCCTGACGGCGCGCCTGCATCTCGTTCATCGCCTCCTGCTCGACCTCCTCGGAGAGCGCCCGCACGAGCGGGAACATCTCGCGCTCTTCGTAGGCGAGGTGCGCCTCGATCCGCGGGGCGAGGCTCGCGACGAGCTTCGCGAGGGAAGGCCACGGCTCTGCGTTGGCGATGGCGTCGCACGCGATGACGAGCTCCTCGACGTCGGGGCGATCGCGCTCGTGCTCGCGCGCGAGCCTGGCCATGATCGGGGCCGCCTCCGGCCCGAGCCGAGGACCCACCACCTCGTCTTCGTCGCGGGCGTGGCGCGGGAACGCCCGCGAGAAATAGCGGGCGACGTCGAGGGCGGCCTCCACCCGCTGCTCCGGGGTCGCCTCCCGGACCGCCGCTTCGTCCCCGAGCTTCTCGGCGAGCGCGAGGAAGGCGCGGATCCTCGCGTGGCAAGCCTCGAAGCGCTCGATCAGCCGCTCCGGTCGGTCGTCCCTCTTCCGCTTCGCGATCGGCATCAGCATGGCTGTCGACTATCATTGCCGATCCTCCCGCGCTCGTGGAATGGGTCGAGGCACCCCCGTCTCAACAAGTTCTGAAAAAGCGCGCCGGGCTGCTCTACCATCGTCGCCGTTGCCAGCGGCCGCTCCGGTCGCTTCTCTTCGGAGGTCTTCGTGCGACGTACGGTGCTCGCTCTCTTCTCGGTGATTTCGTGTGCGGTCGCGACGAGCGCCGCCTTCGCGGACGGGGTCCCCCCCTCCCAAGCCAAGCCCGACCAGAAGGCCAGCGCGCAGGCGCATTTCGACAAAGCCCTCGAACGATCGAAGGCGGGCGACCACGAGACGGCCGTGACCGAGCTTCGCGCTTCCTACGACGTGGTAGCGAGCCCGAACGCGCGTCTCGTTCTCGTTCGAGAGCTGGTGCTGCTCAAGCGGTTCGCGGAGGCGTACCGAGAGGCGGAGGCGACCGAGAAGGTGGCCGAGCAAGCGGCGAAGATCGACGCGAAGTACCAGGAGGCCCAGCGCTCGGCGCGGGACGAGCGCAACGAGCTCAGGGCCAAGGTCGGGATGCTGCGGATCGATCTCGGGACCAAGACGGGCGAGCTCACCGTTCAGGGCCGCGCCATCTCACCCGACGAGCGCGGGGGCCCCATCGCGGTAGACCCGGGGACGGTCGTCGTGACCCTCAAGGGGGAAGGCGGACAGACGAGCGAGAAGACGATCGCGGTCGAGGCGGGCGCGGATTCGACGGTGACGTTCGAGGATGCCCCCGCTCCGAAGCCCAAGACGGACGAGGACCAGAAGCCGTCCGTGCACCCCTTCGACATGGGCGAGGGCCAGCGGATCACCGGCTTCGTCTTCGCCGGCGTGGGGGTGGTGGGGATGGCGATGTTCGCCGGCTTCGGCGCCGCCAATCAATCCATCTTCTCGGACCTCGAGGACCGCTGCCCGGGCGGCGTCTGCTCTGCCGACGCCCAGGCCGACGCCGATCGCGGCAAGACATTCCAGACTGTCGCCAACGTGAGCGTCGTCTTCGGGGCGATCGGCTTGGCCGCCGGCGCAGCCTTCCTCATCCCGACCTTCTTCGCCAAGAAGCACGACGAGAAGAAGGCCGAGATCCTCCCCATCCTCGGCCCCGGCTACGTGGGCGTGACGGGCGCGTTCTGACCTTCCGGACCCGGGCCTGCTGCGGGCACCATCCTGATTGCACCCCCGGCGCCGCTCGCCGACCCCTCCCGTCGGGAGGGGCTCTGGTCAGAGCGCGAGCAGCTTCACCTCGGCGATGTTCACTTTGTTGAACCGCCCATTCTTGCCGCCCATCCCCTCGTACATCGAGAAGTGGGACAGATCCGACATGTTTCCGGAGTCGGCGTCTTCCTTGATGACAATCGTGTACGACTGACCGGCTTGGAGATCGACCCGGACGAGGTTGGAATCTCGCCAATCGTCCCACGTCCCGAGCTGGGGCATGACGAGCTGTCCGCCTCCGACCTTCGTCGAGCCTGCCCAGACCTCGACCGCCTTCACCCCGCAGGTGATCCCGGTGTTGAAGCTCCCCGCGCCGTTGCCAGCGAGGACCTGAATATAGTGGGGTCCTGACTTCGTGGGGGTGACGTTGGCGACCGTCAGCGTGTCGCCAGGATCCCCCCAGTCCTCGTAGTGCCAACGCCCGTGGTTGAGCACGAGCTGGCCGCCCACGGCGGTGAAGCTCTGAGCGGAGAACGTTTGAATGCGGGCGAGCCCGGGGCCCCAATAACAGACCGGCCGCGCGTCTTGAGACGCGTTGCCGGAGACGCTGAACCTCGACCGGACCGAATAGCAATGGGTCGTGGAGGCGTGGTCGCCGCTGTCCGGGTCGGTGTAGCTCGTGCTCGAGCCGGGCAGGCCCTCCGCCACCACCTCCCCGTCGCGCAGCACGTCGAACGTGATGTCGGCGGGGTTCTCCCCGTTCGCCCCGAAGGCCACCTGGAGACGATCCGCGACGACCGTGACATTGGTGACGACGGGATATTTGGGGCCGAAGACGTTTCGATAGTCGGCGACGTCCCCGGCTTGGATCAGGGTGATGGGGGGGCCGGCGCCCTCCGGCGGATCGAGGGTCACCTCGACGACGTTCTCTTGAGCGAGATCGGCGGGGGCGATGGCGCTCATTCCAATCTCCACGCCATTCAGCTTCACGGAGGCGATGGGCAACATGCCGTCGCCGCTCCCCACGGCGGGGAGCCGGACGCGAACCGAGATGGTCTTTCCTTTGTACGGGAAGTTGCTCATCGCGATCGAATCCGCACCCGCGAACAGGGAGTCGCGCAGACCGCCGGTGAGGCGCGGCGCGAACCGGATCCGCGTCTGGGTCGCGTCGAGGCCGAAGATCGTGTCGTGGACCATCGAGAGGTAGCCGGCCACCGACCACAGCTGTCGGTGCGAGCTCACGACGGGACCGGAGTACGCACCGTCGTCCCAGTAGCTCGCCCCCGAGACGACCTCGAACGCCTCCATGTTGGAGGTGGCCATGGCCGCGCCGCGCACGAGCGAGCGCACCGCGTGATCCACGGCCGCGGCGTTCCCCACCTGGCCCGCCGCGCGGAGGAAGAACGCGGACACGAACGGCCAGATCGCGCGGTTGTGATAGATGGCGGTGTCCTTCTGCTCGGGAAAGATCACGGGCGCCCCCTTCTCGAAGTGGGGGTAGCTCGCGACGACGGAGCTACGCTGCTCGCTCGTGCCGACGCCCTCCGAGACGGCGAGGGCGGAGCCGAGCAGGTCGAAGACGGGGGCGGCGGAAGGATCGAGCGTCGTCGTCTCGAATGTCGAGAAGAGCCCCCGATCCTCGAGCCAGAACGACGAGGCGATCGCCGCCTTCAGGGCATCGGCCCAAGCGGCGTATTGGCTCTGGTGGCTCGTGTCGCCGAGCTCCTCCGCGAGCTTGGACGCGACGTCGAGCAAGACATAGTGGGCGACGTTGGTGGACAGCGTCTTGCTCATCGCGATCTGCACGGTGTCGGTCGCGACCCACCCGGGATAGCTCTGCTCGCGCCAATCGAGGAACGACTGCTCTCCTCGATAGAGACCGTCTCCCCCGTCGTACACGACGTTTCGATCGCGCTCGGCGGTGTTGAAGATCGCCTCCGCCGCCTGCTCGAGGAAGCTCTGACGCTCCTGCCCTTCGAGATATTTCAAGAGCTCCCAGGCGCCGAGCGCCCACACCACGCGATCGCTCGAGACCGGGTAGCTGCCGCCGCTGCCGGTGTCCTGCACGATCTCGGGGCGGCTTCCGTCGCGGCGCGGAGAGAGCTTGAAGAGGAGCGAGTTCTTCGTCCGCAGCGGGTCCACCGCGGCGAGCGCGAGCGCGGCCGAGTACGAGGTGTCGCGCGTCCACACGTACGTCCACAGACGCCCTGTCTCGAAGCAGCCCCCGGTGGGACAAGGGATCGGCTGACCTTGATTGAAGGCGCCGTCCGAGATCGCGTCGACGGAGTTCTCCCGGGTCTCGCTGACGGCGAGCGCGTAGAGCGCGTCGAACATGTCATTCTTCGTGCGAATGACCGTCTGGCCCGGGAGCTCTTGAATGGCGCGCGGCTGCTCTGGCAGCCCGTCGCGGAGCGGGGCGGTCGTGGAGAGGGTGTAGGTCCGCTCGCAGGGCGCCCCCTCCGCGATCGTGGCGGTCGCGGTGTCGGCGCCGTCGACCCACGTACCGGTGCCCTCCGTCCCCGGCCCCTCCGCGTCGATGCATCCGCCCATGGTCGAAGCCCCCGAGCCACCCGTGCCGTTCGCCCCGGATCCGCCCGCGCCCCCCGCCGCGTCACCCCCTTGGCTCGAGCTGCCCCCAGGGCCAGTGGAGGGCCCGGCGGGGGCGGTGTCGTCGCCGCAGCCGAAGGCGAAGAGGAGCCCGGCGACGCAGGCGACTCGCGAGGAACGATGCAGAAGGGACATCCGAGATCTCCGCTCAGGGATGAAGAATGACGACGGAGCGGGCGGGGATCGTGAAAGACGCCGTCCCTCCCGCCGACACGACGACGCTGGGGCCGCCCATCGAATCGACGAGCGTCGTGCCGGAAGGCAGGCCGAGCGCGCCTGTCACCTCCGCGCTCACGGAGGCGGGAGAGCCGAGGCGGTTCAGGGCGACGACGGCGGAGGCGCCGCCGGACATCTTGCGCCCGAAGACGAGCGTATCCTCGGTGACGGCGAGGGAGACGTAGTCACCCCGCCGCAGCGCGGGGATGTCCCGCCGCGCCGAGCCGAGCTTGCGGACGAAGGCGAGGGTCGCCTGCTCGTCGGCGGAGAGGCTGCCCCCGTTCCGCCAGAGGAGCCGATTGTTCGGGTCGGCCCCTCCCCACTGTCCATATTCGTCGCCGTAGTACATGAGGGGCGCCCCCGGCAGTCCGAGGAGCCAGCCCATCGCGATCCGAGTTTGACCATAGGGGAAGCTGTCCGTGGGCGCACCCGCGGTGTTGTCCCATTGGTTGCCGGGGATCCCGCGATCGTGCGCTCCGTCCTGGCCGCGATAGTCGGCGAGGGACGTGAAGCGGGCCGTGTCGTGGCTGCCGATGTAAGGCGTCATGATCGCCCCCGAAGGCCACTTCTCGAGCCCGTGCTTCACCCAGTAGTCGGCGTGCAACATACCTTTGTCGCCATAGGCGAATGTCCGGTACGAGACGCCGTGGTAGAGCACGAAGTCGAACTGACCATCGAGGCCGTGGGGGCCGATGTATTTGGAGATCGTGCCGTAGTTTTCGTCGTTGCACGGGTCGGCGCAGTCGTTCCAACCCATCGCCGTCTCGCCCATGAGGAATGTCTTGTTCCCCGACGCGTCGAAGCGCTCCCGGACCTCGGCGGCGAGGTTGCGCGTCGCGATCTCTTCTACGTGCTTGACCGCGTCGACGCGGAGCCCGTCGAGATCGAAGGAGTCGATCCAAAAGACCGCGTCGTCCACGAACTGGGCATTCGCCTCCGGCACGGTGTGGTTGATGTCCGGCAGGTAGCTCGTGAACATGCAGTCGAGGGCGTGGGCCGTCCAATCGCAGTTGTCGGTGCCGCAGACGCACCCCGTCCGGAACCAATCCGGGTGGGCCTGCACGTACTCGTGGTCCTGATGGACATGGTTCATCACGAAATCCTGCAGGATGCGGATCCCGTGGGCGTGGGCCTCCTTCACGAGGGCGTGGAGGGCCGCCTCTCCGCCGAGGCGGGGATCGACCTCGCGGGCTTTGACTGGCCAGTAGCCGTGGTACCCCGTGACCTTGTGAAAGCCGTCGCTGGCGAGATAGGCGCCGGTCGGGTTGGTCTGGAACGGGGTAAGCCAAATCGCGCGCACCCCGAGGGCGTCGAGGGTGCCGGCGGCGATCTCGGCGCGCAGCCCTTCGAGATCCCCGCCCTTGAAGTCGCCTCGAGGATCCGCGTCCGGGGTCGGTCCCGGATCGTTGCCGGGATCGCCGTCCTCGAAGCGGTCCGTCATCACCATGTAGATGAGGGCGTCACGCCAGTCGAAGGTCTCGTCCTCGATCCAGAACACGAGGAGGAGCGGCTCCCCCGCGTGGCCATGCTTGTCCATCGGGGTCGCGACGAGGCGGTATTTCCCGTCCTCGAGCCCGCTCAGATCGACCGTGACGTCGCCCGCTTCGGAGACCGAGAACGACGACGATGGCACCGACACCGCCTCGCCGTCCTTGGAGAGCTCGAACGAGAACGCGGACGGGTCGGCGCCGTACATGCCAATCGCGTCGACGTACGAGAGGCTCGCTTGATAGGTGCCCTGGCCGGCGGGGGCGCTCGCGCTCGCGACCTCGAGGTGCGCCTTGCCGCAGTCGCGGACCTTGATCGCGGAGTTCTCGATCCCGTCGACGTACTTGCGGCGGCCCTCGCTCGGGTTGAGGACCCACTGCGTCCCTCCCCCGTTCACGTCGTCATAGACGACTTTGTAGGCGTAGAGGCCGGGCGCCAGATCCACCGTCACCGCCCACGCTCCAGTGACGCTCGGCCCGCTCATGGCGGGCGCGCTCGCGAGATCGAAGCCTTGCCATTCGCCGGCGACGCGCGCGTTCTGGACGGTGTAGCCGGGAGAGAACGTGATCGGAGTCGGGCACACGACGTCGACCGGATCGCCGCCCTGGCCCTGCCCTCCCCCGCCTCCGACGGCGACCTCACCGCCCGCCCCGCCGGCGCCTTGGCTCGTGCCTGCGCCCGCGCCGCCGCCCCCCGACGCTCCGCCGCCCGTCTCGTTCGGCGAGCTGTCGCCGCACGCTCCGAGGAGCGCGCTCGCGGCGCCGAGAATCCAGACTGCACGCACCGCTTCTCGCTTCATCGTTGCTGCCTCACCCGCGCGATCGTCCGACCGTAACTCAGACCTGAGTCACGCGTATTCCAACCCGAGCCTGGACGCAAGCCTCCGCGTCGCCGCCCGACGGCGGCGGTGCGGGGGCGAGGCGCCGCGTCGACGAGGCGAGAGGCTCGGGCGGCTGTCGCGCCCGCGCGGCGCCGGGCGCCGCGCTCGCTCGCGACCTCGTGAATCGCGCGGCCGCGAGCGCCGCGCCCCAGCGTCGGTCGCCGCGCGCGGGCGGCGCCGAGGAGGGGCGCGCTTCTTGAACTCGAGCCTCGCATGCTCGACGCAACCTCCACCGCCTCGTACGACGACGGGCCGTTCGTCGGCTCGATCTCCCGATATCGGGTCTCGGAGGCCGAGCCTCGCGATCCCTTCGACTCACTCTGGTCGGAGCTCTTCGAAGGGCGCTGGACGATCGCGAAGTCCTTCGACGAGCGAGGCCGCCGGAACATCGTGCTCCGGAAGAACCGGAGACCCCTCCCCCTCTCGGCGACGGAGCGCGTGGCGATCGCGGCCGCCCGAGACGGCTCCGCCCTCAAGATCATCGCGAGCGATCTCGGCCTCTCCATCAGCACGATCGCGTACCACCTGGGGCGCGGGCTCAAGAAGATGGGCCTCTCCGACCGCGCCGAGCTGGTCGCCCTCACCGCCCTCACCGATCGCGACGCTTCTCGGTGACGAGCTTCACGAGCTCCAGGCGAGAGGCGATCTTCAGCTTGCGATAGATGGATTGGAGCTGATTGGCGATCGTCCGCACGCTCGTGCCGCGCTCGCCGGCGATGTCCTCGTTCGAGCGGCCGAGCACGACGAGCCGCACCACCGCTTGCTCCGCCTCGGTGAGCCCCTCCGGCAGCGGGCTCGCCTCGTCGAGGAGAGGGAATGACCGCGCCGCGTATTCTTCGCCATCGATCGAGAAGCGCCGCGTCGTCACGCCGAGCATCGTACAGGAGAACGGCCGCGGCCGAGCCAGCGACGTGACCTCGGCCGGGGCGCCGTGCGATGCTGGCGCCCTCATGGGGCTGTCTGCCGGAACGATGGTGACCGACCGCATCCGCCTCGAGCGACTGGTGGCGGTCAAGTTCGTCTCTCCCGAGCTCTCCACGAAGCACCCCGAGCTCCACGCCCGCTTCCTCCGCGAGGCGGCCGCGGCCGCGAAGATCAACAGCCCCCACGTCGTGCGCACGTTCGACTTCGGAGCGATGCCGGACGGCACTCCGTTCCTGGTGATGGAGCTGCTCGAAGGCGAGTCGCTCGCGGATCGACTGCAGAGGGAGAAGGCGCTGCCTCCCCAGGAGACGGCGCTCGTGATCGGCCAAGTCGCGAAGGCCCTATCGGAGGCGCACCGCCTCGGCGTCGTCCACCGTGACATCAAGCCCGGCAACATCTTCCTCACCCGCTCCGGTCGCGATCTGTTCGCGAAGGTGCTCGACTTCGGGATCGCGAAGGACACCGCCGAGAACACCCAATCCTCTTCGACGAAGACGGGCTTCGCCCTCGGCACGCCGCAGTACATGAGCCCGGAGCAGCTCATGAGCGCGAAGGGCGTCGACCTCCAAGCGGACCTGTGGGCCCTCGCCGTCACCGCCTACGAGACGGTGACCGGCACCCCTCCGTTCCGCGGCGAGACGGTCCCGCACCTCATCGTCTCCATCCACGCTCAGAAGTTCGAGGCCCCCTCCAGCTTGCACCTCCCCCCGGTGGTGCCCGACATGGCCGCGCTCGATCGCTTCTTCGCGCGCGCGTTCGCGACCGACAAGGACAAGCGCTTCGGATCGGCGCTCGAGCTCGCCGA
>JBGAID010000171.1:0-10215 GCA_044225865.1 Polyangiaceae bacterium | reverse complement strand
GCGCGCCCGCGCGCTTCGTCTCCACGCCCGCCTCGAAGAACGCGTGGCTCGGCAGGCGTGCGAGGGTCTTGTGGTCGGGGAACAGCGTGAGCTCGAGGGGGCCGGGGGCTCGCTCTCCATAGCGGAGGCACAGGGCGCGGAAGCTCCTCTTGGCGTCCTCGGTGGTCACGCGCTGCTGCAGCACGAACGCGAGGTGGATGTCCGAAGCGAACGGTGATCGACCGAGGCGCAGGCCGGGGACTCTCCGCATCGCCTCGCCCACGGGGCCGCCCGCGACGAAGCGCTCCGGGGCGTCGAGCGCGCCGAGCCACGCCGGCACCCGCTCCCGCACCCACGCCGCGCCCGGCCCCCAGACGCGCGCGATCACGGCCTCGGATGGAGCGCGCTGCGCGATCGAGACGGTGGCGGGGCCGGCGGGCGTGCGGCCGGCTTTGTGGAGCTCGAACCCGGCGTCGCGCGCGACCCGAGCCGTCGGATCGCCGGCTCCGAGCGAGTGCATGGTGATCGAGGTCGAGAGGCAATAACCCCGCGGCACTTCGAAGCGTTCGCGCGCGCCTTCGTCTTCCATTGGTTCGAACCGTCGATTCACCTGGCGCGCGGTCACTGAGGCCTCGTTGCCTCGCTTCGAAAAGCTAGCCGGAGAGCCGCTTCGTTGAACGAAATGGCGCGACAATCGTGTAGCGTCGAGAGGAATCAGGGCGACGCGCGTGAGCAACGAGGACAACGCCCCCGGGCCCTCCAGCAACACCACTGTCCGGTGCAGCGTTCCGGAGGGAGTGGCGCGGCTGCTCTACCCGGACCCGAGCTTGCAGCCCGGGATCGCCGACGCGCGCTCGCCCTCGTCGGCCGAGCCCGCCCTCGTCCCGCTCTACCTGTCGATCGAGGCCCCCGCCGATCCGGTGAGCGGCATCTCGACGCGGCCCTCGCCGGAGGCGCAGCGTCCCCAAGCACCCTCCGCGAAGGTCGAGCCTCTCGACGACACCGCGGAGCGCGTGCGCGAGATCGCGTCGCTCTCCAACCCCGAGCGCTACCGCTACCTCGACGTGCTCGGCCGCGGCGGCATGGGCGTCGTTCGGCGCGTGGTGGATCGGGTCCTCGGTCGAGAGGCGGCGATGAAGCTGATCGAGGGCTCGCTCGCGTCGCGCGCGGTCGAGGTCCTCCGCTTCCTGGAAGAGGCGCAGATCACCGGCCAGCTCGATCATCCGAGCGTGGTCCCCGTGCACGAGTTCGGGGTCGCGGATCAGGGCCAGCGCGCCTACTTCACGATGAAGCTGGTCAAGGGCGACACCCTCGGCCAGCTCATCGGGCTCCATCACGCGATCGGGCTCGACGGGCGCGCCCTCGAGCGCCTCCTCGGCATCCTCCTCCGCGTCTGCGAAGGGATCGCCTTCGCCCACACCCGCCACGTCGTGCACCGCGACCTCAAGCCCGACAACATCCTCGTCGGCAGTTACGGCCAGGTCTACGTGATGGACTGGGGCCTCGCGCGCGTGATCGAGGGCGGTCGCCCCTCCGAGCGCGTCTCCCCGGAGGACGAGTACGTCATCGCCGGCACGCCCGCCTTCATGGCCCCCGAGCAAGCGGAGGGCCGCATCGCCGACATCGACGGGCGCACCGACGTCTTCGGCCTCGGCGGGCTCCTCTACGCCATCCTCACGAACCGCGCGCCGTTCGCCTCCCCTACCTCCAACGCCTCGCTCGAGCTGTCGCGCGCTTGTCAGGTGAAGCCGCCCGAGCAGATCGCGACCCGCAGCATCCCTCCCGAGCTGTCGCGCATCGCGATGAAGGCCCTCTCCAAGAACCGCGAGGACCGATACCAGAAGGCGGAGGAGTTCGGCCGCGACCTCGAGGAGTTCCTCCGCGGCGGCGGCTGGTTCGCGACGCGGCACTACCCCGCCGGCGCGATCATCGTCGAAGAGGGCGAGGCGGCCAGCGCCGCGTTCGTCATCACCGAAGGCAAGTGCGAGGTCTACAAGTCCGTGGACGGGGTGAAGCTCCCGTTGCGCACGCTCGGTCCCGGCGACGTCTTCGGAGAGACGGCCGTCTTCACCGCCAAGCCGCGCACCGCGACGGTGGCCGCCCTCGAGCCGGTCACGGTGAAGGTCGTCACCCGCGACTCCCTCGAGCGCGAGCTCGATCGCAGCCCCTGGATGGGTGCCTTCGTCCGCGCCCTCGCCGAGCGCTTCCGGGATCTTGACGAGCGCCTCTCCCAGCGCTGATTTGGGGCCCCGTCAGGGCCAGTCGCCAGAGATCGAGGAGTCCGTGTCCGGCGGCGGCACGAGCGTGGACTGCCCTGCGCCCACCACCACGAAGCCGATGTTCTGATCGCGCACCTTCTCGATGTTCGTCTTCGGATCGAACTCGGTCGCGCGCGAGGGGACGTAGCCGTCGGAGGTGAAGAGGTAGAACTTGCCGGCGTAGCGCGCGAACGCCCACGCCCCGACCTCGCCCACGGAGGTGAAGGAGTGCATCGGCCTCGTCGTCAGGGTCGAGAGATCGATCTCGCTGAGCTCGCGCTTCTGCGCCGCGTAGAGGAACAGCTTGGCGTCGCCGCCGCCGGTGAGCTCGGCGCCTTGGGCGAGCCTCCGCGTCGGGGAGACGGCGAGGCTCGGCATCCCAATGGTGGCGAGGCCGAACTCGGGGCTCATGATGTAGAGGCGCTCCTCCGCCGAGCCGGGCGACACCGAGGTGAACCCCATCCCGAGCTGAGGGTTGCGCGCGGGGTGCTTGTATTGGAGCGGCTCCGAGCAGGTGGCGTCGCGCACGCTCACCTTGAAGAGCTGCTTCGAGTCGTAGAACACCCACGCCCAACCTTGGCGATCGACGGCCATCGACTGCGGGGTTCCGAACGCCTTCTTGCAGTCGAGCGTCCCCACGAGGTGGTAGGCGGCGAGCCCGCCGATCTTCGGGTTGAAGGAGTGCAGCTGGTTCGAACGCGAGAGGAGATAGACGAGCTTCGTGGGATCATCGGTGTCGACGCCGGTGCCCTTGTTGCCGGGAGAAGGCTTCGTCGGACGATCGTCCCCGGGCTTTCGCAGCACGTCCTTCGCGGGGACGCCCACCTCTTGGGTCTCGTCGTCCTCGGAGTCGCGCGAGCGGTTGCGCTTCTTGTCGGTGTCACCCGACGAGCAGCTCGCGGCCGCGACCACGAGGGTGACGGCGGCGAGGAGCACGCGTGAGAAGCGGGAGGACCGCATGGGGCGCAGTGTAGCGCGCCGTGCGCCCGACGCTAAACCATCCCCGCGCCCATCGTGCTGCTCGCTTGACCGGCGCCGCGCGCGATCGAAGGCTCGGACGTGCCCCTCGCGTTCCCCTCTCATCAGGGCCTGATTCTCCCGCTGTGGCGCTGGCTGCCCGGGCGCGTCGACGCCGTCGCCCTCTCGATGGGCGCGGCGATGCCGGACATCGTGGACGGGCTCGCGGCGCCCCTCCGCGGTGAGCTCGGGCAGTGGGCGGGGCACTCGCTGCTCGGTGTGGCGCTCGCGTGCACGCCCCTCGGCGTGCTGCTCACCGCGCTCCTCCGCCGCCTCGATCCGCTGCGCTTCGTGTCGCGCGCCGACCGGGCGACCTCCCCTCCCGCCGCGCTCTCGTGGAGGGCGGCGAGCGTCGCGATCGGCGCGCTCTCGCACGTCGCGTTCGATCTCGTCAGCCACGGGAACTTCCTCGTCCTCTGGCCCTTCATCCGCGACCGCCACCTCTTCCCGGCGTTCTTCTACGTCCCCTGGCGCTCGGTGAAGCTGCCCATCTACCGCGAGCCGTATCCGCTCGCGCCCCACTTCATCGTCTGGGTCTTCCTCTCCATCGCCGGCGTCGTGCTCTTCGTTCGCGAAGTCCGGCGCGCCCAGGAGCGTGATACAGCCGAGCGGTGAAAGAGAGAGCCGTCGTCCGCTGCGCGTGGGCCGCAACCGAGCCGATCTACTTCCCGTACCACGACCGCGAGTGGGGCGTCCCCGAGCACGACGACAAGAAGCTCTTCGAGCTGCTCATCCTCGAAGGGGCCCAGGCGGGGCTCTCCTGGCTCACGATCCTGAAGAAGCGCGAGGCCTACCGGGAAGCCTTCGACGGCTTCGATCCGGAGCGGGTCGCGCGCTTCGACGAGCGGCGCACGAAGAAGCTCCTCGAGAACCCCGGCATCGTCCGCAACCGCGCCAAGATCGCGTCCACCGTCCAAAACGCGCGCGCGTTTCTCCGCGTCCAAGAGAGATGGGCAGCTTCGACGCCTATCAATGGCGCTTCGTCGGGGGCGCACCGCTGCAGCCGCGCCGCCGCGCCGGCGAGAAGCTCCCCGCCACCACCCCCGAGTCCGACGCCTTCAGCAAAGACCTCAAGAAGCGCGGCTTCAGCTTCGTCGGCTCGACCATCATCTACGCCCACATGCAAGCGGCGGGCATGGTGAACGATCACGCCGTCGAGTGCTTCCGCCACGCCGAGGTGAAGAAGCTCGCGAAGGGGCGTGCCGCTAGTTGATCTGGACCGTTCCGCCCAAGATCCGGTTCACCCCCGTCGAGCGCGTCAGCACGTAGGCGCCCTTGATGAGGATCTTCCCGGCGCGGGTGAGGGTGATGCTCGCCTTGCCGCACTGGAGGACGATGTCCTTCTGAGCGGAGAGGACGATCCGCTCCTCCGTCTCCTCTTCGCGCGGCGCCTCCTCCGGCGCGTCGGCGGGGACCTCCGCGGGCGCCGCTCGGCCTTCGATCGGGCGCGCGCCGAGCGTCTCGACGAGCCCCATCACCATCGGCCGCGAAGGGTCGCCCCGCTCGAACATGAGCGCCGCTTGCCGGCCGACGTGGTCGCTCGAGATCGCGACCATCGACCGCGCCCGCACCGGAGCGGAGCTCGGGACGAGGCGCACGAGGATCACGTCCCCTTCGAGGCCCGCGATCGACCCGACCACGATCCCCTCGATCTTCTCCGGCACGACCGGCTCGAGGACGGGACCTTGGATCTCGTCGAGGAGGAGCTCGAGGCGCTCCGCCTCGTCCTCGGTCACCGGCTCCGTCTTCGCTTCGAGCTCCTTCTTCATCGCGCCCGTTCCTCGCCCCGAAACATATCCGAAAAGAGCGCGCGGGCCCGTGGCCGTTGATTGGTAAGCTGTCGACGTTGGACCTCGCGTCCCTCTTGGACAACCGCAGCTCCGTCCGCGCCGGGTTGGTCGTGTGGAGGCCGTCCCCCGCGCGGTGGGCGATCACCGTCTGCGTGAAGGCGATGTTCTCCATCGCGCGCGACGAGCCGACCCTCCTCGGCGCCACCGATCCCTTCTTCGCCGACCGCGGCTGGGACGACGATCCCAACGGGAGCCTCTTCACCGCGTGCGAGCTCGTCCCCCGAAAGCCGCGCGCCGACGTCGAGCTCGTGGGGTACGCCTACGCTCCCTTCCGCACCGCCCCCTCGTCGCTCATGGTGCGGGTCTCGGTCGGTTCGTGGTCGAAGGCCGTCTGCGTCTATGGAGACCGCCGCTGGCAGCGCGAGATCTCCGGATCCCTCCAGGCCGTCCAGCACCCCCTCACCGCCGTCGCCCTCCGCTACGAGCGCGGCGCCCGCGACGCCCACAACCCGCTCGGCTTCGATCTCGACGCCACCTTCACCGACGACGACGAGAGCCTGTCCGACCCCCACGACAGCGAGCGGGCCGCGCGCGAGATCGACACCACCCTCAAGCTCGGCGCCGTCGCCGCCCCGAACCTCGAGCCGGCGGAAGGCCACGCGCCGTGCTTCGGGCCGACGCGACTCATCTGGCGCGCCGATCGGCTCGGCCTCTCCCGCGAGCAGGCGGCGTGGGCGGCGTCGTTCTCCGCTGCCGCGCGCACGAGCGACCGCGTCCTCCTCCCCGACCCGGCGCCCTCCGGCATCGACTACGCCGTCTTCAACGCGGCGCCTCCCGAGCAGCAGCTCGAGCGTCTCGAGCCCGACGTGCCCCTCGTCCTGGAGCACGTCCACCGCACGCGCGCCGCGATCACCACCCGCGTCCCCGCGTGGCAGCCCCGCCTGATGCGAGGCACGACCGAGGTCCCTCTCACCTGCGACACGATCTGGATCGATCCGAATCGCGAGCGCATGGTGCTGCTCTGGCGGGCGGTCGTGGAGGTCGACGACGTGGCGGCGGAGCGCTTCTCGGTGTGGGATCACGCGCCGAGCGTCATCGCCCTCGCCGACCCCGAGACGGAGACGACCCACGACGTCACTCCCCCGCGCGTCCCCTCGCCGCTGCTCATGACCCAGGACGTGGACACCGCCCTCGCCCGCGCCGCCGCGCTCCCCTTCGCGAGCGCGGCGCCGGCGTCTCGAACCTTTGCTCCCCTCGGCGCCGCGCCCCCCGCCGGACCGCTCATCCCCACCGTGATGCTTCCCGCGATCGACTTCGTCGCTCCCCCTGATCCGCCCGCGCTCGCGCCCGCGCCCGAAGACGGCGTCGAGGACTACGCGCGCGTCCTCGTCGCGGTGGAGAAGGGCGAGGTCGACCGCGCCCTCACGACGCTCGCCGTCGATCTCGCCGGCCTCCTCCGGTACCAGCAGGTGTGGCGCCGCAAGATCGCGAGCGACCCCGCCCTCGCCGCGGACGCGGCCCGCGCCCTCGCCGCCGAGCGAAAGCGACGCGGCTGACCTTCGTTGCCTTTCCTCCCGCGCCAAGGTAGCTGCGCGCGAACGTGATCTTCACCCTCCTTCGCCGCGCGAACGTCTTCTCGCCGGAGCCGCTCGGGGTCGTCGACGTCCTCGTCGCGAGCGGCGCCATCGCCGCCATCGGCTCGAAGCTCGATCCCGCTGCCCTCCCCGAAGGCGCGCTCGTCGTCGATCTGCAGGGCGCGACCGTCATCCCCGGCCTCATCGATCCCCACGTCCACGTCACCGGGGGCGGCGGCGAGGCGGGCATGAAGACGCGCGTCCCGAGCGTCGCCCTCACCACCCTCGCCAAGGCCGGCGTCACCACCTGCGTCGGCGTCCTCGGCACCGACTCCGTCTCGCGCTCCGTCGAGAGCCTCGTCGCGCAGACCCTCGGCCTTCGCGAAGAAGGCCTCTCCGCCTACTGCTACACCGGGAGCTACGAGGTCCCTCCTCCCACCGTCACCGGCAGCGTCCGCAAGGACATCTGCTTCATCGACCCTGTCCTCGGCGTCGGCGAGCTCGCCATCAGCGATCACCGCTCCTCGCAGCCCACCTTCGACGAGCTCGTCCGCATCGCCGCCGACTGTCACGTCGCGGGCATGATGAGCAACAAGGCCGGCGTCGTGCACCTCCACCTCGGAGACGGCCCGCGCGGCCTCGCCCTCGTCCGCCGCGCCCTCGACGAGACCGAGCTCCCCGCCTCCGTCTTCTACCCGACCCACGTGAACCGCAAGCGCCGCCTCTTCGACGAGGCCCTCGAGATCGCCGCGCGCGGCTGCACCGTCGACGTCACCGCCTTCCCGGTCGAAGAAGGCGAAGACGCCTTCGACGCGGCCGACGCCATCGAGCGCTACCTCGACCGCGGCGCCCCCCGCGACCGAATCACCATCAGCTCCGATGGCGGCGGCTGCCTCCCCACCTTCGACGCCGAGGGCCGCCTCGTGAAGATGGGTATCGGCGCGCCCTCCTCCCTCATCGAGACCCTCGCCACCCTCCTCGCGCGCGGGCGCCCCATGCACGACGTCCTCCCCGCGTTCACCGCCAACACCGCGCGCACCCTGCGCCTCCCCGCGAAGGGCCGAATCGCGCCCTTCGCCGACGCCGATCTCGTCGTGCTTGACGAGACGCATCGCATACGCGACGTGATGGCAAAAGGAAGGTTCCTCGTCCGAGACGGCGCGCCCGTCGTCCGCGGAACGTTCGAGACCACGGAAACGACATGAGCCCATCGAAGGTCGAAGCGGAGAAGAAGCGCGGTTACATCGTCCCGATCGGAGGCGCCGAGGACAAAGAGGGCTCCGCCAACATCCTCCGCCGCTTCCTCGAAGTATCCGGCGGCAAGAGCTCGCGCGTGGTCATCATCCCCACCGCCTCCAAGCTCGAGGAGACGGGCCGCAAGTACGAGAAGCTCTTCCGCCAGCTCGGCGCCGACGAGGCGAAGTCGCTCCCCCTCCACACCCGCGACGACGCCGGCAAAGACGAGTGGCTCGAGTACATCGAGAAGGCCACCGCCATCTTCGTCACCGGCGGCAACCAGCTCCGCCTCTCCACCATCCTCGGCGGCACCCCCATCGCCAAAGCGATCCGCCGCGCCAACGCCCGCGGCGTCACCGTCGGCGGCACCAGCGCCGGCGCCGCCATCCTCAGCGAGCACATGATCGCCCACGGCGCCGAAGGCCACACCCCCCACGCCGGCGCGGTCGCCCTCGTCCCCGGCTTCGGCCTCACCAACCGCATCATGATCGACCAGCACTTCCGCCAGCGCGATCGCCTCGGCCGCCTGCTCACCGCGCTCGCGTACAACCCGTTCGCGGTCGGCGTCGGGCTCGACGAGGACACCGCCGCCTTCATCGATCACGCGCGCAAGCTCACCGTCGTCGGCACCGGCGCGCTCACCATCGTCGACGCATCGGAGCTGACGCACTCGTCGATCGCCGAGACGAAAGAGGGGCGCCCCGTGAGCCTCACCAACATTCGCCTGCACGTCCTCACCGCAGGCGGCACCTTCGACCTCGAGACGCGCCGCGCAAGCGCACCTTCCGAAAGCTAGGAGAGAGATGGAGCTGCTCGAACGCCGCGTCTACCGAGGTCCCAGCCTCTACGCGCACTTCCCCGTCATGCGCCTCACGGTCGACCTTGGAAAGCTCGAGGACTGGCCGAGCGCGAAGATCCCCGGCTTCAACGCCGCGCTCACCACCGCGCTTCCGAGCCTGAAGTCGCACACGTGCAGCGTCGGCGTCGAGGGCGGCTTCCTCCAGCGCCTCGAGGAAGGCACCTGGCTCGGGCACGTCCTCGAGCACGTCGCGATCGAGCTCCAGCAGCTCACGGGCGCGCAGGTCACCTTCGGCAAGACGCGGAGCGAGGGCACCAAGGGCCGCTACCACGTGGTCTACGAGTACGAGGAAGAGCGCGTCGGAGAGGCGGCGGCCGATCTCGCGCTGAAGCTGCTGCACCACCTGCTCCCCGCCGATCTCCGGCCCGCCGTGAACGCGGAGGCGACGGAGAAGGAAGAGCCCTTCGATTTCAAGACCGAGCTCGTCGAGCTCATCGACTACGCGCAGCGGCGTCAGCTCGGCCCGTCCACGGGCTCGCTCGTCCGCGCCGCAGAGGCCCGCGGCATCCCGTGGCTCCGCCTCAACGACTACAGCCTCGTCCAGTTCGGACACGGCAAGTACCAGAAGCGCATCCAGGCCACGGTCACGTCCGAGACGCGCCACATCGCAGTGTCGATCGCCTCCGACAAGGAAGAGACGAACCACATCCTCGGCGACCTCGGCCTGCCCGTGCCGCGCCAGCGCCTCGTGCGCTCGCCCGAGGGCGCGGTCGCCGCCGCGAAGCGCCTCG
Source organism: Polyangiaceae bacterium (assembly GCA_044225865.1). Classification (GTDB taxonomy): domain Bacteria; phylum Myxococcota_A; class Polyangia; order Polyangiales; family Polyangiaceae; genus Xiheicaenibacterium. The sequence continues at coordinate 771 of JBGAID010000171.1, read as the reverse complement.
GCTTCCCCGTCGTGGTGAAGCCGCTCGACGCGAACCACGGCCGGGGCGTCTCGCTCGATCTGAAGACCGAGGACGAGGTGAAGGTCGCGTTCGAGAAGGCCCGAGAGCACGCGCGCAGCGTGGTCGTGGAGAACTTCCTCGCCGGCTTCGATCACCGCATGCTCGTCATCGGCGGCGATCTCGTCGCGGTCGCGAAGCGCGTGCCGGGCCACGTCGTCGGCGACGGCAAGCACACGATCGCGGAGCTGGTCGACATCGTGAACCAGGATCCGCGTCGCGGCATCGGGCACGAGAAGGTCCTCACGCGCCTCGAGCTCGACGAGCAGGCGGCGCGCCTCATGGCGAAGGCGGGCGTCACGAAGGAGACCGTGCTCCCCGACGGCGAGCGCCTCTTCCTGCGCGGCACCGGTAACCTCTCGACGGGCGGCACCGCGATCGACCTCACCGACTCCGTCCACCCCGACAACCGCGAGATGGCGATCCGCGCCGCGAAGGCGATTGGCCTCGACGTGTGCGGCGTCGACTTCATCACCTCCGACATCACGCAGAGCTATCGCGAGGTCGGCGGTGGCATCTGCGAGGTGAACGCGGCCCCCGGCTTCCGCATGCACGTGGCGCCCACCGAAGGAAAGCCGCGTGACGTGGCCGCGCCCGTCATGGACATGCTGTTCCCGCCAGGGACGCCGTCACGCATCCCGATCGCCGCCATCACGGGCACGAACGGCAAGACGACGACCGCGCGCATGCTCGCGCACATCCAGAAGATGAACG
>JBGAID010000039.1:0-100597 GCA_044225865.1 Polyangiaceae bacterium | reverse complement strand
CCCGTGGAAAGCTCCTTCGGATCACGCGTGGTCCGTCGATGGTCGGATCTCTTGGTAGCGATGCTCAGCATGCTGTCCCAAACCAGCTCCGTCGCGAAGAAATTCCGACCGACCGTCCGTCACGATCGGATCTGCACCCTTGCGCCAAGCGCGACCTCAAGGGCCACTGCAAACTCTATCGAGCGCCGCCATCGTCGCGCCGCCGGTGCCGCGCGATGTCCCCGCGACGGACCCCGAGAGGAGGCTCAAAGAGACCATCGACGGCGGGGAGCGACCTGGGGGGGTTTACATCAGCAAGGCCGGCCCCGGCGCGGACGCTGCATGCGCAGCGTGGGTCTGGCGACTCTGGACCGGAGGCTTTCAACTTCCGGGCTGCGCGCACGTCGACAAATCGCCCACGACCCACCTCGAATATGGCCAGGCCGAGGTCACGACGACGACCCAGACCATCTCGGTGCGGGTGGGTATCGACGTCGACCGAATGCGGGCCATTTGCCGAGGAGCGGACCCAAACGAAGCTATCGACTGGCTCGGCAAAGCATTCGAGACACTGGCATCGAGCCTCCAATTGGACTCCGCCCGCATCGAGCGCGCGCGAGCCCTCCTCCACGAAGGCGGTATCCATTTCGAAGTTCCCCTCATCCGCGCGACCGCCGGCGACGCAGAGCTCGTCGCTTATGTCGCCCTGCGCCCTAAGGGAGCTCACGAGATCGTCCTCGAGCACCGTGCCGCAGGGGTCATCCGTCGCGGCCCGGTGGCGGTCCGTGACGTTCATCCCCTCTGGGCCGGAGAGCTGAAGCTAGTCAATGGAGTGGTTCAGCTCGCGCCCCAGAAGAAATCGATGGGTCCGCCGCTCAAGCTCGCAGTGAAGAAGATGACCCCTGCTTGAGAAGCCGATAGTTAGGGTTACCCATGCCGCCAGCGGGCTGACCAAGATTGGCGTCTCCGAAGAACGCCATTCGATTTGCATCGTCCATGCGGACCCCCCCCCCCCACCTCAGTTTCCGCAGGCTGGGTCTTCTGGGTGGGCATTGCAATATTGATCGATGCACCCGAACCCGAGCGCGAGGCCACAATCGTCGAGGGCGGCGCAGTCGGCCGCGTCGACCGCGCACTGGAAGACGGTCAACACATCGTCCGTGCAGGTTCCGCCCGCGGCCTCTGTCACGTTGCCAATGCCCGCGCAGCCCGCGTTGCAGTCGCCCTGGTCCCCATGACAAGTCGCGTTGGCCTCGCAGGCCTGCACGCACGCCGCGTCTACCGGGTCCGATCCGCCGGTCGAAGGGACGCCGCCCTCACCGCCGCTTCCTCCTGCCCCGCTCCCGCCTCCGCCTCCGCTTCCCGTGCTGTCTCCGCACGCACAGATCATCATCGCCGCCATCACCCAAAAGACCTTGGTCATGCGAGACCTCCTGCGGGCGCCCTTCGCAGGGCGTCTGCCATTCGCAGCGCGACGTTCCATTCGCGGGGAATCTAAAGCGCACTGTGAACAGCAGCTCTCACCCGAGGCGCGCCCGCTGACATCAGGATCAGGCCGCGGCGTCATTCAGTGCTCGTGATAGATGACCGAAGGCATCCCCTCGAACCCTTCTTTGCGGGAGGGGACGATCGCGACCTCCAACGCCGTCGCGGACGCCCCCATCTCGTGGCGGCCATCGATGGCGAGCGTGTACCCGCGCATCGAGTGCAGGTGCTCTTCTTTGCTCGTCCGCGCTTGGGCCTCGCCCGTTCCGTGCAGGGACACCCTCAGGTTCACGATGGCCTTCTTGGGCAACGAGCCGCGTAGAACGGTCAGCCGGGCTTGCCCCAAGAGGGCCTTGTCGTTCGTGGAGAACAGCGTTCGGTCCCCGACGGTGACGACGACGCGATCCAGCTCGAAGCCCGGGAGTGAATTGAGAAGGTCGATCGAATCACCACCTTCGCCAGCGCGCTCGCAGCCATCCGCTCCCATCGGCACCGTCCCGTCCATGCACGAAGACAATATCGTGGCGGGGGTAGCGGGCGTTCGCGCCGGCTCCTTGGACACGCAACCCGAAGCGAGAGCGACAATAAAGATCGAAGCAGCCCATCCAGGGCGTCTGCCGGACATCCGCGGGAGGCTAGTCGGTTCTGGCTCCGGCGAGTAGGGACTTCGAAGCAGGATGAGTGGCTGGATGCGGCCTGAACCCCGGCGCGGCCGGCTTCCTGGCTGCCGGGCGGGATGAGAAAGGCGCCCCGTTCGAGACGGGCGGCGGCCCGTGACGCCCGCGGATGGGCTCAGTCGGTGCTGGCTCGCTGCTCGCGGACGCAGCTCCGCCGCTGGCGCCCCGACGGGGCGGCCTTGGCCCGACGCTCGCCGCGCTCAGCGCTCATGCGCCTGGAAGCGCGAGCCGCAGCTGCCCTCGGGGTGCAGACCTCCGAGGAGGCGGCCGCGGGCCAAGCCCGTAGCCACGCCCAGGGCTTCCGGCAAGGCTCGGGAGCGAGCACGTCGAGGTCTCTGTCGGCGCCCCGTTCCTGCTTGAACAGCGGCAGCTGCACCGGGAGATCCTCGACGCGGGGCACGATCCCTTTTCGTTGGGGCCGCTGACCCCACCGAGCCGACGCGTGATGCGGCGATGCGCGTCGAGACGCCGGAGATCAGGACGGGCGCTCCCTCATGCCATCGATCCGCCCCGCGCCGGTGGAGCGGTGCTTCGCCCCGATGTCGATCGCAGGGGGTCGATCGGCCCGCCGCTCACCGCGTACGCTTCTCTGGGGGCTCCGAGGCGATGGCCGCTCCCGAAATACACTTCCGCGCGGGCTTCGAGCCGAGCGCCACTCCCGAAATACACTTCCGCGCGGGCTTCGAGGCGAGCGCCACTCCCGAAATACACTTCCGCGCGGCCGATTTCTCGAGCGCTCGTCGCCAAACTCGTTTCGCGACGACGCAAAACCGGAGCAGCGCCCGCGAAAGGTCCTTCGAGACACTGCAAAATCAGAGTGGCCCACGCGAGATCGGCTGCGCCGAAGTGTCTTGGGCCAGCACCGGTCCGTCGGACGGCTTCGCGACGGTGTCAGGACGGAGCGGCGGTCGGTTTCGCGTGGGTAAGTGCAGGCCCTCCGGGAGCGGGCGTCCCCGATCTTGGGGAAATTCCGTGATTCCGTTTTCCGCTTTGGTCGCCAGCGCCCTGCCGCTCGACCCCGTTGGCAGGAAACTTTCCACGAACCTTCGGGCCCGTATCGTCGACTTCATGGGCCGAGGTCATGGAGAGCTGCGACGACTCGGGGGATGGGGGGGCCATGACCGCGCGGATCGGCTCGCCCGCCGGATTGTCGACGATGCCCACCCCCCTCCTCGCTCCGCTCGTCGGCCCCTCCCCGGCTCCTCGCTCCGCTCGTCGCGGGAGGGGTCGCCACTTCGAATGCGATAGCGCGCGGTGCGCCCGCACTGGCCCACAGCCCAGGGGGCCGACTTTCTTCGCAGCGGCGCCGCACGCGAGGCGAGGCCACGTAGACCACCGAGCGCTACGAAAAAGACAGCTGCGCTACTTGTCTGCACACCGCAGCGGCGCAAACAGAAGCGAGCGCTCGTGGTCGCCGAGGAAGTCCTCCCAAACGAGGGAAGGGGAGGGAGCGGTCGGCAGCCATGTGGCGTGGTCTCCCGATGGCGGGGTCGCGGTCGCCTCCGCCTTGGGCGCTCCGCTCGCGTCGAGCCGGATGTTCCGACTGCGCTGGGTGAGGAGCAGCGGCTCACCCGCGTCCAACACGAGCTGCAGGCGTTGCCGACGGGTTGCGGCGTCGCCGACTTTGAGCGCGGGACCCAACGGCTTGCCGGCGGGGTCGAGCTTGCGCGTCCACCACGTGCCGGAGGGCCCCGATTCCGGCATCTCGAACCACGCGACGAGCACGCCGCCCGCCACCTCGACGAGGCCGGGCTGCACCGCGTCGCCGCGCGTGCTGGTCAGCTCGTCGACCGTGCCAATCACGGTGCCGCTCGCGTCGAGGCGGACGAGGTGGATTTGCTTCGACGTTCGCTTGCGGCCGCTGGCCGCGACGAGCTGCCAGATCTCACCATTCGCGAGGGCGAGCTGCGCGAGCCAGGCGCCTTCCATCTCCTGAGCGTCGTCGACCGGCAGCGCCGGGCCGAGGGGCCGGAGCTCGGCGTCGAGGAGCACGCGGTACAATGTGCTTCCGCGGTCGTGGTCGTGGACGTAGGCGGCGGAAAAACCAGATCCGTGCGCTACGAGGTGAATGGCGGGATCGTCGAACGGCAGGTCCACGATGGGCCCGAGAGCGCCGTCCGCGCCGACCCAGCGCCCTTGGTTCCTTGGAGGATCCTCTACCTGCCATGTGACGAGGAAGCGGGAGTCATGCGGAATCGCCGCGGGCGAGCCGCGGCCGCCAATGGCCGGTGACACGAGGATCTCTTCACCGGCGGGTCGCGTGGGATCGACGAGGCGGGCGCGCAGACCGCCGCGGGACCCCGGCGTCTGATAGACGGCCAGGACTTTGCCCCCCGCGGCGGCCGCCGCCGGCTTGCTTGGGTAGAGCAGCGACGGGGCAAGGGTCGTCGGCGCCGCCGCGAGCTCGTACGTGCATGCGTGCGCGACGCTCGGCGCCGGCTCATGCGGGGCGGCTCGCTCGGGAGCCGTCCCTCCACGCTGCGTCAAACAGCTCCCGAGGGTGAGCGCCGCGACGCTCGCGACGACCCCGCGCATCATGAAGCCCCCGCTCGCCATCGCTGATGGATACGCGATCGGGCCCGCGCGGCGCCAATCAAGACGGTCGCACTGCGCTCGATTTGGATGAGGTGACCGACGAACGGGAGACGGTGATCGCGGCCTCGCCGCCCGACGCTCGCCCTCCCGGCGCGCCGGCCGATCCCGCGCCCGCCGCGCCCGCCCGCCCCCTCCCACGCCGGACCGCAGGAGCGGTTGCGAGGATGTCGGTCGGACCTCCATCGAGCAAGCGAAGACGTCGCACCTTGACCCGGTCGCGCGCGGAGGAGAGAGGCCCAAGGCGAGCTCGCTGCGACCGCTCACGCGGCGACCAGCCGTGCGATGCGCAATTCGTCCTCCGACGGATCTCCCCCCTCGCACAGCGAGGGGGCCGGGGGGTGAATTGGCAGCCACTCCGGTGCCGAGAGGCATGACGCCGACTTTTTCAGCGCCTGTTAAGGAACGCGACCAAGAGCAGATGGCGACGCAACGCCAATGCGGCAATGCATGACGAAGGGCGCCTTTGGGGTCGATGCGACGGGGGACCGGCGAATGAATGACTCCGGGGGCCTTGGTCGCATGTTGCTAAGGAAAAATAGCGATTGTCCAGCGTGACCCACTCGAAGCGGGAGCGGGAGTCACTCCGGATCCACGATGCCCACCCCCCCTCCTCGCTCCGCTCGTCGGCCCCTCCCTGGCTCCTCGCTCCGCTGTCGCGGGAGGGGAGCGCCCCCACCGAGGCCGCCCGTCTAGGCCGCGAGCCTCCCGTTCTGAGCAGCTCTTCTCGCGTGACGAGAGGCACGAGTCTCGCTTAGCGCGAGCCCCATGATTTGCTTTCTTCGCTCTTTGCTCGGCCATATCGCGCGCGAGGTAGGGCATTCATGTCGCGGGAAGATCTTCGCCGCGGCCGTCGTATGCTGCGGGTTTCTCGCGCTCGCTTCGCCGGCTCGCGCCGATGAGGCCTCTGCGTTGCGCCTCGGAATCACGGGCGGGGTGGGCGGCCTCTTCTCACCAGGGCACGGCTCCATCCCGCACCCAACGGGAGATTCGCAAGACTTCTATTCAGGCGGGATGGGGGTGGACCTTCGCATCGGCGCTCAGCTCGGTCCTTATGTCGCCATCGACGCGCAGGTGTTCGGAGAGACATTCTTGCTTGGAGGAGATATGCGGGCGGGCGCGCTCCTCGAGGTTTCACCGGTGCCGCAGTTTGCATTTTCCATTGGCGGCGGGGTGGGGACGATGGCCATTGTGAACTTCTACTTCGACAGTCCCTCCGCCGACTTCGCGAGTGGCTTCGTCCGCCTCGAGGGTCGACTGACGCCTGCTCGCAATGGCGAGGCACGTCCCAAGGAGACGCTGTTCGTGTTCGGGCTCGAATGTCAGCTCGGATATGTGTTCAAAGGCTCGATACCGGAGGGCTCGCTCCTCGTCGGGCCGCGCGCCTTTGGCGGGGTCCTTTGGCGCTGAGCGGCCGTGAAGCCCACCATGCACCAGCTCGCCTACTCCCTCGAGAGGCCTCAGCGAAGAAGCCCGGGGACCTGAGGTCTCAAGGGGGGCGACTTCCTTCGCAACCGAGCCGTTCGCGAGGCTGAGCCGCCCCGAAAAACTCCGCAGCTGCGCCCGCGACATCCCGCGCGAGCGTCCGTGAAGCGAAGGAGCCCGGGGACCAGACGCCTCAGGGTGGCGACTTCCTTCGCAGCGGGGGCAGGTAGCGCCGGTGCTACGAAAAAGATAGCGACGCGGAGCGAGGACGCTGTCGATGCCCACCCCCCTCCTCGCTCCGCTCGTCGGCCCCTCCCCGGCTCCTCGCTCCGCTCGTCGCGGGAGGGGTGTCCGTGCTGCCGAAGATCGCGCTCGTCGTGCATTGGCGAAGCGGAGCAGCGGATTCGCGAGGTCGATTTCAATGAGGGCCGCGCGTCGCAATGGCCACTACGGCTTCTCGCCATTGCCCTCGATGTCGGCGAGGGCCCGAGCTTCGCGGTGGCGCGCGCCGACGAGATGCGCGAGGCCGAGCCCGCCCAGGCCGATGGCGACGGCCATCGGGATCGCCCACTCGAGCGGCCGCCCCCACGAGAGCGAGCCCTCGACGAGCCACTTGCCGAGCGGCAGAGCCGGGGCGAACGAAGCGGCGAGCAAGACTCGGCCGAGGCCGCCGCTCGGGGTTCGCAGCCGTGCGAGAGCCCATGCGGCGAGGGCGGCCGCGGCCCCGGCGATGACAAGTATGGCGATCGCGGCGACCACGAGCCCTTGGGCGAAGGAGTCAGCCGCGCGGTCCATGCGGAGACTCTCACACCCCAAATCGCGGATGTCGAGGCGGCGGCGCTGGGCGCGACCGTGCTCCGCTCGAGTACGTTGGGACTCATGCGCTTTCCTGTACCGCTGAGCATCGCGTTCGCGTTCCTGTCGATGGCCTGCGGCGGCGCCCCCGAGCCGCTCCCGAGCCACCCGCGGGGCGAGGCCGAGCAAGCTGACCTGCACGTTCCGCCGCCGCAGTGTCCGCCCACGGACGCCCCCGCGATCGCGCCGCCGTTCCGTCAGCTACCCTTCGGCGGCCGCTGCGTGCGCGCAGGCGCAGAGGGGGCGACCATCGTGCGAAGCGCGGACGCGCTGTTGCCGTGTCCTCAGCAAGAAGCCGTGCGCAAGGCGGTCGACTTCGAGAAGGAGGACATCATCGTCTTCACCCATTGGGACTCTGGCGGGGGAGGCCCGGTCGATCTCCTCGTCGCGATGGTCCAAGACGGCGCTCTGCTGACCGCCGTCTATAACGAGAAGTCATCGTGTGGCGGGGCGCGTCCCTCGGAGGGCACGGTGGCGCTCGCGGTCGTCGTGCCGAAGGAGACGGTGAAGCGCGCGCGCACCGTGCTCTGCCCGGACGACCCGTGTGACGGCGACGCGCCGAACCGACCGTGACCGCGCGAATGGGTCGGCGCTATGCGCCTCGCGAAGCTGGTGGGGGAGGAGGTGGCGCGGATGGCGGAGGTGCGCCGAGCCAAGATGGACAGCCCAGGCGACTCAATCGTCGCGTGGCCCGGCGCGGAGCCCGTGTTTGTCGAGCAGCCGATAGAGGTGCTTGCGCTCGATCCCGGCGACCTTGGCGGCGCGGGTGAGGTTCTCGCCGTGCCGGGCGAGGAGGTCGCGCAGATAGGCGCGTTCGAAGCGCTCGACGACGTCGAGCTTGGCGTCCGAGAAGGGGCGGTCGGCGGTGGCGGGCGGCTCGGCGCGGGACGCGGCGCTCGAGCCCACGATGACGGGCATTTGGTCGAAGGGCGTCCCGGGCGAGGAGAGGGCGACGGCGCGCGAGAGGATGTTGCGGAGCTCGCGGACGTTGCCGGGGAAGCCGTAGTTGATGAGGCGATCGAGGTTCGGCCCGCGGAGATCGGGCTCTTTCACCGCGACGCCTTCGCGCGCGAGGAGGGCGCACGCGATGAGGGGGATGTCCTCCGGGCGGTCGCGGAGCGGCGGGACCTCGACCTCGACGACGGCGAGCCGGAAGTAGACGTCTCCGCGGAAGGTGCCTTGAGCGACCTCGGCGGCCAGGTCTCGATGGGTGGCCGCGACGACGCGCACGTCGTACCGCGTGTACTTCTCCGAGCCGAGCGGCTGGACCTCACCGCTCTCGAGCATGCGCAGGAGCTTCGGCTGCAATCGGAGGGGGAACTCGCCGATCTCGTCGATGAAGAGCGTGCCTCCGTGGGCGGCGGCGAAGGCGCCGCGGCGCTCGCGGTCGGCGCCGGTGAACGCGCCCTTCACGTGCCCGAACAACGCGCTCTCCACGAGGTTCTCGCTCGCGGCGCCCGCGTCGAACACGACGAACGGGCCGGCATTGCGGGTGGAGGCGTCGTGGATCGCGCGGGCGCAGAGCTCCTTGCCAGTGCCGCTCTCCCCGAGGATGAGGACAGAGGCGGCGCTCGCGCTCACACGCTCGAGCACGGCATACACGCGGCGCATCGCGAGGCTGTGCCCGACGAGCTGGCCGAAGCTCGAGGCCTCGCTCGGCGGGAGAACGACCAGCTCGTCCTCTGGCGCGAGCAAGAGGACGGTCGAGCCGAGGCGCACCGTGCTTCCGGGGCGGAGCACGGCCCGGTCGATGAGGGCGCCGTCGAAGAGGACGCCGTTCTTCGAGCCGAGGTCCTTCACCTCGAAGCCGGCGCTGGTCCTTCGGATGGAGCAGTGACGACTGGAGACCGCCGAGTCCGCGAGCGTGACGTCGGCGCCCGGATCGGCGCCCACGACGACGCCCACCGGCGGCACCTCCACGACGAGCCCGCGGTCAGGGCCATAGAGGACCGAAAGGCGAGCGGCGTGGGCGGGCGCGGATCGATCGAGCCGCGTGGTGATGCGAGTCGTCACGGAGGTCGTCCGTGACCATGCCCGCGCCTCGGGCGTGCGTCGAGGCTCAGAAGGACATGAAGCGAAGCGGGATGAGGGCGAGGATCGAGAGCGTCCAGACCAGCATCATGCGGTGAAACAGCATTGGCTTGTCCTGCTCGGCTCGCCGCAGATCCCAGCCGGAGGCGTTGCGCCAACCATAGTGGAACGCGTAGACGCCGCAGAGGAGGCCCAAGAGGCCGCGCCACACCGGCTCTCGCTTGAAGATCTGTACGAGCACAACGAGCCAGCAACCCAAGTCGACGAGCGCTGCCACTCCGAAGAAACCAATCAATAGCGGATTCATCTTCTTCGCCCTCCGGCCTCCGTTCGCCGCGCCTCCTAACAAGAGCCTTGCCAAGCGCGGCCACCGGCCAAAGCCCCGTCTTTGGGTGGGGCGCGAGTCCTCGAGGACACGGCGGCTGCCTCGAGCCGAGTCGCCGACGACACCGCGGCGCGGCGGGGGCTGCCGGTCCGCGCTCGATCCGCTACGTTACGCCCGTGAAGCGCCTCGGCCCCTTCGTCGTCGAGCGTGAGCTCGGCCGAGGCGGGAGCGGAGCGGTCTTCGCCGCTCGCCGATCGGGGGAGTTGGTCGCGCTCAAGGTCGCCCACGAGGCCGGCCCCGAGGACGTGCGCCGCTTCCTCACGGAGGCCCGTCACCTCTCCAAGACGTCGCACCCTGCGCTCATCGAGGTCCTGGACGCCGGCGAGCTCCCCGACGGGCGCGCCTACCTCGCGATGCCGCTGCTCGAGGGCGAGACGCTGGCCGCGAGGCTCGCGCGCGGGCCGCTCGACCGAGGGTTGGCGCTCGAGCTCTTCTCGCAGATCGCGGGGGGCGTGGAGGCGCTGCACGAGGCCGGGCTCGTGCACCGCGACATCAAGCCGGAGAACGTCTTCCTCGTGGCGGGCGAACCGGTGCGGGCGGTGCTCCTCGATTTGGGGATCGCAAAGGACACGTCAGGGGCGGCGTCGACGACGACCCAGCGCGGCGTGATCCGCGGCACGCCCGCCACGATGGCGCCCGAGCGCCACTTTGGTCAGCCGGCGTCGGTCGCCTCGGATGTCTATGAGCTCGGTCTCCTGCTGTATCTGATGCTGGTCGGACGCGCGCCCTGGACCGACGAGGCGGACGTCGACGACCGGCTCTCGGCGCGCCCCCCGGACGAGGTGGATCCGAGCGTGCCTCGCTCGCTCGGATCCGTGGTCATGCAGGCCCTATCGACGCGCCCTGCGCGCCGCCCCGCTTCGGTTCGCGCGCTCGGCGACGCCGTGCTCGACGCGGCCCGCGAGACGGTCGAGCCCCGGACGACGCGCGCGATCGAGGGCCGTCCCTCCGCCTCGAGCCCGAGCGCTCCGCCCCCCAACGAACCGCGCGCGACGCCGTTCGCGAGCGCCTCCGCCGACCGGCGCCCCGCGCCGCCGACGCGCGCCCGAACGGTCCTTTGGGTCGCTGCCGGCACGCTGGCGGGCGCGCTCGGCGTCTACCTCGCTACGGGGCGAGGCGGCACCGCCGCGCCGATCGCGGGCGCTCCGAGCGCATCTGCTCCCGCCGAGGCCTCGGTCGAGATCGAGCGATCCGCAGCGCCGAGCACCGCCCCCGAGGCGCCCGCTCCGCGCGCCCCGTCCGAGCTCCCCCCGCCCACCACGGCCAGCGCTTCGCCGCCCACCGCTTCATCGGTCCAGCCATCGTCCCCCCCCTCGTCCTCCGCGGCGTCCCCCGCGGGAGAGAGGCTCGCTTGGTGCCAAAAGCTCGTCGCCGTCGCGTGCGACCCGAAGCGCCGGGCGGCCCTCGGCCACTACGCGGACCAGGACTGCAAGCGCGAGCGCGACGACCTCGCCCTATGGGAGAAGAGCCCCGAAGAAGACAAGCCGGGGATCGATCGGCTGTGCAAGAAGTCTTACGACAGCCAGGTCGCGACCCGGGAGGGCGGGTCCGCGCCGAGCGCCGCCACGAAGAGCAGCGAGACCTTCCCCTGGTCGACCTGCAAGACGTACATGGAGGTCGCTTGCAGCCCTGAGCATCTCGCAACGAAGGACGGAGCCGCCCACTGCACGTCGGCGAAGAAGACACTGGCCATGCGCCCCGACCCGAAGCTCGACTCGGACGTCAATCGAGCGGCCTTCGCGAACAACGAACGCTTCTGCAGCGACGCGAGCGAGCACCTCCGACGTCACCCGAATTGAGACCGCCGAGTCCGCGAGGACTCGACGGGAGCGTTCGAGCGTGTCGGGCCGGCCCCGCCCTTCTCGCTGACGCGGCCGAATTGCGAGGTTTCGCGCGGTGGAACGCAGGTTGCCATGGGCCCGCGCCGGAGGTGCTCTCGATGGAGAACTGGTGTTCTTGGGTGCTGGTGGCGGCGGCGTCTTGCGTGACGGTAGCGTGCGGCGGCGGCGGTGACGATTCGGACGGGACGACCACCGAAGCAGACGTCGCCGAGTACGACGCGCTCGCCGCCGAGCTCGAGCAGCAGCGGGAGGTCTTTCGGGACGGCGCCGCCCAGGACTTCGCCGTCGCGGGGAACACCCTCTTCTACATCGACGCGGGCGCAGGCAACCCCGTCCTGAAGAGCTTCGACCGCTCGTCGAGCACCGAGACGACGTACGGGTTCGCCCCCTACCTCACCGGGCCGAACAACCCGAACCCGGTCGACAACATCAACTTCTTCGCGAGCACGACCGTCGTCGCCTCGATGAACGAGCTCGACGGCGTCAACGCGTACGCGCCCGGGGCGGCCGACACGAAGCTCGGCAAGCTCGTCTTGCCGGCGCCTCCTTATGGCCAGTCGTGGTGGGCGTACTCGGTCAGCGGCGGGCAAGTCTATGTCGCGGTGCTGAACGACGCGGGCAAGCTCGAGCTCCAGCAATGGACGCCGGGGGAGGAGGCGGCCTCCGTCGTCGCGGTCTTCGACGACCTCATCGCCCCCAACGCCATGGGCGAGTTCCACACGTTCGCGGTCAGCGGCTCCTCGCTGATCTTCGACGAAGGCGGCCGCATCTGGGTGGCCGAGATCGGCGACGAGAAGGCGGCCTGGGTTCAGAACGACCAAGACGTCACCGGCGCCGACTTTCAGCCGGACGCCGTCGTGTATTCGGAGGACACGGAGTTCTGGCTCTACGACCGCGCCACCGACTCGCGTTCCAACCTGAGTGACCTCATTCGCGGCAATGACTACGAGCTCAATGCGACATTCTCTGAGGCGCATCACCCCGCCCTCGATAGCCATTGGTCGAGACGCGGCTCCGAGATCTACTATGAAGGCAACTACGGGATCTTCGCGTACGACATCGACGCGGACACGGTGACCCCGATCCTCCTCGGCGCGCGCGACAACAGCACCGTCTATCGCTACCCGACCGTGCTCGAGGACGGCACGCTGTTCGTGAAGGGCCTCGAGAGCAGCAGCGGATCGGTCGGAGCGGATGGGCCGACCTACATGCTCACGGCCCGTTAGCCGCGGGCTTCGCGGAGGGCGGGCTGCAGGCGTCGTAGACCATCTCGCAACGCCGAGAGGGTGGCCTTGACCCGGGCCACGCTCCGCGTCTCGCGGTGCGCTCCCAAATAGAGCGCTCGCACCGGCTCCGCGACGGGGGGGCTCAAGCGCCGCAGGACGGGGCTCGCGTCTCCCAAGAAATGCGGCAAGCACGCGAGGCCGACCCCCTTCTCCGCCAGCTTGAGCATCGGCAGTCGACCATTGCTGCGGATGACGACGCGGGCGCGGGCGGCGAACCGCGGTAGCCAATCGACGTCGGGGATCTTGCCGAGCGACTCGCTCATCGCGATCAAGCAGTGGCCCTCGCATTGATCGCCGAAGCTGGGCACCCCGCGCGCGGCCAGGTAGCTGTCCGAGGCGTAGAGGCCGAAGCCCAACGACGCCACCTCCAGCGCGACGACGTCCGGCTCTTGGAAGCGCGACGGTCTCACGGCGATCTCGGCCTCGCGCCTCGTCAGGCTCACGTGCCTCACGTCCGCGAGGAGCTCGATCGTCAGCTGGGGGTGATGCTCGACCAGCGGCGCGATCAGCGTGCCGAGCACGCCCTCGACCAGCCATTCGCTGGCGGTCACGCGGACCAGCCCACGAAGGCCGGCGTCCCGGCCGGAGGCAACGCGCTCGATCGAGAGCACGTGGGCCTCCATCGCCTCTGCGTGGTCGAGGAGGCGGTGGGCGGTCGCGGTCGCTCGCTGGCCATTCGCGTGGGCCTCGAAGAGCCGGGCCCCCAACCGGCCCTCGAACGCTTGGATGCGCCTCCCCACGGTGGGCTGGGCGACGCCGAGCGTGCGGGCGGCCGCGGAGAGGCTTCCCGCGCGCGCGACCGCCAAAAAGAACCGCAAGTCGTCCCAGTCCTGCATGCGGGGATCCTAAATGGGTCGCGGCCATGCAGAAATGCATACCCGGCATACGGAGACGGCCAATCGACGATCCCGCCTCCCCGCCGGCAAGCTCGGGTCATGTCGAGACGACGATTCCTGAAGCTTGCCCCTCTCGCGGTCGCCAGCTCCCTCGGCGGGTGCGCTCCTCGGATGCCAGCGCGCGCGGGCGGCGAGGGGCCCCGGCCGAAGATTCGCGGCGTGTGCTTCGACCTCTTCACGTTGTTCGACCCCCGCTCCGTCGTGACGGTGGCCCGCGAAGTCGCGGGGGATCGAGCGGCGGAGCTCTGCGAGGCGTGGCGAGGCCGGCAGTTCCAATACGCGTTCTTGCGCGCCGCCGGCGAGCGCTACGTCGACTTCCGACGCTGCACCGAAGACGCGCTGGACTATGCGGCGAAGGCGCAGGGGTTGAGCCTGGTCGCAGGCGACCGCGACAGGCTCGTCGGGGCCTACTCGGAGCTCGAGCCGTGGCCTGACGCGAAGGTCACGCTCGAGGCGCTCCGCGCGGAGGGGCTCGCTCTCGCTCCGCTCGCGAACTACGCCCCCGCGATGCTCGAGCGGCTGCTCGCCAATGCCGGACTGACTGACCACTTCGACGCCGTCATCTCCACCGACGCCGCCCGCACGTTCAAGCCGAGCCCGCGCGCCTATGCCCTCGGCCCGGAGCGCCTCGGGCTCCCTCCCGCCTCGGTCGCGTTCGCCGCGTTCGGGGGGTGGGACGCGGCGGGCGCGAAATGGTTCGGGCTACCGACGTTCTGGGTCAATCGCTTGGGCGTACAGGCGGAGCATCTCGATCCGCCGCCCGACGGCACGGGCGCGACCGTCTCCGAGCTCCCCGCCTTCATTCGTGCGTGGGCCTGACTGCTCCGCCTGCGCACACCGGCCGCTCGTGCGTCGCCGAAGGCTCGCTATGGAGCGCGGCGCCCGCTGCGGATAGTCTGGCAACGTGGCGATCCCCCTCGAGCGACGCGTGGTTTGGCTGCTCGGCGCGATCGGAGGCCTCACCGTCTCCGGCTGCTTCCTCGACGCGACGAGCGAAGCAACGAGCCAAGGCGGCTCCGACCCGACGACGACCTCGACCGGCGGAGGGACCGCGAGCACGGGCGGCTTCGAAGGCACCGGCGGCTCGACGGCGAGCACCGGCGGCGGCGGCACGGTGGTCAGCGAAGGCGGGACAGGCCCGGGCGGAGCGGGTGGGGCCGCGACGGGCGGAGGCGGCGCGGGTGGAGAAGGGGGCTCACCAGCGAGCTGCGGCGACGGGGTCGTCGACGTCGGGGAGCAATGCGACGACCACAACGCAAGCCCCGGGGACGGCTGCGAGGAATGCCAGATCGTTTGTCCCGACGCAGGGGCGGTCCTCGATACCGCGACGAACCATTGCTATTGGCTCTCCACACAGACCGTCTCCTGGAACACCGCGAGCACCTCGTGCCCGGCCGGGTCCCACCTCGCCACGATCACCTCCCAGAACGAGAACGACTTCATCCAAGGTTCCTTCGTCATCCCCACCATCGGCGCGTGGATCGGGGGAAGTGACACCCAGACCGAAGGGACCTATGTCTGGGTCACCGGCGAGCCCTTTGGCTTCACCTTCTGGGAGCCCAACGAGCCAAGCAACAGCGGCGGCGGCCCTGGCGAGGACTGCATCGAGCTGACCGCCGGCGCGCCCGCCGATTGGAATGACGACGGATGCGCGAAGCATCAGGTCTTCTTGTGCGAACGGGAGCTCGTGTTCTGAGGCGTCAGCTCCCGTAGACTTCGATCGACAGCGCGAGCCGATATTGCGGATAGAGGAATGGCACGCCCTTCAACTGAGGGACGGGCAGGGCCAACCCCAGCGGCTCCACCACGAGATAGAACAGGCGCGAGGCCTTGTATTCCAGTCCGAGGAACCGTGCTTGGGCGAAGATCCCCGTGGTCCCGGAGGGCGCGCCATAGAGATCGGTCACGAGCGTGGAGGAGCCGACGCTGTAGGACGAGCGCAGGTTGATGGGCTCGTAGGCGAGGGGAAAGCGGACGATGCCGGTCGCGTAGACATTCACGACGCCGCTCCGGACCGGCTCTCCGCCCGTCACCGAAATGAAGGGGTTCCACTCGGCGTCGAGGCCGAGGCTGAAGTGGCGATGCAGGCGCACCCGTCCCCCGAGCGCGCCCGCGAGCGCAGGCTTGTCGACCGCTCCCGCCGCGGTCAGCGCCGCTCCCCACGCGATCGAGTCGGGCCGCGGCGGCCCCGGCTCGGGGTGGACCTCGGGGGCCGGTGTTTGGGCCCACGCAGAGCGCTCGCCGAGCGCGAGCGCGCCCGCGATGGCGCAAAGAGCGAGGGGCCGGCCGCGCCGTCGAGCTCGCCGCGCCCCCAGCGCCATCGCGGCCAAGACCGCGAGCGCCTCTTTCGTCCACGAGCCCTTCGCTCGCCCGGGCGTCGAGCAAGCGCACGTCGACGTGTCGTAGGAAGCCTCTCGCGCGTCGCAGAATCGGTTCGCTTCGGTGCAGCCCTGCTCCACCTCGACATACCGATCGAGGACCGCCCGAACCGAGGTCATCCGTTGGTCTATTGTCGACGTCGGATCGAGCGCGGCGCGCAAGAGCGCGCGGGCCGCCTCCGTCGCGACCTCTCGGCGCTCCCGCCGCAGGTCGTCGGCGTCGTCGCAGCGATCGAGCTCCGCGGAGTGGGCGGGTCCGTCGCGGGCCTCGTCGAATGTCCCTCCCACGACGTCGATCCAGTTCAGGCTCGCCGTGATGCGCTCGGCGTCTTGGGTCCGGTAGGCGTGGGAGAACGAATCCTCCAGCGCGTGGAGGGCCTGGCCCATGTAGACATAGAACGCGGGCAGGTCGAGCTCGACGTCTCCCCGAATGGCGAGGTGAACGGCGAGCGATGTCCTGTTGTCGGGGTCGGGCACGCCTGCCTCGGAGAGGGCCCAGAGGGCGAGCTTCACCTTCTCTTCGATGAACGCCCGGCACGCCGCGACGGCGTGCGTCGTGCCGTCGGGCTCGTCGTCGTCCTCGCTTCGTAGGCAGTGCTCGCGCTGACGGTCGGGATCGCCGTGGACGAACGCGAGGCTCGTGAGATCGTCCGATCCCTGGCCCTTCAAATCGTTGTCACGAACGCCGAAGAGCAGTGCGACCGCGCCGAGGTCGCCCATGTCGTCGTCGACGGAGAACTGGAGATCGTCGAGCATCGCCTGCTCGTCCTCGGTCGGCTCGATGGGGGGAGCGACGGCCAGCTCGGACCGGACGCGTCGCAGGGCTTCGGCGGTGATGCGCTCGTGGCAGCCCTCCGTCGCGACGCTCTCGATCGTGTAGGCCCCGGCTGGTGCGGACCACGAGAGGGCCGCGGCGAAGACGAGAGGACGGAGGCGACGCACGCGAGCGCGGATCGCAAGAGCCGATCCAGCTCCGAGAGCACGGAACCGCGGTCGTTCGAACGAGGGCGAGCGAGACCGTTTGCCTCGGCCCGCACGCGCGCCTCACGCGAGAGCAGCCGGTCGTCGTCAGCCCACCGACCCGCCAGCTGGCAACACGATATTCAAGGACGCGAGGCGCTCCGGATCCATGAGGATGTCGATGGCCGCGATCCTGTCCATTTCGACGGTGAACAGGAAAGCCGCTTTGACCTGACCGCGGGGGGCCCACGCGGCGCCAGGCTGGCCGTCGATGAGGGCCGGTCTCGCGCCGCGCGCGCGGCCGGCGAGGGCGCGGGCGATCTCGTGCGCGCCACGAAGGCTGGGGACGAGGGTGGGGGCGGCGCTGGTCTTGGCGTTCGCGGCGGCGGTGCGGATGGCGAGATCGTCCGCGCGCAGAACGGCGTCGGGGGCGAGCACGTGGAGGAGCGCCTCGAAGTCGCCCTCGCGCGAGGCGGTGAGGAACGCCTGGACGAGGTGGCGCCGCGTCGATGGATCGGCGCCGGTCGTCGCCTCGCCGCCCTGGAGACGCCGGCGCGCGCGGCTCGCCAGCTGTCGCGTCGCCTCTGGCGAGCGGCCGACGATGGCCGCGATCTCCTCGAACGACACGCCGAACAAATCGTGGAGGACGAAGGCGACGCGCTCGGCGGGGGCGAGCATGTCGAGCACGAGCATCAGGGCCGGCCCCATCGCGTCCGCGAGCAGCAGCGCCGCTTCCGGGCTCTCGGAGAGGGAGGCCTCTCCGCCCGCCTCGTGCTCGTCGACGTCGAGGCCCACCTCCGGGCGCGCCTTGCGGGCGCGGAGGGCGTCGAGGCATACACGCGCGACGACGGTGGTGAGCCAGCCGCCGATGTTCTCGACCCCCTCCGCGCCGGCGCGGCTCACCCGCAGCCACGCCTCCTGCACCGCGTCCTCTGCCTCGCTGTCCGAGCCGAGCATGCGATACGCCACCGCGCGAAGCCGCGCGCGCTGGGCCTCGAAGCGATCGACCAACCACCTTTGTTCGTCCATCGGTCACACCTTCTTATCGCGTTCCGTCATCGCGGTGACGGACGCGCGCTCGAGGATGTGACCGCGATCGGTGCGTTCGTTTCGGAACCACGGCTTCTCGCAAGGAACTGCCATGCAAGCACGACTCACGAATCCCGCGATGCTCATCCCCGAGGTCATGCCGGCCATCCAGGCCCTCCTCGCCGCGATCCAGAAGGGCGACGTCCCCGAGAAGACGATGCACCTCGTCCATACGCGCGCGAGCCAAATCAATGGCTGCAGCGTCTGCCTCGATGGCGGCATCAAGCTCGCGCGCCGAGCGGGCGAGACGGACGAGCGGATCGCGTGCGTCGCCGGCTGGCACGACGCGCCCTATTACACCGACGCGGAGCGCGCCGCCCTCGCCCTCACCGAGTGCGTCACCCGCCTCGCCGATCGCACCGACCCTGTCCCCGACGCCGTCTGGAACGAGGCCCGCAAGCACTACGACGACCGCGCCTTGGCCGCGCTCTTGCTATCCATTTCGCTCACGAACCTGTTCAATCGTCTCAACGCGAGCACGCGCCAGGTCGCGGGAGCCTGGAAGCCCTGACCGCTCAGAAGCTCACGTCGAGAGCGTCCTCCGTGAGGCCAATCCGCAACGTAGGCTGCTCGCAGGCCCCGGGACAACCGCGCGGAGCGGCTAGCATTTCGGGCCGCGCGCGCCGCGACGACAGCTCGTCGTCGCGGTGGCGAAGCCTCGGCGCGAGCGCCGGTGAGATCACCGAATCCGTGGTGGTGCGCCCGCCGTCGCTGGCTGGACCGCTCCTTGCTCGGGCGCGCCCATGGACTTTCGAGCTTCCAGCTGGATTGGGATGGGCATCCTCGTGGCGACCGCGGCGGCGTGCGGCTCGGGGGATAGAAAGGGAGCTTCCTCCGGGAGCGCCTCCAACAAGTCGGCCGTCACCGCCGCGCCGGATGACCCGCTCGGGCAAGAATTGGCGGACCTCGCCAAACTTCAAGAGAAGCTCGAAGGCAAATCCGGTGACGAGAGAACGGCCGGCTACGAGGAAGCGCAGAAGAAGTGCCTCGCCACGGTCGGGAAACGGGGCGTCGCGGTGATTGGCGAGTTGGCAAAGCGCCTCGAGCGCGCGAGCAAGGGCTCGCCCCAGCTCCAAATCGCCATTTCGCGCTGCCTCTTGGACCTGAAGATGAGCCTCGAGTTTAGCGGGCAGGACAAAGCCTTCGCCGACGCCGTCCTCCCCTCCCTCGGCAGCGACGACCCCGAAGTGATCACCAATGCCTGCCTGACCTTCAGCGCCGAGCAGGCCAAAGCCAACCGCAAACCCATCGAATCCGCGAAGACGCGAATGGAGGAGAGGGCAAAAAAGGAGCCCGACGCAAAGCGCCTCGATCGCTTCAAGAACGCCGCCGCCTCCTGCAACCTCGCTCTGATGTGACCCGCCTTCGCCACCCCTCCCGCGAGGCGCGCAGCGCCGAGCAAGGGAGGGGTCGCCGAGCGAAGCGAGGCGGGGGTGGGCATCCAGAGCAGCGCGCGCCCTCGTCCCCGCGCTCGCCGCCGTTCAGGCTCGGGCCGCCAAGCGTAGCCTGCGCGTCCGCGGCGGAGACCACCGTCCGCTACGGAAACAATAGCGACCCCCCCCGCCGTGCGCCAGAAGCTCGAAGGGCCCACTCCCAGCTCGCGAAGCGAGCCCCGATCGCCACACGTCATTCGAGCGAAGCGACGCGCTGATGAATCGCAACGCTACGGAAACAATAGCAACCTGGCGCCGTGTGCCAGAAGCTGGAAGGGCCCACCCCAGCTCGCGAAGCGAGCCCCAATCGCCACACGTCATTCGAGCGAAGCGACGCAGTGCGCGTCCGCGCACCAAAGAGCCTTTGGGCCGAGCGCCGAGCGAGTGATCTCCCCCCCTCGTCGGCGCTGCGCGCCGCCGGTCTCCCCCAAACGCATGCTCGGGCTGCCAAAGCGCAGCCCTGCGCGTGCGTGGGGGAGACCACCGCTGTGCTATGAAGACAGAAGCGAGCTCGCGCCGTGCGCCAGAAGCTGGAAGGGCCCACCCCAGCTCGCGAAGCGAGCCCCAATCGCCACACGTCATTCGAGCGAAGCGACGCAGTGCGCGTCCGCGCACCAAGGAGCTCTTGGGCCGAGCGCCGAGCGGACCAACGCAGCGCTGCGGCTTGCTGCGGGTTCAGTAGCGCCCGCCCGCCAGGACCTCCCAGGCCGAGCCGATCCAACCCCGGACCACCCGTGACACTACGGAAACAATAGCAATCTCGCGCCGTGCGCCAGAAGCTTGAAGGGCCCACCCCAGCTCGCGAAGCGAGCCCCGAACGCCATACGTCATTCGAGCGAAGCGACGCAGTGCGCGTCCGCGCACCAAGGAGCTCTTGGGCCGAGCGCCGAGCGGACCAACTCAGAACTCGCGCGAGAAGCGGCCGCCGGTCTCTTCGTGGTGGTGGCCGTTGTGCTGCTCGGGGTGCTGGCGTTCGTACTCGCGTTCGATCTCGGGCATGACCTTGGACAGGCGGGAGCGGACGATCTGCTCGACGATGGTCCAGAGGGCGTCGCGGTCTTCCGACTCGGCGAGGACGCCGAGGGGGATCTGGAAGCCGCCCTTGTCGGCGCGGCCGCCGCCGTAGGGCTTTCCGTTGCGGTCTTTGCCGAAGACGCTGGTGAGGAAGGTGGCGGGCTCGACGCTGGGGCTATCGGTGCGCAGGGAGCCGTCGATGCGATCGTCGACGATGCCGAAGACGAGGACGGTGTCGAGGTCCTCGCGCTGGAGGATGAAGTCGGCGGTGGTGGCGATGGCGTCTCGGTCTCCGGCGGAGACGTAGCCGACGCCGGCGACGGCGAAGTCACGCACGACGATGAGGTTGGCGAGGGCGCGCCCGAGGACGCTCATGCCAGAGGCGGAGTGCACGCGCCGGCCGACGCGCTTCAGGATGTCGCTGTCGCAGAAGCGGCGGACGTACGCGGCGGCGGTGAAGTCGGCGGCGGTCGCGAGCTGGAAGTCGTTCGTGTCCGTCTGGATGCCGAAGAGGAGGGCGGTCGCGACGCGCGAGGCACCCATCGCGCTCTCGAGGGGGGCGAGGCCTTGGGCCATGTACTCGGCGTAGATGGAGGAGCTCGCCCCCATGTGAGGACGGATGTCGACGAACGGCGCCTCGACCTCGGCCATCTTGTGGTGGTCGACGACGGTGAGGAGCTTGAGGTCCGCCGGCAGATCGATGGACGGCTCCGGGGTGGAGGTGTCCACGAGGGAGAGAAACTTGAACGCCCCCAAGTCGTCCGGGCTCGAGATCTGGAGCATCTCGATGTTGAGGAGCTTCACCATCGCGCGGTTCTGCCGGTGCGAGACGGGCAGGACGTTGGCGATCGTGCACGGCACGCCCATCTCTTGGCAGATGCGCTGATGCGCGAGCGCGCTGCCGAGCGCGTCGGGATCCGGATGGCCCGTGATGAGAACCACGACGGGGGCGCCAGGAATCGACTTCAGGACACCTTCGAGCCCCTGCCGCGGGGCTGGGTGAGTACCCATGCCCCGCGACCATATCACGATGCGTGCCCCGCATGAGAACCGCGTTCCGGAGTGGGGCCGATGTTCAGGCCCTGCGCTATCCTCGGGTGGCGCGCGGTCTGCGTTGCACCGACGGGAGGCCGCGTTGCAAGGATGAAAGCCGGAATACCGCCCCGCTGCACCTGTTTGCGACGATCGATGGCGATCCCGTGTCCGCACTGCGATCGGCAGCCGGCGCCGGACTATCGGGTCTCGGCGAGGCCGGTGGCGTGGCCTCTCGCCTGGACGTGCCCGAGGTGCCGGCTCGAGTGGACGTCGGAGGCCCTCCTCGACGTGCCCGTGGAGACGAGCGCGCCGGAGATCGCCCGCGCGCGTCGGACGGATCGAGCCGCGACCCACGTGCTCTGGGTCTTCGCGTTCGTGTTCGCGGTGACGATGGGGGGCGCGCTGCTCGCGCTCGTTCCGCTCTGCGCGATGGCGATCGCGGACGCGCTGACCCTCGGCAACGTGGTGCTCTTCGCCGTCGTCGCGCCGGTGTCGGCGCTCGCGGGAGGGTTCTTTCTTCGGGTGGCGGCCGAGCTCGTGCTCGCGGCCGCGCTCCCGATGATGCTGCGGCGCGAGCACGAGAGCGTGCGCGTCCGCCCGACCGGATCGCTGCGCCACCGCCGAGGCCTCGTGTTCGCGGCCGAGGATTTGATCGGCGTACGGTTCGCGGCGTGGCAGCTGGGCCTCCGGCGCGCGGTGGTGGTGCACCGCGCCGGCCCCGCGTTCTTCTTGTGCGACGCCGATCCGGAGGGCCTCGGCGCGCTGCGGGCAGAGCTCGAGGCGCGGCTCGGGGAGCGGAGCGGAAGCGCGATCTAGAGCACCGATCCGTTTGAAAGCCGGCGCTTTCGCGCCATTTCACGCGTGATCCACGCGGCCTCGTCGCTCCGCTCCTCGCATGACTGCGAGTCGTGCTGTGGTGCTCACTCCTCGGGCGCGCGCCTCCCACGCAAACTCGCGCGACATCACTCGGCCTTCAAATGAATCGGTGCTCTAGCCGGCCCGCGCCGCCTCGTTTAGCTTCGCGCGCTCTCCGTGTCCGAGCCCATCCACACCGTCGTCTCCAAGCCTGGCCCCGTCGAGCGCTCGATCCTCGACGATCTCTCGGGCGTCGTCGCGGAGCGGCGCGTCGTCTCCGCGGGGGTGAGCCTGCGCGTGCTCGACACGGGCGGTGCGTTCGACCGACCGACGTGCGTGCTCCTCCACGGCCGCGGCCACGCCGCCACCATGTGGGCTCCGTTCTTCCGCGCGCTGGGGGCGCGGCGCCGCGTGATCGCGGTCGACCTCCCCGGGTTCGGTCACTCCGCGATGCGCGACGCCGCCCCGCGCTCGCCGGAGGAGGCGCTCGCGCTCTTCGTCGATCCGATCGAGGCGCTCCTGTCGTCGATCGGGCGTGACGGGGAGCGCTGTTCTCAGGGCTCCCTCGGCGGGCTCGTCGCCCTGGGCTCACCCTCCGCGCGCGCGCCGATCGCGGGGCTCGTCCTCGTGTGCGCGATGGGCCTCGGCCCTCACGTCGCCGCGAAGGCGCGCGCGTACCTGCGCGTCGGGCCCGAGCGGATCCGGAGCGTGACCCGCGTGCTCGGGGTGGCCGCGCCTGGCCTCACGCGCGGCGGCGACGCGATGCACCCCCTGCGAGACGAGCTCTACGGCGCCGGCTCGCGCGCCCACGGCAAGCGCGCCTTCGACCGCCTCGCGCCGCTCTTTGCCGAGCCCTTCCATCGAAGGGATTCGCTCGGCGCGGTAGGCGTCCCGGTCTGCCTCGTGTGGGGCTCGCGCGACGATGCCTTCCCCGTCCCGGTCGCGATGGATGCGTCCACGCGCCTTCGCGACGCCTCCCTCGAGGTGCTCGACGCAGGACACTCGCCTCACATCGAGAGGCCCGCGGAGGTCGCCTCGATCCTCGAGAGCTTCCTCGCCGCGCGCGTCGATTCGAGGTAGGCGTCGCGGCTTACCGTGGCTCGAATCCAGCTCCTCTCCATCCCGGAACGCCTCGACGCCTACGCCGACATCACCGGCCAAGGGGTGACGATCGGCTTCGTCGACAGCGGCTTCTACCCGCACCCGGATCTCATGCGACCGGAGCGACGCATCCGCGCCTACGCGGACGCGACCCGCGACGTCCCCGACGGCAACGAGTTCTTCTCGCCGCAGCCGTTCGGGTGGCACGGCACGATGACGGCCTGCTCCGCGGCCGGAAACGGCTATCGCTCGGGGGGGAGCTACCGCGGCATCGCGAGCGAGGCGGACGTCGTCCTCATCAAGGCGGGCGCGGACGGCGGGCGCATCCGCGGTCACAACGTCGCCCACGCGATCCGCTTCCCGCTCCGCTTCCCCCAGCTGCAGATCCGCCTCCTCAACGTGTCGCTCGGGGTCGACCCGAACGATCCGAACTTCCACGAGGTGGAGCGCGCGGTGGAGGAGGTGGTCGCGGCGGGGGTCACCGTCTTCGCCGCCGCCGGGAACGAGCCCGGCCAGAAGGTAGCGGCGCCGGGATCGTCGCCGGCCGCGATCACCGTCGGAGGGCAGCACGATCGCTTCTCCCCCGACGTGGAAGGAAACCGAGACCGCGCGTGGCCCTCCAGCTTCGGCTCTCACCGCGAGGGACTGCAGAAGCCGGATCTGCTCGCGCCGGCGATCTGGGTCCCCGCGCCCATGCTCCCCGGCACCCTCACCGCGCGCGAGGCGGCGCCGCTGTTCCAGCTCCTCAGCGTCCTCGAGGAGCTCTCCGCGGAGCACGGCTTCAGCGAGCGCCACTCCCTCTCGACCCAGGAAGAGCGCGATCAAATCGGGGAGCTCATCCGCGTCGTCTCGACGCGCATCCGCCGCCAGAAATACATCTCGCCCGACTACCAGCACGTGGACGGGACCTCGTTCGCGGCCCCCATCGCCGCGAGCGTGGCTGCGCAGATGCTCGAGGTCGCGCCCGCGCTCTCCCCCGCCGAGATCAAAGAGGGGCTCTGCAAGACGGCCTCGTTCCTCCCCGACGTCGCGAAGGAAGTCCAAGGCGCGGGCATCCTCCGCCCCCGCGAGGCGGTCGACTGGGCGCGGACGTGGGCGCGCGCGCGCAGCGAGAAGCGCTGACGCGGTACGCGATCAGGTGGCGTGGGAGACGCGCGCGGAGACGGGTGACACGTCCTCGAGGCCCTCGAACCGCCCGAAGAACGAGAGCATGGCGCGGCGCTGGGGATCGGGCATGAACTCGAAGTTGCGCCCGCGGTCGATGATCTCCCAGAAGTCCTTCGACTCGACGCGGACGAGCTCGTCGCGGATGGCGCGCAGGCGCTCGCGCGACTCGCTCGCCATGTCCGAGAAGATCACGTCCACTTGCTGCTCCGCGCCCGCGGCGAGGTAGTAGCTCGCGAGCTTCACCTGGGCCTTGCGGACGCCCTTCAGCGCGACCTCGTGGGCGTGCTCGAGCCCGGGGCGATCGATCTCCAAGAACCGCGCGAGGATCTCCTGCTCCGCGGTCGATCGCGACTCGTGGGCGGCCTGGCACAGCGCGCCCACGTCGTAGGCGATCGTCTCGGTGACGAAGCTGAGCTTCATGTCGTAGCTCACCATCGCGTAGTACTTGAGGTACCCGACGGCGGTGATCGCCTCCGCGTCGCGCTTCTTCGCGAGGAGGGACTCGATGAGGAGGCGATACTGGTTGAGGACGTTGTAGGCGGTGCGCACGTCCTTGGCGTTCAAGGTCGCGCGCATGTACGAGTTCATGAACCGCATCGCGAGGCCGACCAGCTCCTCGTCCTTCGTCTCGGCCGCCTTCTCCGCGATGTAGCGGGTGTCGATCGCGATGAGGTAGTTGATGTCGCGCATGTGGGCGAGGGCCTCGTTGTAGATGCCGAGGTACTGCCTCATGATCTTCCATTCGAACCACGTCCGGCGGACCTCGAGGTCGCGGAGGCTCTCCGGATCCATCGCGACGAAATCGGGGTTGTCGCGGATGGCGTCGCCGATGAGGAACCACTCCGCCTTCGCCCGGGGCTTGTTGTCGAGGTAGCGGATCGCGAGATCCTTGAGGGCGTCGACGGCGCGGCTCGCGATGATCTTGTCCTTGCCGGAGATGGAGTTCGAGGTGATGTCGCTCAGCTCCTCCATCGCGGAGAGGGCCTGGGCTTGGGCCTGGGTCGTGACGGCGAGGTCGCCCTCACGGGCGCCCTCTTCGGCGGTGTGGGTGGCCTCGCGCTGGATGCGGCGGACGATGTTCGCGGGCTCGAGGAAGCGGAACACGTAGCCGAAATAGGGGGCCATCATCACGAGACCCACCACCGTGAGCATGAGCATCGCCACGAGGGTGAGGCGGGGCACGAACTCGGAGCGGAGCGAGAGGCTCACCCAGACGCCGCACACGCAGGTGACCACGTAGTAGCCCATCACGACGAGGTTCGTCCGGTCGCGGAGGAACATCGAGGTGACGCCGGTGTACCGCTCCGCCGAGAGCTGCACGACGATGCTCACGACGGTGATGACGATGCCGAGCACGGCCGCCACCATCGCCCCGAGGCCGGCCACCGCGTCCGTGATGTGGTCCTGATCGAAGAAGAAGTAATCGAGGACCGTCTTGGCGGAGCCGCTCGGGGCCGGCCCGCCCGTGACGAAGATGTCGATCACGTAGAGGGACGTGAAGACGACGATCGCGACGGCGCTGAGCGCGAGCATCGGGTACAGCCAGAGCCGCCGCGAGGTCACCCGGGTCTCCATCGCCGGCCCGAAGATACCACGCGCGTGGCGAGCGGCTCAGCTCAGCAGCGCGCCGAGCCGGTAGAAGCGCTCGAAGGTGGCGCGGCACGATCGGCACGAGAGCGGCGCGACGCGCAGCCGCTGCCCCGCGACCTCCCGGACCTCGTGGAGCCCGGCGCGCAGCTCGCCTCCACAGAGCGGACACGGGCGCGAGGCCGCGTCGATCTCGATTTGGGAAGGGGACGTGACCACGAGCGGTCGGTCGGCAGAGCCCCCCGGCTCGAGCTGGTAGAGCTTGCGCGCGTCGCGCCGCGCCTTCTCCAAATCTCGATCGGCCTGTCGGCGCTCTGCGCGTGGTCGTTTGGGTTTGGCTGCCATGGGCGCGGCGGGCTTCTTGCTAACCGATAGGGTATGGGTACCACGAGTCGCATCGGAGTCGCCGCCTTCGTGTGGCTCTCGCTCGCCGGGCTCTCGCTCTCGTGCGGCCCCGTGAACGCGGCCGCCCCGGGAAATCAGTCGCGCTATGGCCAAGTCCCGGTCGCAGTAGGGATCGGCGCGGCGGGAGCGGCGATCTCTCGCGCCGCCGGTGGATGCTATGCGGTGTGCGCGTACGGGACGGTCTGCAATCCGGACACGGGGGCCTGCGTCCCCATGCCCGCAGGACAAGAAGACCAGAGCTCCATGGTTCCCGGCCTCAACTACGGTCTCGTCGATCCCGGCGCGCCGGGCCTGCAGAGCGGCGCCCCCATCCCCGAGCCTCCGCGCGCCCCGCCGCCGTCGCCCACCGTGGCCCCGCCGCCCGGCCCGGTTTGTCCGGGCGGCTGCAAGACGGATGAGTACTGCGCCCTGGATCGCGACGGCAAGTCGGCGTGCGTGCGCCGCGGACCGGTCCCGCTCCCGGCCGCCTCGTAGCCCATTCAGGGGGGCGGCGCGCCCATGGCGCGATGGACCGCGAGCACCCGCTCCGCGGAGAGCCCGAGAAGCCCGGGCAGCATTCGGACGTGCGCCTTCTCCGCCTCCGAGTCGCCCGAGATGGAGAGGAGAGAGACGGTGTAGACCTGGTCGAGGATCTCGGGCGCAGCCTTGGCGGCCGCGAGCGCTTCTTGCGCGAGCACCGTGATCGGCTTGGGGGCGGCGAGCTCCGCTTGGAGCGCCGCGCGCTCCGCCGGTCCTGCGCCGGCTGCGTCCAGCCGGCCGACGATCGCCGCGCGCTCCTGCTCGTCGAGCACCCCGTCCGCGTTCGCGGCCGTGATCATCGCGCGCACGAGGAGGAGCGCGTGCGCCTGCTGCTCCGCGCTCGGCGGCGCGGCGGGTGTGGTGGGCGCGGGCGGCGCCGCGGGCGCCCCGCTCGCGTCGAAGATCGGGGGCGGAGGCGGCGGGACGGGCGCGTTCGCGATCGGCATCGGCGGTCGCGCGGCGGCGGGCGGAGCGAACGGCGGATAGACCGGCGCGGCCGGAGGCTGCTCTGCGCCGCTGTTTTGATATTCGTAGCCGGGAGCCTGAAAGCCATCGGTGCGCAGCGAGCCCGAGGCGCCCATCATGTTTCCCATGAAGCCGCCTCGTTGCTGCGGCCCGTGAGGGGGCTGCGGGTACCCTTGCGGCTGCGAATAACCAGGTTGTTGCGGATAGCCCTGCTGCGAATAACCAGGTTGTTGCGGATAGCCCTGCTGCGGATAGCCCTGCTGCGGATAGCCCTGCTGCGGATAACCCTGCTGCGGCGAATATCCAGGTTGAGCCCCTGCGCTCGGGCCGCCTTTGAAATGGCGATAGGCCAGGTAACCGAGCCCTCCGACGGCCGCGACGCCGAGCGCGCCCGCGGCCATCGTCCCGAGCCCCGGGCCGTCGCTCGCGGCGACGCTCGAAGAGGCGTGCTGCGGTCCGCGAGGAAAGTCCGAGTCGATCATCGCGCCCAAGAGGCTCGTGGCATCCATGGGTCCGGATTGTCGGAGCGGCGGTCACCCGGAGCAACCCTCATGACGCGCCGTGCACGTCTCGGAGCTGCACCACCATCGACCGGCGCGATTGCGCCGCGCCGGTAGAGAACGACGATCGATGGAGCGTAGCCTCGGAAGTGTGTCCACCAACGCAAGCATCCTTGCCGGCCTGTCGCCGCGCGCTGCCGAGGAGGCACTGTGGCGCGCGAGAGGGCCATCGACGGGGTGGTCCCTCGTCGTCGCCGCGCTGCTCGCGGCGTGCGGGTCGCCCGCACCGTCGGGAGCCTCCGCGTCCGCGTTCGCCTCCAGCGCTCCGCCGTGGCCTGCGCTGCCGCGGACGCCTTCGGAGGCTCGTGCGCTCATCGAAGCTCGCACGACGCGATCACCGGCGGGAGGCGTCGCCGACGAGGCGTTCGGCGCGGATGCGCTCGCGCGCGCGGTGGCGTCGCCTCCCTCTCCAATCATCGCTGGCGCTTCTGCGATCGTCTCTTCGTTGCAAGCCAAGCTCGACGCTGCAGGCGAGCGAGACGCCCATCTGCTCGTCGGCACCCTCCACGACGCGGGCGGACAGATCGACTTCTTTCGCAGGCTCGTCGGTCCGGGCGGGCTCCGAGGTTTGACCGCCGTCGCGGTGGAGCAATGGCGGTCCGACGGCCATTGGGCGGGGCTCTCCATGGACGTCCAGCGCGGTGACGACGCGGATCTCACCGCGTACGTTCGGCGAGGGGATTCGCTCGCCCTGGCGCGGCTCGCGGAGGGCCACGCGCGGACCGACTACGCGTCATGGAAGTTCGCCTACGAGCCGGCCGTCCTCGAGCTCGCCGTCTCGGCGCGGGCGGGAGGGGTCGCGCTCTGCGGATGCGACATGCCCGATCCGGTGAAGAAGGCCGTGGAGTCCCTCTCCGACGACGACCGGCTCCGGCTCCGCGAGCTGCACTGCGCGCTGTCCCTGCCCGAAGGTCCCAAGCCACGTCGCGTTGCCCTCGCTTGGGGGCAGAGCCACGTCCGTCCGGGAGGTCTGCCGCGCTTCCTCCCGGCGGACGCGGTGGTGCTCTCGGTGTCGCTCTTCGGGCATCGGGGGGGCGAAGGCACGGTCGAGCACGACCTCGGCAAGAGGCTCGGCGTCGTCGACCCGGTGCTCGTCCCGCTCGACGCCGCCGGCGCGGAGGCGGCGCTGCTGTTGCCCGCAGGCGATCTCGGGGTCGAAGTCACGCGCGTCCGAGAGGCCGCCGCCGGCCCCGATGCAGAGCTGCGCGTCTCTGTCCTGGAGGGGAGCGCGACGCTGTACGTCGGCCCCCGCACCCTGAGGATCGAGGCGTATCCGAAGGTGATGCCCCTCCAACCGGGGGACACCGCTTACGTCCTCGAGGCCGGCGACACGCGCTACGTCGGTGCCCTCGAGCGCCGAGCCGGCCGCACGTTCGAGATCGTCCTCGACCCGCGTCGAAGGGCGCTCTCGCTCACCCAGCGCGATCTCCCGTGACCTCGTTCCAGCCCCTCGCGAAACCCGGTAGGGATGAATCGATGCCCCCGGCCGTCTCGCCTCGAAGGCTCACCGACCCGCGCGAGATCCTCGCGCGCCTCCAGTCCGATCGACTGGTGCACCTCTACGAGATCGGCGATCTCGACCCCTTCTTCTTCCCGTCGTGCGCCTACTACGAAGATGGCGCGTCCGCTTCGACGGTCCTCGTCTATCGCGGCGACGCTCCGACCGTGCTCGCGCTCTCGCGCGACGCCAAGGCTTCGGCGGCGCTGCTCGATGCCCTCGCCCCGGAGCTGCCCGAGCGCTTCGAAGCGCACCTCGCCGTCTCGGTGCTGGAGTCGCTCGGGACATCGTTCGCGGTGCGGCACTCCGAGCGGCATCAGAAATGGGCGCTCGGAGCCCGCGACGCGATCGAGCGCGCGGCCCGGGTCGCCTCGAGCGTCCCTTGCGAGCGCGTGCATCCGCGCGACGTCGACGCGGTCTGGGCCCTCTATCGCGAGAGCTACCCCGGCACGTGGTTCTCCCCGCGCATGCTCGAGACGGGCGCATACTTCGGCGTGCGCGAAGACGGCCGCTTCCTCGCCATCGCCGGCGTCCACGTCCTCGCGCGCGCCGAGCGCGTCGCTGTCCTCGGCAACGTCACCACCTCCCCCGCCGCCCGCGGCCGCGGGCTCGCGAAGGCCGCGTGCGCGAGCGTCATCGCCGCCCTCGCTCCCGACGTCGACGCGATCGGTCTCAACGTGGCGAGCGACAACGAGGCGGCGATCCGGCTCTACCGGAGCCTGGGGTTCTCGTTCGTGTGCGACTACGTGGAGGCGACGATCGAGCGTGCGTGATCCGATGTCCGCGCGGACTCACCGCCGCGATTGGCGATGGAGCGGGCGGAAAGCCTTCGAGAGCTCCTCTCGATGCGCGAGCAGGAGGTCGACCCAACGCGCGTCGTGCGATTGACGAAAGGACTCCAACATAGGAGCGGTGACCGCGCTCGGCGCCCCGGCCGATTCGAGCCTTTGAATATGATCGAGCGCGGCGGCGGCGCGCAAGAGCGCGTCTGCCTCTTCCTCGCTCTTCAGCTCGCGTGGCCGTTCAATCTCGAGCAGGGCCTGGAAGTGCTTCGCAATCGGTTTCCCCTCGGAGTGGCTTAGGAGCGCCTGCGCGCGCTCGGCCACGACCGCCGCGATGAACTCGAGCAAGACCTGCTGACCGGTGTCGAGCTGGCGGGGTTCCTTCTCTCGCATTCACCCGATATCCTATCTCGGGTGCCCTGTTCGGTGCAGGCGCCGCAGGGAAGGAACAGGGCCGCCTCCCAGCCGCGGTGACGCGCCATTCTCGGCACACTGTTAGCATCGTGGACGTGACCGACCCCAAAGCGTCGCGCTCGCCGTTTCCTCCGACGATCACATCCGCGATCGTCGGCCTGCGCAGCGAGGACGCGTCGGTGCGACGCTCCTCTTGGGACCGCGTCGCGCGCGCATACCGTGAGCCGATCGCCCGATACTTGGGCGTGCGCTTTCGGCTCGCGCCGAACGAGGCGGCGGACACGGCCCAGGCGTTCTTCGCGCGGTCGCTCGAGAAGGGGACGCTCGCGTCGTTCGACCCGACGAAGGCCCGCTTTCGCACGTTCCTCCGGACGTGCCTCGATCGGTTCCACCTCGACGAGCGCCGGATCTCGAGGGCGGCGAAGCGAGGCGGCGCCGCGAGCAGCATCGACATCGACGACGTCCCAGAGGAGATGGCCGACGAATCACAGATCGCGGCCGCGGAGGCGTGCTTCGAGGCGGAGTGGAAGAAGCACATCCTCGAGCGCGCCCTCGGGCGCCTCCGCGATCAGCTCCGCGCCTCCGGCAAGGTCGAGCACCTGCGCGTGTTCGAGCGCTTTCACCTCGAGGGCGACGAGCCGCCGTCGTACCCGGTCATCGCCGAGGAGCTCGGGATCTCCGTGACCGACGTCACCAATCGTCTCTCGTTCGCGCGCCGAAAGCTGCGGGCGGCCACGCTCGACATCTTGCGGGAGATCACCGCCACCGATGAGGAGTTCCGGGACGAGGCCAGGACGGTGCTCGGGGTGGAGGTGTGAGGGAGCCCTCGGCGGCGCGGCTGCTCGGGAGCCTCGGGGCGCCGCTCGGGGTGGTGGCGGAGCGCTTCGAGCTCATCGAAGAGGCGGGCGCGGGAGGGATGGGGGTCGTGTACCGGGCGAGGGACCGCGCGACCGGCGGCTTCGTCGCGGTGAAGGTGATGAGCGCGGAGGGCGATCTCGAGCGTTTCGGACGCGAAGCGCGGGCCCTCGCCGAGCTCGTCCACCCTTCCATCGTGGGGTACGTCGGCCACGGCCACACGAGCGAGGGCGAGCCCTGGCTCGCGATGGAGTGGCTCGAGGGCGACACGCTTCGGCGGCGCATCTCGACCGAGCCGCTCCCGATCCCCGACGCGATCGCGCTCGGGGTGACCGTCGCGGAGGGGCTCGCCGCCGCCCACGCGAAGGGGATCGTTCATCGCGACCTCAAGCCCTCCAACATTTTCCTCGTGGGGGGCGAGATCGCCCGCGCGAAGATCTTGGACTTCGGTGTCGCTCGCCTTCGAGATCTCGACCGCGAGCTCACCCGCACCGGTCAGGTGATTGGAACGCCCGGGTACATGGCCCCCGAGCAGGCGCGCGGCACCAAGCAGCTCGACGGTCGCGCCGACCTCTTCTCGCTCGGGTGTGTGCTCTTTCGCTGCGTCGCCGGCCGACCGCCGTTCGAGGGCGATGACGTCCTCACCCTCCTCGCCGAGCTCGTCCTCCACCATCCGCCTCCGCTCGGCTCGCTCGCCCCCGGCGTCCCCGTCGATCTCGAGCGCCTCGTCGCGCGCCTCCTCGCGAAGAGCCCGGCGGAGCGCCCCGCGAGCGCGCGCGAAGTCGCCGTCGAGCTCTCTCGGATCGGTGAGGAGCTCCGAGAGGGACGCGCCCGGATCGCCGGCGCAGCGCCGCGGATCGCTCGGGATCGCGAGGTCATCCTCGTCGTCGCCCAGCCGGCGGCGGGCGCGTCCCGCCCCGACGACGAGGCGGTGACGACGATGCGCGACCGCGTGCAGACCCTCGGGGGAACGCTCCAAGAGCTGACGGGCGGCGTCCTCGTCGCGACGATCGGGGTGGATGGCTCGGACGCCGACCGCCGCGTCGCTCAGGTCGAGGACATCTTCGCCAGAAGGCTCGCGGGCGCTCACATCGCCGTCTCGCGCGCCGTGGAGAAGAGAGACTCGCTCTCGGGGCTGAGAGCGGGCGCGGCGTCGCCGCCCCCGCGACGCGCGCGCCTCGCGGTCATCGGCGCGCTCATCGGGGCGCTCGGGATCGGCGCTTCGTGGGCCGCGCTTCGACGCCCGGCGCGCGCGGTCCCGTCCACCGCGACGCCCTCGGCCGAGCCGCGCGCTGCCGTCGCGACGAAGGAGACGGCGCGTCGAGCGTGCCAGACCTGGGCGCGCGCGCTCGAAGAGGGTCGCCGTGAGGACGGGTCGTACGGGATCGAGAAGCAGCGGCCCACCCTCGGGTGGAGCACGGCGGAGGCGTTGGCCGCACAGTCTCTCGCCGCCCAGGCGTGCGAGGGCGCGACCCCCGCCCAAATCACCCGCACCGCGGAGGCGCTCCGCAAGCTCCAGAGCGCCGCGCCATGGAGCGAGCCAGGATCGGCGGCGTTCGCGGTGCTCGGGTTCGCCTACGCCATCCCCTTCGTGGCCGACGCGAAGGACCTCGCTACCCAGGCCCGCGCGATGCTGCTCCGCTTTCGCGACGCGAGCGGCGCGTTCCCGTTCACGAAGGGCGGCGTCGGCCTGGAGTCTTCGATCTACGGCACCGTCCTCGCGCTGTGGGCGCTCGGCGCGCTCGAACGAGCGGCGCCCGATCCGGCCGCCACCGCCGCGCGCGAGGACGCGGAGCGCTGGCTCGCGGTGAAGCTCGCCGCGGGCGCAGCCATCAAGGCGCGGGGCCTCACCGAGCAGGCGCTGTGGGTGCTGCTCGAGACGCGCGCGCTGCCTGGTCACCACGCCGCGCCCTCCTCGCTCCTCGGCGCGCTGGCTCGCCGCATCGTCGACCACTGCGACCTCGATCGCGCGGCGGACCCGCCCGCTTGCAACGCCCCTTCGACGGCGAGCGGCGCGCTCGCCCTCACCGGCGAAGAGGCGAACTTCTCGACCTTGTGGCTCCCGTGGGCCCTCGCCGCGAGCGTCGAGGCCGGTCGCACCGACGAGCTCGAGAGGTCAACGGAGCTGGACGCCGATCTCGAAGCGATGGCCGCCCATTGCCTCGAGCGAGCGGCCGCCGCCGGCCCCTCATCCGCCGC
The DNA here is from genome assembly GCA_044225865.1 of Polyangiaceae bacterium. Lineage (GTDB taxonomy): Bacteria > Myxococcota_A > Polyangia > Polyangiales > Polyangiaceae > Xiheicaenibacterium. Next base: position 66,829 of record JBGAID010000039.1, on the reverse strand, counting down.
CCTCCCCAACTACAAGATCTCCGAGCAGCTGATGAGCCTGGCGTATGTCCTCGCGAAGGGCGAGGGGCGCTGACGTCGTTCTGCGCGAATGGGCCGGCTCAGCGGCCCCACACTTGGACGTGGGCGCGGCCGCCGCCCGGCACGTCCCCATACCGGAACTCGATGTCTCGAATGGCGCGGACGTCTCCGGGCAGATCGATCGTGCGGGTATCACCCGGCTCGAACACGAGCTTCGTCGCGGGAGAGAACCGGCTGCCGTCGACGAAGTTGATCACGACGTCGTACATCCGCATCGGGCTCCGGGTGACCCTGAACTGCAGCGCTCGGTAGCGATCCGTCGCGCGACCCAGCACCAGCCGATCGCGATCCGCCGCCCCGTCCACCGAGAGCTCCGAGATCTTCTCCCAAGCCGCGGGAGGCGGCGGCAACGGCGGCGGCGGCGGCCTTCGCGGCAGGGGACGCGGCGGCGGCGGACCATACGACCGCACCTCGCGAGGAGGCGGGGCTTCGACCGTCGTGTACGTGCAACCAGAGGCAATCACCGCAATCAGCAGCACCGGCCAGAGACGAGAAGAGCTGTCCATGCCGATCCCTACGAAGGCGCTCCCGCGGCCATTTGATCGGTCGAAAAAATTGCGAGGCCCGGCGCTCAGCGCGCCCCGAGTAGACCCGCTCGCCCCGCTCAGCCCATCATCGCCAGGTCGACGTTGATCATCGCCGCGGCCTGGGCTCCCGACGCGGCCGCGATGACGGCAGCCTGCATCCGCGAGGTCGCGTCGCCGGTCGCGAAGACTCCGGGGATGGACGTCTCTCTGCGCATCGGGTCGATGGCGAGGAAGCCGTGCTCGTCGAGGGCGAGCCCGAGCGATTGCACGAGATCGACCTGCCGCTGCGGCGGATGGGCGAAGAGCGCCTCGCATCGGCTCGAGCTCCCGTCGGTGAATTCGATCGCGACGAGGCGCCCCCCGTCCGCCACGAGCCTGGCGATGGGCCTGGACTCGACGAGGACGCCGCCTGCCTCGAGCTTCGACCGCACCTCGTCGGGGAGCGGCGCCCCATTCGTGTAGACCTTCACGTCCTCCGTCCAGCAGCGCATCTGGAGGCCGAAGGGCAGGACGTGGGCGAGGTCCGGCTCGCGCCCCAAGTATCCCCATGGCCGGTCGCTCACCTCGAACCCGTGGCAATAGGGACATTGATAGATCGAGCGGCCCCAAAGCTCACGGAAGCCCTCGATGGGGAGCATCTCGTCGACCATTCCCGTCGCGAGGAGGACGCGCCGCGCGATCACGTCGCTCTCGCCGACCCGAGCGCGGAACGACCCCCGCTCGCCGGTGATCGCCGCGACTCGCTCGTCGCGCACCTCGACCGTCGGATACCGAGCGAGGTCGGCGCGGCCGTGCTGGCGGAAGACGTCGGGCGGGGTGCCGTCGCGCGTGATGAAATTGTGCAGATGAATCGCCTCCGCGTTCCGGCGCGGGCCGCTGTCGCAGAGGAGCACGCGGCGGCGGGCGCGGCCGAGGGCGAGCGCGCCGGCGAGCCCCCCGGGCCCACCTCCGACAATGATTGCGTCGTACGGTTCGTTGGGGGCGCTCGCGGAGTTGGGCATGGGGCACTGGTATCCGATCGAAGGAAAAGGGCAAGGACCGCCGCCGATCCCATGAGAATCGTCTATTTCGTCGCGGCGTCGAGATACGTCCGCTCGCCGGTTTCGTGAATCAACAGGAGGTGATTCGGATCGGCGCAGTAGGTGAAGTCCGTCCCGTCGCTGAGCACGATATGGCCTCCTTCGTTGGTGAACGTGTCGTCGGAGGGCCCGTTCACCTGAGAGTCGATGATCGTGCAAGTGCAGTCGGTCGCGGTGTTGACGCAGCTCAGATCGAAGTCGGGCGCTTGCACGAAGTCTTCACACTTCGTCGCCCCCGGCGCCCAGCACGCCTTGGGATAGTAGATGACCGTCTCCTGCACCATCGTCGTGTCGACGTGGGCGCTGCCGTCGGCGTCCAGATCGAGCGTGCCCGTCAAATACAAACGCGAGCCGCTGTAAGAGCCAGCGCAGGGGCCGGGGGTCGTCGGGAGCTCGACGCAGGCCGAAGCGTAAGCCCAATGGCCGATCGGATCTCCGCCGCAGGCCTGCCAATCGCACACGGCGGTCGCGACGTCACCGCCTCCCCCGCCGGCTCCGCCCACGTCGGAGGTTCCACCTCCGCCCTCGTGCTCGGCCGAGCCACCATCGCTGCTCCCATTCGCGCCCGCGCCACCACCTCCCGGGTCGGCGCCGCCGTCCGCGCAAGCGCAGACTAAGATCGAGACAAGGGCAATGAGCTTTTGCATGACGTCTCCTCGGCGGGACGAGTCCCACGGACGCGACGCGATGCTCACTTAATCGCTCTTAATCGACCGCGCGCGCCCTCCACGCGCAGGCCACCGCGCGACTCCACCGTACGCTCGGGGACGAGGGCTCCGTGGTCAGGGATTGTCCGGTCGGTGCTATCGACGACCCTCGATGTGCAATCGGTTCCAGCGCCGGACCAGTCCCAATCGTCCGTCCCGCGCTGCGCATGTCCGGGATCGTGTCCGGGCGCGATGTGTTGCAGCGCGTACATAAGAGGCATGAACACGACTCACTTACGACATGCCTTGCTCAACGCCTCGGTCTCGCAGCTCGCGGAGGTCATCGACTTTCTCGATCGCCCATGGGAGCCCAGCAAGAACGACGCTCTTCGCGCGGCGTGGCACGAGTCTCGACGCAGCGACGGTGCGCGACGCGCGCTCGCGTACGCGATCGAGCAGGAGCTTCGGAGCCTCACATCGACGCGCGATGCCGTGCACGTCGGGAACCGCCTCGGCCTATCAATCCAGACCCGCGACGCGATCGAAGCCGAGATCGTCCGGCGACTCGGTGGCGTCGCGGCGTTCCCACTGGCCGTTTCTCCGGAGACCATCGTATCGGCGCTGCGCGCTACGGCCGACATCGCGCGGCTCATCCTCAGCAGGCCGGGCCATGGTCACGGTCGCCACCGCGGCGGGAGGCAGCGTCATGGACGGTGACCGTCTCTGGATCATGGTCGACGTCGAGACGAGCGGCCCCGCCTACGCTCGCCACTCGCTGATCGAGCTTGGTGCCGCGGTTGGCTCTCAGGAGCGTGGCCTCGTCGACTCGTTCTCGGCGCTCATCCGGCCGACGAGCCCGGAGGTCGTTCAGAGCCGCCGTACGTTCGCACGAGCGATCGAGCATGGCGAAGAACCTCGTGAAGCGATGACGCGCTTCGCGGAGTGGGCGAAGCCTCATGTCGAGAGCCGTGCGACGTTCGTCGCTCGTCCGGCGTCGTTCGACTGGCCGTGGATCGTGCATTACGCGTGGACGTTCCTCGGGGAGAACCCTTTCGCGTTCAAGGCAGTCTGCGCGTCATCATGGTTCGAGGCGCGGGGTATGCGGTTTCGCGCCGAGCTGCCCCACATCGCGACAGAAGACGCTAGGATTCAGCTTCAGCACTTCCTCCGAGCCGGCTGAGGAGCTCCTCATCCTCGAGGCTCCTTGCTGCGCGGGTCGCGCGCGCGCGAACGGTGCTTCCCTTCGCGTCACCGAGAATGTGCGCAAGAAGACCCAGGGCGGCAATCCTCAGGCGCACGAACCCGCCGTCTCCCGCATGCCGGCACGCGGCCTCGGCGTGTGCCACCGCGCTCGCGACGTCGCCGACGCGAAAGCACACGTAGGCGAGCCCGCTCTCGCGCTTGCACGCCGCGAAGAACGTCGTGTTCCGCGAAGGGATCCGCTGGTAGAGGCGTTTCGCCTCCGCGAGGTTCGGCTTGGCGCCAGCAGCGGGGTGCAGGAGCTGGTAGGCTCTCTGGTCGAGCCAGCGCGCGAGCAGGCACGACCTCTCGTCTACGTCGAGGTCTCGATGGTCGAGCAGCGGCTCGACGTCATCGAGGATAGCGACTGCTCCCCGGAGATCCTTTCGGCGGGACGCGAGATAGGCATCGAGGAGGCGCGCCTCGATGCGTCCCGCGGTCGTCCCGTAGCCTCCGCGCGCCCGGGCGAGGCGCGCATGAGCATCTTCGAGATCGTGCAGTCGCAGCGCGCACGTCGCGAAGCCGAGCTCGAGCCACGTACGCGTGCGTGACTCCGCGACCGGCGGGCGATCCCATAGGCGGAGCTGATCGAGGCAGAGTGAAACGGGGAGATCGGTGAAGCGGCTATGGTACACGCCCATCCACTTCGCCCGACTCTCGACCTCTCGCGGGACTCCGAACGTCCGGAGCAACCACCGCCCGTACTTGCCCCCATCTTGATGCTCTTTCGTCCGAAGGCGCCGCAGCGCGCGCTCCACCGTTGCCGGATCGGCATTCGCGCCCTCCGCGAGGGAGAGCTTCAGCGCAAGCGCCGCCAGCGACCCATGCTGCACGGCAAGCGTTGAGATGTAGTCGCCCCAGCTCAAGGCAGGCGTCGAATCGGCTCGCATCGTCATGAGAATAGGTCGTCATGTGAACCGCCCAGCAAGGGAATTCATGACCAGGAACCGCATCAAGATTGCTGCGGCGCGCGCGTCGCTCTGCTCCCCGGGTCCGATGGATATCGAAGAGCTCGATCGCTGGTCGACGCGACTCACGGAAGGCGCCTATGAAGAGCGCGACTCCGCGTGGCGCGCGCTGCAGCGGGAGGATCCGGAGCGGTTCGCGAGCGCGCTCTGCGCACGCCTCGACACGAATCGCGACCTGACGTGGATGGGCTTGGCCGCCATCGTTGGCTGCTGGGAGGGGCCGTTGTCGCGCCATCGCGATCGCGCACCGTGGCGCTTCGCGACCCCGCTCATGCTCGCCTTGAAACGCAAGTGTCGCGACCCTCTCATGCGGCTTCCCATGAGCGACTGGTTCGGCAAGGTGATGTTCGTGAACCTGTCGCCGATCTTCTCAACGTCGCCCGACGACGACTACCTCGCAGCCAAGCGCGTCCTCGAGCACTTGCGCGACAACGAGCTCTCTTACGACGCCGCCGACTCTGCGCACGATCGCCTGCGCTTCTTCTTCGGCTTCGATCCACAGAAGGACTGATCGAAACGGCCCGTCATGCGGGAGCGGGCTCCAGACGCTGAGCCATCCTTGGAGGCCGCTCCGCGCTGAGGCCGAAGGCGTCGACGTCCGAGATGTGCAACCGGCTCGAGCGCCCGATCAGTCCCAGTCGTGGTGGCTCGGCGGTCGCTTCCATTCGGCGCCGGGCGTCGTCACCTCGTCGACCTCGAGGCTCCGGAGCGACCACGACTCGATCTCACCCTTCGCGTCGGTCTTCGCCACCATCATCGCCGTGAGCACGCCGATGCAAAGCGCGGGCGGAATCGCCGGGGCCGCCTTCGCTGATCCGGAGGTCGCCGGGCTGGCGGACGAAGCGGCGGCTATCACGGGCGAGCCCTCGACCGTGACCTTGCTGACGCCGGGGACCACGCTGCTCTCGATCTTCAGCTTCAGATCGCGCAGGCCCGAGACGGGGACTCCGCAGAGCTGCGTCGCCTGCTCGCGCGCCTTCTCGAGCTTCTCTCGCACCGCCGTCTCCACCGTCTGTGGCGGCGGGCTCTTGGTGTGGGCGGCGACCTTGCGACACGCGTCGCACCCGCCGATCGCCGCGCCCGCGAGGAACAGTGCCGCGACGGCGGGATGCCGAGCGAGCCGAACGGGTAGGGGCGAACGTCTCCATGAAGCCGCCGCCACCGTGGACTTCTCCGATTGGGGATCACGCATGAGACTCCGCGCAGTCGATCGCGTTACGTGGGCCGGTGTCAACCATGCCCCCGGCGGCGCGCAACGGATCCACCCTGGGGCGCATGGGCGAGCGCGTGAAAGGCAAAGACGGGGCGAGTCGACTCGAGGCGGTGGCGGATGCCTTCCTCGCCGCGGCGAAGAATCAGCGAGGCACCCCGCAGGCGCCGCTCGGGACCTTCTCCAGGCTCGGTCGGGGCGGCTGCTTCGTCGTCGGCACCGCCGAGGAGCTCGCGGCACTGGACGTGGCGGTGGCCCCTCCGATGACCTCTATCCGCACCTGTACGAGCCTGCTCCGACGCGGCGGGATGAGGCACCCCGCCGCGCGGGGACTATCGACAGTCGGTGAGGCGGGCCCTTCGTTTGGCGTCAATCGTGCCGTTCAAGCGGAGCTCGCCGCGCTGGGCCACATCTCTCGTCGGGGGGCCGTGGAGGTCGACATGGAACGTCGCTCGGCCGGCGCTGACCGACTCGATCGTGATCGTACCCTCCAATCCGTCCACTTGGTAAATCACCGCTTCCCCACCCTCGCGATAGAGGGCGCGCGCCGATTTGTCGATCTGGAGGGTGGCGCCCGGGACCAGCTCTTCGGGGAGCTCGACCAAAAGATCCCCGGCTTGATACTCGGACCGGACCGGGCTCCTGCCCCACTCCGCGCGCGCGTGCCATACCGCGCGCCCAGGCTTCGGGACGACCTCGATCGCGTCGGTGCCGGCGATCGCGCCCGGCGCGACGATGCAGCTCTGCCATTCCGCGATGCTGGCGGGGCGCGCGCTCGCCCCGCAGCCGAGGCACGAGAGGGCCCCGATGACCGCAAGGAGGCGCGGCGCCGCGACGCTCGCGCGGCGATCATCGGGGGTCGGGCTCCGCTGGCGCTCATGGGCAATCTCGCTCATCTGTGTCCTCGAAGAGATAGCGTACCATTCGCGCCGTCGGGCTCAGCCGTGCCTTCACGGATGCTCGGAGGAAATCGTGCAGATTCGTCGGGCGCCGTCAGCGACTTGACGCCAAGGCAATCGCGCGCCCGTCATCGGGCGTCGCCGTCCCCGCCCATCAATCCACGCCGATGCGCCCGAGCTCCTCCGCCACCACTTCGGTCAGCGTCGCGAGGGCGAAGGGCTTGCGAAGGACGCGGCGGGCGGTCGAGCGATGGGTGTCGAGTGACACGCCGGGTAGCTCGGGGCAGGCATCCACGACGTCCGCCGATGGCCGGGCTTGCTCGATCGCTCTCTCGATGGCGTGGCGCACCGACCCGGACGTGGTGACGGCCGCGGGAGCCATCGCGCTCGAGGAGAAGTGGGACAGATCTCGGATGATTGTGTCGACCGCGCTCAGGGCGCGATGGGCGTGCGCCGTCTCGGCGGCTATCCGGTGCCGCTCGCCGGAGGAAGGCGCGTGCTGCTCGACGAGCCGAGCGATGCGGTCGAGACCGGTCGCGATCACGAGCGCCGTCGAGGAGCAGACGGCGACCACGTCCGAGATCAGCAGGAACGTCGCGGAGGGGGCGAAGGGCGCCTCGGAGATCGCGGACAACATCTCCGGCGTGGCGTCGGCGTCCACCGACCCCGCCCAGGGGGCTCAGAAGTCGCTCGCGTCGGCGCAGTCGCTCGCGCGCGTCGCCTCGACGCTCGAGAAGCTCATCGCGGATTTCAAAGCGGGATTGTGAAGGACCGTCGCGTCGCGACCCCGATCCCAAGGAGACACGTCATGAAGAGGAACGTCTTCGCGGCCGCGGCCATCGCCGTGTCCGCGGCCGCGCCGGCCGCTTACGCCGAGCCCGGCGCCGAGCCCGCGAAGAGACCACCCGCCCCCTACTCGCTCCCTTGGCAGCTCCGGTCGGCCGGCGTCGGGAGCTCCGCGCGCCTCGACACCACCCTCGCCGTGCACGACGACGGGAGCGACGCCTGGAACGAGACCGTCGTCACCATGCTGAGCTTCTCGTACAAAGTGGCGCCTTGGGCGGCCCCGGTCGTGCGCCTCGGGTATGTCGTCAACGCCACCCACGCCGCGGACGGCAGCGCGGAGCTCGGGTCCGCGTTCGCGAACCCCGTGCTCGGGATGATGTTCGCGCCGAAGCTCTCGGACCCGTGGCGCGTCAGCTTCTTCCTGGGCAATACCCTGCCCGTCGGGGAGGGGGGTGGCGACGCCCCCGCCGCCGAGAAGGCCACCGCGATGCAGATGGGGAGCCTGACCCGATCGGGATTGGACGGGACGATGTTCAGCCCGAACTATATCGCGTTCGTGCCCGGCGCAGACTTGGCCTACGTGGCCTATGGATTCACCATCCAGGGCGAGCTCACCCTGATTCAATACTTCCGCACCCGCGGCGAGGAGAACCCCAAGTCCGCCGACGCGGCGCGGACGGCGGGGGTCGTCGCCATGCATATTGGATACTTCTTCGTCCCCTCCTTCTCCGTCGGGGCCGACCTGCGATACCAGCTCTGGGTGCGGAATCCCTCCGTCCCCGACGACGCCGTCGGGCGCGACAACTTCACCTTCGCCGGCGGCGCCCGCGCTCACATCCCGCTCGGCCCCAAGGCGTGGTTCCGACCCGGATTGTCCTATGGCCGCGGCATGGACAATCCGATGCGCGACAGCCACTACAACATCGTGCAGCTCGACTTGCCGTTCTCGTTCTGAATATCGTCGAGCGCGGCGCCCGCCACGCCCTCGCTCTGCCCGCGCCGCGCCTCACAACCCCGTCCGCGCCCGGCAATCCTCCCCCACGTAGATCGTCGGGCTCGGCACCGAGGCGTTGAACGCCCAGACTGGCTGGCCCATGAACGCGAAGTAGCTCCCCGAGGGCGACGCCGAGCTGGGCAGTCCGGCCTCGATCGCCGCCGAGAGCGCGCGTTCGAACGCACATCGCGGCGGGTCGGAGACGAAGGGCAAGTCGGACATCCGGATGGGACAAGCCGACATCGAGGTCGGCGTGAAGCGGAGGTGGAGGTCCTCCGCGCTATCGCGGCGCTTCGCCCGGAAGATAAGCGCGACCATGGCCGCGACCGGACGCCGTCCTCCTTGCGCGGCGAGCGAGACAATGATGTTCACGAGCGCGCGCTCCTTCAGCTGCTCGGCGAAGGCCTCCTTCCCGTAGCGCTCGAGCGAGGCGACGGGCGTGGCCGCGAGGTCCTCATAAGGTGGAGGGACGCACGCGCAGCCCGCCATGCACAGCAGGGTGGATGGAGCAGAGGGCGACGAGGCGGGGGCGATGGCCTCCGACAGCCTCGCGGAGGGGCTGGGCGGAGGGCGGGGAGCGCGCCGCGCAGGTCTTCGCATCGCTGCGACGAGGGCGAGCGTCACGGCGAGACCAATGAGGGCGGAGCCGCCGAGCGCAAGCAGGGGGCGCACCGCCGCCCGCGGCCTCGGCGGCGGAGCGTCTGCCTCGAGCGCGCGCGCGAGCGCCTCGACCGACTGCCCCGCCGAGGCGAAGCGCGCCCCCGGATCCGCGGCCGTCGCTCTCGCGAACCAGAGGTCGAAGGCCGGCGGGACGCGAGCCGGGCGTGCCCGCTTCATCGCCCGCTGCGAGGGAGCCTCTCGCGGCCCTGCGACGACGCTCGCGACGAACTGCATCATGTTCGGGACGCGCGCCTCTTCCATCCAGTAGGGCGCCCCGGCGAGGAGCGTGAACGCGACCTGGGCGAGCGCGTAGCGGTCCGCGCCAGGTCCGATGTCACCGTCCCCGAGGAGCTGCTCGGGGGCCATGTAATAGGGCGTCCCGAGGGCGACGGTGGTCGCCTTGCGCGGGGCGAGTACGCGCTTGGCCGCGCCGAAGTCGAGGAGCTTGATCTGCTCCGAGCCGTCGGAGCGGCGTGCGACGAAGATGTTCGCCGGCTTGACGTCACGGTGGATGATGTGGAGCGAAGCGACGAAGTCGAGCGCCTCCGCGACCGGACGCAGCGCCGCGAGCACCTCGCTCGGCGCGAAGGCGCCTCGCCGCTCGAGGCGCGCCTCCAGCGTCTCCCCGACGAGCATCTCCATGACGAGATAGGGCATCCCCGCGAAGACGCCCGCGTCGAAGAGCCGCAACACGTTGGGGTGATCGATGCTCGCGAGGGCGTGCGCTTCGCGTTGGAACCGCGCCCGGAGGTCGTCGTCCAGGACGAGCTCCGGCAGCATGACCTTCACGGCGCGGCGGGCCTGCAAGCGCGCGTCGAACGCCTCATAGACGGCGCCCATCGCGCCCTTGTCGATGAGGCGCACGATGCGGTAGCGCCCGTCGACCGAGGCCCCGGGCTCTAGCGTGCTCGGCTCCACGAGGGTCGAGCCAAGATACATCGACGCCGCGGATCTGGGGTCGGCGTCGGCGCCCGCTGTTCGACAACCGGCGCCGATCGCTTCTACTTGGAGCCCTCACCCTTCGGCCGGGGCCTGCGGTCGTACGTCTCCTGATGCTTACGGATCGCGTCGATGTGCGCGAGCGTCCATTCGTGGAGCGCCGCGAACGGCTTCTGGAGCGACCGGCCGAGCGGCGTGAGCGCGTACTAGAGCAGGGAGGTGGCGTCCGCGCCTCGGGCGGCCAACACGCCATTCCTTTTACGCCATTGTCGCGTTCGAGCTCGACCGAGCTCCTGTCTTATCGCGGCAGCTCCTGACACGTCTCCTCCATTTCGTCCGCGTGCACCGACGCCAGGGCGCGCTGGACGGCGGCGAGCAGCTCGGTGCGGTTGAAGGGCTTGGGGAGGACGACGTGGGCGCCGAGGGCGCGGGCGCGGGCGAGGAGGCTCTCTTGGGGGGTGGATACGAGGCAGACGATGGCGAGGTGGCGGGTCTTGTCGCGCTGCTGGAGGATGAAGGGGGCGACGCGATCACGCTCGTCGAGGTCGAGGTCGAGGACGAGCAGCTCGATGGGGGAGGCGCCGGGGTCTTCTTTCGGGAGGTCTCCTGCGGTCCGAACCGCGTAGCCAGCCAGCGTGAGGAGCTTGGCGATGGCTCGCCGGGACTCGGGGTCGGGGTCGAGCACGAGGACGCTCTCGCCCGACGATCTCGCGGTGGGGACGGCGTCGCGCCTGGGGGTGTCTCGTCTCCCGCTCTGGGGCGCTTCCGGCTCGGCGGGCAAACGGACGGCGATGATGGTGCCCAGCCCCGGCGTCGATTCGACGTCCACCCCGCCGCCGTGGTTATGGACGATCTCCCGGACCGAAGCGAGGCCGATGCCGTTGCCTTTGGCGCCCTTCGTGGTGAAGAAGGGCTCGAAGAGGCGGGTCCGCACCTCCAATCCCATGCCGCAGCCGTCGTCGCGGATCTGGAGGACGATCTCGTCCCAGCTGGGCGCGCCGCGGATCTCGATGTGGCCCGACCGATTGGCGCCGATCGCGTCGCGCGCGTTGATCACGAGGTTGAGGATGACCTGCATGAGCTGGGTGCTCTCACCGAAGACATGGAGGCCCGGGGGGACGTCGACGGAGAGCTCGATGTTCTCGGGGATGGCACGCCGGACGAGCCGCACGCTCTCGTGCACGACGTCGTGGAGATCGAGGACGGCGGCGCTCTGGTGTCCGCGGGCGAAGCCCATCATGCGCTTGGTCAGCTGCTCGGCGCGCTCGCACGCAGCCGCCATGTCGGCGAGGCACTCGTCGCGCTCGGACTTGGAGAGGCTCGGCTCGTCGCGCAGGAGCGCGGTCATCGACTTGACGACGCAGAGGGCGTTGTTGAAGTCGTGCACGAGCCCGAGCGTGACGTGACCGACGGTGTCGACGCGGTTTCGCTGGAAGAGGACTTCGCTCTCCTCGTCGTGGCGGGCGAAGACGAAGGTGGTGGTGCCGACGCGCACGCGATCCCCGAAGGTGAGCGGCGCCTGGGTCACTTGCACGCCGTTCAGGAAGGTGCCGTTTCGGCTGCCGAGATCCTCGACGTGAAAGGTCCCGTCCTCATCGCGCCAGACCTGGGCGTGAAGACGCGAGACCTCGTCGTCATCGAGGCGGACCTGGCTGCTGTTGCGTCCGATCACGAGCGCAGGCTGGACGACGTAGCTGCGCCCGAGCTGGGCCCCGCTGAGGGCGGTCAACCGTCCTGCCGTGACTTTGTGATCGGCGACCTTCGTGAGGACCTGTTTCATCGCTTGTCGGAGCTTGGGCGGATCCGTCCGCGGAGCGGCCGTCACCACCATGGTGGAGCGGCGCGGACGCGCCGCACTTTAGGGGCTGCGCAAAAAGAGACGAGTCGGCGCTCGTAAGCCGACCTTCGGCCTCCTCGTTCTTGGCTAACGCCGAAGGTCCTGTCGCGTCTCGTCGGCGGGGAGGTGAGTGTCGACGGTGGCCAGCGCGCGGTGGAGGGCGGCGAGGAGCTCGGCGCGATTGAACGGCTTGGGCAGCACGGCGTGGGCGCCGAGGGCGCGAGCGCGGGCGAGCATGCCGTCGTGTGGCGTCGTGACCATGCACACGATGGCGAGGTCGGATCGGTGGGCTCGATGCTCGCCGATGAAGCGCGCGACTTCGCCTCGCTCGTCGAGATCGAGGTCGACGACGAGCACGTCGATCGGATCCGCGCGGCTCGGATCCACGTGCAGATCTCCCGCGCTCTCCACCACGTAGCCGGCGAGGCGGAGCAGTCGGGTGACGGAGCGCTGGGAGCCGGGGTTCGGATCGAGCACGAGGACGCGTTCCCCCGCTCCCCCCGAGACGCTCACCGCGTGCATCTCCGCTGTGCTTCGGGGCCGACCGCTGGTCGCTTCCACGTGGGTGGGAAGGTGGACGCGAAAGGTGGTCCCCGCGCCGGGCGCCGAGTCCACGTCGAGTCGGCCTCCGTGGCTGTGCACGATCTCCTTCACGGAGGCGAGGCCGATGCCGTTTCCCTTCGGGCCCTTGGTCGAGAAGAACGGCTCGAAGAGGCGAGCCTTCACCTCCGGGGTCATGCCGCACCCGTCGTCGCGGACGCTCAGCAGGATCTCGTCATTGCGGTGCGAGCCGTTGATCCAAACCTGACCGGCGTGACCGACGCCGATGGCGTCGCGCGCGTTGATCACGAGGTTGAGCAGCACCTGCATCACCTGCGTGCTCTCGCCGAAGAAGCGCAAGCCCGCGGGCACGTCGGCCACGATCTGGACGTTGTCGGGCAGAGCGCGTCGAACCAGCCGCAGCGTCTCGACGACGACGTCGCGAAGATCGACGAGGCCGGCGACTTGATGACCGCGCGCGAAGCCCATCATGCGCTTCGTCAGCTGCTCGGCGCGCTCGCACGCGGCCGCCATGTCGGCGAGGCACTCGTCACGCGCCGCCGTCGTGAGGTCAGGGTCCTCCTGCAGGAGCGCCGTCATCGACTTCACCACGCACAGGGCGTTGTTGAAGTCGTGCACGAGCCCCAGCGTCACGTGACCGACGGTGTCGACGCGGTTGCGCTGAAAGAGCACCTCGCTCTCGACGTCGTGCCGCCCGAAGACGAAGGTGGTCCGTCCCACGCGCAGGCGATCGCCGAACACGAGGGGCGATCGCGCCGTCCGCACCCCGTTCACGAAGGTGCCGTTCATGCTGCCGAGATCCTCGACGTGGAAGGTTCCGTCCGTCTCTCGCCACGCACGGGCGTGGCGGCGCGAGACCTCGTTGTCATCGAGGCGCGGCTGGCTGCTGGTGCGGCCGATGACCAGCGCGGGCTCGACCAGGTAGCTGCGCCCGAGGTGGCTCCCGCTCATGGCCGTCAGTCGCCCCGCCGGGATCCGGAGGTCCACGCTCGTGGTCGGAACGCGTTTCATCTCTGGATCGCACCTCGCGCTGCGTGAATCGATCCCTCCCCTCTGCTGAAACGGCACAGCAAGACGCCGAGTCTACGCAACATCGGGCGCAATTTTCGCGAACGAACTTCCGTTTGGTTACGGAAGCCGCGATCTCCACAGCCTCGAAGGCCTCGAGAACGGCGGGCTTGGCGAAGGCCCGCTGTCCGCAAGGACACGCAGCCGGAGGACGACAGCGGATAGCTCGACACCGAGCTCGCCATCTCGCGTCTCTCTCCGCGCCCTCTGTCCTTTCGATACGGAGCTCGCCCTCTCGCTTTGCCGAGTGGAGCCTTCCTGATCTGCGCCCTACTCTTGCCGCCATGAGTCGCTTGGGATCTCTCTGCCTCCTTGCCGTTCTCTCGTTCGCTTGCGGTGACGATGCCGCGAGCGGTGGCGCCGGTGGCGGCGCTCCCGGAGGGGCAGGCGGCGCGGGGCAGGGCGGCGCCGATGGCGGCGGCGGAGGCGCTACGGGAGGCGGCGGGCAAGGCGGGGCCGCGGTCGGTGATCGCTACCTCGCCACCGACGGCGCCGACGCGGGCGACTGCAGCGTCGAGGCGTGCGCGACGCTCGCCTACGTCGCTACCCAGATGAGCGCGGGGGAGACGGTTGTCGTGCGAGACGGCACCTACCCCGACGCGGTGACGACGACGCTGCTGCCACGCGGGACGGCGGACGCTCCGACGCGCGTCGTGAGCGAGCACGACGGGGCCGCCACCTTCACGGGCGGCCTCACCCTGTACGAGCAGGGGGCGGCCTTTCACCTAGAGCTCGTGGGGCTGCGCTTCGAGGACCCGGGGACGAAGGCGGTCGCGGGTGGAAACGTCACGTTTCGCCGAGTGTCGTTCGTGGGCGGGCCAGACTCCGGCAACGCTTCGAGCGTCGCGATCGGCACCAATGACTTCGCTCCCGGGGCGACCGACGTGCTCCTCGAAGACTGCCTGTTCTACGGGAAGGGTGGTCGCTACGCGCTGCTCGCCTACCGCACCGAGAACGTGACCGTGCGACGAGCGGTGCTGCGCAAGGACGGCGGCTGGGGTGAAGCGGGGCCGGACTCCACCGAGTTCGAGCCGGAGGGCGTCCTCAACTTCTATGAGTCGAGCGGGGGCCGATGTGAGGGCTGCGTCGTGCTCGACTCGCTCAAGTTGAGCGACGACAGCGCGGAGGGCCTCGGCGCCTTTCTGAGCGTGGCCAATGGGGCGCCAGGCTCCCAGAATAGCCTGTTCACCGGGTGCATCGCCGTGCACAACGACTTCAAAGCCTACGCCTTCGAGGGGCTCGGGGCGGTCACGGGGGCGCGCGTGGAGGACTCGTTCGCGATCGACAACGCCCATGGCGTCGTCGCCAACCTCGCCGGGTCCGGCGACGTTACGCTGGAGCGGGTGGCCCTGATCGGGAACGCGGGGGTGGGCGCGGCGAGCTACGGCAACGAGACGGTGTCGCTGCTCGACAGCGAGGTGCGCGACAACGGCAGCGACCTCGATGGCGTAAGCGGCAGCACGAACGGCGCGGGCCCGAGCGCGCCGGATCTCTCGGGGTACGACTCGGCGCGGATCAAGGCGGAGCTGTGCGCGACGGAGACGCGCGGGCTGTGCGGACAGAGCGGGACGTTCCAGGAGTACTTGGGCTCTTTGCTCGCGCAGTGAGGGCGAGCCTTGGCGTCACGCGCGCCGGCGGCGGTCCGGCGGAAGCATGCGGGCGACGAGCTCGTCCCAGGTGGCGCCGTCGGTGGGGGGCCCGCCGTGGGCGACGCGGGCGTACTCGCCGATGAGGGCGAGGTAGAGGGCGCGGGCCCGGTGGGCGGCGGCGTCGGGGGGGACGCCCGCGGCCTCGAGCAGCGACGCGACGTAGGCCTCACGCCGGGCGTCGACGCGCTCGAGGCGGCGGCGCGCGGCCTTGTCGCGGAGGCCGAACGCGCGGATCGACTGCTCCACGTGGGGAGCGCCGGGCACGGCCGCGGTGCTGCGGAGGAGGACGTGGAGGCGCTCGCGCGGGTCGGCCGCGGCGCCGTCGACCCGCGCGATGACCGCGGTCGTGGCGCGTCGCTCCCAGTCGTCGAGGAGGGCGTCGAGGAGGGCGCGGCGGTCGGCGAAGTGCCAGTAGAAGCTGCCCTTGGTGACGCCGAGGCGGACCGCGAGGCGCTCCACCCGAACCCCGTCGACGCCCTCGCGGGCGAGCGCGGTCCACGCCGCGGCGAGCCACGCCTCCGCCCCCCGCGGGCCCTTCTCCTTCGTCTTTGCCGCGGCGGCGCGGGGCTTCTTCGTCTCGTCCATACGGTACCGTATTGACCGGGGAGCATGCCGGCCCTAGACCACCATACGCAAGCGTATGGAGGATTGTCGAATGGCCGCATGGATCACGTCCGGCACGCTGTGCTTGCTCGCCCTGCTGCACTCGGCGTTGGGGGAGCGACTCTTGCTACGCCCGCTCTTCGCGGCCGGCCTCGGGCCGACGCCGATCGGCGCGTCCTTGGCCCGGCGCACGCTGCGCTTCGCCTGGCACCTGACGAGCGTGGCCTGGCTCGCCCTCGCGTGGCTCGCCGTGCGCGTGGGCCCGCCCGAGCTCGCGGTGGTCGGCGCCATGATGACGGCGTCGGGGGCGATCGCGCTCGTCGCGGCGCGCGGGCGTCACTTCGCGTGGGCGCTCTTGCGATCGGCGGCGCGGCCGGCTTGGTGGGGCCTCACGCGACACGCGTGGCCCCCTTCGCCGGGGCGCTCGCGGGGGCGGTCCTCGGCGCCGTCGCGATCGTCCATCTCGCGTGGGCGGCGGGGGCCGGGCGCGGTCTCGACGGGGTGGTGCCGACCGTCGACGGCCGGCCCGCGTTCCGTCCGTCGCGAGCCCTGACGGTCGCGGTGGCGCTCCTCTTCGCGGGCGCGGGCGCGCTCGTCTTTGGCGCGTCGCGGGTGGGAGGGGCGTGGGCCTGCGCCCTCTCGGGGGTCGGGGCGGTCGTCCTCGGCGCGCGGGCGGTCAGCGATTTCCGCCTCGTCGGCCTCACCAAGCGCGAGCGGTCCTCCCTCTTCGCCCGTCGCGACGACGCCTTCTACACCCCGCTCTGCGTCGGCCTCGCCATCTGCTTCGCCATCGTCGGCGCCGGGGGGGCGCGATGAGGCGCTGGCGCGTCCAATCCTGGACGATCAGGCGACGAGGGAGTGCCGCCGGGTGGGGGAGACACTACATGGGCGCCGGCAGACAAACGCCGTTGTTGTTCGGATCGATTGGGCTCGCCGGGTCGTCACAGAGCGTGTCCTCGGCGCAGGAGCTCGGAAGGTCACAGTAGTCGCACGACGCCAGGGTCGCGTCGGCACAATCCGGATCGACCACGCCGCACCCGCAGTCACAATAGGCGCCGTCTTGATAGAGGAGCGAGGAGCACCTGAATGCCGCGGGGACGCACACCCCGCTGCCGCTGCAGCGGTCGTCTTCGTTGGGGCACCCGACGAGCGGCTCATCGGGCTGAACGGAACAATCCGGATCCGAGTCCCCGCAGCCGCAGTCGCAGCCATCGTGCGTCCCCCACTGCTCCGGGGCACACGTCCAAGCCGCGGGAACGGCGGAGGTGAAGCTGGCCTCTTGGATGTGCACGCACGCGCCGTCGGGGACGGGCGTCGCGGCGTCTCCTTCGAGCTCGACTTCGACCAGCGTGACGTCCGCGATGGTGCCGGCCGAGCCGGGACTGTGGGTCGACCCATAGTCGACCCACCCGGTCTGTTGGAAGAACACTTGGCGGGGAAGACCTGTGTCGGCGTCGACGTCGACGCGAAGGGTGATGCAGGTGTCGCAATGGGAGAACGAGGGAAGCAGCGAGGCTTGCCCGGAGGGCCACTCGCCCTGGGCCTTCCGCTGCCGTAGCTCGAAGATGTCTTTCGCATCCGCTCCGAGCTCCGGTGCAATGGTCCCCGAGAACGCGTAGAGCTCGCCGGCGAAGCCGAAGCTCGACAGCTCGAGCTCGGTGCAGCCGCCCCCGCCTCCTTGGCCGGCCTCTCCGCCGCCGCCGCCGCCGCCGCTCGGAGCACCGCCCGTGCTCGCGTCGCCCCCCGTTCCACCTCCGCCCCCCGCTTGGCTCGGGACGTCGTCCCCGCACCCGAGGAGAGCGACCAACAGGATGGACCGAAGCGGGATGCTCGTCATGGCGCTCACCAGAACACCGCGTCCATCGGCTCCGAATAGCCGAGGTAGAAAGCAGCGCGGTACTGCGCCGACGGGACCATGAGCTCGCTCTGGGGATGTCCGAACCAGTATTGTTCGCCTGCGTCGAAGAATCCTCCGCTGGTCGCGGCTTCGAGATCGATGAACAGGTCCTCGCTTCCGAGCGCTTGCAGGGAATTCTCGACCATCACGCCGGAAGCCTCGTCAATCTCCCAACCATAGGCGGGCCAGTTGATCCCAACGCGATAGCCCGTCAGGGCCACCGCCTGGTAATCCTCGCCGAACCGCTCCTTCAACGCGGTGCCCATCGTCTTCGCGAGCGGCGTAGCAGAGCCTTCGATGGCCGTGTGATCTTGCGAGATATGGAAGTTGTGGGCCCAGAGGACGGCCTTCTGGTCGGGGAAGTGGGCGGCGCGGAGCCGACCGAACACCTCCGCCATCGCGAGGTCGCGGGCTTCGATGGCGGCCTTGGCGTCCGTGTGGTCGTAATAAAACTCCCCTTGCCAGGCTCGAAAACCAAGCGCCGCGAGGAGGGCGAGCTCGTACGTCTCTTGTGAGCTCGCCTGTTCCAGCGCCGCCTGGTTCGCGGCGAGGAATGCGTCCAACGCGTCGAGCCCGGAGAGACAGGCCTCGTATTGCTCAAGGGGATAGGGGAGGAGCCAGTCCACATCGAAATATTGCTTCCTGCTCGTGGCGTCGATGCCACTGCACGGAGCGAGCCCATCGATGAGGGCGGCCGCGTCCGCGGGCGCGAGGGCGTTCAAGAAGCCCTTGAGCTCGGGTGCATCGTCCCAAGGCTGCTGCATGTCGAACCCGAAGAACCTCACCTTGTCAACGGGGTGATCCTGATTGTACTGACAGAGCCACTCGACCAGGGCCTTCGTGTGGTTATCGCAGAACACACTGAAGATCCCCAGGAGCGCGTGCGTCGAATCGCCCTCGCAGGTGTCGATGAACGAGCCGAGTTGCTTGGCCAAGGTGCGGGGCGTCTCCATCGCGAAGACCCGATACCCCTTCTCCTCGACGAGGTAGCGAATGAGGCGGTTTTTGAGCGCGTAGTAGCCCCCGGAAGTGTGAATGCTCTCCCCGAGCCCGAGGATCGGCGTCTCCCCGAGGAGCGCTCCGAATGGCTCCAAATCCGTGGTGGGCAGGTCGGGATCGGTGCCATCCACTCCATACATCCCTTCGGGCAGCACCGGCTCGGAGCCGGCACCGCCCGATCCACCGCCGCCCGCGGTGCTCGGGTCGCCGCCCCGTCCGCCGTCGCCTCCGGTGCTCGGACTGCCGCCGGTGGGTGCCGTCCCCCCGGCGGCGTCATCCGGTGATGGAGATCCGCACGCGACCACCAGGCCGAGAAGCGCGACAGTCGTCGCGATGTGGCGGCAAGTTCCCGAGGCGCGAATGGCGGTGTTCGAGGAGGGGCTCACTCGCATTGCAATGGATTGTCTAGATGTGCTGCTCCCTGTTTGCAAGGCGACAAGCAAAGAAGGACAATCGCGAGCCTGCCACTCCGGCGGCGCATTGAAGCTACTCTATGGAGGGGCATGCTCCGCTCGGGGAGCGTCGGCGAGGACGGGAGGGCGATAATCTCGGAGCATGCATCCGCCCCGCGTCGAGCGCGTCGGTGCTACTCCGGGGAGGCAGACCGTGTCTTGCCGCGGCGCGGACCCCTCCCGCGACGCGCGGAGCGCGGAGCTTGGGAGGGGCGACGAGCGGAGCTCGTCGGGGGTGGGCATCCCTCGTGACGGGGCGACCGCGATGCTATGGTTTTCATAGCGAACGGAGAGCCGGCGTCCGGGAGGGAGCGCGCGAGAGCAAGCGCGACGCCTTTCGGGCGACAGCCACTCCGACATCGTGCCGCTCGACTTGCCATTCTCGTTCTGAAGGCGAGGACCACCGGCCACCTCGGCGTTCGTGAGCTCACGGCGGTCGAATAGGGCACGATCGTCTGGGTGAACCCCCGCGAGCAGGGCTTCGCCCGTTACCGTCCCGGGCGGCACCCCCAACAAGGGAGCCAGCCCCCGGCTCGACCACGTCAGCTGCGCGCTCCGATGGTCGCAGACATACCAGCCGCTCGGGGCGATCTCCGAGACGCGCTGGAAGATTTGCTGCTCCCGTTCCGACAATCGCTTCTCGAGCAGCTCGACGACGAGGGCCGCGAGATCGGCGAGCGTGGCGAGCTCTTCGTCGGTGTGTCGTCGAGGCACCCGATCGACCGCGCTCAGCGTCCCGATCCGCTCCCCCGAGGGTACGATGAGCGGGGCGCCTGCAAAGGAGCGGATGAAGGGCGCCCCGAGCACCAGCGGGCCGTCTGCGAATCGCGGGTCCGCCGCGGCGTCCTCGACCACGAGCACGGAGTCATTGCGGATCGCGCAATCACAGAACGACACGCTCCTCGGCGTCTCGCGGCCGTCCAGCCCCACCCAAGCCTTGAACCAGTGCCGATCCACGTCGACGAGCGACACGAATGCAATGGGGACCCGCAAGAGCGGGCGACGAGGCCGGTGATGCGATCGAACGCGCGCTCTCGCGGCGAGTCGAGCACGTCATAGCGCCGGAGCGCCTCGATTCGGCGTTGCTCTGCTGCGTCCACCGATCCACGAGCGTTCAAACCGGGCGGAGCAGGTGCGCGCGCACCGCCCGTGTGCGTTCGAGCGGCGCACGCAAGCGCCCGCCGCGGACCGCCCCAGGCGGGGCCTTGGGGGCAGCAGGGGCCGTCGCTATGGAAATCGTAGCGACGCCGCGTCGCGCTCCGCGCCCCCGATGCCGCTCCCAGCCGCTCCCCCCTCCGAGGCTTGGATGTGAACACATCGACGTCCGCTCTCATCGTGTCCGCAGGGCCGCCGGAGACGAGCGACAGGCGAGCGGGAGGGGCGCTGGGCTATGATGAGCGCATGCTTCAGAAGAAGTACGGTCTCCTCGGGTTTGAGGACCATGTCCAGGTGCACTTCAATGAGGCGGCGGACGCCATCAACGCGCTCGACGAAGGACTTCGGGCGACCGCAGGTCACCTGCTGACCCTCGACGCGGCCCAAGCCGAGCAGATAAAGCGGCTCGAGGCGATGGTGTCCATGCTGATGCAGGTCATCGTCGAGCGGGGCGTGCTGTCGGCAGACGACCTCAACGCTCATATCGAGCGCGCGCAGGAGGCGCTGACGCCAGCGAAGCCGGCGCCGCTCATGAGGCCGCAGGGCGAGCACCCTTATCGAGGCGAGGGGCCGAAGCGCGCGGCCGCGCCAGCCATGGTGATGTGCATTCGCTGCCAGGAGCGCGTCGCGGCCGCCGATACGCTGTTCACGGAGCAGGGCCAGATGTGTAGCGCTTGTCACGCGAAGGAGATCGTGGGGCCCGGGTGAGAAGCAGGCGGGCCGTGCTCGCTCGCCGCACCGAGCGGCGAAGCGCGCTGGCTCCAGAGCCGCCAGCCCCAAAGCCCAAGCTCGGGCGGACATCCGGCCCGCAGCACGAGCCCGGTCGCTGCCTCGGGCTTTAGCAGGATGCTGAAAAAGTCGGCGTCATGCCTCTCGGCACCGGAGTGGCTGCCAATTCACCCCCCCGGCCCCCCTCGCTGTGCGAGGGGGGAGATCCGTCGGAGGACGATGCGGACTCTTTCGAGCACGCTTTCCGTTTGAAACAGGCTTCGTCGTTGGTGAAGCGCAGGACGAGGATGCCACGCCTTCGGAAGAAGGTGTCGCGAAGTCGATCGCGTCGCTGGCGGCCGTCATGAGACGGGCCATCGATCTCGACGGTGAGCTTGGCCCGCACGCAGAAGAAGTCTGCGAAGTACGGGCCTACGGGTTGCTGGCGACGAAACCGGAAGCCACCGAGCTGACAGCGGCGCAGGTGCTGCCAGAGCCGTCGCTCAAGAGCTTCAAGAAGAAGGACGCGCCGCCGGCCCCGCCTCCGGACGATCCGGGCAATCCCACCGTGAGCTTTCGTGGTGAGAAGCGCTCGAACGAGACGCAGGCATCCACCAGCGCCCCCGAGTCGAGGCTCGCCCGCAAGAGCAACGGCACGACTGCGAAGCTGTCCTTCTCGGCGCACTCCTTGATGGAGAATCGGAATGGTCTGCTCATCGACTTCCGCATCGCTGCAGCAACCGGCACCGCGGAGCGCGAGACCGCGCTCGCGATGGTCGACGACGTCTTGCCTGGTGAGCGACAGAACACGCTCGCCGCAGACAAGGGCTACGACACCATGGACTCCGTCAGAGCGTGCCGCGATCGCAACGTGACACCCATGTCGCCCAGAACAACAGCGGTCGCCGTCGCTCCGCCATCGATGTGCGCACGACCTCACGTCCGGGCTACGAGATCTCGCAGCGCGTGCGCAAGCGTGTCGAGGAGATCTTCGGTTGGATGAAGGCGGTCGGCGGTTTCCGCAGAACCCGCTTCCGGGGCCTCATCAGAACGCAGCTCGCCGGATACTTCGTCGGCGCCGCCTACAACCTATTGCGCATCGCACGGCTGGTCGCCGCGTGAGCGGTCGCAGCGAGCTCGACTTGGCCTCTCTCCTCCGCGCGCGACCGGGTCAAGGTGCTGTGCACAACCCAGAGCGTTGACTCCCCCCTCGCGTAGCGAGGGGGGCTGGGGGGGTGAAAGAGCAGCAACTGCCCACCCAGTGGCCTGACGACCGCATTTTTAGCACACTGTTAATTGTCTCGACGGTTGTCTGGCCACCCCGCCTTGGAGGGGTCACGGCGTCTCGAACGCCTCGTACGACAATACGCCCTTCCTCGTGACCACGGCGATGCGCTCGCCGTCTGGCGACAGCGCGATCCGCGCGACCTCGTCGTTGAAGTCCTCCATCGGAACCCTCGCGCGGCGGGGCTTGGCATTCGAGGCCAAGTCCACCGAATAGAGCGCTGTCTGCTCGCTTACGACGAGACGATCGCCCTTCGCATCGAGTGCCAGCTCGAGCCTATTGGCGGTCTCGACCTCGAACTGGCGCTCCTCGCGCCAGCCGTCGACGGCGAGGATATGGACGACCTTGTCGTTGGCCCACGCAAAGCGACCACCATCCGAGGAAAACAACGTGAGGGGTTGGCCGCCGCGCGGCAGCGGAATGGTCAGCACCTCCGCGCCCGAGGACGAATCGACGACGCGCAACGCCCCCTCGAAGGGCGAGAGCACGATAAACCGGCCGTCCGGTGAAAGGTTGAGCGCTCCAATGGGGTCCGATGCGATGCAGCGCTTGCTCTCCTCCACGAGGCCGGTCGAGTAGACGCGCACACAGGCGTCGAGCGCCTCGGCCATCTTGGGCCGCGCGATGACCGTGCGACCGTCGCGAAGGACGAACAACGCTGTCGCGTAGCCCACCTCCTCGTGGGTAAAGATCCGCTCTGCGACCGTGTTGCCGCTGGAGAAAGAATCCAGTCGGAGTCGGAAGCGCGTGGGCAAGCCATAGAGATGCTCGAGATAAGCGAGCCACTTGCCGTCGCTCGAGAACGCGCCGAGAGGTCCCGGCCCGAAGGACCTGCTCGCTACCTTCTTTCCATCGAGCTCGTTCCAGAGCGTGACTTCGTTCGGATCTCCAAACTCGGAGAGGCTCATCAGGGCATGTGGACCCACGTACGACAGTGCGCGAATGTTGCCGACGTGAATCGGTGGCAATTCCTTCGGGTCCACGTGCGCCGCCTTCCCCTCCGCGCTCGCGACAGTCTCCGCGGTCGGCGCGGTGTGACCGGTACTACCGCGCGGCGCCATTTCGGGGCCTCCGCAAGCGGCGAGCAGCGTGGCGGCCAGAATCACTCGCGCGGCGCGTCGCACCATGGCCCCCCGTACCGCGAGGCCCGCGCATCCTCAAGCGATTCGTGATTGCCCCCGGCCAGTGGCAGGAGCTGCCTCCGAAAGGCAGGTTGCAACCACCTGCTGAAAAGGTCGGCGTCATGCCGCTGGGGGGTGAAAGAGCAGCAACTGCCCACCCAGTGGCCTGACGACCGCATTTTTAGCACACTGTTAGGAGTGGGGACTGGCGCATTCGAAGTCGACTGGGCGGCAATCGTCACTCGATCGTTGCGGAGAGCCGCGCCTGCCGGTCGCGAAATCGTTTGTCCGGGTGCGCTAGCCTCGCCCGTCGCTGACGCCCCAATGCTTACCCCTGCGCCCCCGCTCGACATCGTCTGGGACATGGAGACCGGAGATCCGGACGACTTTCTCACGCTGCTTCTGTTGCTGGGGCACCCGCGCGTGAACCTCTTGGGGGTGACGGTGACGCCGGGGACACCGGATCAAGTCGGTGTGGTGCGACGCGCGCTCGAGTGGTTCGGGCGGACGATCCCGGTCGGCGCGTTCAACCTCGATCACGCGGTGCGCGCGCCGGGCGACGGGCGCCATGGGCCTCGGGGGGCGTGCGTCTCGTCGTGGCACTACAATGCCTACGGGCCGATGCCCGCCTCACGGGACGCTGCGCCGGGGCCGGCGCTCTTGCGAGAGCTGTGCGGTCCGACGACGACGCTCGTTACGGGGGCCGCCCTCAAGAACCTGGGCGGGGCGCTGTCGCTCGGAGGCTTCTCGTTGGGCCGGCTCGTGGTGCAGGGGGGCTTCGCGGGGGAGGGTGTGGTCCCGCGCGAGCGTCAGCTGGAGAAGTTCAAAGGGCTGACGACGTGCCCGACCTACAACCTCAATGGCGATCCGAAGTCGGCGCTCGCGGTCGTCGCGAGCGCGGCGATCGGGCACAAGCGCTTCGTGTCGAAGAACGTCTGCCACGGCGTGGTCTACGACGAGGAGCTCCACGCGCAGGTCGGCGCGCTCAAGGATCGGAGCTTGTCGCTGGAGCTCATCTGGCGCGGCATGGATCGGTACCTCGGCAAGAGCGACGGCAAGAAGCTCCACGATCCGCTCGCCGCGTGCTGCGCGATCGAGCCTTCGATCGGGGAGTGGGCGGAGGTGGAGCTCTACCGGGAGCGCGGCCAATGGGGCTCGCGGCTCGCGCCGGGGTCGGGCGTCCACATCATCGTCGGCTACGACCGCGCGAGGTTCATCGAGACGCTGACGGCGATCGCATGACCGGATCGGCCGCGGCAGATCCTCTACGCTCCCCGGGTGACCCTGCTCGCCGACCTCGCGCAAGCCTCTCGTGACGTCTCGGCGACGCGCTCGCGATCGGTGAAGACGGCGCGCCTCGCGGCGCTCCTTCGAGAGGCGGATGTGGAGGACGCGGGGGCGGTGACGGCGTGGCTCTCGGGGGAGCTTTTGCAGCGGCGGGTGGGGGTGGGGTGGGCGACGCTCGCGTCGACGCTCCCGGACGCGGCGGGGGCGCCCTCGCTGACGGTCGCGGAGGTGAACCGGGCCTTCGAGGCCATGGCGAGCGCCTCGGGGCCGGGATCTCAGGGGGCGCGCGCGGCGCAGCTCGACGCGGTGTTCGCGCGGGCGACGGAGGAGGAGCAGCGGTTTTTTCGGGCGCTGCTCGCGGGCAACCTACGGCAAGGCGCGCTCGCGGGCGTCGTGACGGACGCGATCGCGAAGGCCTCGGGGGTGCCGTTGGCGGTGGTTCGGCGCGCGGCGATGCTGTGCGGGGACCTGCCGCGCGTCTCGGAGGCGGCGCTGCGGGGGGGGGAGGCGGCGCTGGGCGCGTTCCGGCTCGAGGTGGGGTGCGCGCTCTCGCCGATGCTGGCGCAGACGGCGAGCTCGATCGACGACGCCCTCGCGCGGCTCGAGGGGCCGGTGGCGTTCGAGGCGAAGCTCGATGGGGCGCGCATCCAGATCCACAAACGCGGCGACGAGGTGAGGCTGTTCACGCGGTCGCTCGACGACATCACGGCGCGGCTCGGGCAGGTCGCGGCGGAGGTGGTGCGATGGCCGGCCCGCTCGCTCGTCGCCGACGGCGAGATCCTGTGGTTCGCGTTCGCGGGCGGGCGCGAGGACGCCGCCGACGGTCGCCCGATGCGCTTTCAAGAGACGGCGTCTCGCTTCGCGCGCGGCCAGGACGATGCGGCGGCAGAGAGCGGGGCGGAGCGCCCGAGCGTCTTCCTCTTCGACGTGCTCCACAAAGACGGGGTGGACCTGCTCGATCGGCCCAACGACGAGCGGCGCGCCGCGCTGGAGGGCCTCGCGAGCGCGACGAGGCTGGTCGATCGGATCGTCACCCGCGATCGCGGTGAGGCGCAGGCCTTCTTCGACCGCATGATCGCGCTCGGCTACGAGGGCGTCGTCGCCAAGGCGATCGACGCGCCGTACGAGGCGGGGCGGCGGGGAGCCTCGTGGCTCAAGGTCAAGCCGGTCCTGACCCTCGATCTCGTCGTGCTCGCGGTGGAGTGGGGCTCGGGGCGGCGCGCCGGCAAGCTCTCCAACATCCACCTCGGTGCGCGCGCTCCCGGCGGCGGCTTCGTGATGCTGGGCAAGACCTTCAAGGGCATGACGGACGCGATGTTGGCGTGGCAGACGCAGCGGTTCCTCGCGCTCGCGGACGGCCCGACGGATCGCTTCGTGGTGAAGGTGCGCCCCGAGCAGGTCGTGGAGATCGCCATCGACGGCGTGCAGACTTCGTCGCGCTATCCGGGCATGATGGCGCTGCGCTTCGCGCGGGTCGTTCGCTATCGCGACGACAAGACGGCGGCGGAGGCGGACACGGTCGACGCGGTCCGGGCGATCCACGCGCGCGGCGCGGGGGCGTGACGATGCCCGCGCTTGCGCGTGTCGTGGCGGCCGCGGCTCAGCGAATCGCTGGCTCGACGCCCATCTCGCGGAGCAGCTCGTCGGCGCCGTCGACGGCGTCCATCACCCAGAGGATGTAGCGCAGATCGACGTGGATCGAGCGCGTGAGCTCGGGGATGAAGATCCAGCTCTGGGCTTGTGACTCGTAGTTGCCGTCGAAGGCGAGGCCGACGAGCTCGCCGCGGGCGTTGAGGGTTGCGGAGCCGGAGTTGCCGCCGCTGATGTCGAGGTCGGCGAGGAAGTCGACGGGCACCTCGCCGAGAGAGGCGTCGACGTAAGGGCCAAACTTCTTGGCTGCGACCGCATCGAGGAGTCCCTTCGGCGCGTCGAACGGGTCGACCCCGGTGTGCTTCTTCACGACCTCGGAGAGGACGGTGAAGGGCTTGTACATGGGGGCGCCGGGCTTGGGGGCGTAGCCGCGGACGGTGCCGTAGGTGATGCGGAGGCTGCCGTTCGCGTCGGGGGCGAGCAGGCCGCCCGCGCGCTCGCGGAGGGCGTTCGCGAACGGCGGCCGCGCGAGGAGCATCGCGCCGGTGAGGCGGCGGTCCCGATCGTCCGCCTCCTTCATCTTCGCGCGGAGCTGGACGGCGAGCTTGATGAGCGGGTCCTTCGAGCTCTCGAGCTCGGCGAGCTTGGCCGACTTGAGGAGATCGAGCCTCGTCTTCTCGTCGGTGAGCTTCGTCCCTTTGAAGACTTTGTCGATCGCGGCCTCGAGGTCGGCGCGCTTGGGCGGGTGCTTGTCGCCCTTCTTTCGCGGGACGAGCGCCTCCACGAGGCCGATGCGCTTGTCTTCGGGCAAGGCGAGCTCGCGCTCCGCGACGAGGCGGAGCAGCGCTTTGTCCAGCACCGTCGAGAGCTGGAGGGTGAGCTGCTTCGAGGTGTACTCGAGCCGGCGCTGGGTGCGATCTTGGTAGTCCGGATCGCGCTCGGCGTCGGGCTTCGCGCGCTCCTCGGCGTTGCGGACGATGGCGTAGGCAGCGCCGTAGCTGCGGACGAAGCGCGAGAGCTCGCGGGCGATGCGATCCGAGCCGATCGACTCGCGCGACGCGGTCACGATGCGATCGATGGTGGAGACGGCGTCGCCGAGCTTCGACTTGCGCTCGGGGCTCTGCCCGATCCATGCCGCGAGCTCCGCCTCCTGCTTCACCTTCTTGTCGAGGAGGCCGCCTTGCTTGAGGCCCTCGAGCTGGCCCTTCGTGTTGGTGAGGGAGTTGTTGAGGCCGCGGACGAAGGGCTCCGCCTTGATGGCGGTGCTCGGGTCGGCCTTGGTGACGCGGTCGAGCTCGGCGAGGTAGGTCTCGTCGAGCTCGATCGTGTAGGGCAGGTCGCTCTCGACCGCGAGCTTGGTCTCGTACGCGGTCGTCAGCCGGTTCGTCCTCGCTGGATAGCCCGCGACCATCACCGGCGCGCCGGCGGCGAGGGGCTCCTTCGCGAGCTTGAGGACGTGGGCGGGGCGATAGGGGACGTTGCCCTCCGCGAAGTCGGCGGGCTTGCCGTCCTTGCCGACGTAGGCGCGCAGGAAGGCGAAGTCGCCGTCGTGGCGCGGCCAGCGCCAGTTGTCGATCTCGCCGCCGTAGGCCCCGATCATCTCGGGGGGCGCGTAGACGAGGCGAACGTCGCGCAGCTCGAGCTGCTCGATGAGGCGGTACTCCGCGCCGCCGAAGAAAGGCACGACCGCGCACTTGATCGTCTCGCGCCCGCGCTCGCACTCCGCGACGAGCTTCTTGGTGCGATCCTCGACTGCTTTGTAGCGCGAAAGATCGTCGCTCATCGAGGGCAAATCGGCCCGCATGTACGCGGTGACGTCCTTCATCGCCTGGGTCACGAGGATCTTTGCGGCCGGACCGGCGGTGAGCTCTTCGGCGCGCGTCTTGGCGAGGAAGCCCGTCTTCTTGAGGTTCCGCGACTCGGTCGAGTTGATCTGCAGGGCGCCCCCCACGCAGTGGTGGTTCGTGATCACGAGCCCGTCGGGAGAGACGAAGCTCGCCGAGCACCCGCCGAGGGACACCACCGCCCCGAGGGGGAACTCGGTGGGCTTGGTGAGCTGGCCGGGATCGATGCTGAAGCCGACGCTCTTGAAGGTCTCCGCCTGCCGCCCGAGCTGCTCCGGGAGCCACATGCCGCCCGGGTTCTCGAACGGGGCGGGGGAGGAGCCGGCCGGCGTCGCGACGCTCCCCGACGAGGTCGTCAGCGGACCCTCCGACGCCGAAGGCGACGTCTGGTTCGGCGCGGCGGGAGCGCACGACGCGAGGGCGAACAGCGAGAGGGCGGCGACCGCGCGACCGACGTTCATGGTGCGGGCTTAGCCCCGCCGCTGCTCTGCGTCGAACCGGATCGTCTCCGGCGCGGCAGGGGTTGATTGGACCCCCGGCGCGCTTCGCGCTCGCCGACCCCTACCGGGCGACTGCGCTCTTCGAGCTCCGTCGCGGCAGGGGTTGATTGGACCCCCGGCGCGCTTCGCGCTCGCCGACCCCTACCAGGCGACTGCGCTCTTCGAGCTCCGTCGCGGCAGGGGTTGATCAGCCGAGGGCGAGGAGGCGACCGTCGCTCGGGCTCATGTCGACCATGAGGCGCGTGCGGCCGACGAGGAGCTCCGAGCCGTGGGAGAGGCGCTGGCGACCGTGCACCCGCACGAAAACGCCGCTCTTCGCACCGAGATCGGAGAGGATGAACGCCTCCGCCTGCTCCTCGATCACGCAGTGATACGGGGCGACGAGCGGGTCACCGCGGAAGACCATGTCGTTGGCGTAGTCGAGCGCGGAGCCGATCTGCAGCGTCGTGCCGCGGGCCATGGAGACCGCTCCGGGCGCGCCGCCCTCGAACACCTGCACGACGCGAAACGCCGAAGGCCACTTGAGCGAAGACCGGAAGTAGGTCGGGCCGGGCCCGGGGCCGTCGTTGGGATCGGGGTTCCGCTCGAGGCGCAGCAGCTGATCGCCGACGACGAACTCATCCATCAGGCCGATCTCCACCCGCCGCTGCATCCGGACGAAGACGCCGTTGCCGCCGTCGAGATCGGTGAGGATGAGGCCGGGCGCCTCGTAGGTGAGCACGGCCTCGCGCGGGTGGCAGAAGCGCTCGCTCTCGAGCTTGATGCTCCCGCCCGATCCGATGACGGCCTCGTCCCCCTTCATCTCCCAGAACTCGGGGCCACCCTGGAGCGATCGGGTGACGTGGAGGCGGGCCCGCACGGGGGCGTCCGGAGCAGGGGCGGCGGGGATCTTCGGCGGCCGCTGCAGCTGCGGCGTCGACGCGCGCTGATCGGGCTGGCTCGGGCGGGGAGGGGGCGCGCCTGGCCTCGACGGAGACGCGGCGGGGACGCCGCCCGTGATCACGGGGCCGACGGGAGGCGGCGCGGACGGACCGGCGGGAGCGGCCGTCGAAGGGGTGGTGGCTCGCTTCTCTCGGTTCGTCCCGATGCGATCGAGATCGACCTTGGGGGGCGTGTCGAGCATCGCCATCCCGCCCGCGACGCGGCCGGCGATGATCTCGTCGAAGCTGCCCTCGCGCAGCATCAACACCATCTCCATGTGCTGGCCCTTCATCAGCTGCCGCACGAAGGTGGAGACGTCGGGGCGGTTCACGTCGCTCGCGTAGGAGCGCTTGTGGCTCTTGATGACGCGGCCGCCGTCCGCGAAGAGGTGGGTGATGATGTGCGGCTTGTCGAGGCCCGAGTCCTCCGTCTGGATGTGGTACTCGGCGCCCTTGTATTTGATGTTGTTGTTGAAGCCGACCTGAGCCTTGAGGAAGACGCCGGGGCGCAGGGCGCGGTCGAGCTTCGACAGCTCGTCGAAGTTGTACTTCGCGATCGCCTGGTCGAGGGGGGCGTGGGCGGGATCGCCGGGCGGGCTGACGCCTTCCATCCGCTCGAAGGCCATCTTCGCGAGCGCCGAGTTCGGGTCGATGCGCAGGGCCTCGGCGAGGAGGGTCTGGCCTTCGGCGTCGTTGCCGAACGCGGCCGCCGAAGAGCAGAAGATCGCCACCGCCTCGTCGTTCCTGCCGCGGTCGCGGAGGATCTTCGCGACGCGCGAAGCGACCGCTCTCGTCTCGGGAGGCCCGGCTGGCATATCGAAGCTATGATGGCGTGGGGTTTCGGGCCGTTGCAAGCTCGCTGATGGCAGGGACCTCGATGACGAACGAGGTGCCGCCTGCGCCCTCGGCGCGACGCGCGCCCGCCGCGGCTGCCGCATCGTCACGAGGTGGGACGGGGCTGACCACGGAGATCCGTCCTTGGTGGCTATCGACGATGTGGCGCACGAGCGCAAGCCCGATCCCGCTGCCGCGCGCGCGTGTGGTGCCTGCGGAGGCGCCCCGGAAGAAGCGCTCGAAGATGCGCGCCTGTTCCTCCTTCGGGATGCCAGGGCCGAAGTCGCTCACCGTCACCCGCACCGTCCGGCCCTTCTCCGCGTCCGCGCGGACGATGACCCGCCCGCCGTCCTTCGCGTATTTCAGGGCGTTGTCGATGAGGTTCATCACCGCGAGCTCGAAGGCGCGCGCGTCCACGAGGGCCCGGGGCAGGTCCCGCTCGACCTCGAGCTCGATCTGCACTCCCTCCCGCTCGGCCCGAAAACGGTAGATCTCCACCGCGCGCTTCACGATCTCGCCGATGTCCGCCTCCGCGAAGTCGTACTCCTCCCGGCCCCGCTCGAGCCGGGCGAAGTCGAGGACGTTCTCGATGAGGGCGGTGAGCCGCTCGCTCTCGCTCACGATGATCTGAAGGTACTGCTTGCGCTTCTCGTCGCTCTTCACGCGCTCGAGCAGGAGGAGCTCCCCGAACATGCGGATGAGGGAGAGCGGGGTCTTCAGCTCGTGGGAGACGTTCGCGACGAAGTCGCTCTTGAGGCCGGAGAGGCGCCGCTCCTGGACCGAAGAGCGGATGACGAGGAAGAGGCCCGCCACCGTCACGAGCCCGGCCACGAGGACGAGGGAGAGCTCGACGAGGCGGCGCCGCTCGATCTCCTTTCGCACCACCTCGTCGCTCGTGAGGCGCACCTGGACCTGCCAGTTGGTGAGGGTCTGGGAGAAGGGCCGGCCCACCGTCGGCTCTCCGACCTTCAGCGGCGGGCCGAAGACGATGCGGCCCCGCTCGTCGACCACGTTCATGCGCGCGGAGCCGCGCTCGGGCTCGCGGAAGAGCTGGGGCATGATGTCGGCGACGATCCGATCCACGTCGTGCCACGCGACGATGAGGCGCCGGCGGCCCTCCACCGCCCGCTGCCAGTAGGAGACGAGGTACTGCCGCTCCCCCACGATCTCGTGGAGGTGCCGCAGCTCGTCCGTCGGCTCGTCGAGCACGAAGCCCTCGTAGAGGCGCGTGTGGAGCAGCCGCCGAAAGACGTCGTCCTCCGGCGAGGGGTTGCGCGACGCGAACGCGATCACGTCGTGGGATCGATGGGAGAGATCGACCACCACGATCGCCCGCACGCTCGGGGTCTCGCGCGCCGCCGTCGCCAGCCACCGCCGCCCGATCAGCGAAGGATCGGCGCGATCCGCGTAGGCCGCGACCACGTTATCCTGCCGGATGATGTTGTCGTCGAGGGTCTGGGCGCGCTCGCCCGCGAGCTCGTAGGTGAGCTTGAGCACCCCCTCCCGCTGCGCGTCCTCGATCTTCGGCGTGATGCGGAGGGTGAGCGTCCCCAGCACGAACACGGCGACGAGGATCGCCGGCAGCAGGGCGAAGTAGAACACCCGCTCCGCCTGGCCTCGCTCCTTCACCGCACCACCGTCCGCGCCAAGGGACGGTGGTTATGGCACGAATCCGAGCCGAAGGGTGCCCGCCGCCGACTGCCCCCCACCGCCGCGCGCGGTCCGCGCGCTACGAATTTCGTAGCGACGCGCGTCCGGCGCGCCGAGGGCCACCCCAGACCCGCGACATCCCTACGCGAGCGGAGGAGCCCGCCCTGCCTCTTCCAGACACCCCCCCGCCGACCCGGCGTCAGCTACGGTTTTCGTAGTGTCCATCCTCGTGCCCCCGCCCCCCGAAAAGCCCTGCAAGTCGGGAGGTCCGGAGGGTGCCCACCCCCGCCTCGCTCCGCTCGGCGACCCCTCCCTTGCTCGTCGCTCCGCTCCTCGCGGGAGGGGTGGCCTGCTCCGGCCCGCAGCTGGGCTCAGCGCCGCGCGAGCTGGGCGAGCTTCGGCCGAAGGACGTGCTCCGGATCGAGGATGATCTCGCGCTGGGCGAGGAACTCCGCGAACTGCTCGCCGATGTACGTGAGGGCGTGGCCGTCGCCCTCCGAGTACGGCACGCCGTCGAGGGGGTTCGCCACCTCGACGAGGCCGAGGTAGCGGCCGGCGGCGATGACGGGAGCGATGGCCAACGTCGTCGGCACGACGCCGAGCGCGCGCCACCGGGCGTCCTGCGCGACCGTCTCGGTCTCGGGGGCGTAGAGGATGCGGGTCCGGCCCGCGCGCATCGTGGAGGCGACGTGGGGGGTGAACTCGCTCGTGCGGGTGAGCAAGATGCTCGGCAGCGGCTCCACCTCAGTGGCGATCATCGCCTGCCGGACGACGACGTACTCTCGCGCGTTGATGTCGTAGAGGGACACGAGCGCGACCAGGCTCGGGATGCTCTCGAACACGAGATCGAGGACGAACTCCGCGCCCTCGAGGCAGTCTCGGAGGAAGCTGAGATCGCTGGAGGCCTCGAAGAGATCCGTCAGCAGATCGTCCCCGCCCTTTCGGCTCGGCCGGTGGGCCTTGATGAGGAGGCCGGGCGTCGGCGGCTTCGACGCGATGGGTCCGCGCTCGGCAGCGGCGGGGGGCGCCGCGCTCGGCGGAGGAGGCACCGACGGGGCCCGCGCCGGGGGCGGCACCGAAGGCATGCGCTCCGGCGCGGGCTGCGCCTGCATGCGGATGGTGTTGTTCGGCGCCGGGATCGAGGCCGGTCGCTCTGCGGCGACCCCCGCCGCCGCGACGCCCGCGGCGGCGACCCCCACCGGGCCCAGCGAAGGCCACTCCGATTCGGGCGCCGACGCCGGGGTCGCGGACGCGGGGGCGGGAGGCTCCGGCGCGGGCGGCGGCGTCGAGGGCTTCACGAGCGTGCGCTCGTCGTCCCCAGCCATCTCGTGCGCCGACCTCCGAATCTCGGAGGACGTCGGGCCTTCGGGGATCTTCTCGATGGGGGCGGGCGGCGCCGGGGGAGGCGCCTCGACCGCGGGCTCCGGCTTCGCGGCGAGCGGCGGCTCTGCCGTCTCGACCACGATGTCCTCGTCGCCGAGCGCCTCGCTGGAAGGCGCAGGGGGAGGCGCCGCGATCGGCATCGGCGCGGGCGTCGGCTCGAGCAGCGCGGCGGGGACGGCGTCGGTGATCGCGATGACGGGAGCGGGCTTGATCGGCTCCCCCGGGATCGAGATCGGCGGCGGCTCTTCCGTGGGCGCCTCGTCGGCGGGAGGCGCCGGCGGAGGCGGTGGCTGTGGCGGGGGCGCCTGCGGAGGCGGCGCTGGCTCTTCCTTCGCGACCGCAGGAGGCGGCGCGCTCGGCGGCGCAGGGGGAGGCGCGATCGCCGGTCGGCTCGGCGGGCTCGGCGCTTCCACCGGCGCCGCGGGCGGCGCGCTCGCCGCGCTCGGCGGCACCGAAGGGGCTTGGGGCGGAACGCTCTGGCGAAGGCCCGCGGAGGGAGCGGCGCTCGCGGGAGCGGCGGGGGGCCGTTGGCTCTGCGCCCCATCGCGCAGCGGGAAGCGAACGTCGGGCTCCTGGTCGCGCCAGTCTTTGAACGCGAGGGTGACGATGGGGGGCTTCTTCGGCTTCGTCGTGAACTCGTGGTCGAAGACGGCGAGCTGGATGAACTTCCCCTTCGGCGCCCCCGAGAGGGAGTTCCGAACGACCTCGAACTGGGCGCGCGCGATCGCCTCCGCGTCTCGGAGCGAGGTGGTGCTCGCGACCATGAACGCCATCTCGCGGTACGTGAGCGGCGAGGACGGCGTCGGGTCTTCGTTGCGCCTCGAGAGGATCTTGAACGCGGGCAGGACCTCCGTCGGGACGTCCGCCGTCGGCGACACCTGCGCGGGCAGCGGCACCGCGCTCCCGCCCGTCATTCGCTCGAAGGCAGTCTCCGCCTGCATCGGTCGCGCGACGACGATGTCCTGAGGAGCATCGAGCTTTCGCGCGGGGGGCGCCGAGCTCGCCGATGCTCCGTTCTTGGGAGCAGCGGAAGGCGCGGGAGGATGGGCCGACGCGGGAGAGGGCGCCGCGGGCGGCGGCACGTCGGACTTCTGCGCGTAGGGCGCGACCGCCTTCGCCGTGAGCTGATTGGGCCCAGCCGTCCCCCCGATCGACATCGGGCGGTTCGAGGGCGGCGGCGTGGGGCGCGGAGGCGCGCTCGAAGAAGAAGCCCCCGTGGAGGGCCGGTTGGATGGCGAGGATGGCGCCGGCGTAGGCGGCCGCAGCCCGCTCGGACGGGAAGGGGTGGGCGCGGGGATCTTGCTGTCGATCTTGGCGACGGGCGTCGCGGGCTGCGTCTCGGGCGCTACCGACTCGGGCGGGCGGCTCGGCTCGGGGGGCTTGGGCGCGGGTTGCGCGGCGCGGCCGCGGGGCACCGGGTCGTCGGGGATGGAGGGCGACTTCGCCCGCGCGCCGCGCGCGGAAGGCCGCGGTCGGGAGGCGCGCGGCTGAGGGAAGCGGGGGCCCGCCGCCGCCTTCTCTTCGCCGGTGAGGACGACGGGCGCCGCCGTCGCCTCCGCGTCATCGGGGGCGCGGTGGACGACGTAGCGGGTGCGGGTCTGCGGATCGATGGCTCGATAGCCTTCGTCGAGCAGCTCGATCGAGAAATTGCCGAAGGGGGCGGAGTCGCCGCGCTGCGCGCGGACGGCTTGGAGCGCCTTCTGCCATTGCTCGGCTTCGAGACAATATCGTTCGGTAGGGCTATTCGACCCAATGGAATTGATGTCGACGTACCAACGCACAGGGCCGGCCCCTCATGCTCGCGCGAAGACGCGCGGCGAAGCAGCGAACATGGGGACGATACGTCACAGGCCGGCCGAGGGTCAACGCGAGGCGCGGCTCTGTGGTATGAAGCGCACGGTCCGTGAACGCCTCCGCGCCCGACCCGACCCCGGGGAATGATGTCGGCGCTGCTGGCGAGCGCGGCGCTGGAGCCGCAGCTCCGGCGGGACCTGCGCGCCGGCGGCCCAGCTCTCCTTCCCGGTGGCAGCGCTCCTCCATCGCGAAGAGTCTGCTCGACGCCTGGCCCCGGCTCGACGGCGAGGTCTACGTCGTCTGGTGCGCGACCGCGATCGCCTACGTCGCGTCGGTCTTCGTCTCGTCGATGCTCCGGCAGACCCAGGGGGTGTGGTCGGCTCCCCTCGACGACGTCTTCATCCACTTCGACTACGCGCGCTCCACCGCCCGGGGTCATCCCTTCCAATGGTCGGAGGGCAACGGGTACTCGAGCGGCAACACGAGCTTCACCTACCCGTTCGTGCTCGCGATCGGCTGGCTCTTCGGCTTCCGCGACCCGGCGAACGCGCCCACGTTCCAAGGGAAGCTGATGATGTGGGCGGTGGGCGTCGCCTGCGTTTCGATGCTCGTCTTCTTCATCGCCGCCGCGCGATACGTGCGGCCCCTCGGGCCGTGGGCGAAGTACCTGCTGCCGCCGGCCGTCCTATCCCTCGGCGCCCTCGATTGGTCCCTCTTCAGCGGGATGGAGAACGCGTTCCATCTCGGGATGTGGGGCGCCGTGTCGCTCTCGTTCGATCGTCTGGAGCGCGCGATCCGAGCGCGCCGGCACGTGTCGCTCGCGGCGGCGCTGCTCGGGACGACGGGGGCGCTCCTCGTCCTCACGCGCCCGGAGTCCGTCGTCTGCGTGGCCGCGTTCGCGGTCGCCGCGTTCGTGCGAGGGCGCGACCTCGGTCGGAGGTGGGCGGTCGGACTCGCGGGGGTGACCGCGGGGGCGCCTGCGGCGGCGATGGGAGCCCTCTCTTGCCTGAATCGCCTCTTCACCGGTGAGTGGGCGCAAGCAGGCGCGATCAGCAAGCTCGCGCTCTACCACCCGTACATGACCGATCGCGAGCGGCTCGCCGATTGGCTCTCTCAGCTCAAATACGTGGCGGGGCGGATGGTCCACTACCACTTCGGGGACGAGAGCCTTCGCTTCCCGGGCCGCCACCCGTACGGATACCTCCTGCCGCTGCTCGCCCTCGTCCCGCTCGCGTGGCCCGCGCTGCGGGGGCGCGCCGCGCTCCTCCTCTCGCAGGTCGTCGGCTGGACCCTCGTCGTCGCGATGAACGGGCAGGTGCGCTGGCAGAACGAGCGCTACACGATGAGCGGGGTCGCTTGGTTGCTCCTCCTCTCCGGGATGGGGGTGGCTGCCCTCGTGAGCCGGTTCGGAGAGACGCTGCGCGGGCGCATCGCGTGGGGCGGTCGTCTCGCCGTCGCCTCCCTCGCCGTCCTCCTCTTCTGGGACCACCAGCGCCCGCGGATGCGCGATCAAATTTGGTTCTATTCGCGCGCGAGCCGGAACATCCGCGACCAGCAGATCGAGACGGGCCGCATCCTGCGGCAGCTCGAAGATCCGAAGCCCACGCGCGTGCTCGTCGGCGACGCGGGGGCGATCACCTACGCCGCCGATCTCCCCGGCCTCGATCTGATCGGCCTCGGCGGCTACCACGACTACCCGTTCGCGCGCGCCACCCGGTACGGCCTCGGATCGAGCTTGGAGCTCATCGAGCGCATGCCGGACACCGAGCGCCCGAACTACATGGCGATCTATCCCGGGTGGTGGGGCGAGCTCCCGAGCGTGTTCGGGCGCTACGTCACCGAGGTGCCCGTGTTCGGCAACGTGATCTGCGGCGGCCCGAGCAAGGTCATCTATCGCGCCGACTGGACGCCGTTCGATCGCGAGAGCGCGCCACGCACCCTCCTCGACGACGAGGTGGTCGTCTCCGACGTCGACGTCGCCGACCTCATGAGCGAGCGCGCGCGGCGCTACGAGCGCCCCGCCGGGCGCGGCGAGATCTCCTGGCGCGTCCTCCCCGACAGCAAGCGCAAGGGCAAGGACCTGTTCGACGCGGGGCGCATGATCGAGCGCGGCGAGCGCGAGAGCTTCGACGCCGCGTTCCCCGCCGGCGGGGGCCGGCTGATCCTCCGCACCGCGTCCGTGCGCGAGGTCCGCGTGGCCGTCTTCGTCGGGGGCAGAGAGATGGGCGTCCTCGAGATCGCTCCCTCAACGACCTGGTCGGAGCCCTCCATCTCGATCCCACCCGGCCTGCCGAAGATCGGCCGCGTCGAGCTCGTCGCGGAAGACGGGGACTTCGTCGACTACCACGTGTTCGTGACCGGGGCGCGCCCCTGACCACCGCCCCTCCTGGGATGGAGCGCGAAGAGCGCAGCGGCCTGGCAAGGTCGCGCTCGCGTCAATGGCGCTGCACGAGGGCGGGCTTCGGCGGGCCGTCGTCGTCCCACGACTTCGCCAGGAGGGCGACGCGGAACGGGAACACCTCAGCCGTCATCACGCCTTCGACCACGACCGGATCCTCTTCCACGAAGCGCTGGGCGGCCGCGAGCGACTCGGCGCGGATGATCACGATCCCGAACGTGTCCTCGTCGGCGGTGAGCGTCCGGCCCGCGAGCAGCATGTTCCCCGCTCGCTGCGCGTCCTGCAGATAGGCGAAGTGCGCCTGCGTCGCCCGCGCCTCCGCCTCGGTGGGGCCGCTCGTGAGCATCTCGAGGCGACGAGGTCGAATGCGAACGAGGAAATCCGGCATGGCGCTGTCCGAGGTGCGCTAGAGCACCGATCATGTTGAAAGCCGAGTGAAGTCGGGGGAGTTTGCGGCTGAGGCGCGCGCCCGAGGAGTGAGCACCGCAAGACTACTCCTCGTAATCTGAGGAGCGGAGCGACGAGGCCGTGTGGATCGGGCGCGAAATCGCGCGAATGCGCCGGTTTTCAACATGATCGGTGCTCTAGGAGCTTAGTACCGACGGCCCGAAGTTCGAGCCTGGATCTGCTTCGACCGCGGCTACGGCGCCGTCACCGCCGGGGCGGGGCCGCGGAGCCCCGCGCGCAGGAGGAGCAGCGGCGTGGGGGCGAGACCGCCGGCGAGGAGAGCGAGGATCAGCGCGACCGACGTCCATCGCTCTCGGGGCTGGACGTCCTCGACGCGCGAGAGATCGGGGGCGTGCAGGCTCGCGGGCCCGAGGAAGATCCGCTTGAACGTCCTGACGAGGGTGAGGCCGTTGAGCGCGGTCGCCACGAGGAGGAACCCCGCCGCGGCCGGGTGCGACTCGAGGAGGCCGCGCACGACGAGGTCTTCGGAGAGGAACGTCGCGGTGCCCGGGAACGCGACGGTGGCGAGCCCGAGGAGCAGGTGCCCGGTCGCGAGCCCGGGGGCGTTCCTGACGATGCCGCCGAGGCGCCTCAGATCGATCGTGCCGGCGCGCGCCGCGACCGCCACGAGGTGGAGCCACAGTCCCGTCATCGAGAGCACGACCGCGAGCTGGTGGAGCAGCGCGCCGGTGACACCCCGCTCGTCGCTCGAGACGAAGCCGGCGAGCACGGTGCCCATCACGCTCGTCCAGACATAGGCGAGCTGGCGGGCGGCGTTGTGCTGACCGAGGGCGAGCACGGCTCCGTAGATCGCCGACGCGGCCGCGAGGGGGAGGACCAAGGGGGCCGCGCGCGCGAGGGCGTTCGGGCACATCACGGCCACGATCCGCACGAGGGCGACGGCCGCGATCGGAGAGGCGAGGGTGGGCAGGACGTACGAGTCGCGCCCGCGCTCCGCGGCGACGGGGGCCCACAAGTGGAGCGGGAAGATGGCCATCCGGGCCGCGATGGCGGCGATGAAGAGCCAGCCGATCCAGCCTTCGTGAGAGCCGAGCGCGCCCTGCTCCGCGATCGCGCTCGGGAGAAAAGGCACCCCGACCTTCGCGCGGATCGCGAGGGCGAGCGAGGCGACGGTCGCGACCGCGAACGGCGCCACCGACGTGAGCGCGAGCACGAGCGCGGCCCGGCGCAAGGCGGGGCTCTTGGACCGGCGGCCCTCGAGGAGGAGCGGCAGCGGCGAGAGCACGAAGAACGTCGCGATCCCCACGAGGCTGCTGGCGAGTGAGCCGCCCAGGGTCGTGGCGCCGATGAAGAGGAGCTGGGCCATCGATCGCAGATCGAGCTTGGCGCGCGGCGCCGAGATGAGGATCGCGAGGGGAACGCCGGTCGCGATCGGCAACAGGGCCGCCGTCAGCCCGTCCACGCCGAAGAAGTCCGCGAAGCGTCCGAGGGAGGCGCGGTTGACGAGGGAGCCGGTGGTGTTGAACGCGAGGAGCGCGATCGACGCGACGAAGGCGAGGCTCGTCACGCCGATCCCGACGCGGCGGCCGGCGCGCGGCGTCCTCAGCGTCAGCATGAGGGCGGCCGCGAGCATCATCGGCACCCAGAACGCGAAGGAGAGGGTCCGGTTCATGATCCCCTCGCCGCCTCCGGTCCCGGCCGCGCCACGAGCGGCGGCCGCGGGGTCGCGTCAGCCGGCCGCGGGCTCTCGTCGCCGTCGTGCATGAGGGCTTTCTCCGCGCGGTCGAGCGCGGCCGACGCCCCCAGGGCGGGCCGCGCGACCCAGCGCCCGAGGATCGTCTCCGCCTCGAAGCGCTCGATCGCGAGCCGGTACAAGAACCGCCGCACCGGGACGCCCACCCCTTCCCAGCGGGCCGCGCTCTCGTCCGCCTCCGTGGCCCCGAGGGCGGCGCGACGTCGGAGCGCGTCCTGCAGCACCGAGGGCGTCCGCAGGAATTGGTAGTAGCGGAGCAGCGCGTGGGCGGTGAGGTGGAGCACCGCGAGGTGGGGGAACCCCAGGCCGCACTCCGCGAACATGATCCCGACCTGCGCGGTGGTGGAGTAGGCGAGGGCGGTCTTCGCGTCGGGGGTGACCTGTCCGCTCAGGGTCGCGATCGCGGCCGTGACGAGACCCACCGCGACGATCGCGGCCGAGAGGAGCGGCGCGTCTCGGTACAGCGGCGCCGCGCGCGCGAGCAGATACACGCCCGCGTGCACGGAGAGGCTCCCGTAGAAGACGGCGCTCGAGGCGGTCGGGCCTTCCATCGCCCGCGGCAGCCACCCTCCGAACGGGAACTGCGCGCTCTTGCCCATCGCGGAGATGAGCAGGCCGATCGCGGCGGCGGCGGTGAGCCACGTCACGGGCCCGTGCTCGGAGCCGAACAGATCGACGAACACGGTGGTGTGGCGGGCTTGGTGGAGGAACACCCCTCCGAGGACGAGCCCCACGTCGCAGAGGCGGTAGGTCGCGAGGACGCGGATGGCCGCGCGCACCGGCCCGGTGCGGTCGTGGAAGAACGCGATGAGGAGCACGGAGGCCATCCCCACGAGCTCCCACCCCGCGAACAGCACCTCGATGCTCCCGCCGAGGATGAGCAGCTGCAGCCCGGCCGCGAAGACGAGCATGAGGGCGAAGAACCGGACGAAGCCCGGCTCGCGGTGGAGGTAGTTCGCGGAGAAGCGACACGTCGCGAGCACGAGCAGCGCGGCCACGAACGCGATGGGAGCGGAGAGCCCGTCGACGAGGAACACCAGCTCGTAGCCGTATTCGGCGGCCTGGTACCAGTGCCCGAGCCGCACGTCGATCGGCTCGAGGCCTCCGCGCACGAAGCTGAACGCGGCGAAGGTGACGGAGGCGAGCGAGAGGGCGAGGGCGGCGGTGCTGATCCTCACCACCGCCCGCTCCGAGGGCTCGAAGCCGGTCGCGATGCGCGCCGCGATCGCGAGCGCTCCGAGCGCGGGCCAGGCCGCGGCGAGCCCGATCAGGATCTCAAACCACACCGCCGAGCTCCTCGGTCACGTGCTCGTACGACTCGACGAGGGCGGGGGGGACGTGGCCCGCGTGCCCTCGGTACCAATCCGACGAGCGGCCTACCCGCGGCAGACGCGCCTGCTCTGGTCTCCACGGGGTGTGGCCCTTTCCTGGCTCGTACGTCCACATCTCCGAGGAGACCGGATCGATCCCCGAGACGCGCACCCACCCGTTCTCGAACAGCTCCCGCACGAGCGACTGGCGGCTCATGATCCCGAGCACGACATCGGGCCGCGACTCGATCACGAGCTGCAGGCGGATGGGCTCGTGGATCTCGATCATCTGCTTCGGCAGGCCCGTCCTCAGGTCGCTCGAGGTGCCGTTCATCACCCCGAACAGGCCGATGACGTTGTGAGGTCCCTTCGTGCCCGCGCCGAGCGTCTCGTTGTCGGTGGTGGAGAAGAAGTACTCGAGGTTGATGCCGGCGCAGACGGGGCCGACCGCGAGCAGCAGCCGCTCGAGGATCGACCCCTTCTCGTCGTCGAGGGTCGGATCGTACGAGACGAGTAACGAGCGCCGATCGAGGAACAGCCCGTGGGTCAGCATCCGGCGCCCCACGATGCAAGAGGCGTTGGTGGCGTGCCCGAGCTCGGGGCGCGGCTGGCTGAGATCGTAGGAGCGGGCCTCGACGTGGTGCATCGCCGAGTCCCCCGTCAGCTCTCGGGGCGCCGACTCGAACTTGCGGCAGCGCTCGTGAGCGTTGCGCGCGCACGCCTCGTCTAGCACCTCCCGCAAGAGCTCGAGCTCGGGCACGAACGAGGCGGGCGCGTCCTCGACGTCGAACAGCACGACGTGATCCGCGCACGTGTCGTACTCCCCGCCGACGAAGAGGGTCGTGCTCGGGATGTCGATGCCGCGGCTCCTCAGCATGTCGCGAACGCGCGGCTGGTTGGCGATGTCCGCGAACAACCTCGCGTTCGGCCCGCCGCTCCGTCCTCCGCACGCGCCGCAGGAGTACGCGGCGAAGTGGGGGTTGTTCACGCTGCTCGAGTCGTGCCCCAGGAGGAGGACGATGCGCGCGAAGTCCTTCACGAGCCCCACGTTCTGCAGGAGCGCCGCCACCCGCTCGACCTTCTCCGACAGGGTGAAGCCGCTCGCGAGGTAGCCGCCCGCCGGATCCTCCACGTCGTCGCGTCCCGCGGAGAGCCGGGTGCGCGGCGTGGGCAGGAGCCACCCCGAGACCTTGTCGCGGAGCTTGCCCGCGAACCAAGGCAGAAAGACGCTCGCGAGCAGGGGCAGGGCCGCGACCACCCCCGCGAACGCGGTCACGATCCCTCCCCACACGAGCGAGTTCGAGGCGCGACGAAAGCGCGTGCTGACGTTCGTGATGCTCTTGAGGCGCCGCCGTCGCGCGTGGGCGAGGCGGGTGTGCTCGCTGACCGGCTCCTCCTCCACCCGGTGCTGCGGCGTGAGCACGACCGGGCAGAGGGGGAAGGTCGAAGGGTCGTCGAGCCCTTGGTAGGCGATGGCCAAGTTGAAGAAGCCAGCGACCCCGTAGGTCCGATGCTCGAGCGACTGCTCCTCGAAATGACGCCGCAACGACTCGCACCGATCGTCGATGCAGAACAGGGCCTGGAACCGGGCGGGCGGCTCCTCGATCGGCTCGCGGCGACGCACGTGGAGGGCGCGGAGGAGCTGCTCGCGGTAGTTGCGCTCGTACGCCTCGTGCCACACCCGCAGGTGGGCGCGCCGGTCGAAGCGCTCCAGCATCGTGAAGAGCTTCTCCGCGTCGGAGGGCGGAAGCCGGAGCAGCTCGGGCGCGGCGAGGCCCGCGTGCTGCGCGAGGAGGAAGAGCGGCCACGCCCGGTCGTGGTCCCCAGTGGGGGTTCGGGCGGCGATTCGCGGGAGCCTGCTGCAGTGCTCGCGCAGCCCCGCGAGGTTGCCGGAGTGACCGAGGCGGCGGCCGATCTCGGCGAGGGCGAGGACGTCGAGGCAGAGCCTCACCGCGAGGAAGTCGATCAGCCTCACGTGGGCCGGCGATCGCCCGGCGAGCGGAGGCGCCGCCTCGAGGCGATGGAACAT
This sequence comes from Polyangiaceae bacterium, assembly GCA_044225865.1. Lineage (GTDB taxonomy): Bacteria > Myxococcota_A > Polyangia > Polyangiales > Polyangiaceae > Xiheicaenibacterium. The sequence continues at coordinate 23,768 of JBGAID010000039.1, read as the reverse complement.
CCCCGCCCACCCTGCGAGCGAGAGCAACGTGCGCTCGATGAGCTCCGGTCGCTCCGCGGGCCGCAGGCCGAGCTCCTCGACGAGCTCGATGACGACCTCCTCCGAGGTCGCCCCGCGCTGCTCCCAGCCGCGCAGCCGCTTGCCGAGGCCGGCCAGCCACGCCGGTCGCACCGCGTGGCCCGCGCTCATCACCCGCCGGAACGCGACGAAGAAGCCGTGCTCTCGATCGGGCATCGTCCAGTGGGTGAGGCCGCGGTCGAGGAATGCGCCCGCGATCGGGATCAGGATCGGATGGACGAGATCGTTCGGGTCTTCGTCGCTCACCTCGAGGAGCGCCTCCCGCGGCAGCTTCGCCCCGAGGGATCGGCGCGACGACGCCGGATGGGGCGCGATCCGTCGCCCGAGCGATCGCGCCGCCTCCCAGAGGCTCGCCACCGAGACCGACTCGCTCACCCGATCGAGCAGGTCGTTCAAGCCTCGCTGCGAAGGCGCGAAGCCGAAGCGCTCCTCGAACGCGGAGGCGAGCTGCCGCGTCGTCTCGTGCGGCCCGACGAGCAGCGTCATCGTCGACTCGACCGGTCGCCGCGCGACCTCGCGCCGCAGCCACGCTGTCGTCTCGTAACGGATTCGATCCCGCGCGACCGTCGAGACGCCCGGCGCGAACCGCGCCGCCGCTCCGTGCTCGTCCAAGCGGAAGCGCAGACCGGCCGGCGTCTGCGGTCCGATGTCGTGCAGCAGCATCAGCTTCGCGAGCTCGAGCGCGTGCGGCAGCGCTTGAGGCATCGCGGGGAGGCTCTCGGGCGCGTGAGCGGAGAGCGCCGCCTCGACGTCGGAGAGGGTGATGCGGCCCGCGTGGTACGCGGCGCGGTATTGGTCCTCGCGCAGGTAGCCGTCCGCTCCGAGCTTGCGATGGGCCTCCTCGATCGCCTCGTGGAAGGGACGGTGCTGGAAGGCGTGGAGGGTGTTGTGGTGGACGAAGACCTCGAGCGGAGCCTGCGCCGGCAGATAGTGAGCGGCGTGCTCGAGCGCTTGCGCGAGCCAAGCGCGCCCCTCAGCGAAGGGAGGTGCCGCCGGCCGGAGGTCGATCGTCGATTGTCCTGGTGGAGCCATGTCGAGCAGCGTCGCGGTGCTCGTCAAGCAAGCACGATGCCACCAGGATTATGAGCGCCGGCTTTGCCGAACGCCAGTTTGGTACAGCCGCTGGCTCAGTCGTCGTCGCCGCCGCTGATCTCGAACTCGCGGCTCTTGTCGACGATCTCTCGCAGCTCTTTGCCGACCTTGAAGAACGGGAGGCGCTTCGCCGGCACGCTCACCGACTCCCCCGTTCGAGGGTTTCTCCCGGCGTAGGGCTTGTACGGACGAACGGTGAACGAGCCGAACCCGCGGATCTCGATCCCCTCGCCGCGCTCGAGCGCCTCCGTCATTGCGTCGAACACGCAATTCACGACGAGCTCCGCTCTCGCTTTGGTCAGCGTGCCGCGGGTCGCGATGACGTCGATCAGCTCGCTCTTGGTCATGATCGATACCCCCTCATCATGCACCTCGCGTTCGCCCTCGAGCCCGCGAGAGGCCCGTACTGCCCAGCAAACCGGCGAAAACAGTCCCACGCATCCGCGCGGGCGGTCAACGAATTTTCGCTCCGCGCCGCGGCGATCGAAGCGGCGAGCGGCGTCCGAGAGAGCCGATCGGTCGCGATCGCGCGATGATGGGCGAGCGCTTCGCTCTCGATGACGATCCGTCGTAGCATCGGAGCGCGTGACGACGCGGAAGCGACAGATTGACGTACCGATCCAGCCGGTGCTCGTCTCCCTCACGATGCGGTCGCTCGACCGTATCGTGCGCGCGATCGCGACCAAGGATGTCGGCGTGACCCTCGTCGGCGAGAGCGGCACCGGCAAGGAGGTCATGGCGAGGCGCGTCCACGAGCTCTCTCACCGCCGGAGCGGCCCGTTCGTCCCCATCAACTGCGCCGCCATCCCCGAGACCCTCTTCGAGAGCGAGCTCTTCGGGCACGAGAAGGGGGCCTTCACCGGAGCGAGCCAGCGCGCGCGCGGCAAGATCGAGCTCGCCCACGGAGGGACGCTCTTCCTCGACGAGATCGCGGAGATGCCCCTCGCGGTGCAGGCGAAGCTCCTCCGCTTCCTCGAGAACCGGAGGTTCATGCGCGTCGGCGGCACGACGAAGCTCGAGGTCGACGCGCGGATCGTCTGCGCCACCCTCAAGCCGCTCGACCTCGAGGTGAAGGCCGGCCGCTTCCGCGCCGATCTCTACTACCGCATCCAAGGGATCAGCCTCGACGTCCCCGCGCTCCGCGATCGCCGCGCCGACATCCTGCCGCTCGTCCAGCAGTTCGTCGCGCAGCTGAGCGCCATCCACGCGGTGGAGAGACCGGTGCTGCCGCGGAGCGTGCGCGAGAGCCTCCGCCGCTACGACTGGCCGGGCAACGTGCGCGAGCTGAAGAACACGATCGAGCTCGTGTGCCTGTTGCGCGCGGGGAAGAAGGTCCGGCTGCGCGATCTCCCCAAGGCTCTTCGCGAGCAAGGGCCGCCCCACGAAGCGACCGCGAGAGGGGCGGGGACGATCGAGGTCCGCCTCGATCAGCCGCTCGAGGAGACGGTGCGGCGGGTGCTGAGGGCGGCCCTCGCGATCGAGGGCGGCAATCGGTCCCGCACCGCCGAGCGCCTGGGGATCAGCCTCCGCACCGTGCAGCGGCACTTGGCCCGCGGTTGAGCGGAGCGAAGCCGGGGATCATGGCCGGGGCCCTTCGTCGTCGATCCGGATCGCGTCGAGCGCGAAGAGCCCCGTCTCGGCGCGCTCCTTCGCACGGATGCGCAGCTCGAGGCGCTGCGCGCGCGGCACCTCCACCGCGTCGAGCGCCTCGCACGTGGGCGCCGCCTCCTTTCTGACCTCCCACGTCGAAGCGGCGCGACCGTCGGCGACGAGATCGATGGAAGCCTGGAAGCTCCCCCTCGCCGCCACCACGGGGCGGATCCGCAGGCCCCCGAGCGCGCGCGGCAAAGAGAGGCGGACCTCCGCTCCCTCCACGAAGGTCGAGATGGCCAGCCAACGACCCGAGGAGGCGCACGGCTCCTGCGTGGCGCTTGGGAGGGCGGATGCACCGCGCTGCTCGATCGCGGGCCATAGGTTCTCGGCCTCGACCCGATCCGACACGGCCGGTGTGTAAGGCTCGACGAAGGCCGCTCCGCTCGAAGCGTCGAAGCGATAGGCGAAGGACGGAGGACGTCCGCGCTCCGTCCACGCGAAGTAATCCAGCGCGTCCCCGCGGAGCCGGAGGGCCTCGATCGACGTCGGGCTCGCCGTCGCGTCCGCGTCGTACGCGAGGGCGAAGCCGTGATCGGTGCCGACGAAGAGGACCCCGCCTCCGATCCCCGCGGCTCGGACGACGCGCGGCTCGAACATGGGCCGGCCCCCTTCGCGATCGCGCAGCGCCTCGTGGCTGGCGTGCCCGAAGAGCGCGAAGCCCGCGATCGAGAGCGCGATCGCGATGGCGGCGACGCGCGAGGCGCCGAGGGCGGCGACCGCGGGCGAGGCGGCGACGGCGCGATCGACGATCAGCCAAGCGAGGAGCACGTGCTCCGCGGGGAGCACGTCGGCGAAGAAGCGAGCCCCGCCCCCGGGGTAGTTGCCGTCGAAGTAGAAGGGCGCGTAGACCGCGATCTGCGCCGCGATGAGGAGCGCGAGCAGCCGCACGTTGCCGCCTCGGAAGATGGCCCACCCGATCGCGAGCCCGAGGAGGGCCACGAAGGGCCAGGCGTTCATCGCGTCGCTCGCGTGCATCGCGAGCCGGCGCCCCGTCGTCCCGAGCAGCGCCTTCGCGTCGAAGCCGCTCGGCATGTAGCGGCGCACGAAGTCTCCGTGCTCGTGCCCGCAGCCGATCGCCCCGCCCACCCCGTAGTCGAAGCAGCCGGGAGGCCCATCGCTGACGGCGTAGTAGCGGGTCTGTGACGAGGCGAGGCCTCCCGTGGCGGCGCGCTGATGAAGGACGAGCAGGGCGAGGAAGGGCGCGGCCGCGACCGCCGCCGCGCCGAGGCCCTTCGGATCCAGATCGCGCGCGAGCACCAGCAGCACCAAGAGCGAGACAGCGAGCCCGCTCGCCGGTCGGGTGCACACGAGCAGCCCGAGCGCGGCCCCGCACCCGAGGAAGCTCCGCCGCCTCTTCTTTTCGTCCGTCGCGCCGCCGCGGATCTCGAGGGCGCAGCCGAGGGCGACCGCGACGAGGCAGGCCGAGAGGCCGTGCGACATCGTGTCGGCGGTGTGGTAGCGCAGCACGCCGCAGACGACGGAGAGCGCGACGGCGAGCTTGGCCGCGACGTCGTGCTGCTCCGCGGCGAGGGCGGTCCGCGCGAGGAACCCGGTCGCGAGGGTCGCGCTCGCCGCGAGAAGCGGGCCCACGATCATCGGCGCCCGCACCAAGAAGCCGAGGGCGAGGACGGCCGGATATCCGGGCGGGAAGATGACGGCGAGGCGATCGCCGCTCGCGAGCCCGTCTCGCAAGAGGAACCGCCCTGCCACGGACGCGCTCGGCTCCTTCGGCTGCCACGCGAGGTGGCCCTCCGACAGCGAGCGCGCCTCCAAGTAGTAGCTCGTGGCGTCGATGATCCGCGGTCCGCCGCGAAGGTAGTACGCCACGTAGGCTCCGCTCAGGAGGGCGGCCAAGCCCGCCGCGACCGTCACGAACGCGCGGTAGTCCAGCGCCTCGAACAGCCGCCGCGATCGGGGCACCGCCGCGAGGACGAGGGCGAGCGCGAGGGCCCCCCACGCCGCCGCGTCTGCCGGGGCCGCGATCCCTGCCGCTCCGCTCACGCGCGCAGCGTACTCGATGTGCGTCGCTCAGTGCGTGAGCGGCGAGAGGCGAGGGGCGTAGGGGCTGCTCGGGTTGGCGTCGAGGAACGCCCTCGCGAGGGCGGCCGCTTGATCGCGCTTGCCGGACGCGGCGAGCGCTTCGATGGCGAGGACACGACGCTCTTGGCCGAGACCGCCCTTGGGCACTTCGCGATCGAGGGCGCTCAGCTCCTCGAGCGCGCCGCCAGCGTCGCCCCCGGCGAGCTTCGCCCTCGCCGCGCCCACCCCCTGCGCCTCGCGAAGGAGAAGGTTGGTGCGATCGCTCGACGATGGCCCGCTCGCGAGCGCGCCGCTCGCGCTCGGAGCGGTCGGCTTCGACACGGCGGACTCGAGCGGCGCCGGCGCGCTCTCCGCGCTCGGCTTCTGCGCCTCTGCTTGGGTGGTGCGCGCGTGGGCGAGGGCGCTGTGATCCAGCCACTCGCCCTCCGCCTTGTCGGAGCGCGTCTCGACGCGCGAGCTGCTCGTCTCTTCGACGAGCCGAGGCTCCTCGAGGATGCCGCGATGCGGGCTCGAGGCGATGGTCGCGACGAAGAGCCCGCTGCCGGCGAGCATGCCCATCAACCCGAGCTTCGTCCCGAGGGCGAGGCCGCCCCCGGTCTTCGCGGCCGCCGTCGCGCCCGCCACCGGCGCCGAGCTCGCGATGGGAGCCGTCGCCCCCGCTCCAACCGAGGGCGCGCTCGATCCGATCGCGCCCGAACCGACCGAGGCGCCACCGATCGCGCCGATCCCAGGACCGAGCACGCTCTCCAGCCTGCCCCACACTTGCATCTGCGCGCCCGCGGGGGGGGCGCCGAAGTGCCGCCCCTCCGAGAGGAGCGAGCGCATCGCCTCGGTGGAGGATCTATCCGGAGAGCCGAGCTCGAACGGATCGCCCGCCGAGCCGTCGAGCAAACGTCGAGGATCGGTCATGCTGCACCTCCTGCCGCGCGTGCGAGCGGCGGATCACCTTCGAGAGGCCCGATGTTCGCCTCGGGCTCGCGGACGGAGCGCTCTCTGAACCCGCTCGCCCGCGGGGGAGGGGGAGGCCTCCGCGCCCCCTCGCGCGCCTTCATTCGCTGCACCGCGCGCTGGAAGACGTCGCGCGCGAGTCGGAGCCGCGAATAGACCGTCCCGAGTGGGACCTCCAGCGCCTCCGCGATCGCCTCCCCCGTCATCCCTTCGAGCTCGAACAGCGTGAACACGGCGCGCTGCTCGAGAGGCATCGTGTCGAGGATCGCCTCGAGCAGCTCGAGGCCCTGCTTGCGCTCGAGCGCCGCCGCGAGGTCGACCGAGTCGTCGACGCAGGTCGAGACCGCGTTCTCGTCATCGACCTGCCGGCGGGTGAACGCGAGCTTCTGCCGATCGCGCGCGACGCGGAGCGCGATCCCGAACAGCCATGTGGAGACCTTGGAGCGGCCTTGGAACTCGCCCAGCTTCCGGTGCACCACGATGAAGACGTCCTGCACCGCGTCCGGAACGTCCGCCTCGCGGACCCCGAGCCGTCGGAGGGACCGCCAGACGAACTGGAAGTTCTCCTCGTAGACCATCCTGAACGAAAGCGCGGCTTCGGTCATGCAGGGACGTCCAAAGCACTATGTGGCGCCGGGGCGGCCCGCCCATCAACAAACTTTAGGAGGAGCGTTTTTTTCTTCGGCGCCTCGAAGGCCTCGTCATTTCCCGATCCAGAACCGCACCCCCGCCCCCATCTGGAACGTGACCGGCTGCTCGGGGAGGACGGCCGTCCCCACCTCGATGGGGTCTTTGTAGAAAGGGATGGAGAGGGCGAGGTCCGCGTAGAGCCCGAAGGGGCCCACGATCCGCCTGCTCACCTCCGCCTGGATCACCGCGGCCAAAAACGCGCCGTCCTTCGGCTCCTCCTCCTCGGAGGTGTCCTCCCCTCTACGCTGCCCGGCGAGAAAGCCGAGACATAGGCTTGCCCCGAAGAGCTCGAGGTAGGGCTGCCGGGTGCAGACGCGCGCTCGGCCGCCGAGGAAGCGATAGACCACGTCCGAGTTGAACCGGTCGCTCGGGCTATAGGGCAACCCTAGGAACGAGAGCCCGAAGCTCACGATCGGGATGATCGTCTCGATGGAGACCAAGAGGCCTCCCGAGCTCGTCCCGAGCGTGCCGAAATCGTAGAAGCCGCCCGCTCCGAGGGTCAGCGGCGGGACCGGGCTCGTGCTCCCCTTCTCGTTGGAGCCCTCCGCGGGCGGCGCGGCGGCGGGGCGACGCTTCTTCTCCACCGGCTTGGAGATGTGGACCGCCTCGATCGAGCCCGCGTCGAGGAGCACCGCGATCGTGACCGCGAGCGCCTGCCCGAGCGGCTCACAGCCGGGGCCGCCTCCTTCGATGGTGCGCACGCCGGAGCGCGCCCCCGAGAGCTCGACCTTGGCCTCGAACCCCGCCTGCGATCGAGCCATCACGACCTGGAGATGAACCGGCCGCTCCTCGGCGCCGCTCAGGATCTTCGCTCCCGCGACCCCCTCGACCAGCTCCGTCAGCTCGCGCTCGTCGGCGCACGTCTCTGCCCCGGGCTGGCGTGTGACCGAGAGCGAAGCGCGCATCGGCTCTGCCTCGACCCAGGAGCTCCATGCGAGGACCGCGATCGCGGCGATGATCCCCGCTGCCCGCCCGACGACCTTCATTCCTTCGTGGATGCTTCCACGCCTTGGCGCGGGAGAGCAAGCACCGCAATCGCCCTGCCGGCCGCCGACGTCGTGCTCTCTGCGACGTCGCGACCGGTCCGCGCCGTCAGATCTTCTCGACCGACTTGAACATCTCCTGCACGAAGCTCGTCCGCGGACGGATGAGGAGCATCCGCGCCCCCGAGGGCCGCACCACGATCTGCGCCGCGGAGCTGTCGACGTTCTTGTCCTGGAGCAGGTCGTCGACGAACTTCACGCTGTACCCGTCGGCCTCGTCCTGGGTCGTGTACCCGTCGCCCTCGCCCGCGGACGCGGCCCCCGCCACCGAGAGCACCAACGCCGACACGCACCCGATCATCGCCTTTTTCATGGCCCTTCGGACACGGCCACGTCGGCCAGGCTTGGGTCAGTCGAGCTTCATGATCGCGTCGAGGTCCTCCGCCGCCAGAGCCCGCAGCCCCTCCGCGAGGCGAGCAGGGGCGAGCTCGACGGAGAGGGTGACGACGTCGCCGTTGCCGGCCGTGATGGGATCCTCGATGGGGTGATCGAGGCCGAGGAGATGACCCATCGAGGTGGTGGCGAGATCGCCCCAAGCCTCCTTGAGGATCTCCGCCGCCTTGGCCGCGTCGCGCCCGTAGTTGCCGACGAGGGCGAGGGCGAGCCCGACGTTCTCGCGGGCGGTGGGGCGCGCGGAGGCGCCCACCGCGGTGGCCACCGCGAAGAGCCCGCGCGCCGCCTTGTTCCACTCCTCGGGGAACGGGCCGATCGCGGCGGCCACGACGGGCGCCTCGCCGAACCGCGCCACGAGCGAAGCGAGGGGCTCCCCCGCGAGCAGCCGCGGCGCCTTCGTCAGCTTTCCGCGCGCGAAGAGGCTCGCGATCGCGATCGGTCCGCGCGCCTCATCCCCCTCTTGCTGGTACATCACGACGTCCTTGCCGATCCGCGCGAAGCCCTGCCGGTGATTGCCGATCGAGCCGAACAGCCGCACCAAATCGGGCTTGTCGCGGGTGTGCATCGCGTCGCTCGTGATGCGGGCGAGGAATTTCTTCTCGAGCGCGGCGCCGTCGCCGTTGTGGCGGACGATCTGGGCCTCTGCGTTCCGGAGCGCGTCGCCGTACTTCAGGAACAGCACCTCGTGGAGCTGCCGCGGGTCCATCCCGCTCTGGGCCTTGAACGCGTCGAACCGCTCCTCGGGGATGATCTTGGCGATGGATGGGATCAAGAAGGAGATCTGCGCGATCGCCCTCGGCTTGGCGCGCACGAGCCACGCGAGGCCCGCGCTCGTGGCGAGGGAAGCGAGCTCCTTCACCACCGTCGGCTCGGGGGGCGGCTCGACCTTCTCCGGTGTCTTCGCGGTGCACGCCGACGCCGCGACCGCGCCGAGGATCAGCGCGAGCGTCGATCGGCGCGAGACCGCGTCCCTCACCGGATCCCGAGCCGAGCGAACTTCTTGTTCTTGGATCCCACGCGCACGAGGTAGCTCTTGCCCGCCTCGAGCTTGAGCTGCGCGTCGTCCTTCTCGAGCTTGCGTCCGTCGAGGTGCACCGCGCCCTGCTGCACCATGCGGAGCCCCTCCGAGCCCGACTTCACGAGGCCGGCGAGGGCGAGGGCCTTGCCGATCGGAACGGCGCCGCCCTCGGAGGGGATGGTGTGCTCCTCGATGTCTTCGGGGACGTCGCCGCGGGAGATCCCGTGACGCCTCTCGAGGGCTTCTCGCGCCGCCGCCGCGTCGTGGAACCGCGTCACGATCTCGACCGCGAAGTCCTCTTTCACGCGCACGACATCGAGCCGCCCCGCTGCTACGTCCGCTTGCTCCGTCTTCATCTGCTCGAGCGACCGCGACGAGAGCAGCTCGACGTAGCGCCACACCACCTGATCGTCGACGAGCATCAGCTTCGTCAGCATCTCGAAGGGCGGCTCGCTGATGCCGATGTAGTTGGCCGCGCTCTTCGACATCTTCGCGCCGGTGATCTTGCCGTCGACGATCCGCGCGTCGGTCCCCTCGAGGATGGGCGTCGTCATGACGATCTGGGCGCGCTTGCCGTAGCGCGGCATCAGGTCGCGACCGACGAGCAGGTTGAAGAGCTGGTCCGTCCCCCCGAGCTCCACGTCGCTCTCGAGGGCGACCGAGTCGTACGCCTGGAGGAGCGGGTAGAGGAACTCGTGCACGTGGATGGGGCGGCCGTCCGCGTAGCGCTTGGAGAAATCGTCGCGCTCGAGCATCCGCGCGACGGTGTACTTCGCGCAGAGCTCGACCATCTCCGAAGGCTTGAACGCGTCGAGCCACTCCGAGTTGTAGCGCACGACCGTCTTCGACTTGTCGAGCACCTTGAAGGCCTGCTCGGTGTACGTCTCCGCCGCCGCGCGCACCTCTTCGCGGGTGAGCCGCGGCCGCGACTCGTTCTTCCCGGTCGGATCCCCGACCATGGCCGTGAAGTCGCCGACGAGGAAGACGACCTCGTGCCCGAGATCCTGGAACTGCCTCATCTTCTGCATCAGCACGGTGTGGCCGAGGTGCAGATCCGGCCGCGTCGGATCGAAGCCGGCCTTGATCCTCAGCTTCTTCCCGGACGCGAGGCGCTCTTGAAGCTCGGCCTTCACGTGCAGGTCGACGACGCCACGGGTGAGCTCGTTCAGAACCTCGGCGGACATCGAACCGGTGAATACCGCGCCTCCCACGCACCGTCGAGCGGGTTGACCGATGACGCCGCCCAGCGGCGCCGCTAGGCCGTCCCGATGACCCTCGAGCTCTACGGATTCCCGATGTCACCCAACTCGCGCCGCGCTCAGATGGCGCTCGAGGAGGTCGGCGCGGCCTACCGCTACGTGGCCGTCGATCTGATGCAGGGCGAGCACAAGAAGCCCGGCTATCTCGCGATCAACCCCAACGGCAAGGTGCCGACGCTCGTGGACGACGACCTCATCCTCTGGGAGTCGCACGCCATCCTCGAATACCTCGCCGAGAAGTTCCCGGCCGCGCGCCTCGGCGGCGCTGACGCGAAGGAGAAGGGCCTCATCGCGCAGTGGACCTATCTGAACGCGAGCCACTTCGGCGCCGCGGTCGCGAGCGTGTTCGCTCACACGATCCGCCTCCCCGAAGACCAGCGCGTCGAGCTCATCGCGAAGAACGGGCGCGCGGAGGCGGAGCGGATCCTCAAGGTGCTGGACGCCGGCCTCGCCGGAAAGACGTACCTCGTCGCGGAGCGCTTCACCCTCGCCGATCTCGCGTTCGCGCCGACCCTCGTCGCGCTCCCCATGCTCGGCTTCGATCTCACCCCTCACGCGAACGTGAGCGCCTGGAACGCGCGCATCCGCGAGCGCCCCTCGTTCAAGAAGGTGGTGGGCTGAGAAGGCTCTGGCCGAGGGCCGACGCGCGGCTACACTGCCCGCCTCGTGAGGTCCTTGGTCACGCTTGCCCTCCTCGGTGCCCTCGCGGCGCTCTCTTCGACCGCGCACGCACAGCAACCGAATGGTCAACGGCGGGGCTTCGTCGTCGTCGGTCTCTCGCCGCGCGCCCCCAACGATCCCGATATCGGCGTCGACATCGACGGCCGCGTTTTGCCGGAGCAGACGCTCGGCGCCGCGACGTCGATCCCCTCCGGTCACCACGTCGTCCACGCGTGGGCGAAGGGCCCCGACGGCGCCCCTCTCACGAACGGCTGGGCGAGCGCCATCTACGTTCCGCCCGGCGTGACCTACTCGGTGACGGTGCCGCGGGCGGTGTACGGCCCGAGCAGCGGCCTCATCGGAGGCGGCGTTGTCGTGTCCGTGCTCGGCGTCGGCTCGTTCATCGGCTCCGTCTTCTCGTTCTACTTCGCCGACGGAGCTGGCACCCAGTGTCACGAAGAGGGCATCGCGACCGGCGTCTGCGGCCAAGACCCGGCCCCCTATCTCGGGCTCGGCGGGGCGACCCTCTTCTTCGGCTTGGCGGGGATGATCGGGGGCCCGGTCATGATCGCGGAGGGCTTCGGCAAGCGCGTCTCGTGGGAGTTCCCGGACGTGAGAGTCGGCCCCACCGGCGCGAGCCTCACGTTCCATTTCTGATCGCGCCTGCTCCTCCAAAGGCGCCGCGTGGGCGGCCTACTTCTTTCTCGGCGGTGGGGCCGGGGGAGGCGGCGCGCCGCCCGGCGCCTTCACTGCGCCTGCCAGATCGAACGCACCGAACACGGAGGGCTTCGGTGAGCCCTTCGGCCACGTCGACTTGAACGTGACGTTCTTGTCCGTCCATTGGAACTCGACCTCGACGTCGGTGCCCTCGTGGAACTGGAACTGGAGCATCGCGATCTCGCGCTCGAAGCCCATCCCGTCTCCCTTCGAGCCCTTCTTGATCTTGAGGCCCTTCGGCTTGCCGCCGGTGTCGTTCTTGCCGAGGCACAGGACGCGGACCCACTCGCGCAGCGATCGGGCCTCGCAGCCGAGCTTGCTCCCGTTCGTGACGTCGACCCCTTTGACGACGCTCCACTCCGACTCGGAGGGAGGCGGGCTCGAGGTCGAGGTCGGGTTCGCGGTGGCCGTCTTCTTCGCGGTCGCGGTGGTGGTCGTCGTCGCGGTCGGGCGCGGCGTCGTCGCCGTCTCGGTGGCGGTCGGGGTCGCCGTCGCCGTGTCGGACGTGCTCGCGGTCGTGTTGTCCTGCTGGCTCCGCCAATAGAAGAAGCCTCCCGCCGCGCCTCCGAGCACGAGCACGCCCGCGACGATCCCGATCAACGCGCCGCTCCCGCCCTTCGGTGCCGCCTGAGGCGGCGCGGGGAACGCCTGCCCGCCGTGGGTGGGAACCCCGCCCGGCGGCATGTCGAAGCCGCCCATCGTCCTCGCCTGCACACCCGCCGGCGTGCCCTCCGCGAAGAGCGGCGTCCCCATCTGCGTCCCCGCCACCCGCGGTTGCGAGCCCGACTGGCCCGTGAACGTCGGCATCGCCCCGACGCCCCCCGAGCCCAAGCCCACCATGCTCATGCGCGTCCCCCCGAGGGTGAGCTCTTCGAAGAAGTCACGGGCGGTCGCGGGCCGATGGTTCGGGTCCTTGGCGAGCGCGTGCATGACCGCTTGCCGCATCTTGTGAGGCACGTTCGCCGCCATCGGGATCGTCTCGAACGGGTAAGGCTGGCCGCTCATGTGCTGGGTCATCCACTGCCACGGCGTCTCCGCGTCGTAGGGCAGGCGGCCGGTGAGGAGCTCGTACGTGACGACGCCGAGCGAGTAGATATCGCTCCGCGCGTCGAGCTCCTTGCCCGTGAACTGCTCCGGGCTCATGTAGGGCGGCGTCCCGAGGATCGTCCCCTGCTGGGTGAGCTTCTGCTCCGTCTTCGCCTGCTGAGGACCGCGCTTCGCGATGCCGAAGTCGAGCACCTTCACCACGTCCTCTTCCCCGGCACGCGTCGTGAGGAAGATGTTCGCGGGCTTCAGATCGCGGTGGACGATGCCCTTGTCGTGGGCCTCTTGGAGCGAGCCGCACACCTGCCCGATGATGCGGTCCACGCGCTCCGGCGAGAGCGGCTGCCCCGAGGCGAGGGCGTCGTCGAGGGCCGTCCCCTGGAGCATCTCCATCGCGATGTAGAGCTCACCGGAGCCTTCGATCTGCCCGAAGTCGAACACCTTGATCGTGTTCGGGTGCTCGAGCTCGCTGACGGTGCCGACCTCGCGCATGAAGCGCGCGACCGTCTGCGGGTCCTTCGCGAACTGCGCGAGCAGCGTCTTGATCGCCACCTTGCGCACGCTCGTGCCCATCTGCTGCTCGCCGACGTAGACGCGACCCATGCCGCCCTCGCCGAGCACGCCCGTGATGCGGTAGCGACCTCCAACCGTCGAGCCGATCAGCGGGTCTGCGTCCGCGGCCTTCTGCACCGGCAGAGGCGCGCCGCATTTGGCGCAGAAGCGCGCTCCGTCGTTGTTCGGCGTGTGGCAAGCGAGGCACTCCATGGACCGGTCACTCCTTGTTTCGGACGACGCCGTTCGGACGCTGCTTCGACTCGGCGTGCGAGGAACGGGCTCCTAAAGCGAAGCGCATCATACGACGACTTTCGACCCCCCTACCAAACACAGCCTTGCTCCCCCCGGCCGGTTCCGTCCCCGGGCCCCGCAACCCGAGAGCGTCTGTCCGGTGTAGCATGGCCGCGTGCCGCTCTCTCGCAGCTCGTCGGCGCCCCCGTCCGTTCCGGCCACCACCCGCCCCGGCCTCCCGTCGCGACCTCGAGGGCCGATCGTCGTCCGCCACTTCGCCGGGCCGGCCCGTTATGTCGGCGCTCTGGAGCGCCTCCGCGTCGCCCACGTCACCGACATCCACGTCGGCCGCGTGACCCCCATGGCGATTCAAGAGGCCGCCGTCGAGATGGTCAACCGGGAGCAGCCAGACGTGGTCCTCATGACCGGCGACTACGTCTGCCACAGCCAAGATTACCTCGACGCCCTCACCGATCTGGTGCGTCGCTATCGTGCGCCCGTTCTCGCGGTCCTCGGCAACCACGATCACTGGGCGGGCGCGGAGGAGGTGCGGGCGGCGCTCCGCCGCGGCGGGGTCGAGGTCCTCGACAACGTCCACACGCAGATCACCCTCCGTCACCAGCCCATCCAAATCGTCGGCGTGGACGACGCGTACACCTCTCACGCCTCGATCTCGCGCGCCGTGCGAGGCCTTCGGCCCGACGTGCCCTCGATCGGGCTCTCCCACATCGCCGAAGAGGCGGACGCGCTCTGGGCGGCGGGGGTGCCCTTCGTCCTCGCCGGTCATACCCACGCTGGTCAGATCACGTTCGCCCGCCTCCACGAGCTCGCGTTCGGACGCCTCAGCGGTCACAGGTACGTCCACGGCATGTACGGCAATCGCCGCAACGGGAACGGCTCCCGGGACGGCGCCGTCTACGTCGGAGCGGGGATCGGCGCCTCCGTGATGCCCCTTCGCCTCGGAGATCGAGGAAAGCGCGAGGTCACCATCTTCGAGCTCGGCGCAGAGCCGGCGAGCTTCGAGGAGCACCATGACGATCAGAAGCCCCTCGAAGGGCGCAAGCCCTCGGAGCGGAAGGTCCTGAAGCGACACTTCGCCGTGCACCTCAAGAAGGCCAAGCGCGAGCGGTCCGCCCGCTGAGCGCTGCTCACTTCATCATCGGCAGCGCCACTTCCATGTTCTTCTTCGCCGTCGCCTTCTGCGCTCGCTGCGCGTCGGGGGCAGGGGCGGGGGCCGGCATCCCAGGCTTGGGGGCCGGCGGCTTCGCGAACCCCGTCTGGGCGCGATCGAGCTCCTTCTCTTGCATGTCGAAGCTCTTGTTCACGGAGTCCGTCCTCGACGTGGGGGCGTTCCGGCTCGCCTCGGATCGGTTGCGTGAGAGCTTCTGCTTCGCCTCCGCGAGGCGCTTCTCGGCCGCGTCGGCCTTGCCCACGCTGAAGAGCGAGTTGGCCTCTGCGAGAGCGGCCACCGTCTCGCTCCGCTGCATGCGATCGACCACCACCCCGTCGAGATCGGACGCGCTCCCGCCCTCGCTCCTCACGAGCGATAGCCGCCCCGACTCGCTGCCGATCGCGCCTCGCGCCGCGTCGCGGAAGCCCACCCGGACCTCGGCGACCTCGCTCTCTCCTGCCGCTTGAACCGGCATTCGCACCTTCACGAGCACCGTCTTCGTCTCCCCCCGCTCCAGCGCGCCGAGCGAGACGCGGATCGTGGAGCCGTCCCGCTGGAACGCGCGGTCGAAGACCTGCACGAGCTCCACCCCGGGCGCGAGCCGGATCTCCGCGGTCGTGTCGGAGGCGACGGTGCTCGCGAGGGCGTTCGCCTCCGCCTCGAAGACGCGCGCCAGGTCCGCGTCCTTCTCCACGAAGTAGTGCCGCCCGTTCGAGGCCTGCGCGATCGTCGTCATGATCGACTCGTTGAACTCGAGGGCGACGCCGATCGTCGTGATGCTCACCCCGCGGCCCATCGCGCGCTCGGAGATGCTGCGGAACCCGGCGAGGTCCCGCACCCCCGCCGTCGCGTCTCCGTCGGAGAGCAGGAGGATCTGCTTCACGTCGGCGGTCGTGGCAGACGAGCTCGCCCCGAGCTCGGAGAGGCCTTGCTCGAGACCGCACGAGATGCAGGTGTCGCCCCCCAGGTGGATCTTGCGGATCGCCTCCACGGCGCGAGACCGGCTCGATACGTCGACCACCGTCTGGGGGAGCATCGTCTCCGTCTTCGTGTCGAAGGCGATGACGGACACGGTGTCGCCGTCGTGGAGCCGGGACACCGCGCGCTCGGCCGCGGCGAGGGCGTTGGGCAGCCGGGTCCCGCTCATCGACCCCGACTTGTCGATCACGATCGACAGGTGGACCTTCGGGGTCCCCGCGCCCGAGGTGGAGGTGCCCCGCGCCTCGACGAGCACGAACGTCTCCCCGTTCGTCGCCGCCGGCAGCGAGGTGTGGCCGAGGCGGGCGTCGACGCTGACCGTCGAGCCCTGGCTGAATTGAGACAGGTTCTTGGGGATCGCGGTCCGGCGGTCCTCCTCCGAAGGCCCCGCCGCCCGGGAGCTCGGGCCCTCCGCCGCCGGCTCGTCGGTCGTGCCTGCCGAGGCGCCCGTGCTCGAGACCCTCCCGAATCCGCCCGCCGGCGTCACCGCGTAGACGGTCGTCCCCACGAGCGCGACCCCAAACAATGCCGAAATACCGAGCGTCCGGGTTTTCATGGATTGGAGATCCCTTCGAGGCCGTCTCGGCCCCCAACGCAGCTACGTAGCGACGACCCCGAACTTTGTGACCGCCGTCCTCGGTCCTTGCTAAGCCTGCCCGATGATCGCCTTCCTCGGCACGGGTCTCCTCGGAACGGGCTTCGTCCGTGCTTTCTTACGCCGCGGTGAGTCCGTTCAGGTCTTCAACCGAACGGCTTCCAAGGCCAGGGCCCTCGAGGCGCACGGGGCCAAGGCGTTCGACTCGCCTTCCGAAGCGGTCCGCGGGGCGGAGCGCGTCCACGTCCTGTTGTCGGACGACGCCGCGGTCGACGACGTGCTCGCCCAGGCGAAGGGGGCCCTCTCCCCCGGGGCCATCATCCTCGATCACACGACGACCTCCCCCGCCGGCACCCGAGGAAGAGTCGAGCGCTTCGATCGCGAAGGCTTCGTCTACGTGCACGCTCCTGTCTTCATGGGGCCGCAGAACGCCCTCGAGTCGACCGGCATCATGCTCGTCTCCGGCGAGCGGGCGCGGGTCGAGAAGGTGAAGCCGTGGATCGCCCCCATGACGGGGAAGGTGGTCGACCTCGGAGACGACCCGAGCCGGGGCGCCAGCTTCAAGCTCCTCGGCAATCTGTTCCTCATGTTCATCAATGGTGGCCTCGCCGAGGTCTTCACCCTGTCGCGCGCCCTCGGGATCGATCCTCACGAGGCCGCGTCGCTCTTCCAACAATTCAATCCCGGCGCCAGCGTGCCCGCCCGCGCGGAGCGGATGCTGAGCGGCGACTACGAAAACCCGTCGTGGGAGCTTTCGATGGCCCGCAAGGACGCGCGCCTCATGATCGAGGCCGCCACCGCCGCCGGGTCCAAGCTCCATTTCTTGCCCGCCATCGCGAGCCGAATGGACGCCCTCATCCAAGAGGGCCACGGTCATGAAGACTGGACGGTCCTCGCCATCGACGCGGTCGCGAAGCGGCCGTCCTGAAGCTCACTCGAACAGAAGCCCCTGGGCGGCCTGCCACGGCGGGAGATCCCCGACCTCCGCCCGCTCCCTCAGGAGCTCGTGGAAGCGATAAGCGTTCTCGGGCGCGAACGTGTCGTCGGGAGCATGCATGAAGAAGTAAGGCCTCCTCCCCTGCGCGATCCATTGGGGGAGCTGGTCGAGCCACGGCCGGAGAAAAGGCACGGTCGACTCGAAGTCGGGGTGAGGCACGCACCGCACGATCGGCTGCGGCCCCGTCGCGCGCATGACGATGGGCAGGTTCGGCTTCCGATCGCGGACCTCGGCGAGGGCGGGATCGTCGCTCGCGTGGAGGCCTCGCGCGTCCATCACGACGGTGTCCACCCCGAGCTCGGTGAGCATCGCCGCGCACGACCGCTCCTCTTCTCCCCCCGCGAAGAACACGGGGTGGCGGAGCTCGACCGCACATCGGAGCTCCCTGGGCAGGCTCCTCAGGAACGCGCCGAGCCGATCCAGCTGCTTGAACCCGAAGCGCGGTGGCAGCTGAAGCATCAGCGTCCCGAGCTTGGGGCCGAGGGGCGCGAGCCGGGACAGGAAGGCTTCCACGTACGCCTCCGACTCGAGGAGCATCTTCTCGTGGGAGACCTTCTTCGGGAACTTGAAGCAGAAGCGAAAGTCGTCCGGGGTGTCGTCCCGCCACCGCTCCACCGTCTCCGCCTTCGGCAAGGCGTAGAACGTCGTGTTCCCCTCCACCGTATTGAAGACTCGACTGTACAGCTTCAGGAAGTCTGCCTGCCCCGTCTTCTTGGGGAACAGGCGGCCGACCCACGTCTTCATCCCCCAAGCCGGGCAGCCCAGGTAGTAGCCCGCGAGCGCCATCGTCCCTATCCCTTCTTCTTGGAGGAGGCGGTGACCTCTCCGGGGGCCAACGTGTTCGATACCCGCCGCAGCACCTCCACGAGCCCGCTTCGGTCCGCGTCGGCGAGGCGCTTCATTCGAATGCAGCTCTTGCCCGCCGACACCTTCCCGAGCCGCGCCGCCGCCTGCTCTACGATCCACCCTCCGTCGTCCATCGCCGACACGTAGAGAGAAATGCCGGTCTTGTTTGCTTTCCAACAGACGCGAAAGGAATCCCCCTCGCGACCGCTCTCGTAGCGGTAGCGATATGGCCCATAGCCCACCATCGCGTCCTTCACCCGGACCTCGAGCTTGGGGAGGGTCCTTCGCACGAGGTCGTGGATGTCGCGGGCGTCTTCTTGTCGTGACGGATCCAGCGAGGCAATGAGCTCTTCGGGTGTCATCGCCCCGGAGCCTACCGACGCTTCAGGGGAAGTGCTTCGCCAAACAGGTGATGAACGCGTGTTTGAGCTCGGGCTTGGCCGTGAACGCCGCGCGCCACTGGGTGTCGAGCTCCTGATAGCTCGCCTCCGTCAGGCGAAGCCGGGAGAGGGCCTCGGCGCGCCCGCCCGCCCCCGCTCGCCGGAGGGTGGCGGTGACCCAAGCATATTGATCGACCGTCAGCTCCGGCACTGCCGCCCCCTGGGCGCGGATGGTCGCGGAGGGATCGGCCGGGGTCTCCATCGCGACGGTCCCACCGCGCGCTCCAACCCCCGCCCCCTCCGCGTCGCGAGCCGCCGAGACGAGGCGCGAGAGCTCCGAGGCGAGCGGAGGGTGAGCGGCGATCTCCGCTTGCCAATGGGCGCTCACCCGACCGTAGCCCGCCTCGTCTATCGAGTACTGACCAAGGACGGCGGGGCGCGAAGCATCCGACCTCAGGAGCGCCGCCTCCAGGGCCGCGAATCGCTCGAGGGTGAACCCGAGCGCCTCGCTCGGCAGCGGCCGAAATGGCGTAGCCGCTACCGGGACCACCTGGGGGGTCGCGAGCTCCGTCGTGCTCGGCGTGATCGACTGAGCTCGAAGCACGCCAATCGCGGCGGGGGGCAGAGGAGACATGAGCGTGGGCGTCTGCACGGTGGGGACCGTTGGATCGACCGCGGGGACATGCGGGGTGGCCGGGAGCGGCGGCGGGGTCTGGAGCGCGGAGGGCCCGAACCGCATGAAGCTCGGCTTCTGGGGAATGCCGGGGGCCTCTACCGCGGGGACGGGAAGAGCGGCGGGCGCGGGGACGGCGCCGTCATGCGAGGTCGCCTCGTCCCAGATTGCCTGCTTGTCCGCGGGCGCGTCGGTCGGCCCGTCCGCGTCGGGCTCCTTCCGCAGCCTCCTCGCCAATGGCGAGCTCCCGCCCGTGCGCAGCTCCGCCTCGAGGGCCATGAGGACGCTGTCCTCCGCCGCCAACAAGTCCGCGGCGGAGATGCCATACTTGGGGAGCACCTCGCTGATGGGCTCGTCCTCGAGCTCTCGATAGAGGTCGGCGAGCTCGCTCACGCCGATGGACTTCGGATCCTCTATTTCGGCCACGGGAACACCTGATAGTCGAGCACGGCAATGTCCGCGTCCAACGCGAAGCTCTTCTCGAGCAGGGTCTGCCCTTCGCGCGCGAAGCGCGGGGGATAAATGGACCGGAGCCCGGGGTGGGCGGGCAGGTCGGCGAGCGCCCGAGCGTCTCCGCCGATCGGAACGACCCCCACGCGGAAGGTCATGCTCTTGGCCGTGACGAGGTTGCTCGCGGAGACATCACCCTTCAGCCGGAGCTTGGCGAACGGATCGCAGACGGGGAGGGGGAGCCTCAGCACGAATGACTCCGTCAGCGTCTCCCCCGCCGCGAGGAGGTGGGCGTATGGCGTCTCGAGATTGGACGGGAACAAGCCCTCTGGGATAGGCAGCGCGCCCTTCGTCACCACGACGGACTCGCCGGCGAGCGAGACATAGGCGGTGTCGGGATGGAACGACCACACGCCGTCCGCGCCCGAGGTCCGGATCGCGTTGAGAACGGCCAGGCTGGCAGGCCCATGGTTCACCACTGCATATCGAAGTTCGATCGCGTCGTCTCGGCGCCGGATGTCGGCCGCGAGCTCTACGCCATTGGTTGCCGGCTCGTTCATTGGCAGGATCCTGGCCTGAGGTTTTTGGCTTGTTGGTCCCACTTGCCGCCCTCATAAGTGCCGCGGCGCGGGAGGTTCAGATCTTTGCGGAGGTCGTTCTCGGTGGGACCGGGGAATTTGTAGGGCCCTTGGGGTCCTTTCTTCTTGCCGCGCCCGGGCAGCCCTCCCCCGAGAGTGCGGGGATCGTAGCCGACCGTGTTCGCCTCCTCCGTGCTGTGGGCGGTCGAGCCCTTCCCTTCGCCGAAGTGGACGGCGTGGCAGAGCTCGTGCCCCAGCGAGACTTGGGGCGGCGTCGTCATCTTGTTCCCGTGCTCGTCGACCGTATAGATGTTGTCGGCGTCGGGGTTGTATTTGATGTCGGTGCCCGAACCGCTCCCGCCGAGGCCGGCGTCCCGGTCGGTCGGGTCCGAGGAGTTGTCGTCGCTCGAGTAGATCTTGACCGGCTTGCCGTGCTTGTCGATGCGATCGAGGATCTCGCTGCCCGTCTTCGTCGTGGAGAGGAAGTAGAGGTCGCGCACGATCTTGTTCATATGATCGTAGCCCCCGAGGACAGTGATGTTCTTCGGCAACGAGAACTTCGGCCCGCCGACCTGGAAGTTCGGGCTGCCGGTGAGGATCGTGCCGCCGTGCTGGAGACCGTCGTCTTTGCGAGCCAATGGCAGGCCGCAGACCGTGAAGTACTTCGCACCCTCCATCACCGGATCCATCCCGCCGTCGTCGCACCCCATGTCCCCCAGTCGAATGGCGAGCATGAAGTCGATGAAGAACTTCACCGGCTGGATGGGCACGAGGACGATCGGCGTGAACTTGGGGCACGAGTATTTGTCGAGGACGAAGCGCGCCACTGGCTTCGGGTCGTCGCCATGGCTGCCGGTGGCGTTGGTGACCCCGTCCTTCGAGGCGTTCTCGCCCCAGTTCTGGACCTTCTTCGGGTCTGTCTGCCAGGGTTTTTCGTTACCCATGGTCGCCTCTCAGCAGTTGACCTTGACCATGGGGCCGCCGACGAGCTTCAAGTCGCCCTTGTTCGTCTTCCCGAGGAGCTCCTTCTCCGCCAGGATCTCGATCTTGTGGGCGATGAGCTTGATGGCGTCGTCCTTCATCTCGATCCGCGCGCCCTTGCCGGTGTCGAGGACGATCTCCCCGTCCACCATCGTCACGCTCGTCGGGCTCCCGCCCTTCGGCTGGATGAAGGTGAGGATCTTCGTGCCCGCCTCGACGGTGTCCACCTCCCCGACGCGGGTCGCGCGATTGACGCCAATCGTCTGCTGCTGGTTCTTGCCGACGGTGAGGGCGTGATCGTTCTTGATGAGCTCGTCCCGGTTGTTGCCGATGACGATGTCCTCGTTGTTCTTCACCAGCTTGGTGAGATCCTTCTGGGCCTGGACGTTCAACAGCTCTTTGCCCGCCGCGTCCTCCATCATGATCTCGTTGAATCCCCCGCCCCCCGGCGTCGACTGGCTGCGCCACCCGCTCTGCGTCTTGTTCTCGGGGAGCTTGTAGGGGACAGCCTGCAACGCGGTGAAGAGGCGGCCGACGACGACGGGCCTGTCCGGGTCACCGTCCAGAAACCCGACGAGGACCTCCTGCCCGATGCGCGGGAGATGAATCGCCCCGAAGCCGCTGCCCGCCCAAGGCTGGCTGACGTGGAGCCAGCAGCTCGACCCGTCGTCCATTCGGTCGTATCGGTCCCAATGAAAGTGGACCCGGACCCGGCCGAACTCGTCGGTGTGGATCTCCTCGCCTTGGGGCCCCACCACCGTCGCGCTCTCCACGCCCCGCGCTCGAGGCCTCGGCGTCGCGAGCCGCGGCCGAAATGGGACGGCCGTCGTCTGGGCGACGATGGCGTGGTGGACGGCGCCGTCGTGCGCCCCGCGGAGCGTCGAAGCGACGACGAGCCACGGTGACGACCCCACCTCCGCGTGAGGGTGATCGACGATCTGGGCCACCGAGCCAGGCCCGAGCTCGTGGGCGTTGGTCTCGAACGCGCACGTCCGAGCCGAGCCGCGCTTCGCGTGGAGGCGGCGCTCGGCCAGCGCTCGGCCCTCGCCCTCGTCCGCCCGCACCCGGCCCTTGTCGTCGGCGACGGGGGTGGCCTCACCGTCCTCCGACGCAAACAAGAAGGCGCCCGGCGCGTGGTGGAACCGCTCGATCGCGTCTTCGAGGGAGCCCGCCTCTGCCTTCGAGGAGGCGGAGAGATCGTAAGAAGGAGGCCTCCGATAGTCGTGATCTTTGATGGTGTATTTGCGAGGCCTCACGCGCTGGGAGAGACGAACCGCGGTCGCGACGCGCTCTTCGGTGTGGTCGCTCCCGCTCCAATTGGCGTGGTGCCGGAGCGCTGCGCCCGGCGTCGCCGACGCGGGAGTGTCGCTCAGGACGACGCGGCTCGCTCCTCCCTCGTGCTCGAAGAAGAGGGCGATCCCCGCGTCCTCGAGCATCCGGCTCACGAAGGCGAAGTCGCTCTCCCGGTACTGGACGCGGATCTTCCGCTTCTTGTATCGGCTCGCGTCGATCCGAAGGACGGGCTCGATCCCCCACTGCTCCCCGAGGAGCTTCGTCACGATCTCCGGCTCCGAGAGCTGCTGGAAGATGCGATAGTTGCGACGCTGAGAGGCGAACCAAAGCTTCGGCACGATAGCGAGCCGATACGTGGAGAGGCCGCTCGGCTCCGCTCCGACGAGCTCGAGCTCGTTGCAATGCCCCTCCCACGTCCGCCCGAGCGATGATGTCCCCGTCTCCAACGTGAACGAGGCCTCTCGGCCCACGACCGCGTCGAGGTCGATGCTCGCGTTGGCGGACCGGGCCACGATCTCGACGTGAAACGGTGCGCCGATCCTCTCTTCCACGTGGAAGCTCCGCACGTCCAGCGCGTCTCCCGACGCGACCGTCACGCGCAGGTTCCGGGCTTCTCCATTGCTCATGTTGTTCTCCACTAAGCCTCACGGCGCTCTTCGAGCGCGGCCCGCATCCGCTTTCGCAGCTCGACGTTGTCGCACAGCCGCGTGAGCCAGACACGCTCGATGCGCATCACCGCGCGAGGAGGGATGCGAAGCCGCGCGAGGAGCTCGGCCTGCGTGCCGCGACCCGAAGCAACCTTCAAATCGGCGGTCTCTTCCACCGTGACGGGGCCGCGCAGCTCCTCGAGGCGAGCTACGTACGCGTGGTCGTACTCCGTGAGACGGTCCTTCTTCCCTCGTCGGCCGTCCCGCTCGATCTCCCCGTGCCAATGCGTCCGGAGCCGCTCGAACGTGTCGTCGTCCACGCCGGCATCGGAGAGGATCGCCGCGCGCGAGGGCGGCTCGAAATCGATGGACGCCTCCAGTTCCGCGCAGCGCCCGAGGGAGACCTCGTCGAGCGGGAGCGGCGGCAGAGCGGCCTCTCCTCCTCGCAAGACCGCCTCTGCCTCGAGGAGCGCGCGCGCCGCCCCCACGAGCTGGGACGCTCGAGCCGCGCCCCCCTCCGGGAGGTGCGCGTCGATCGCGAGGGCGGCTCCGACCACGCGGGCCCGCGCCCGACAGATTCGAACGACGAGATCGTCGAGGCGACCTTCGTCGGCGTGGAGCACCGCGGACAGCGCCTCCGCCGCCCGCTCGTGGGCGAGGTGGACCCGCTCGTGAGGAGCGTCGTCGAGCGGCAGACCATTGCAGACCTCTCGGAACACCCGCGCTGCGTCCCCCGCCCGTCGGCGAGCGTGCGCTTC
>JBGAID010000038.1:0-102532 GCA_044225865.1 Polyangiaceae bacterium | reverse complement strand
GCGCGGGTCGACGTCGCCGCGCGCCCAGTCGACGAGGATCGCGAGGCCGAGGATCGCGTCCTTCGCCTCGCGCGCGCTCGCGGCGCGGAGCTCGTCGCCCAAGAGGGCGGCCACGCCGATCTCGACGGCGGCGCATCCCGCCTCGCCCGGAAGATCGACGAGCGCGTCTTGCCCGAGCACGGAAGGGCCATGTCCGATCCGGGTGCCCGCGAAGCCCGGCCGCGGGTCGTGGTGCACGTAGGTCGACCGCTCCGTGTCGAACGGCGCGAGCCAGCCGACCCCGTCCTCCACGATCGCGGCCGCCACCGGGCGATGCCCGGCCATGAGCGCCCGGTCGAGCTCGAGCAGCCCGGCGCACCCCATCGCCACCACGCGACCGTGGAAATCCCAACGATCACAAGGGACGGGAACGGCTGCTCCCAGGCTCTCCTCGAGACGCTCGACGTCGTAGAGGGAGCCGTCGCGTTCGAGGGCGACGCGGGGGCGCGCGGACGATCGCAGGGATAGGCGTGCGATCCTCAACCGGGGCCGATCGATCTACCACCGATCGAGCCCGAACGGTACTCGGACGATCGCGTTGACGCGACGTGCCCTTGCCCTTAACTCGGTCCATGTTGATCGAGCGTGGCGCGTCATTTTTCGCGCTTCGTATCGAGCGCGAGGCTGACCATGGGCAAGCGAACCAAGTACGTCTTCGTGACCGGTGGGGTCGTCTCATCCATCGGCAAAGGGCTCGGCGCGGCCTCGATTGGAGCGCTCATGGAGGCGCGCGGCCTGAAGGTCACGCACGTCAAGCTCGACCCGTACATCAACGTGGATCCGGGCACGATGTCTCCCTACCAGCACGGCGAGGTCTTCGTGACCGACGACGGCGCGGAGACGGACCTCGACCTCGGGCACTACGAGCGCTTCACCCGCGCCCGCATGACGAGGCAGAACAACTTCACGACCGGCCGCATCTACGAGTCCGTCATCGAGAAGGAGCGCCGCGGCGAGTACCTCGGGGCGACCGTGCAGGTCATTCCCCACGTGACCGACGAGATCAAGGCGCGCGTGCGCGCGGCCGCGGAGGGCGTCGACATCGCCATCGTCGAGATCGGCGGGACGGTCGGCGACATCGAGTCGCTCCCGTTCCTCGAGGCGATCCGGCAGATGAAGATCGAGCTCGGATCGCAGAACGCGATCAGCGTCCACGTCACCCTCGTGCCCTTCATCCCCACCGCCGGCGAGCTGAAGACGAAGCCCACCCAGCACTCCGTCAAGGAGATGCGCGAGATCGGCATCCAGCCCGACATGCTCCTTTGCCGGTGCGACCGCCTCCTGTCGCGCAGCATGAAGGAGAAGATCGCCCTCTTCTCGAACGTGCCCGTCGATCGGGTCATCAGCGCCGTCGACGTCCAGTGCATCTACGAGCTTCCGCTCGCGCTCCACGCGGAGGGCGTCGACGAGAAGGTCTCCGAGCTCCTCAACATCTGGTGCCGCCAGCCGGACCTCGCGCCCTGGCAGCGCATCGTCGAGCGCTTCACCAAGCCCCAGCGCGGGGCGGTGAAGATCGGCATCGTCGGCAAGTACGTCCACCTCAAGGACTCCTACAAGTCGCTCCACGAGGCCCTCGTCCACGGCGGCCTCGAGAACGACGTCCACGTCGACCTCGAGTACATCGACTCGGAGACGATCCTCGCGAAGGGCACGGAGGAGGTGCTCTCCTCACTGGACGCGATCCTCGTCCCGGGCGGCTTCGGCGATCGCGGGACGGAAGGGAAAATCGAGGCCATTCGCTACGCGCGGCAGAGCAAGATCCCGTTCTTCGGGATCTGCCTCGGCATGCAGCTCGCGGTCGTCGAGTACGCGCGGAACGTGTGCGGCCTCCACGGGGCGAACTCGGCCGAGTTCGCCCCCGACGCCCCGTTCACGGTCGTGGAGCTGATGCCCGATCAGCGCGGCGTCCTCGACAAGGGCGGCACGATGCGGCTCGGCGCCTATCCGTGTCAGCTCGAGAAGTCGACGATCGCGGCCCAGGCATACAACACGCTCTCCATCAGCGAGCGCCACCGCCACCGATACGAGGTCTCCAACAAGTACCGCGACAAGCTCGCCGAGCACGGCCTGCTCCTCTCGGGTCTCTCGCCCGACAAGCGCCTCGTGGAGATGATCGAGCTCGCGGATCACCCGTACTTCGTCGGCTGCCAGTTCCACCCCGAGTTCAAGAGCCGGCCGATGACGCCCCACCCGCTCTTCGTGCGGTTCGTGGAGGCGGCGCGGGCGCGAAGCCAGGACGTCGCCTCCGGGAAGTCGCGCGGCTCCGACAAAGACCGCGAAGGCGACCGGCCGAGCGAAGTCAGCGTGAACTGATCCGACCCTGCTGCGACGGAGCTCGTTGAGCGCCGTCGCCAGAGCGCCGACCATGATCGGTGCTCCAGGCGGGGGTTCGAGGCGCGCGTCAGGCGCCGACGAGGACCTTGCCGAGGTTCGAAACGTCGCGCTTGTCGCCGGACATCGCCTGCCCTCGGGATGCCTTCGCCGCCATCATCCCGAGGAGGCTCTTCGCGAGCATGGTGATGAAGTCGCAGCCGAGCTCGAAATCGTCCTCCATGAGGGAGACGAGGGCGTCGGCGCGGCCCCGCAGCGCGACGATGGGGGTGCGGGTGCGGGCCTCGTACCAGCGGTCCTGGTTCGCGAGCGCCTCCACGCCGCCCACGGCGGTGCCGGGGCCGTACTGGAACGACCGGCCGTCGGCGGCGTCGCAGACGACGGTGCCGCTCAAGAGGAACAAGGTGAAGTCGGAGCGCTCTCCGATCGAGAAGAGCCGCGTGTCCGGCCCCACGCGCACCTCGCTCATGTGCTCGGCGAGGATCGTCAGCGCGCCGAGGTTCGTCTTTTTGTAGGTCGTGAGGCACCGAAGGAAGAAGATCCGCTCCACGAGGTCGAGGGGGCGAGCCGGCACCGGCATCGGGAACTCGATGGGCGCGAAGCCGAGCGCCTCTTGAGGAAGCTCCTGCATCTCGTAGAGGAGACGCTGGGCGAAGTATCGCAAGGTCGCCACGAGCAGCGGGTAGTGATCCTCCATCAGCTCGAAGAAGCGATCTGCGGAGAGCTCGAGGGCGTGCACCGGCTCGGTCGCGACGGCGTCGTAGGCGGCGTCCGCGCGCGCGAGGATGTTGAGGAAGCCCACCGTCTGGGGCGGGCGGATGTCGCCGAGGAAGCGGTCTCCGTTCTCGAGCCGCAGGCACCCCGACGTGACGAGCTCGAGGGCGCGCACCGGCTTGCCCTTCTCGAGGGCGCGCTCGCCGACCTCGAGCTCGCGCTCGACGAGGCTGTGGGCGACGGCGTGCCGCACGCTCTGAGGGAGCTCGGCCGCGACCGGGATCGAGCGCAGGTAGATCGCGCGCTCGGTGACGTCGACCCATCGTCTAGACGGCGGCAAGCGCGCCTCCCGCGAGGTCGATGGGGCCGTCGACGGAGCCGAGCCGATCGACGAGGGCGCTGTCGCCCTGCTCGCGCACGAAGCTCTTCTTGCCGATCTCGATGTCGAGCTCGCGGGCGTGATAGCGGGCGAGCGCCCCCATCTCGCCGGACTTCTCCGTGAGCGCGCGCACGAGATCATCGTAGCTCGCGGGTTTGCTCCGGTCCTTGCCGAGGGCGCGCTCGAGCCGGGTGTCCTCGTCCGCGTCGTCGATGACGTGACCGAGCAGCTCGCGCAGCGGGGGTCCGACGACCTGGGCGCACAGCTCGCGGCTCGAGGCGCGGATGCGACCATCGCTGCTCGAGAGGCCGCGCGCGACGCGGTCGAAATCCTCGCCGGGGTGGAGGAGCCCGAGCAGCACGAACACGCTCTGCATCGCGACGCTCTGCTTGTCCTCGAAGAGGGCGAGGAGGAGCTGCCCGGCCGCGGTCCGGCGCTCGGGGCGAGCCTGTTGCTCACGGGTCGCGGTGAGGCGCGCCTCCAGCAGCTCGAGGACGTCGAGGAGCAACGAACGCGTGACCTCGGTGAGCGCGCCGACGTCGACGGGGATCTCGGGCCGCGCCTCGCGGAGCCGCGCCAGGTACCGGATGCACCGCTGCCGCACGATCGCGTCCGGCGATCCAACGAGGTGCTTCGTGAGGATCTCGGCGGCGCGACGGCCTTCGAACGCGGAGAGCGTCCGGACGGCGCCCCAGCCCACCGGGCCGCGCCCTTCGTCGGAGTCGAGGAGCGCGTCCAGGAACTCGAGGGCGCGGTCCCCGATCGTCTCGAACGCGGCGCGCGCGGCCGCGCTCTCCTGGCGCAGCGGCAAGAGAGGGACGAGCGCCCGCATCGACGCCTCGGCGACCTCGGGGAACGTCGCGGCGAGCCGTCCGAGCGCGAGGGCGACCTCGCTCCGCAGCTCGGCGGGCGCGTCGCTGCCGGCGACGCGGGCGAGATCGGAGAGGAAGGCGGGGGCCGGCTCCGCCTGCATCGCGCGGGCGACGGCGAGCGCGACCGGCGTCGGACCGGCGAGCATCTCGCGCAGGGTCGTGGACACCGCGTCGTCCCCCACGCCGGAGCCCATCGCGCGGATCGCGACGAGGGCGGTCGCCCGCATCTCGGGCCGCTCGTCCTTCGCCATCGCCTCGAGCTCGCCGCGATCCTTCCTCACCTTCGCGCGGATGCGCAGGGCCGCCGCCCGCACCTCGGCGCTGTCGTGATCGAGGAGACGCTGGGTGATGGGGAGGTAGTCGTCGCGATCCGTCTCCCCGAGGAGCTGGAGGGCACGCAGCACGACGTCCCGCGACGGATGATAGAGCAACAGGGCCGGGATCAGCCGCGCGCGCCCGAGGGAGGCGAGGAGATCGAGCGCGCCCATCACCTCCGCGTCCTTCGTGCTGTTCAGCGCGGAGAAGATAGCCTCGAGCGCGCCGAGATCGAGATCCGGGATGCGCTCTTCGATGTCGAGGGCCCCGCGGCGCAGGCGCTTGCGGAACGCATCCACGTAAGGCCCTCCGACGCGCGCCGCCATCGTGAGCCACGCGAGGCCGATCGCGATCGCGGCGGCCGAGAGGATCCGCACCCCCGCGCCGAGCTGCACGAAGACGAGGGTCCCGACCGCGGCCACCGCCTGGCCGCCGCGCTGCGCGACCAGATCGATGACGGGCTTCGCGCGGCGGCGATCGTTGTCGGGGAGGGGCAAGAAGAGGAGCTCGGTCGTCGTCTTGTGGAGGGAGTGGCGGAGGGCCCCGTCCATCGAGCGCAGCGCGATCGCCATCCACAGCATCGGCAGCGCGAGCAGGCCGCCCGCCGCTCCCACCACGAGCGCGGGCAGCACGAGGAGGGCGCGTCTCACCCCGAGCCACCGCAGCGCGGTGCTCGTCAGCCCGACCTGCACGACGAGGGAGAGGGCGTTGAACGCGAGGTACGCGGTCGCGAAGCTGGCCGCGAGATCCTGCTTCGCGACCCGCTCCGCCATCATCGCCTTGAAGAGGTAATCGCCGATCGCGAGGGTGACGGTGCCGAGGATCAAGAAGACGCCGATCCGAGAGAGGTAGGCGTCCTTCCAGGTGGCGGTGAGCTCGGCCAAGAACCCCGGCGCGCGAACCCCTCCCGCGAGGAGCTCGCGACGAGCTTGGGAGGGGTCGGCGAGCGGAGCGAGCCGGGGGTGGGCATCGGCCGCGTCGTCGGCGTTGCTCTGGACCTTGGCCACGTTTCGCTCGAGGGCGACGGTGGGGAGGAACGCGAGGGCGAAGGCGACGGCGGCGGCGACGAGGAGGTGCCGCGCCCCGACGCTCGTCGCCACTTGGCGGGCGACGAAGGCGCCGAACGTGGCGCCGAGGACGGCGCCCGCGCCGACGAGGCCGAAGAGGCGCTTGGCTTGTCCGACGTCGAAGGCGCCGCCGAGGAGGAGCCACAGCTCCGTGTTCACGACCGCGCCGAACGTCCCCGTCCAGATGAAGAGCGCGTAGAGGCCGGCCTTGGAGCCCTCGGGCATCCCGGCGAAGAACGCGCACGCGACGGCGGCCGCGACGAGCATCGCGATCGACGCCGTCGAGCTCGTCTTGCGGGCGGGGATGAGGCGGGTGATCGCGAGCCCGAGGCCGGCGATCGAGAGGTACATCCAGGGGAGGGTGCTCGCGGGGAGCTTCGACAAAAAGAGGGCGTCGCGGGCCGTCTCGAGCATCGTGTGCCCGGCGGTGGAGAAGAAGAGGGCCGAGATCGCGGTGGCGGCAGCGACTCGCTCGGAGGGGCGGACGTCGACGAGGGCCACCCGCCGAGCATAAGCGACCGGCGCGCTAGAGCGCCGAACCGCATAACGGGCGAGGGAAACGCCGGGAGATGCGAGCAGGTCGGTCGCCCGAGGAGCGAGGAGCGGAAGACTACTCGCAGCAATCTGAGCACCGCCGCGACGAGGCCGGCCGAGATGCGACGCAGATCGCGGCTTTTCACCGGCCGCTTTTGCGGTTCGGCGCTCTAGCCGCGGAGGCGCTCGATGACGGCCTCGGTGAAGGCGTCGGTGCCGAGGTCGCCGCCGAGGTCCTTCGTCTTCTTGCCGTCGGTGAGGGCGCGCTCGTAGGCGCGCTCGATCGTGTCGGCCTGGGCGCGGAGCTTCTGGTCGTCGCGCTCTTCGGCCATGTGTTGGAGCATCATCACCGCGCTCATGAGGAGGGCGAGGGGGTTGGCGATTCCCTTGCCGACGATGTCGGGGGCGGAGCCGTGGACGGCTTCGAACACCGCGCCCTGCTCGCCGATGTTGGCGCCGGGGACGACGCCGAGGCCGCCCACGAGGCCGGCGCACAGGTCGCTCATCACGTCGCCGTAGAGGTTCTCGAGGAGGAGCAGGTCGAACTTCGTCGGGTCCTGGACGATCTTCATGCAGCCGGCGTCGATGATCATCTCGTCGTACTCGATGTTCGGGTACTCGACGCGATGCACGTTGCGCGCGCACCGGATGAAGAGGCCGTCGGTCAGCTTCATGATGTTCGCCTTGTGCATGGCGGTGATCTTTCGCCGGCGCCGCCGGGTCGCGAAGCGGAAGGCCCAGTGGGCGATGCGGGTGCAAGCCATCTCGCTGGCGACCTTCATGCTCATGACGACGCCGGGGAGGACCTCGTTCTCGACGCCGCTGTAGAGGCCCTCCGTGTTCTCGCGGATGATGATGATGTCGACGTCCTTGAACCGCGTCTCCACGCCGGGAAGGCTGCGGACGGGGCGCACCGCCGCGTAGAGGTTCAGGGCCTTGCGGAGGGCGACGTTGATGGAGCGGAAGCCCTCTCCGACCGGCGTCGAGCACGGACCCTTGAGGGCGATCTCGTAGTGCTCGATCGCCTCCAAGGTCTCCTGGGGCATCACGTCCTTACCCTTGGCGATCGCGGCGACGCCGGCCACGTGCTCGTGCCACTCGATCTCGACCCCGGCCGCGGCGAGGATCTTCTGGACGCTCTCGGAGATGCTCGGACCGATTCCATCCCCCGGGATGAGCACGACGTGGTGGGCAGGCATGGCGCCGTACGTTAGCAGAGAGGGTGTCGCGCCTCGAAGCGAGACGCGGTAGAAAGCTCCTCGTCCCGTGGCAAAGCACGACATCGTTCGCGCCGGGCACCCTGTCCTTCGAGGCGTCGCCGCCGACGTCGCGCCGGAAGAGCTCGGCCAGAAGCCGCTCCTCGCCCTCGTTCGAACGATGGTGGAGGCGATGAGGAGAGCGCCCGGGGTCGGCCTGGCGGCGCCGCAGATCGGCGTCGCGAAGCGCGTCATCGTGCTCGAGGACGCAGAGCGACTCATGGCAAACCTCCCGCCCGAGGCGCGCGCGGTCAGGGGCCGCGTCCCGTTCGCCCTGCGCACGATCGTGAACCCCACCCTCGAGATCGTGGGGGAGGGCCGGGCCACCTTCTTCGAGGGCTGCCTGAGCGTGCCCTCCTACAGCGCCCTCGTCGAGCGCGCGCTGGAGGTCGTCGTGCGCGGCACTGACGAGAAGGGCCAGCCCATCGAGTGGCACGCGGCCGGGTGGCCGGCGCGCATCCTCCAGCACGAGGTCGATCACCTCGCGGGGACGCTCTACGTCGATCGCATGCTGACGCGGACGTTCGGGGTGAACGACGAGGTCGGTCCGCGCTGGGCGACGATGCCCGTCGCCGAGGTTCGGGAGAAGCTGCGTGCGTGATCGAAGCCCGGCGCCGTCTCCTCACGAGGGTCTGCCCGACGTGCGCGACGGCCTGACGCGCCTCGAGCGGATCGTCCTCTTCGAGCTCCATCGCCTCGAGCGCGAGCTCGGGGTCGGGCAAGAGGGGCGAAAGCAGCGCGTCCCCACCGCCATGCTCTACGGGCGGGTCGTCGAGCACATCGACGTGCGCGAGGACGAGCTCGTGCGGACGCTCGCCCGGCTCGGGGCCCGCGATCCTTCGAAGTGAGCTCGATGGAACCCCTCAGTCGCCGGCTCCTCTTGCGGTCTACCGTCGTCGCGGCGGCGGCGTGGCTCTTCGGTGTCGCGACGGGCGTGTTCGGGGATCTCGCCACCATCCTCCTCGCCCTGGGCGCGGGCGTGGTCGTGCCGGTCGGGCTCTACGCGGTCGAGCGAACCGCCCCCCGCGGTCCGCGCTCGAGGCACGAGATCGCGTCCCTCGCTGCGTCCCTGGGGGCCCCCGTCGCGGTCGCCAGCTTCATCGGCGCCCGCGGGGAGATCGCGCTCGCCCTCGCGTTCGCGTGGCTCGCGGCCACCGTCGTCGGGGCCCTGTTCGCGCTCGCGCGGCTCCGGCGCCGCGGCCAGCCCCTCCACGAGATCGTCCTCGATCTCGGCCACCTCTACCTCGTCGTCGGCGCGGCTTGGCTCGCCGCGTCCCGGGGCGGCATCGAGCCGCTCGGCTTTCGCGAGCCGGTCGTGACGTTCACCGCGAACCACTTCCACTACGCCGGGTTCGCCGCCCCCGTCGCCATCGGTCTCCTCGGGCGAGAGCTCTTCGGTCGCGGCGCCCCCGTGCGGCCGGCCCTCGTCCACGCCTACCGGATCGCGGCGACGGTGGTCGCCCTCGGCATCCCCCTCGTCGCGGCCGGGATCACCATCTCTCACGCCCTCGAGATGCCGGCCGCGATCGCGCTCGGGATCGGGATGTTGACCTTCGCGTCGCTGCTCGTGATCACCGCGCGTCGGCGCTTCGAAAGCTCGGCTCCGGGCGCCCGCCTCGCGGCCGCGCTCGCCGTCGTCGCCGCCCTCTCTCTCGTCCTGTCGATGGCGTTCGCGATCGCGTTCACGACGAGCGGCTCCGCCGGGCGGGGGGCGGGCGAGCCCGCCATCGGCTTCGCGACGATGGTCGCCTTCCACGGGGTCGCGAACGCGCTCGGATTCTCGCTCCTCGTCCTCGTCTCGTTCGCGATCGCCCCTGCGCCCGCTACTTCGCCTTCCAGCGGAGGGTGAAGAAGTCGCGCTGGCTCGGCTCCTTGACGTACTCGCGCTTCGGCGCCTTGAGCTCCGTCAGCAGCGGCGACGTCGCCACGAGCTCCGTGCCCGCGCGCTCGTAGACGATGAAGCGGGTGTACGACCAGTTGATGTCGAGCTCGGCCGCGCGCTGGAGCCCGGCCGCGACGAGGGCGTCGGAGAGCCAGGCCGGCGTGACCCAGTCCCCGATCGCGAAGTAGAGGATCCGATCGTCGGTCGCGAAGCCGACCGCGCTGCGGCGGATCTCGCTCTTGCCGTCCTCGGCGCGCCCCCACCTTCGCGCCTTGCTCTCGTTCATCGTGTCCGGGTTCTTCACCCCGTTCTCGACCAGGCAGGGCGGCGTCTGCCGGAACCACTCGAAGCCGTCCGCGAGATCGGGCGCGATCTTCTCGTAGGTGCCGACGAGGTACTTGCCGCCCTTCGTCTTGGCGTAGGTGCAGAACTGCGGGGACGGCTTCACCGCCGTCTCTCCCATCACGCCCACCCCGTGCCCGCCGTGGCGCTTCTTGAAGCCGCCGTTCGTCACCGCGATGAGATCGTCGAAGGCGCTCGGTCCGACGAGGCCGGGCTTCTTCTCCTTCGGGAACGAGACCCCCTCGGGCTCGTCGGTGCCGAGGACGAGGTCCATGGAGACCCGCGAGAGATCGATGGCCACGAGCTGGACGACGACGTCCCCCCGCACCTTGTGAGGGTGGAGGACGGTCGTGTAGAGGGGGGAGTCCGCGCCCTTGCTCCGGTGCACCGTGAGGGGAGCCCACGCCCCGTCGCCCGGCTTCTTCGTGCGCTCCTCCGGGGGCGCGATGTCCTTCGGGGGGAAGGTGCCGCGCGTCTCCACGGGAGGCTTGTCGGGGCCCGCTGCGCTCGCCGACGACGCGCTCGGCGCAGGGCAGGGCGGGCAGCCCGGCTCCGTCCCGCACACGCACCCGTCCCTCGGGACGACCGAAGGGGACGGCGCCGCGCGATCCTCGCGGGGGCCGGGCGGCGGCTCCGCCTCCGGGCTCGAGCTCGCGCAGCCGAGCGCCAAGGCGGAGGCGAACAGGATCGAACGCACGCTGCTCGGACGCACGATGCTCATGGGGCTCTCTTCTCTCTCGACAGATCGGCGCCGCCCTTCGCGGCGCTGGGCGGGGAGATCCCGAGCAGGCCCGCGACCGTCGCGGCATACGCGCGCTGGTCGACGACGGGGACCGCATCGAGCCGCGGTAGCGCGGCCGCCGGCGCGGGCGCCTCCCTCGGGGCTCGCACCACGAGCGGCACCGCCCGATCGAAGAGGTAGGGAGTCCCGTGGTTCACGCCGTCTCCTTCGACGTAGCCGGTGTCGATGAACGAGCCCGGCTGCGCCACGATGAAGATGTCACCGAATGGCTCCGCTTGCGAAGGGCGCACAGAGCGGCAAAGTAGTGCATCGAGCGACTCGTCGCTCGGAGGAGGGCAGTCCGCGGGCTCGCTCCGGATGTCTATCGTCCTCGCCACGCCGGGCATCTTCGCGAGCGCGCTCTGGATGGCGGCCACCGCCTTGTCGAGGTCGGCCTTCGGTCGCGCGCGCGTCGCGGGCCGCAGCACCACGAACGGCTCGCTCACCCCGAGGACCCAGTCGCCCGCTCCGAGCGCGTCGTCGACCGCCTTCTCGGCGGCGGCGGCTAGATCCGTGGCGCGCAGCCGGACCGCCTTCTCGCACGGCCGCTGATATCGATCCGACGCGGGGCGGGCGCAGGGCGCGTGGTTCGTCACCTCGGGGGTCGATCCCACGCCGTGGTCCGCGCTCAGCACGATCGCGTAGCCCCCTGGACCGAGGGTGCGATCGAGCGCGTCGAGCAGGCGCCCGAGCTCGGCGTCGAGCCGGAGCATCTGGTCCCACGCCTCGGGCGCGTCCGGCCCGAATACGTGCCCGATGTAGTCGGTCGCGGAGAGGCTCACCGCGACGAGGGTCGGGGCGTCCTCTCGCGCCGCGTCGCCGAGGGCGGCGATGGTCGCGTCCACGAGCATCGCGTCCGCTTGCGGCGTCGCGACGAACGCCTTCTCCGGCTTCTTCGCGTGGGCGAGGTCGTGAGGGAACTTCGGTAAGAGACCATTGAAGTCCCCCTGGCCGATGTCGGCGGCGGGCAGATCTACGTGAGCGGCCAGCCACTTCGGATCGAGGGGTACCCACGGCTCCCCTCGGTAGCGGGCGGCGCTGTGCGGCTTCGTGAACGGCTCCGCCCACGCGGGGATCGTTGGGAACGCGCTCGAGGTGACGAGGGCGTCCGTCTCTGCGTCGAACCACAGCGAAGCGTTCGGCCGCTGGCCTCCCCCGAAGATGGCGCCGCGGTCCTTCATCGACAGCGCCAAGACGACTGCCTCCGGGTGGGCGCGACGGAGAGCGTCCGCCACCGTCTCGACCCGGATGACGGCGGCGGATGAGCTCGCCCGCTCGCGCGCCCCCTCCGCGGTCACGAGCTTCGTGCTCCGGTCGAAGAGCGAGCTCACCGCGGTCCCGTCCGGCTCGAGCCTGGCGTTCGCGAGGACGCCTGACTCGCGCGCGGCCGCCCCGCTGAACAGCGCCGCGTGACCCGGCGCGGTCGAGCACTGGGCGTGACCGTGGTGCAGCTCGCGAATCGCGTTCGCTTCTCGGAGCAGCCGATGAACCCCGCCCGTCTCGGGGAGCGACGGCCATCGCTCCGCCACCATCCACATCGCGAGCTGGTCGATCACCAGCGCGACCACGAACGGCGACTTACGCGTCGGTCGCTCGGGCGCGAGCGGCGCGCTCGCGGTCGGCGCCTCGGGGAGCGGAGGCGGCGCCGAGCAACTCGCCAAGAGCAGCGCGAGCCCGACCGGCACCGAGCGGCGAGCGGACCTACGGAGCTCGGGGATCATGGGCGAGACCATACTGTGGCGATGGGCCACGCGTGCAATCTCGCGACGAAGCTCACCGAGCTTTCGCCATTCCGTTTCGCGTTTGCAGACGTGCGAGGTGTGCTGTCGCGAAGCGCGACAAAGAGGCGGTGATGTCCTGCCGAACCCACCTAACTCGCGGATAGCCAGTCGTGGCACGGACATTGGATATAGCTATCGTCGAGGCGCCTGTGACGGTTACCCCCCCCGCCGTCGAACGGGCGCTTCGCTTTTTGTCCTCTCGCATCGACGAGAAGGTTTGAGTGTGAAGAGAGAGAGCCGCGAGCAAATCGCGGCTCTTTCTTTTTTCGCGTGCGCGGATGGCCGCGCACCGGGCGACACTTCTCGGGATATTTTTGCTTCGCAAAAATCCGGAAGCTTCGTCGCCTGACCTGAGGGGGGGCTTGCGCCCCCTGGCCTCCGGCCTCCCCCGCTTGACCCAAGCTCCATTGGGGTTTGGGGGGCGCGGATTGGCCTTCGGCCTCCCCAGGAGGCACTGCGCGGATTGGCCTTCGGCCTCCCCGGGGAGGCACTGCGCGGTTCGAGAGCACGGCGGGTGTTTGCTATTGTTTTCGTAGCGGGGTTGCCCACCCTCGCTCGCTTCGCTCGCGACCCTCCTTGCGTGGCGCGGGGCGCCACGCGGGAGGGGTGGGTGCGTTGGGGCATTGACCGGGTGCGCGGTTCGGCCTACGCGCACGCGAATGTCTCTCGAGGTTGGAATCGTCGGTCTGCCGAACGTCGGCAAGAGCACCCTCTTCAACGCGCTGACGGCGGTCGGGGCGGCGGCGGAGAACTATCCGTTCTGCACCATCGAGCCGAACGTGGGGGTGGTCCCGGTCCCGGACGAGAACCTCGACACGATCACGAAGCTCATCAAGACGGAGAAGATCGTGCCGGCGATGGTCCGCATCGTGGATATCGCGGGGATCGTGCGGGGGGCGAGCACGGGGGAGGGGCTCGGGAACAAGTTCCTCTCTCACATCCGCGAGGTCGACGCGATCCTCCACGTCGTCCGCTGCTTCGAGAACCCGGACGTGGTGCACGTGGACGGGAGCGTCGACCCGCTGCGCGACATCGACACCATCGACACGGAGCTGCTCCTCGCCGATCTGGAGACGGTCGCGAGCTCGCTCGATCGGATCAAGAAGCAGGCGACCCACAACAAGGAGCTGCTGCCGACGGCGGAGATCCTTCAGAAGTGCCACGATGCGCTGAAGACGGGCAAGCCCGTCCGTGCCCTCGGGCTCGTCGAGCCGGAGCAGCAGAAGATCCTCCGGGGCTTCGGGCTCATCACCGCGAAGAAGGTCCTCTACATCGCCAACGTCGACGAGTCGGATCCGCAGGGCAAAGGGCCGCTCGTCCAGCGGGTGAGGGAGCGGGCGGCGGCGGAGGGGTCGGGCCTCGTCACCATGTGCAGCAAGCTCGAGTCGGAGCTCGCGGAGCTCTCCAAGGAGGACCAGAAGGAGATGCTCGCGAGCCTGGGGATGAAGGAGTCGGGGCTCGCGTCGCTCGCCCGCGAGGCCTACCGGCTCCTCGGCATGACCGTCTTCTACACCGCGGGGCCGAAGGAGGTCCGGGCGTGGCAGATCCCGATCGGATGCACCGCCCCCAAGGCGGCGGGGACGATCCACACCGACTTCGAGAAGGGCTTCATCCGCGCCGAGGTCTACAGCGTCGACGACCTCGTGAAGCACAAGAGCGAGGCGGCCATCCGCGCCGCCGGCAAGCTGCGGGTCGAGGGCAAGACGTACATCTTCCAGGAAGGCGACATCGCGCACTTCCTGTTCAACGTCTGAGCCGCGGGCCGCTCCCCCATGGGCCTCGGCGTCACCAAGCTCGAGAAGTCGTACGGCGCTCGCGTCCTCTTCGAGGACGTGAGCTTCCAGCTCAACGACGGATCTCGCTACGGCCTCGTCGGGGCGAACGGCTCCGGCAAGTCGACCCTCCTGCGCATCCTCGCCGGGGACGAGGCGGCGACGGACGGGGTCGTCACCCTCGCGAAGGGAGCGCGCATCGGCTTCTTGCGGCAGGACCGCTTCCTCGCCGAAGAGCGCGACGTGGTCGCCCTCGCGATGGAGGGAGACGACGCCGTCACCCGCGCGACCGAGGAGCGCGACCGCCTCCTCGCGGCCGGCGACGTGCACGGGGCCTCCGATCTCGACGAGCGCCTCCGCGTCCTCGGCGCGACGACGTTGCGAGCGCGCGCGGGGGCGATCCTGGTCGGGCTCGGCATCCCGGTGGCGAGACACGACCGGCCGCTGCGCGAGCTCTCGGGAGGGATGAAGCTGCGCGTGCTCCTCGCCCAGGTGCTCGTCGGTCGGCCGGAGGTGCTCCTCCTCGACGAGCCGACCAACCACCTCGACATCCTCTCCATCCGCTGGCTCGAGCGGTTCCTCGCCGGCTACGAGGGGTGCTGCGTCGTCATCAGCCACGATCAGCGCTTCCTCGACAACGTCGCGACGCACATCCTCGACGTCGATTTCGAGACGGTATTTCTCTACAAAGGCAACTACACGACCTTCGAGCGCGACAAGGCCGCCATCCTCGAGCGCAAGGAGGCGGAGAACGCCCGCCTCGAAGAGATCGTCGCCCAGAAGCGCGCCTTCGTGGAGCGCTTCCGGGCCAAGGCGACGAAGGCTCGCCAGGCCCAGAGCCGCCTCAAGCAGATCGAGAAGATCGAGATCGAGGAGATCAAGCCGACGAGCCGGCGCACGCCGCGCATCCGGTTCGAGCCCCTGCGCGCGAGCGGGCGCGACGTGCTCGTGGCGGAGGACGTGGAGAAGTCGTACGGGGAGAAGCGCGTCCTCACCGGCGTCGACCTCGCGGTGCGACGCGGCGAGCGCATCGCCGTCATCGGCGCGAACGGCCTCGGCAAGTCGACCCTCGTGCGCATCCTCGCCGGCCGCCTCGAGCGCGACAAAGGCGAGGTGACGTGGGGCCACGAGGTGAAGCTCGGCTACTTCCCCCAGGATCACAAAGAGCTCCTCCCCGATCCGCGCGTGACCGTGCTGGACTACCTGTGGAGCTTCTGCCGCCTCGAGCCCACGAGCTTCGTGCGGGGCGAGCTCGGCCGGGCCCTCTTCTCCGGCGACGACGTCGAGAAGACGGTCGGCGCGCTCTCGGGAGGGGAGGCGGCTCGGCTGTTGTTCGCGCGCCTCTCCGTCGAGAAGCCGAACGTCCTCCTCTTCGACGAGCCGACGAACCACCTCGACGTGGAGGCGATCCACGCCCTCGCCGCCGCCATCAAGTCCTTCGAAGGGACGACGATCTTCGTGTCCCACAACCGCTGGTTCGTGTCCGAGCTCGCGACCCGCATCGTGGAGATCCGGGAGGACGGGATCGTCGATTTCCCCGGCACGTACGCGGAGTACCTCGACAAGTGCGGGGACGATCACCTCGACACGGGGACGGTGCTCGCGAAGAAGAAGGCAGAAGCGGCGACCGCGGCCGCGGAGGCGGCCTCCGGCAAGCCCGAGCTCGGCTGGGAGGAGCAGAAGAAGAAGCGCAACCGGCTGAAGGGGCTCCGCGACAAGAGCGAGAAGCTCACCCAGTCGATCGAGGCCGAGGAGAAGCGCCTCGCCGCGCTCCGCGCGAGCTGGTGTGAGGCGGGCTTCTTCGAGGGCAAGAAGCAGGACGAGATCGAGAAGCTCCACGCCGAGGAGAAGAGCCTCGCCGCGCGGGTCGACGAGGCGATCGCGCAATGGGAGCAGATGGAGGCGGAGATCGCGGAGCTCGCGACCCAGCTCGGCGAGGGCTGAGCGGCGGTTCTTCGTGTCCGCCGCGCCGTCGATTTGGTAGCAAGGCGCTGAGCTCTCGAAAGGAGTTTCTCATGCCCGACACCGTCCGCGCTTCTCACATCCTGTTGATGTACCAAGGCTCGGCCCGCTCCACCGCCTCGCGGTCGAAGTCCGAGGCCCAGCAGAAGATCCAAGAGCTGTCGCAGCAGATCCAATCCGGCGGGGACTTCTCGGAGCTCGCGCGCGCCTACTCTGATTGCCCCTCGAAGGCGAAGGGCGGCGACCTCGGCAGCTTCGGCAAGGGCCAGATGGTGAAGCCCTTCGAGGACGCGGCGTTCGCGCTCCCCGTCGGCGGCACGAGCGGCGTCGTCGAGACCGACTTCGGCTTCCACATCATCCGCCGCACCGCCTGAGACCCGGACGCTCGCTGGGCCCGAGCGGCGAGCGGACCCACAGGGGCTCACGCGGGCACCGGTCGCAGCACCACGACCGAGTACCCAACCGCGACGACGGAGCCACGGTTCTCGTAGCCGTGGCGTTGATCGCCGCGGAAGACGACGACGTCTCCCGCGGCGAGGACGAAGCGCTCCCCCGACGCGATGAGCTCTATCGAGCCCTTCTCGCACGCGAGGTACTCGCGCGTGCCGGGGGAGTGGGGCGTCCCCGCCATGCGGACACCCGGCGAGAGCTCCATCCGCTCGAGGACCATGTTCGGGACTTTGTGGGGGAGGAGGGACCGCACGATGGCCCCCTGCTTCTCCCGGACGGGCAGGGTGTCCTTCGGGTAGTGGCGGGCCGCGGGCGAGGGCGGCATCAGCAGCTCCTCGAAGGGGACGGAGAGCGCGCTCGCGACGCGCGCGAGGACGGCGAGGGTCGGGTTGCAGGCGCCCGACTCGAGGTTGGCCCACGTCGCGCGCGGCAGGCCCGAGGCCTTCGCCATCTGCTGCTGGGTGAGGCCGCGGCCCTCGCGGAGGGTGCGGATGGACTGGGAGAGGCGGCCCGCGAGCTCGTCGATGTCGGTCTCGTTCACGACTCCACGCTCCAATGTTTTGGCACGTTCGACAATATCCAGGAGTGTGGCCCGATGTCCATCTGCCAATCCATTGGCACTGGGGACAGTCGGTGGGCACTTGGTGACTAGCCTGACCATCGAGGAGAACAACGATGGGACAACAAGCAGCACGAGGGGTGGCGCTCGTCACGGGGGCGAGCAAAGGGCTGGGGCGGGCCCTCTCGCTCGAGCTCGCGGCGCGCGGGAGTCGTGTCGTGATGGTGGCGCGCGGTCGGGCCGAGCTCGAGCGGGCGGCCGCGTTCGTGCGAGAGAGCAGCGGGGGGCCGCCCCCCATCCCGCTCGCCTTCGACGTGGGGGACAAGGCGGCGGTCTACCCGCTCGCCCAGATCGCCGCCGAGCTCGCGGGCGAGATCGACGTCCTCGTGCACAACGCGAGCGACCTCGGCCCCGTGCCGATGGTGCCCCTCTTGGATCTCGCGTGCGAGGACTTCCAGCGCGTCCTCGACACGAACCTGCTCGGGCCGTTCCGGCTCACGAAGGCGGTCGCGGGCTCGATGGCCCTCCGCCGCCGCGGCACCGTCGTGTTCCTCTCGTCGGACGCGGCCGTGAACGCGTACGAGACGTGGGGAGCCTACGGGGCGTCGAAGGCGGCCGCGGATCACCTCGCGCGGATCTTCGCGGCCGAGCTGGCGATCCACGGGGTGCGGTGCTTCGCCGTAGACCCGACCGACATGGACACCGACATGCATCGCGCCGCCCTCCCCGATGCCGACCCATCGACCCTCGCCCGGCCCGAGGTCATCGCCCGCCGCATCGCGCGCATGATCGAGTCGACCGAGCGCGCCCCCACCGGGACGCGCCAGGTCGCGAGCGAGGAGGCGCTCTCGTGAGGCCCGCCACGAGGGCGCGGAGGCGCGAGGAAGAGAAGCTCATGCTCGTCGACGCGCGCGACCGAACCATCGCGTCGGGCGCGTTCGCGTCGCTCGGAGGCGCGCTTCGAGCCGGGGACGTCCTCGTCGTGAACGACGCCGCCACCCGTCCCGCGTCGGTCCGCTTCGAGCGCGAAGGGATCGGCGCCGAGCTGCGGCTCCTGTTCGATCGCGACGACGGCTCGGCGGCCGCGTTCGTCCTCGGGTCCGGCGACGACACGATGCGGACCGAGGATCGAGGGGCCCCTCCGAGGCTCGTGAAGGGCGACCGCATCGCGCTCGAGGGAGGGCTCGCGGCCGAGATCGTCGACGTCGATCCCGAGAGCGAGCGGCTGTTGCGGGTGCGGTTCGCCGGGAGCAAGGCGGCCGTGCTCGGCGCGCTGTACCGATCGGGCCGCCCCGTTCGATACGCCTACCTCGAAGCGGCGCCCTCGCTCTGGGACGTGCAGACGGCCTACGCCGGGCGTCCATGGGCGAGCGAGATGCCTTCGGCGGGCCGGCCGCTCTCGTGGGCGGCGATGGGCGCGCTGCGCGCGAACGGCGTCGACATCGTGCGCGTCACCCACGGGGCCGGCCTCTCGTCGAGCGGGGATCCGAAGCTCGACGCGCGCCTTCCCCTCGAGGAGCGCTACGCCATCGAAGAGGAGACGTGCCTCGCCATCGAGCGGGCGCGGTCCCGGCGCGGCCGCGTCGTCGCGGTGGGGACGAGCGTGGTGCGCGCCCTCGAGTCGGCGGTCGGGCCCGATGGGCGCATCGTGGCAGGGGAGGGGCGGACGTCCCTGCGGATCGGGAAGGACACCGCCCTGCGGGTGGTCGACGCGATCCTGACTGGCATGCACGAGGTGGGCACGAGCCACTTCGAGCTGCTCGAGGCGTTCGCGGATCGCGATCTCCTCCTCGCTGCGATCGATCGCGGGGACCGCGAAGGCTATCTGCTCCACGAGCTCGGGGACTCCATGCTGCTCTTCGCGAAGGGGGCGCAGGAGGCGGCCTGACCCCGGGGCGCTCGACGCCCGCGTCGAGAGGTGCAATTACCTCCTCGTGTCGTCTGGGCGCGATCAGGACGCGACCGATCCGGAGGGCGGTCGCTCGGAGTTCGACCTCACGCTGCCGACGCCTCCCGTGCAGCTCGTCGATGAAGCGGCGTCGCCCGCGCCGCGCCCCGTCGCGGAGGCCTACGCGCCGTCGGCGGCGCCCCCTCCCGTGGCGCCCTCACCGGCGGGGCCCCCCGCGCCCGCGCCCGCGCCCGCGCCCCAGGGCTACGCGCCGGCGACGTTCCCCAAAGCGGGCTCGTACGGGAGCGCGCCCGCGCCGAGCGCCAACGCCGCCGCCGCATCACCTTTCGCCGTTCCGCCGCCCCGCGCGGTCCAGCAAGGTACCCCTTACATCCCGGGCAACGCGTCGCGGCCGCCCAAGCCCGCGGGGTACCAGCCGACGGGCGGCTACGGCTACGTGAGCGCCGGCACCGTCTCCGACGACGCGGTGACGATCGAGCCCGAGACGAGGCGGCACGAGCCGGCGGAGGACCCGCACAAGCCGCTCTCCACGCTCGGTGAGATTCGGCTCATCCTGAAGGAGTTCGTCAAGAAGAACGAGAAGGTCATTTGGTGGCTCCACACCACCTATGCCCTGAGCCTCGGCGCCTTCGTCGCGACCTTCGCGGCGAAGGGCTTCGAGCGCGCGCGCATGCTCACCCTGAGCCTCGGCGCGGCGTGGCTCCTCGTCGTCTTCTTCTTCCGCTTCTTCGGCACCGGCGCTCAGCAGGATTTCATGACGGCGTGGCCGGGCATGCGGAGGCGCTTCTTCATCATGAGCTACCTGATGAAGAACCTCTTCCAAGGGATGCTCTTCTACTTGCTGCCCTTCTATTGGAAGAGCGCGAGCATCGAGGCCAAGACGTACGTCATCGTCGGGCTCCTCTCCGCGTGCGCGATCCTCTCCACCCTCGATCTCGTGTTCGATCGGGTGCTCCTCCGCTTCAAGCTCGCGTCGAGCTTCTTCTTCGCGCTCACCCTCTTCGGCTGCGCGAACCTCGTCATCCCCGCGCTCTTGCCGAACACGCCCATCATCACGACGTACCTCGTCGCGACCGGGCTCTCGCTCGCGACCTTCATGCTCTTCCACATGCCCCTCGCCTGGCTGAGGAAGCCGGTGGGGGCGGGGGTGTTCGCGGGGGTCATCGTGGTCGGCGTCGTGTTCGCGTACGTCGGGCGGCGGGCGATGCCGCCGGTGCCGCTCACCCTCAAAGAGGCGGGAGTCGGCCCTTCGCTGCGGGAGGACGGGTCGCTCTCGATGGAGATCCGAACCTTGCGTCCGGGCAAGGTCGGCGATCTCTACGCCGTCACCGACGTGCAGGTCGTCGGCAACGGCGAGCACTTCCGGCACGTCTGGAAGAAGGGGGACCGCAAGCTCGACCACGAGTCCGCGGACGCCGCGCCCGCCAAAGAGAAGAACGTTATCCGCGTCGCCTCCAAGCTCCCCATCGCCGAGCTCCCGGACGAGCCGGAGGGCAAGTACACCGTCGACGTCGTGACCGACGGGGATCAGGTCGTCGGCCGCGTCGTGTTCGAGATC
Source organism: Polyangiaceae bacterium (assembly GCA_044225865.1). Taxonomy (GTDB): domain Bacteria; phylum Myxococcota_A; class Polyangia; order Polyangiales; family Polyangiaceae; genus Xiheicaenibacterium. The sequence goes on along the minus strand of JBGAID010000038.1, from coordinate 82,029 downwards.
AAGCCCTGACGCCCGCTCGAGCTCGTCAGTAGTCCTGTCCTTCGCGGAGCCACTCTCCGACGCGCTCGCCGATCATGATCGTGGGCAGGTTGGTGTTGGCGCTGGGGATGGTGGGCATGACGCTCGCGTCGGCGACGACCACGCCCTTCACCCCCCGCAGGCGGCAGCGCTCGTCGAGCGCGCCTTCCTCGATCGCCTCCGCGCTCATCGGCACCGTGCCCGCGGGGTGATAGCCGGAGCCGGTCACGTCGGGGAGGAAGTCGTGGAGCCGCTCTCTCCGCGAAAGCACGCCGCGATCCGGGAGGATGGGGTAGGCGAGGGCGGAGAGCTCGGGCTGGCGCAGCAGCTCGAAGAGCCGGTCCTGCCCCTCCTCGACGCGGGCGCGGTCCTGCGGGTCGTCGAGGAACTTGCTCTCGATGTGGGGCGCGTCCCCGAGGCGCGCGGAGACGAGCCGGAACGTACCTGCGCCCGAGGGCTTTCCGATCGCGGCCATGAGGGCGACGATGGGCAGCTCGTAGCCGAAGAGCGGGAGCCACGACCCGGCTTGGAGCTGCATGTCGAAGGGGTGATCGCTGCCGATCGACGTCGCGCGCGCCATCGCCTGGATCACCGGATGGGTGACGTCGGTGAAGCGATGACGAGGCGCGAGCAAGATGGCCGTGCCCGGGTGATCGAGGAGGCGGCGGCCCACGCTCGGCGAGTCGACGACGACGGGGACCCCCAGCCGGTCGAGCTCTTGCTTCGGCCCGACGCCGGATCTCAGCAGGAGAGACGGGGAGCCGATGGCGCCGCCCGCGACGACGAGGCGGTCCGCGCGGAGCACCTCCACCGATCCGTCGCGCTCCACCTCGAGCCCCGCGAAGCTCCCTCGGTCGAAGAGGATCCGCCGCGACACCGTCCCCGCGAGGACGTGGAGGTTCGGTCGCCGCCGGACGGCCGCGGTCAGATAGCAGCGGGCCGCGCTCATCCGCTCGCCCCCGATCTTGTTCATCGCGTGGGGGCCGACCCCGCACGGGAGCTCGGGGTTGTTGTGATCGTCGGTCGCGGGATAGCCGACGCGCCGCGCCGCCTCCACGAAGGCCGCTTGCCACTCCACCATCTCGCCCGGCGGGTGACGACGGATCGGGATGGGTCCGCCTTGACCGTGCCACTCGTTCGCGAAGTCGAGGTCGTGCTCGAGCCGCTTGAACGCGGGGAGGCACTTTTGAAACGTCCACTCGGGGAGCCCGAGGGCGGCCCACTCGTCGTAGTCGTACGGGTGACCGCGCAGGGCGATGCACGTGTTGACCGCGCTGGAGCCGCCGACGACGCGGCCGCGCGGATAGGCGAAGGTCGTGTCTCGCTGGGACGTCGGGCGGTGGCGGTAGGCCCAGTCGTGGGCCTTGAGGGAGTTCTTGCGACCGTCGCGGAGATCCTCCGGCGTGTCGGTGACGATCGGGTAATCGGGGCCGGCCTCGACGAGCGTCACCTCGTGGTCATCGCGCTCCGTCATGCGCGCCGCGATGACGCATCCAGCCGAGCCCGCACCGACGACGAGCGTGTGCATCGAGGGCGCAGGCTACATCGAAGTCGCCCGGCTCGTCCCGATCGGGCAAGATTTGCCGATGTTGCTCACGAAGGACCTCGTTCGCTGGCAATGGCAGGCTTATCCGGTCGCCCACCGCGACCGCAGAAACCTCGCGATCCACGCGATCACGAACCCGATCTTCGTGGGCGGGGTGCTCTCTCTGGGGACGGGCGCGGCGACCCTCTCGTGGCCCCTCGCGGTGGGGGGCCTCGGGGCGATGGCGGGGGCGATGATCGCGCAGGGCCGCGGTCACAAGATGGAGGCGGAGCCGCCCGCGCCCTTCGCTTCGCCGCTCGACGTGGTCGCGCGGATCTTCGTCGAGCAGCTCTTCACGTTCCCGCGGTTCGTCCTCTCCGGACGCTTCGCCGAGGCCTGGCGCTCCGCGACCGTGCGCTGACGATTCGATACGTGAGGGCGCGGCGGATCGAGTAAAGTGTCTAGTGATACTTGACGCTCGGCGGGTCGGCGTCTACATCGTCGGGGCATGGGATTCTTCTCTCAGCTCGGACGCGACATGAAGTCGCTCGTCTCCGGGATGTTCAAGGACAAGCCCGCCCCCTTCGTCGAGAAGCAGGCGGAAGAGAGCCACCGCGGGCACGGCCCCTCTCGCTCGCTGCACGTCGCGAAGGTCGTGCGAGAGACGGACGACGCGATCACGATGGTCCTGCAAGACCCTCAGGGGGCGCCCATCGCCTTCGAAGCGGGCCAGTTCTTCACCATCGTCCGCAAGGTCGGGGACAAGACGGTTCGTCGCTCCTACTCGGCGAGCAGCCCCGCCCACCTCTCGACGGAGGTCCACCTCACGGTGAAGCAGGTGCCCGGCGGGCTCGTCTCCCCCGAGCTCGTGAAGGCGCTCCGCGAGGGCGACGTGCTCGAGGTCGCGGGCCCCGCGGGCAACTTCACGGTCCCGGCCGGGAAGAAGCGCCTCGTCCTGATCGGCGGGGGGAGCGGCATCACCCCGCTCATGAGCATCGTCCGCACCCACCTCGAGGCCGATCCGTCGGTCCGGATCGATCTCCTCTACGGCAGCCGCTCCGAGCGCGACATCATCTTCAAGGCCGCCCTCGCCGAGCTCGCGCAGGCGAACGGTGAGCGGCTCCGCGTCCGTCACGTCCTCGAGCAGCCCCACGAGAGCGCGGCCCGGGTCGGTCGCCTCGATCGCGCGACGGTCACGGAGGAGCTGGAGGCGATCGGCGCGTTCGCCGACGAAGGCACGATGTTCTTCGTGTGCGGTCCGGTCGGGATGATGGATGAGGCGAAGGCCGCCCTCGAGGCGCGGAAGATCCCCGCCGCGCGCCTGAAGGAGGAGCGCTTCATCAGCCCGGGCGAGGGGACCAACGAGGGGTCGAGCGAGACCCAGGCCGTCACCGTCCACATGTCCGGGCGCGACTACCGCGTGAGCGTGAAGCCGGGCCTCACCATCCTCGAGGCGGCGCAGGACCAGGGGGTGGACATGCCGTTCTCGTGCACGGTGGGGGGCTGCGCGTCGTGCCGGGTGAAGCTCCGCTCCGGAAAGGTCTCGCTCGGCGAGCCGAACTGCTTGGATCCGGACGAGAAGGCGGACGGCTACATCCTCGCGTGCGTGTCGAAGCCGCTCGAGCCCTGCGTGGTCGAGGTCGAGTGATGAACCGCGCCGAGGCTCCCCGTCCCGCGAACGGCGGCCCCGCCGCCGGTCGCGCCAAGCCGGCGTATCGCATGCGCGACCTCTGTCAGCTCTCGGGCCTCGAGCGACAGACGATCCATTTCTACATCCAAGAGGGGCTCCTCCCGGAGGGCAAGAAGACGGGCCGGAACATGGCCTACTACTCCGAAGAGCACCTCGATCGGCTGCGCCTCATCAAGCAGCTCCAGGAGGAGCGCTTCCTTCCCCTCCGCGCCATCCGCGCCATCCTCGGCGGCAAGTCGGGCGGGTTCTCCAAGGAGCAGCGCAAGCTCATCGCCGACGTGAAGCACCGCCTCCTGGGAGAGCCGAAGGGGCGCGCCCTCGTCGGTGGCTCGACGGAGCTCGTCGGCGTCCGGGAGCTCGCCGAGGCGAACGGGGTCCCCGCGCGCGACATCGAGGAGATGATCGAGCTCGGCCTCCTCAGCGCGGAGGGCACGGCCCGCACCCGCAGCGTGCGGCGCGAGGACGCGTGGCTCGTGCACGCCTGGGCCGAGCTCTCGCGGGCCGGGCTCGGTCGAGAGCGGGGCTTCTCTCCGCGCGACTTGATGATCGTGGACGAGGCGATCACGGAGCTGTTCGAGAAGGAGCGCGAGATCTTCTTCGAGCGGATCATCCACCTGGGCCCCGACGCCATCGCGCGGCTCGTCGAGCGTGTCCTGCCGATCTTGAGCGACATCGTCGCTCGCATGCACATGCACAAGGCTCGTGATCTGTTCGCGCTCGCCGCGGACGAGCTGGATCCAAAAGGAGCGAGAACATGATCAAAGAGACCGTCTACAACCATCTGCCGGTGCGCGTTCAGAGCCAGCTCGACCAGCTCGCGGAGACGCTCGACGTCTTCCGCGAGATGCGGAATCCGAAGGTGCTCCTCTCCCTCGGGCCCTCCGGCGTCCGCGGCTTGCTCCTGCATCGCGGAAAGCAAGGGCGGCCCACCCTCGCCAAGGCTCGCCACACCGCCCACTTCGACTGGAGCTACGAGTCGGATCAGCCCGAGATGCGCGATCTGTTCCAGCGCGCGAAGGCAGGGCAGTGGGACAGCGACCGCGACCTGCCATGGAAGACGAGCGTCGATCCGCTCAGCCCGGAGGTGCCGCTCATCCCGCGCGACTTCATCGCCTTCGACACGATGGCGGAGGCGGGCGTGCGCCTCGACCCGAAGGAGCAGACCAAGTTCAACTACTCGATCTGCGCGTGGATGCTCAGCCAGTTCCTGCACGGCGAGCAGGGGGCGCTCTTCGCGGCCGCGCAGGTCACGGAGGCGGTGCAGTTCTTCGACGGCAAGCTCTACGGCTCGACCCAGGTGATGGATGAAGGTCGCCACGTCGAGGTCTTCAGCCGCTACCTCAACGAGAAGCTGAACCGGCTCTACCAGATCAACGACAACCTCTTCGTGATCGTGGACGCCCTCATGACGGACGGGCGCTGGGACATGAAGTTCCTCGGCATGCAGATCATGGTGGAGGGCCTGGCCCTGGGGGCGTTCGGGACGCTCTACCGGACGACGAAGGAGCCGCTCCTACGTGAGCTGCTGAAGCGGGTGATCCTCGACGAGGCGCGCCACGTCCACTACGGCGTGGTCGCCCTCAAGGAGCACATCAAGAAGGATCTCTCCGAGGCGGAGCGGCACGAGCGCGAGGACTGGGCCTTCGAGATCGCCCTCCTGATGAAGAACCGCTTCATGGCCTACGAGGTCTACGACGAGTGGTTCGCGGACGGCCGCATCTCGCGCGAGCAGTGGCGGCGGGTGGTCAACCGCTCGAAGGGGATGATCGAGTTCAGGCACGTGATGTTCTCGCGCCTGGTGCCCAACCTGCGGGAGATCGGCCTCCTCAGCCCGCGCATCATGCCGGCGTACGAGCGCATCGGCCTGCTGCCGTTCATGCAAGGCAAGGCCGCCCCCGAGCTCAGCGGCGAGCAGCTCGTCGCCGATCTGGATCGCGATCTCGCGCTGCGATCCGAGCGCCCGATCGGGGCCTCGCGACACGCTTCCTGAGCCGACCGGCAGCGCGTACCTTCGTCGCTCGATGAAACGAACGACGCCGGTCCTCGCGTGGCTCTCGCTCCTCGTCGTCCTCCTCGTCTCGCCCGCGTGTCGAGACGCGACGAGCCCCGTGGCGGAGGGCGGGGCGAGCGCGACCGGCTCGTCGTCTTCGTCGTCGCCCCCGGCCGGACGCGGCGGCCCTCGGGCGATGCCGGCAGGCAAGGCAGAGCCTCCGCGCGTCGCGCTCGGGACCCACGCCGCCGTCTCCTCTCAAGAGGCGAACGCCACCGACGTCGGGATCGCGATCCTGCGTCGGGGCGGGTCGGCGGTCGACGCCGCGATCGCGGTCGGGCTCGCCCTCGCCGTGACCCACCCCTCCGCCGGGAACATCGGGGGCGGCGGCTTCATGGTGATCCGCACCGCGGACGGGAGGAAGCTCGCCCTCGACTACCGAGAGACGGCGCCCGCTTCGTCCAGCCGCGACATGTACTTGGACAAAGACGGCAAGCCCACGCGCGACAGCCTCGAGGGGCCGAAGGCGGCCGGCATCCCCGGCACGATCGCGGGCTTCGCGGCCGCGCACGAGAAGCTCGGCAAGCTTCCTTGGAAGGAGCTCTTCGCCCCCGCGATCGCGCTCGCGAAGGACGGATTCGTCCTCGACCCGGTCACCGCGAAGGACCTCGCCCGGAACACCAAGCGGATGCACGAGCTCGGCTTCCACGACACCGCCAAGCTGTTCGAGAAGGCGGACGGCTCCGCGCTCCAAGCGGGTGATCGGCTCGTCCAGCCCGATCTCGCGCGCACCCTCGCCGCGATCTCCGAGGGCGGCCCGGCCGCGTTCTACGAGGGCGCCCTCGCCCGGACGATGGCGAGCGAGGTGGGGAAGGCGGGCGGCTTTTGGACAGCCGCCGATCTGAAGGCGTACCGCGCGAAGTGGCGCGATCCGATCGTGTTCTCGTACCGCGGCCACGAGATCGTGACCATGCCGCCGCCCTCCTCGGGCGGGGTCGTGCTGCGCGAGCTCTTGGGGATGGGCGAGGCGCTCCACATCGAGAAGACGACGTGGCGCAGCGCGGACGAGGTGCACCTCTTCGCGGAGGCGATGCGGCGCGCGTACGCCGATCGCAACAACCTCCTCGGTGATCCCGACTTCGTGAAGATGCCCCTCGAGACCCTCCTCGATCCGGCGTACGCCGCAAAGCGCGCGAAGGACATCGACCCCGCGCACGCGACGAGCTCGAAGCAGATCGCGCCCGGCGTCGAGCCTCGGAAGGAGTCGGTCCAGACGACCCACTACAGCGTGGTCGACGAGGACGGCAACGCCGTCTCCAATACGTACACCCTCAACACCGGCTACGGCGCGAAGTGGGCGATCCCCGGCACCGGCGTGCTGCTCAACAACGAGATGGACGACTTCGCGACCGCGCCCGGCAAGCCGAACGTGTTCGGGCTCGTGCAGGGCGAGGCCAACCGCATCGAGCCCAACAAGCGCATGCTCTCCAGCATGACGCCGACGATCCTTTCGAAGGACGGCGAGCTCCGCGCCGTGCTCGGCTCACCCGGCGGCCCCACGATCACGACCACGGTCGCGCAGCTCCTCCGCGCCCTCGTCGACTATGGCGTCCCCCTCGACCAGGCCACCGTCGCGTTCCGCGCCCATCACCAGTGGCTGCCCGACGAGATCGCGGTCGAGCCGAACACCCCCGACGAGGTGGTGCAGGGTCTCGAGAAGAGGGGCCACGTCGTCAAGAAGCGCGACCGCATCGGCCACGCCAATTGCATCGAGGTCGACCCCAAGACGCGAGGCTTCCGCGCCGTCGCCGACACGACCCGAGAGGGAGGCAAGGCCGCGGCCTATTGAGCGGACGGCGTCGCGTGATCGCCGCACTGCGATGGCTCGGACCGGACGTCCCCTTCAGCTATCTTTTTCGTAGCGGCGGGAGAGGGTCGATCGCCGGCCGCGTCCGGGCCCCGGACGGCTTCTCGTCCGAGGCCCGCCCGCGCCTCACTTGCAGAGCGGGTTCGCCTTCTGCGCTTCCAGCGTCGCCTTGCAGCCGACCTCGAGGCCCTTCCTGCCGGCGGGGGTGCTCGCCGCCTTCTTCCACGCGGCGCGGCTGCTCTCGAGGAGCGTCTTGACCGCCCCTGCGCCCGGGCCCTTCGCCTTGCCGATGCAAGACTCCATGAGCTTCAGCGCCTGCTCGCACGTGGCGGGGAGGGCGTCGGCGCTCGCCGTCGTCTCGCCGGTGAGCTTGAACGAGTCGAACACGGCGTGCGCGTCCGCCGAGGACATGCCGGTGATCGCGATCTGATAGAAGCGCCCGTTGGCCGCGAACATCAGCTCGTAGAGGGTGTCCGACCCGTCCGCGGTGGAGCCGCTGACCTCGAAGCCGTCGTACTTGCCGAGCACCTTGACCGGCTTGCTCTTCGGATCTTTCAGGATCTTCATGACGGCGTCCCGCGGAGCCTCGAGGGTCTTGGGCCCTGACGCCGGCGTCTCCTGCCACGACACGAGCACGACGCTCTTCCCGCTCGAGGCCTTCGCCTTGTGCTGCATCGTGCCGCTCGTGAGCTTCTTCTCCTCCTCCTGGGGCTTGCCCGGCATGAGGATCTCGTAGTTCCCGGGGCCGTTCGTGTACTTCTGGAAGCCGGCGAGCGAGGTGCCGCCCGCCTCCGTAGGAGCCGACGAGGCGACCGCGGTCGCGCTCACGGTCGTCGAAGCGGACGCGGTCGCCGAGCTCGAAGCGGCGGCGGTCGCGGACGCGGACGCAGTTGCGGAGGGGGCGACGGCGGCCGTCGCCGTGGAGGTCGAGGCCGTGCTCGTCGAGGTCGAGGTCGGCGCGCCGGTGGCCCCGGCCGTCGCCGACTCTTTCCCGGCCGTGTCGTCCTTCGCTCCACAGCCGGTGGTGGCGATGACGACGATGGCGACAGCGGCAGCGATTCGATTCATGAGCACGTCCCTGGTCTCGAGGAGCTTCCACGCCCGCGCGCGAGCAGATCCGCCCCACGCGAGCGCGCGGAGCATAGACCAAACTCTCGAGCGTCGCGTCGATTCGCTCAGGTCGACGAAGCGCGCCGGCGGCGGAGCGTCGCGGCGATGCCGGCCACGACGAGCCCCAGCGCGGCGAGGCCGCTCTGACGCTGGCCCGCGACGTCGCAGCTGCAGTCACCGTCGTCGCCCCCGTCGCTGGCCGCGTCGCCGCCGCCCGCCCCCGTCCCCGCGCCTTCGCCCGTCGACCCACCGGCCGAGACCGAGCCTCCGCCGAGGCCCACCGGTCCGCCACCCTGTCCGGCTCCGCCTCCGCCTTCCCCGATCGATGCCGGCACGGATTTGGGCTCGTCGGCCAGGACCCAGCCCGGGTTGCCGGCGGGATCGAACTTGTAGGCCCCGATGTCGGCCTGCCCGCCCCGCAGCGTCCCGTTGAAGTCGTCCTCCGGGAGCTGCCATTGATCTCCGGTGCCGGCGAGGGCCGATCCGACCTTCGGGAACACGTCGGCGGGCGGCGCGCCGGTCAGGCTCGCCGACACGAAGTCGACCGCGAGATCGCCGGTGGCCGAGAATCCATCGCTGGGCACGTTGGAGGTCGACCCGAGGCCGAGGTTCGAGACGATCGTGGCGCTCGAGAGATCCCCCTGGACCCGCACCGCCGAGCCGTTGGGGGCGTACACCGCGTTGTTCGCGATCACGATCGCGCCGGCGATGCCGTCCGATCGGATGCCGTCTCCGTTCGGCTTCAAGATGGTGTTGTTGGCGATGACGATGTTCTGGGGGACGCCGGCTTGGTGGGGCTGGTTGCGGATCCCGTCGCTCGCGGCGCCGAGGATGATGTTGTTGCGGATCACGACGTCGGCCGCGGCCTGGATGCCGTGATCACCGCACGCCCACATCGCGTTGCGCTCGATCACGTTCGGCGGCCCGTTGCCGACCGCGGAGTAGGTGATGATGCACGGGTAGCCGGTGTCGTGGATGACGTTGTCGCGGATCGTGTTGTGGAAGCTGCCTTCCTTGACCTCGATCCCGTCTCCCTGGGAGACGTCGGGGCCCACGGTGTCGTGGATCCAGTTCTCCGCGATGAGCGAGTCGTGCATCTGACAGGCGTTGTCGTTGCAGCCGAGGTACATCCCCTCGCCGGTGCCGGCGGTGTCGTGGATGTGGTTGCCGACGAGGCGCAGCCCCTCGTAGTCCGAGCCCTCGAAGTTCGCGGAGATGCCGACGTCGCCCGTGTCGTGGACATGGCAGTCCTCGATCGTCACGAAGCTCGAGTGGTCGATGCGGATGCCGTGCGAGCCGCCCACGATCTCGAGCCCGCGCAGCTCGACGTAGCTGACGTTCTCGATGTTGATCGTGTTCTGGCTCGCGTCGGGGCGGGTGATGATCGCGACCTCACCCTCCTTGCTCCGGATCACGATGGGCGCCGCCTCCGTTCCGCTCACGCTCACGGAGAGCCGCGCGTCGACGCTGTACGTGCCGCCCCCGAGGACGAGCTCGTCGCCGGGCGAGAGCGCGTCGAGGGCCGCCACGAGATCGTCCTCGGGGGTGATCTCGATGATCTCGGCCCGAGCGACGCGGGGGAGGAGGCTCGCGAAGCCGGTCGCGGCGAGCACGAAGAAAGCACGCGAACGCATGTCGTTCATGAGAGCAGAATCGCGCGCCCGCCGAAAGCACAGCGGCCGGCTGCGTCGACCGAAGAGGTCGCTGCGAGGCCGGCCGCCGGGCCCTCGATGAGGCAGGCGCCTCTCGAGGGGCGCGCTACTGGATCGGGTTGATGTTGACGATGCCCTCGATCGAAGGCCCGGTGTAGAAATCCTGCACCCGGCGCATGTCGCCCTTCGCGACCGCGTAGGCGACGGCGGCGCCCGCTTGCGCGCTCGTGTTGCTCGACTGGGCGTTGGGGATGGTGTTGCCGGTGGTGGGGTCGAAGCCATCGGTGTTGCCGTTCGCGCGGACGCCGCCGAACCAGCCCGACTTCACCCAGCCGTTGCCCATCACGTAGATCCAGTTGGAGTTGTTCGGCGTGCCGTCCGGCCAGCCGCTGCGATCGCGCGGGTCCTTCGGCGTGTCGCCGTGGAAGGTCATGACGACGGAGTCGGCGAGGGACTTCGCGCTGCACGACGGATCGTCATAGCTCGCGAGGTCGGCCATGAAGGAGTCGAGCATCTTGCCGAGGGTCGAGACGGTGTCCCGGAGGTTGTTCATGTCACCGAAGGCGCCGTGCGGGTCGTCGCGCATCGCGGGGGTGATCACGGACTGAGTCAGGTTGAGCTTGAACGCCTTCGACGCGATGATGAGCGCCTTGGCGAGCTCGCGGAGCTTGTTCGGCGAGCCGCCGGAGATGCCGTACCGGGTGAGGTCGGCGTCGGAGGGCTGGAGCTGCGCGGCCAGGTTCTGACCGAGGAAGCTCGCCGCCTGCTTGCCGATGCGGAGCCCGCGGAGCTGGGTGGGACGCGCCGCCGCCTTGTTGAGGCCGAGGAGCGCCTTGTAATAGGCCTCGTACATCGCCGCGTCCTGCGGGACCTGGAGGATCTGCCGAGAGGCGGCGCTGTTGAAGAGCTGGACCATCCCGTCCGCGTCGCCCACGTTCGTGAGGGCGGGGGCGCCGGCCGCGGTGCCGAAGTTGATCGGATCGATCCCGATCACGGGCAGCAGCGACGGGGTCGTCCGCTGGATCGAGGCGCACACCGCGAGCAGGTTCTGGTTGTTGCCGAGGGTCGCGGCGGAGGCGGGGGTCGGGGTGTGCGTCTGGTTCTGCCCGGACATGAAGCCGGTGACCCGCTTCGTCCGGTCGAAGGCCTGCCAGGGGGCCTCCGGGCCGAAGGTGAAGGGCTTATCCGTGTCCGTCGCCGTCACCTGCTGGCCGAACGCGTGGAACGCGAACGCGTCGTTGTTGCTCGCGGCGATCTCGTTGTGGGGCCACAAGAGCTGGAACCACGAGAAGCCGCCGTCACCGGCGACGACGTGGACGCTCTTGTTGGTGAGAGCGCAGCTCGCGTCCTGCGCCATCGCGACACCGGCGGTGTCGTTGACGACGTTGAGGAAGCGAGAGCGATCGATCGCGAGCAGCGCGCCGGCGGCGCCGAGCCACTTGAGGAAGCGGCGTCGAGAGGGACCTTCGAGGTTTTTCAGGATGTCCAAGGCCATGACCGAATCTCCTCCCGAATCACTCGCAAGAGTGCGCAGCGCTGAGGAGCGCGGCGACTGCGATGTTCTTGCCGTTATCGATTGAAGACGCGCTCTTGATGAGGCTCTCGCAGATCGCGAGGTGGTCTTCGGTGGCGGGCCGCCCGATGAGGCAGCTCACTGCGTTCGCGTTGCAGGTGACGTTCCCCGCGCCGTCGTCGTCGAACATCGGCTGTCCGACGCCGCCGACCTGGCACTGGGGGAGGTTCGGCATCGCCGCGATGATCTCGGGGGCGGCCTGCACGAAGATGTCGAACTCCTTCGCCGCGCCCGCCGCCGTCCAGACGATGTCCTCGCCCATGCGAGCGGCGTAGTTCGCGGCGCCGAGCGCGGTGCCGCCGCCGTTCACGAGCTGGCCCGCGGTCGGGGGGTTGCCGGTCGCGTCGAGGTCCACCCCGAAGTCCGAGAGCATGTTCCGCAGCGTCGTGATCTGCAGCTTCTGGCAGGAGTGGAGCCGGGCCCGAACCTCGGGGGAGCCCTCCTCCTCGCGCTGCTTGGCGATGTCGACGGGGTCGCGGTAGTCGTCCGCGCCGAGGCTCGCGTTGTGATCGAACGTGTTGTCCTCGTCGCCGACCGCGCCGCCGGGCTCCGTCCCGGGCTTGTCGGCCTCGTCGCCGATGGGATCGTCCGACGCCTTGTCGTGCTTGTCGTCGGGCATGAGCTGCGTCGGCTGGTCGGCGCAGCCTGCGCCGAGAGCGGCGAAGAACGCGAGGCCGAGGGTGACGTGCAGGGCTTTGTCGATGGTGCGGTTCATGGTGGTCGTCCTCATCGTCCGCCTCAGAAGCTCACGAAGTCTTCGCTCAGGAAGATGCCTCGCAAGACCGCCTTCAGGTCCTGACCGTTGTTGTCGAACTCGTCGATGTGCGGCTGAACCACGCCGAAGGGCACCGTGGCGAGGTCGGTCACGATGTCCTCCTTGGAGAGCGCGAAGTTCCACATCCTCGCGACCATGCACTCGCTGATGGCCGGATCCTCGGCGAGCACCTGACCAAGGCTCGCGAGGTCGGTGACGGTGCGGCCGTTGTGCCAGGCGAGCGTCTCGCCGTCGCGCAGCCAGTGGCTCATCTCGGTCGTCACCGGATCGGGCGCGATCGGCGTCTTGACCTGGATGCTGTTCTGCCACATCCCGTTCTCGTCGAAGTTCGCGAAGAGCGGAGCGACGTGGTTGATCGTCGTGTGGCAGTTCGCGCAGACGACGGACTGCGTGTCTTGGAAGTCGATCGGGGTCGTGGAGACCGTCTGGAAATCCCAGGGCGAGGTGTAGTCCTTGCCGTCGACCTGGGTCGGCTGGTCGACGACCTCCGCCGGCATCTTCGAGCAGTAGAACGTCTCTTGGACCCAGCGCACGCGGCGGAAGGCCATGTTGCCGTAGAACTGCCGCTGGACGGCGGGGTCGGTGAGGACGCCGGCCTGCACGGGCGCGTTGCTCGCGCAGTCGCCGTCCGCGAAGGTGCCCGCGTCTGCGTCGAACGTCGGGCAGTTCCCGCTGGTGGCGGTGAAGAGCTCGGTGAACGGGCGCTGCTCCGCCATGAGCTTGGCCGCGAAGGCAGGGGCGCTGTCCAGGCCGTCGCCACCCATGCGCATGATGTCGCGCCAGAGCTTCACCATCCGGCCGTTGAACGCGGGGCTCGCGAGCATCGCGTCGAGCTCCTCGGCGTAGGCGGCCTCCGGATCGTCCGCGTCACGGACCTTGTTGATCTGCTCCAGCGTCGGGAGGCGGCGCGTGAGCTTGAGGGCGGCCGTTCGCAGCGCCTCGTTGTAGTCGATGACGCGGGCGGCGAGGGCGGGGTCGACCGTCTCGGTGCCGCTGCCCCCGCCTTCGCTGGAGCCTGCGCCCGTCCCGGTTCCGGCGCCGGAGCCGTCGCTCCCGTCGCCGTCGTTGGATCCATCGTTGCCGTCCGAGAGGGAGGGGTCGGCGCTGTCGCACGCGAACGCGAGCAGCGACAGCGGCAGCATGGCGAGGGTGAGTGCTTTGGAGAGGCGCGGCATCATGGCTCCTGCCTTTGCTGAGATCATTCTGCGTTGATCCAGGTCGTGACTGCGGTCTTGAAGGCGTTGAACTGGTTCGCGTCCCCGCCGAACTTGAAGGGGTGCGCGGCGTTCCCGTTCGGGTCCGTCGTGATGAAGATCTGGCTCTGCGCGGGGTTGGCGGTGTTGACGCGGTTCTTGATTTGGGAGCACGCCGCGCCCGAGTTCGTCTGGAGGTCGCTCATGTCGACGGCCGCGGTCGCCTGACCGTTGTTGCCGCCGTGACAGGAGAAGCATCGGTTCTGGAACTGCGTCTTCGCCGAGGCGTCGAACTCGCCCACGTCGTTGCAGCCGCCGGTCGCCCCGCCGCCGCCCTGACCGCCGCCGCCTTCGCCCGTCGAAGAGCTGTAGGCCTCCGCCACCTCGAAGCCGAGCCCGAGCTTCGCCTCCGGCTCCCAGTTGGTGAGGATGACCATCCCCACCCCGAGCGCGCTGGACGAGCTCACGTCGTAGCGAGCGTCGAGGCCCGCGAAGGAGTCGACCGGGTCGGCGTCGCCGTCCTTGCCCTTGGGGTACACCGCGAACACGGGGTGAACGACGTGGAGCCCGGTCGCGCTCGTCGTGTGGACCTCGATGTCGTTGAGCTGGAGGCTGTGGTCCGTGAGCTCCTCGGCGGTGAAGGTGATCGCGACGCCCTCGAGCTTGCTGTCGAGCGGGGTGAGGTAGATCGCGTTGAAGCCGAGGATGGGGGTGATCGGATCGAGGTGAGGGGTGTCGCCGTCGATCGGCTTGGAGATCGCGGCCGCCTCCGCCTCGAGCCAAGCGCGGACGCGATCCTGCAGGCCGGCCACGGAGTCGATGTTCGTGCCGCTGTGGCCGCCGCCGGTCACGGCGTAGGTCGTGAACAGGCTGTCGTCCGGGTTCGGCACGACGATGCCGGGCCAAGCGAGGATGCTCGCGTATCGATCGGGCGTCGCGAGGAACGGCGCGTCGCCGAGGCCGCCCGGCTCGTGGCAGCCCGCGCACGCGGTGACGAGGTCGTCCTCGATGCCCGCGAAGAGCGTCTCGCCGTTGTCGACGAAGGCAGCGCCGCCCGTGCCGCCGCCGGCACCACCGGCGCTGCTCGTCCCGCCGCCATTGTCTCCGTCGCCGAGCTGGAACGGATCGGAGTCGGAGCACGCTGAAGCCAGAGCGGCTGCAGCGAGCGTCGCACCCGCAAGGACCAGAGGAAGTTTGAGGAAGCGGTTCACGGCGTAATGCCTCCTAGCAGCCGGCGTGCCACGGCAAATCGTCAAGAAAGCCCGCGATTCTCATTCGGCGCGTTTGTCCGACATGGCTGGGGTGGATCCACGACTCATCAGGGATCGATGCCCAGGCGAAGCAAGCCCACGTTGAAGGCTCGTGTGTGCACTCCGCCATTCCCTTGAGCCTCGAGCCCTCCGCGACGAAGCTCGCGCGATGTCCAAAGCGATGGTCGTCACCGGGAGCTTCGGGCTCGATCGGCTCGCGCTCGTCGACCGAGAAGAGCCGCGCGCCTCTCGATCGCAGATCACGATTCGGATGCTCGCATCGAGCCTCAACTATCGAGACCTTCTCATGGTGCGTGGCGAGTATAACCCGAGGCAGCCACTGCCCCTCGTTCCTCTTTCGGACGGAGTCGGAGAGATCGTCGATGTGGGCGAAGGCGTGAACGCTCTTCAAAAGGGCGACCTCGTCGCCCCGCTCTTCTGCCAGGCCTTCCACGCCGGCGAGCCCACGAAGGAGAAGCTCGCCACCACGCTCGGCGGTCCGCTCGATGGAGTGCTTCGGGAGACGATGACGCTCGACGCGGCGAACGTGGTGAAGGTCCCGCGAGGGATGAGCGCGGCCCAAGCGGCGACCCTTCCGTGCGCGGCGCTGACGGCGTGGAACGCGCTCGTCGAGCAAGGCGGCCTCGTGCCCGGTCAGACCGTCCTCGTGCAGGGGACGGGCGGCGTCTCCATCTTCGCGCTCCAGATCGCCAAGGCGATGGGCGCGCGCGTGATCGTCACGAGCGGAACCCCGGCGAAGCTCGAGCGGGCCCGCGCGATGGGCGCCGATCACGGCATCGACTATCGCGCGAAGCCGGAGTGGGGACGCGAGGCGGTGAAGCTCACCGACGGACGCGGCGTCGACCTCGTCGTCGAGGTAGGCGGCGCGAAGACGCTCACCGAGTCCCTGCGGGCCGTTCGGCCCGGCGGCACGATCGCGATCATCGGCGTCCTCGGCAGCGCCGCGAGCGAGATCAACGTGCTCCCCATCCTCATGCGCAACGTCCGTCTCCAGGGCGTCTTCGTCGGCCACAAAGAGGCGATGCTCCGCATGGTCCGCGCCTTCGAAGCGCTCCGGATCGAGCCCGTCGTCGACCGCACCTTCTCGTGGACGGAGGCGGGGCGCGCGCTGGAGCACCTCGCGCGCGGCGAGCACTTCGGGAAGATCGCCCTCGAGCACTGAGGCCCCGCTCGGTCAGGGCGCGAACTGCAGTATCGCCGAGCTCCACCACGGCCCCGTCGTCAGCGACTGCCCGAACGCGTCGACAGTGCCGCGGTGGGAGGCGGCGAGCCACACGGCCTCGTCGTTGGCGAAGATCGCCGTCGGCACGAACGCGTCCGCGCTCGGGTCCTCGAGCTCGATGGCCTTCGTCCACTCCGGTCGCCCCGTCGCGAGGGAGAGCTCGATGAGAAAGCCGCTCTTGCCGGGCTCGAACGTCGCACAATCGAGGACCTCTGCCGTCGGCGGGGCGCTGCAGCCCGCGACCCACACCGAGCCCGTCTCGCGGTTTCCGACGACGGCCATGTCGACCACCATCTTCCACCGGGCGGGGTCGAACGACGCCGCGTCTTCGTCGGCCGGATAGGACCACACGACGTCCTTCGTGGAGGACTCCACCGCCGCGACGAAGGGGACGGCCCAGCTCGAGGCCGGGAACACCTCGCTCAGGAGGTTGAGCTCGCCTTGGTAGCGACCGCCGATCAGGATGAGCCCATCCACGAGCTCGACGCTGGTCCCCGCGGAGGGGACGCCCGGGTCTTTGACCAGGAGCGTGGGTGCTGCGTCGGGAATGGCGAAGGTCCCGAGGAACAGCTCCGGCTCTTCACAGCCGCTGCCGATGTCGCAAGCGGCGCCGGTGAACCAGGCCGTCTTCACCGTGTCGATCTCGATCCCGCCCACCCAACTGGATTGTGGACCGCCGGGAGTGAACAGATCGGCGGGGATCGTGTCGAACACGTGGCTCGCCATTTGCGACTCGCCCAAGCTGTCGTCTTGCATGAAGATGAAATAAGAGCTCTGGGTGTTCGGCTGCTCGAGCACGTTGCCGGACGCCGCGCCGAAGAAGGCCAGGACGGGATCTCGATATTCCGTCTCGAAGAGGAGGCCGTCGGAGTCGTTGTAGCCGGCGACCGAGATGTCATTGCCGCTGTAGATGGCGCCGAACGGGACGTGGGTGGCGCTCGCGTCGTCGGTGGGGGTGATGTCGATGACGGACTCTCCGCGGCAGCCGTCTTCCGCGCCGAGGGCGAAGCCCCAGGTCGTGATCGCGAGCGGCTGCGTCGGGAGCGAGCCGGAGAGGAAGAACTCTGCATCGTTGTACCAACGATTCATCCGGCGGGTGATGGGGCGGTCGAAACCGCCGCAAGCATTGGCGCTCATCGCGACGTGGGGCACGCCCTCCACGAAGTCGAGCAAGAAGACCTGAGGCCCAAGCCCGAGCGGCAAGGGAGGCCCTTGGAGCCCATAGGTCGTGTTGCCGAAGGCATAGAGCTGGTCGTTCGGCTCGTCTCGATCGAGCCCGGTGATGGCGACGACCTCGTCCTCACTGTCCGGATTGGGCTTCCCGTCGTAGATCACGGCGAGCAAATGGGGCCCGGGGGCGGCGCCGCCGGAGCCGCCGCCCCCCCCGCCGGCCGCGCTGCCTCCGCCGCCGAGCTCGCCGAGCTCTGGATAGTCGTAGACGAAGGCGCACCCGTGCGCGGCCGCGAGGGTCACCATCGACAAGAGGGCGCGCTCGATTCGCCGCATGTTCAGAACTGTCCTGTCATCGTGATGCCCGCGTACCCGGGAGAAAGCTTGGGCTCGACCCCGATCCCGATCGAGCCTCCTTCGCTCGCGCCGACCGCGATGAGGATGACGCCGGTGGCGGCGAGCCCCGCCCCCGCGAACAGCGCGACGGTGCTCGCGAGGGACATCGCCTCTCCTCGGTCGATCGCGTCGCGCGCCGCCTGCTGCTCCGACTCCGGACAGTCGAGGATGCCGCCGCGCGTGCGGCAGGGACCGCTGCCGAGATCGTCGATCGTGTTCTTGTCGGCGGCGGCGATCCCGCCCGTCACCGCCGCCACGACGAGCCCCGCCACCCCCACCGATCCGAGCGCGATCCCGGCGACGAGCAAGGGCCCTCCATCGGCCTGTCCGCGCCCCCCGCGAGGCCCGAGGCCTCGACGGGAGCGGACGAGGTCCAGCGTCGCGACCTTGTGCTCACCAGGGGCGAGCTCCACCTCGACCCGCGCCTCGGCGTAGCCGGGGGCGGACACCACGACGAGGTGCCGCCCCGGATTGACGGGGACCTCGACGGCGAGGCCCTCGAGGGGAACGGGCACGCCGTCGCGCACCACCGTCAACCCCTCCACCGCGAGGGGCGGGGCCGCGCGCACGACGACCCGCATCCACGGAAGGAGGCCCTCGAGACGCCGAATCTCGTCGTCGACGTAGCGATCGATGTCGGCCTTTCGCTGCACGAGCGGCGTCTCCGCGTTCAACGCCTTCGCGCGCCGGAACGCCGCCCAGGCGTCGGCCGTCTTGCCCTCGTGATCGGCGCACCGCGCGAGGTTGATTTGCGTCCCCACCGACTGGTCGAGCTCCATGCTCGCGGCGAAGGCGTCGCAGGCCCCCTTCCAGTCGTTCTGCTTCTGGAGGGCGACGCCCCGTTGGAACAGCGCCTCCGCCGCGGCGGGATCGCCCTTTCGCTGAGCGAAGCCGACCGTCGGCGCGGAGACCGTCATCCCGAGGGCGGCCGCCGCCACGACGACGGTGCGGTTGAACGACGGTGGCATCCGCATCGCCGCCGAGTATATCCCCCGCCCGCGGCGTCGGGGGCCGCGCCGGCCGGCTCGCCTCAGGGGGTGAAGCCGTGCTGGGTCAGGTAGCTCTCGATCATGGCCGGGCGAACGGCGATGAAGCTCTGTGTGTTGTTTTGAGCATCGTCGAAGCCCGTCATATCGTACTCGCGGCGCGGGTCGGCTTGGACGAATGGCTCGATCTGGGAGCGCGCCTCGGCGGCGAGCGCCCCGAGGTCGAGCGCGACGAACGTGTCCTTCACCAGCTTGAGCTTGTCCGCGAAGGCTTGCTCGCAGGCGGGCTCCGACAGGCAGCGCGAGGCGAGGAGGCCTTGGGGCGACCACGGATCGAGATCCGCGCCGAAGGTCTGATCGACGCCGGTGTCGATGAGCGACCAGCGGTCGGTCACGGGGTCGTGGTAGACGCGATAGTTGTTCTGAATCCAGAACGCGTATCCATCCCAATGGCCGATCAGCGCCTCGACGGCCCACACCGTGAGCACCTCGTCGAAGTCGAAGATCTGATCGATCGCTGGATAGAACCCACCGTCGGGGAGGGCCGAGATCGCGTTCACCAAGTCCTTCAGCGGGCCGTAGTCTTCCGGATCTCCCGTCGGGTCCGAGACCGAGCACGCGTCGGGGCTGAACTCGCGGGTGAGGCAGTGATCGTCCTCGTCCCCCGGGGGGAGGTTCTGAGGCAACAGATCGCACCAATAGGTGCCTTCGTAGAGCATGCCTTCTTTCGAGGCGAACCAGCGGTCGGCGAAGCGGCGGTCGATCGACTCGACGTGTTGATAGAGGCCATAGGGCTGGTCGTTCACGAAGACGCGGACCCAAGCCATGCGGGACGCGGGCGCGCCGAGCGCGCGCAACAAGGTATAGGTCAGGTACTCGTGAATCGCGGATTGATCCTGGACGCCGTTGTTCAATGTCAGATGCTTCTGGCCATACAGTCGCCGCTCGGTCGGGCAGCCCGGTACGGCCGGATCGTCCCAATCCAGGTTGATCTTGAATGACGACTTGCCGCCCAGGTCGCGCGCCGAGCCGCAGCCGCCTTTGATGTGCACGCCGACGTCGTCGAAGGTCTGGCCCTCGAAGCGGAGCGCTCCCACGTAATAGCTCCGCGCGTAGGGGACGCAGCCGGGCGGGTAGGCCTCCGCGTTGATGGCGTCGATGCTCGCCTGCGGTAGATCGATGTAGACGTCGCGCACGACGCTCGCGTCGAACAGGTACGTGCTGCCGTCGTCGGTGCGGAACGGGCGCGGGTCGCTGAAGAGGCCGTTCCCGCCGCAGCCAGCGTCGCTGGAGGAATAGCGGGCACGGACGGCATAGTCCTCCCATGGCTCGAGCTCGGTCATGCCGGCGACGTCGAAGGTGCCGTCGGCGAGCGTGACTGCGTCGGGCGCAGAGGCCCCCGCGAACGTCGCGTGCCAGACTCTGTCCTTCAGATCGCCGGAGCTCTTGAGCGACCAAATCTCGTAGTCGGCCCCGGTGTAGCTGCCGCCGTCGGGATCGCTGAAGGGGGAGGCGCTCATGACGAGCGTGGCCGAGACGACGTCGATGCGGCCCGCCTCGGGGGCGAGGATCGTCGGCGCGTCCGGGGATCCTTCGCAGGTGCCTCCGCCCGCTCCCCCGCTGCCGCCGTTGCCGCCGGTGGTGTCGCCGCCCCCGCCGCCGGCCGCTCCCGCGCCACTCCCGCCCGGCCCCTCACCGCCGGCCGCGCCCCCGCCCGCGGCCGGGTTGTCGTCACCGCACGCCAGCAACGTGAAGGAGGCGAAGGCGACGCAAGCGAGTCGAATGGCCATCGAACCATCTTATCGAAAATGTCCGGCTTGGCACCGCCGGCCGCCCGCCAGACGCGGCCGCCCAAGCGGCGCGCTCGGCGATCCGGCGCGGAGCGCGCCTGCCCTCGAGCGGCCGCGGTGGCGTAAGCTCACGGGGATGAGGGCTTGGATCGCTTCGTTCGCCTGGGCAGGGCTCGTCGCGGTGGGCGCGTGCGGCGGAGGCGCGACGGTCGTCGACGTAGGCGAATACGATCAGTCGTGTCAGGTCGCGGCGGACTGCGTTGTCGTCCAAGACGGCGACATCTGCTGTGGCTGCCCGAACGCGGCGATCAACGTCGACGCGCTCGCGCGGTACCAGGCAGATCTCGGGGCGTGCGAAGCCCAGTGCGACATTGGCTGCCCAAGCGCGATGGTGGCCGTCTGTGAGGACGGCGCCTGCGCGGCGCGAGAGGCCGAAGAGGCCTGCCAGCCGGGAGCGCTCCTGTTCTGCAAATGCATGGGCGGCGTGAGCGGGGAGAAGACGTGCCTCGAGGACGGCACCGGCTTCGGCGAGTGTATCTGCGGCTGAGCCCGATTGGGCGAGGCGACTGAACAGCTCGTCCCTTCCAATGCGGCGGCCAGCCGCGCGGCGTGGCGATGGATGGTTCGACCAGGGCACGGGGCACGCCGCGTCGATCACGCGGCCCCTCGCGGCCGTGATACCGTCGCTCGCGATGGCGGCGGAGCTGACTCCGGGCACGGTCCTGCGAGGCAAGTGGCAGCTCGAGAAGCCGCTCGGTCGCGGAGGCATGTCGTCCGTGTACGCGGCCCGGCACCGGAACGGGATGCGCGGGGCGATCAAGGTCCTGCATCGCGAGCTCGCCGCCGACGAGGCGCTGCGCCGGCGGTTCCTGCGCGAGGGCTACCTCGCGAACAAAGTCGGCCATCCCGGGGCGGTCAAGGTGCTCGACGAGGACACGACGGAGGACGGGACCGTGTTCCTCGTCATGGAGCTGCTCGAGGGCGAGACGCTGAAGGAGCGGTGGACGAGGGCGGGCCGGATGCTCGATCTCGGGCCGGCGCTCGACGTCGCGGAGGGCGTCCTCGACGTGCTCGCGGCCGCCCATCGCGTGGGGATCGTCCACCGCGATCTCAAGCCGGACAACATCTTCCTGACGAGCGACGGTGCCCTCAAGATCCTCGACTTCGGGATCGCGCGGCTGCTCGATCCGGAGCCGGGCGCGGCCGACGCGACGAGCTCGACGGCGATGATGGGGACGCCCGCGTTCATGCCCCCCGAGCAGGCGCTCGCCCACTGGAAGAAGATCGACGGGAGGACAGATCTGTTCGCGGTAGGGGCGACGACGTTCACGATGCTCACGGGCAAGCTCGTCCACGAAGGCGGCACGGTGCCGGAGCTGCTCGTCTCCGCTTCCACGAAGCAAGCTCAACGGCTGCGCGACCGCATGCCCAGCCTCGACGCCGGCATCGCGGGGGTGATCGACCGAGCGCTCTCGTTCGAGATGGACGATCGGTGGCCCGACGCGGACGCGATGCACGGCGCCCTCAAGAACGCCCGCAAGCGCGCGCGCGCCCTCACCGTTCGCATGACGGCGCAGCCGGCGCTCGTCTCCGCCCCGGCGCCTACCGCCGCCCCTGTCCCGGCCGAGATCGGAGGTGAGACCGTGCTCGAGCGCACCGCGATCGCGAAGCCCGCCGCCTCGACTCGGCAGGAGGAGAGCCCCGCGTCGAGCGCGGTGACGCTCCTCGTCTCCGACTCGACCGCCGCGCGCACACCGAGCAAACGCCGGGTCGCTTGGCTCGGTCTCCTCGGGGCGGCGCTCGCCCTCGTCGCGGTCGCCGCGCTCCTCTACTGGTCGCGGCGCCGCTGACGCGCGCCTCAGCGGGCGCCGCGGACTCGATCGAGCGCGGCCCCGCCGTCCTCGAGCGGCTCCGGCGTCGTGTCGACGTGGGGAGAGATCCGCGCCGTGAGGAGCGTCGCGGTGACGTCGGCGTGGGCGAGGACCGCGCCGAGCGCGCGCCGGGCGAGGTCCTTGGGAGGGACGCCGGCGGAGGCGGCGAGGGCGGCCTCGGCCCGGGCGGTGCGCTCGGCGATGTGTCGAGCGAGGGCCTTGAGGGCGAGATCGACGGCGACGAGGTAGCGCTCCGAGAAGGCAGATACGGTCTCGCGCAGGGTCCCGCTCGCCTGCTCCAGGGCGGCCATGTGAGACCGCAGCGCCGGCATGACGGACTGAGCCATGAAGGCGTCGAGCTCCATGAGGTCGTCGATCACGGTCTCGGCGCGCCCGAGCTCGGACGCCCACGCGAGGAGCGCGTTGCGATCCACGACGGAGCTGGCGAGCCCGAGGTGAGGGGCGATGCGGGCGCGATACTCCTTCTCCAGCTCGAGCAGCGACGCGAGGGTGGACGCGAGATCGGGGGCGGGGGGAAGATCGGCGGCGGTCGGCTGGGGCGAGAGCGGAACGACGCGCACCTTGCCGCCCGCCTCGACGCGAGGATCGAGCGGGCGGAGCGCGAGGAAGGCGCGCCCGGAGGCGCGGACGACGCGAGGTAGATCGCGCTCGCCCTCGATCAGGTTGAAGGGCGCGCACACGACCTCTGCGGAAGGCGGCAGCCTCTCGAGCAGGGCGGGCAGCTCGGCGCTCGTGGGCGTCTCGTCGAGGACCACCCCGAGGTGGGTCGCGACCCCCGCCTGGGCGAGCCGCGCGAGCGCCTCCGCCGTCGGCTCGGTCGCGGAGGGGCGCACCGGCACGAGCAGGACGTCGAGGTGCTCCACCCGCACCTCGGCGGCCACGGCGCGCGCCATCCGGACGACCTCGTCCGCGGGCTCCGCCGTCGGCAACAGGGCGGCGAGCACGAGCGCGGTGCGCTCCACGCTGCCGCTCCCGATAGCGCCTTCGATTGCGTCCCCTACTGCCGTCGCGCGCTGGCGATCGAACGCGATCAGGTTCTTCCCGGTCGAGATCGCGCGGGCGACGACGGCCCCGATCTCCTTCTCTCGGTAGCTCGCCACGAGCACGCCGGTGCGGCCGACGGTGAGATCGAACAGCGCCCCCGCCTCGCCCGGCTTGCCCTTCACGAACGCTCGCGTCGCTTCGGCGGTGGCGGCGGTGCCGAGGCGAGGCGCGTCGAGGGACGGGCGCTTGTCCGCCTCCGCCCGGCTCGTCGCGGCCCGCAGCGACCGCGAGAGACTCTCCGCGTCCGTGACGGGGGCGTCGCACGAGAAGCTCCGGCATACGAAGGCGGCGGGGGCGCCCCCGACGAGCGACTTTCCCTCGAGGAGGGGATGACGGGTCGGCTTCGAAGGATCGAGGCGCGCGATGACCGCGCCCGGGAGGAACGTCCGCCCGAGCTCGCGATCGAGCGCGGCGAGCGCGGCGTCCCCCGGCGTCCCCACGAGGGCGACCTCGACCGGAGGCGCGACGAGCCGGCAGAGCACGTCGAGGGTGGTCGCGAACGCGCGCGGCGCCCGCGCGATGCTCCGCCCGTTGGCGCGGACCGCGGCCTCGGCGACCGCCCTCAGATCGTCGCGCCCGAAATGAGCGGCGAGCCGCGAGAGCGCGCGGGCGAGGACGGCGCCCGCGCTCGGGGTCGCGTTGTCGGTGGTGTCGCGCATGCGGACGATCAGCGCCTCGTGATCGAGGGAGGTCGTGTAGAAGCCGGCCCCGTCCTCGGTCGCGAACGCGACCCGGGCGTGCTCGGCGAGGCGCAGCGCCTCGTCGAGGATCGCCTCGTCGCCGGCGGCCTCATAGAGATCGACGAGGGCGTCCGCGAGGTACGCGTAGTCTTCGAGGAAGCCCTCGATGTGGGCCCGGCCATCGCGGAACGTCCGCTTGAGGCGGCCTCCCTCCGTCATCCTCGCTCGGATCATCGCCGCCGCGCGGGCCGCGCTCTCGACGAAATCGCGCCGGCCGAAGACGCGCCCCGCGAAGGCCATCGCCCCGATCATGAGGGCGTTCCACGAGACGAGGACCTTGTCGTCGAGGAGCGGCTTCGGCCGCTGCTGCCGGACCGCGTAAAGCTTCTTCTTGGCCGCCTCCGCGCGCCGCTCGAGCACCTCCACCGTGAGCCCGAGATCGGTGGCGACGTCGTCGCGGCGGCGCGGCATCCAGAGGACGTTGTGCGCCTCCCAGTTTCCGCGCGCGCGCACGTCGTAGAGGGCGCAGAACGACTCCGCCTCTTCGGCGGTGAGGACGCGCTCGATCTCCTCGAGGCTCCACACGAAGAACTTCCCCTCCTCGCCCTCGCTGTCCGCGTCGGTGGCGCTGAAGTAGCCGCCCGAGTCGCCCTGCATCTCGCGCATCACGTACCCGAGCGTCTCCTCCGCGACGGCGCGCCAGCGCGGGTCGGCGGTGACCTGCCACGCCTCCGCGTACACCCGCGCGAGCTGGGCGTTGTCGTAGAGCATCTTCTCGAAGTGGGGCACGTGCCAGCGCTCGTCCGTCGAGTAGCGCGCGAAGCCGCCGCCGACGTGGTCGTAGATCCCCCCGCGCGCCATGCGGTCGAGGGTCGTCGTGACCGCATCGAGGAGGGCGGGATCGTTCGTGGCCGCGTGCTGCCGCAGCAGCAGCGAGAGGGCGGCGGGGGCGGGGAACTTCGGCGCGCCTCCGAAGCCGCCCCACCGCTCGTCGAACGTCCTCATGAGCTGCGCCGCCGCGAGCTCCGGCGCCCGCGCGTCGACGCCGCGCGGGGCCTCGGGCGCGGCCTCCGCCCGCACCGCCTCCGAGAGCTGCCGCGCTTGATCCAAGAGCTCTTCGCGCTCGGTGGACCAGAGGGCGTGGATCCGGCGCACGACCTCGAGGAAGCCGGGCCGACCGTAGCGCGACGTCTTGGGGAAGTACGTCCCCGCGAAGAACGGCTCGCCGTCCGGGGTCAAGAAGACGCTCATCGGCCAGCCGCCGGAGCCGCTCATCGCGACCGTCGCCGTCATGTAGACGGCGTCGAGGTCGGGGCGCTCCTCGCGGTCGACCTTGATCGAGACGAAGCCCTCCGCGAGGGCCCGCGCGACCTCCTCGTCCTCGAAGCTCTCGCGCTCCATGACGTGGCACCAGTGGCAAGCGGAGTAGCCGATGCTCAAGAAGATCGGCTTGTCCTCGCGCTTCGCCCGGGCGAGCGCCTCGTCTCCCCACGCGTACCAGTCGACCGGGTTCGAGGCGTGCTGCAGCAAGTAAGGGCTCGTCTCGTGGGCGAGCCGATTCTTCGGCCGATCCGTCATCGGCCCCTCATCGCTCCGCGTCCACCGCTCCGCAACCGCCGCGGCGTTCCCCCGGACGGCCCCTCGGCAAAACCGCACGATCGCCCGGTCGCGCGTGGCCGTCCCCTCCCGCGAGCGCGGAGCGCGAGCTTGGGAGGGGCGACGAGCGGAGCGAGGAGGGGGTGGGCATCGCTGCTATGAAAATCATAGCAATGGAGGCCGGGCGCGGTTCGAGGAGGCGTGGAGGAGGGCGCGTGCACGCTTCGAGGAGACCTCGCGCAGAGGGCCCCGGATGCTTGACCGGATCGGAGGGTTCTTGTCAGGGTGCGCGCCATGGAGACCTTGTCTGGCTGGGGAAGAATCGGCGCGCCGGGGCGCGCGCGCGCTTCGGAGGATCTCGTCTCGCTCACGGAGGGCGCGGTGCTGTGCCGGGGCCTGGGGCGGTCCTACGGAGACAGCGCCCTGCCGCCGCCGGGGCGGCCGGAGGTGGCGAGCACCGTCCTCGCGAACCGCATCCTCGGCTTCGACGAGGACACCGGCCTGCTCGCGGCCGAGGCCGGGGTGTCGATCGAGCAGCTCAACCATCGCCTTGCCGCGAGGCCAGCAGACGCCGGGCACCCAGTTCGTCACGCTCGGGGGCGCGGTCGCGGCCGACGTCCACGGGAAGAACCACCACGTCGCGGGCTGCTTCGGGGATCACGTGCGGCGCCTTCGGATGCGGGTCGCGGACGGGCGGCTCGTGACCGCGGAGCCGGAGGGAGAGAACGCGGATCTCTTCTGGGCGACCGTGGGCGGGATGGGCCTCACCGGGCACATCCTCGAGGTGGAGCTCGAGATGAAGCGGGTGCCTTCGCCGTGGATCGTGCAGGAGACGAGGCGCGTCGACGACATCGACGCGTACATCGACGCGCTCAAGGGGAAGGTAATCGCTTCCGTACACCGTCGGCTGATCGACTGCCTCTCGCGCGGAAAGCACATGGGGCGGGGGACGCTGATCGCAGGCGACTGGGCGAGTGCGGCGGCCATGCCCAAGCCGCGCGTCACGATGCCGTTCGAGCTGCCGAGCTTCGCCCTCGCCCCCCTCACGGTGAAGGCCTTCAACACCCTGAACTACTGGCGCCACCTGCCGCGGGTGAAGCGCGGGCTCACCCACTGGGAGACGTTCTTCTATCCGCTCGACATGATCCGCGAGTGGAACCGGATGTACGGGCGGCGCGGCTTCACCCAGTATCAGTGCGTGCTGCCGGACGGGGCGGGGCGGGGGGCAGCGCGGCGCGTGCTCGACCTGTTGACGAAGCGCGGCGGGGCGTCGTTTCTGTGTGTGATCAAGGACTGCGGCCGGGAGAGCCGCGGCCTGCTCTCGTTCCCGATGAAGGGGATCAGCATCGCCCTCGACATCGCCGTGCGCGACGACACCCAGGCCCTCATCGACGCCCTCAACGAGAAGGTCATCGAGGAGGGGGGGCGCATCTACCTCGCCAAAGATCAGTTCACCCGACGCGAGCACTTCGAGGAGATGGAGAGGCGCCGCCTGCCTGCCTTCCGAGAGGCGCGCGCGAAGTGGGATCCCGCCCGTCGCATCCGGAGCGCCCAGTCCGTCCGCCTCTTCGGCGATCCGGGCTGAGGCTCCCGACCGCCCCGCCGCTACGTTTTTGGTAGCGGCGGGGACGAAACTGTCGAACAACGAGCGGCATGAGGAAGGCCCTACCACTCGCGTTCGTGTTGCCCCTCGCCGGCTGCGCCGAGCCCGCCCCGGAGCCGCGCGCTCCCGCCGAGGAGCCCGTCGTCGCGACCGCGACCGCGACCGCGACCGCGCGGAGCTTCGAGAACCACGACGCGACGCCCTCGGATGGTGAGCGCCTCACGGCCGCGAACGGCGCGGCGTCCTCCTCCTCCGCGCTCGCTTCATCCGTCCCCGCGACGACGGCGGCGCCGTCCGCGCCCGTGACGACAACCACCACCGCGACGGCGATGGCGACCCCTCCCGGCCGGCCGAAGGGGCCGTTCAAGGCTTCGACCCACCCGGGGATGGTCGATCCGAGCCGCGCTTCGCTTTCGGCGCCGGCCGTCTTCAAGGTGAAGTTCGTCACCTCGGCTGGGGACTTCCAGGTGACGTGTCGCCGGTCGTTCGGGCCCAAGGTGGCCGACCGCTTCTTCAACCTGGTGAAGATCGGGTTCTACGACGACGTCGCGTTCTTCCGCGTCGTCCGGTCGCCGCAGCCCTTCGTGGTCCAGTTCGGGATCAGCGGGGTCCCCGCCGCGAACGGGGTGTGGAGCCAGGCCTTCCTCTCCCCGGATCCGGTGAAGCACGGGAACAAGCGCGGCACCCTGACGTTCGCGATGTCGGGCGACAAGCAGCTCACGACCCAGGTGTTCATCAACTACGGCGACAACTCGCGGCTCGACGCGATGGGCTTCGCGGCGATCTGTGACGTGGACGGGGAGGGGATGAGCGTCGTCGACGCCATCTTCTCCGGCTATGGAGAGAAGCCGAGCCGAAGCCAGGAGCGCATCCAGAAGGAGGGCAACGCGTTCCTCCGGAGAGAGTTCCCGGAGCTCGACTACATCGAGACGGCGCGCATCGTCCCTTGAGCGGGCAGGTGCGCCGGCGCGACAGAGGCCTCAGATCGGCTGGTTGCAGCAGGCGATCCGCGGTGTGACGGTGACGGCGCCCGAGAGCGACTCGGTGACGTCGCACGAGCCGACCGTGTTCATCGTGAGCCGGGCCCGCCGCAGGGGGAGGTTGTCCGGGTTCGAGAAGCACAGGCCGCCGACCGCGGACCCGACGAGCGTGTTGCACTCGTTGTCGCTGAAGAGCTCGACGTCGCCCTCGCACGCTCCGGTGAACTGCCCGCAATCGCAGGCGCAGTCGCGGGTGTCCGCGAGCTCTTCGGGCAGGTCGCGCACGATCGCGTAGCGCTCCTCGAGGCCGGCCGGGCATTCCAGCGCCCCGTCTCCGATCACGCACCACGTGGCGTCGCCGGGTACGCAGAGCGCCGTGCCTTCGCAAGGATCGACCGGCTCGAGGCAGCCGAACCGCTCGTTGGGGAGCTCGATCGGCGGCCGGTTCGCGGGCGCGCCATCCGACGCGCAGGGCGCGTTCGGGACGACGCCGGGGTTGGTGAATCCGGCGCTCTTCCGCGAGAACACGTCCAGGCATTGCCCCCCCATCAGCATCCGGGTGGCCACGTTTCCGGTGCACTGGGTGGCGTCGTAGAGGGAGATCGTAAGGCTGTTCGGGCAGCCCGGATCCTCGGAGGGGCTGCAGGCGCAGGTGCACTCCGCGTCGGGCGCCGCGATCTGGACCGCGTCCCTGTCGAGCCCGGCGCGGAATGCGGTCTCCCCGTTCGCGCACTCCTCGTCGGGGGTGACTCGATACAGCGCGCCGAGCTCGCTCGGCACGTCGACGCAGAATCCGTTCTTCCCGCACGAGGGGAGGGCGCTGCTTCCTCCGCTGCCTCCCGCGTGGGCCTCGCCGCCCGCGCCGCCGGTGTGCGCGACGCCGCCCGTCCCTGCCGGCGTGAGGCCGTCGAAGTCGAGCAAGCAACCGGCGAAGGAGACCGCGCCCGCGAGGCCGACACCGGCGGCGCGCGCGTGAAGCAAACCCATCGGAGCATCGTACACCGAGAAACATCGACGCGTGAGGTGGTCGCGGCGGTTCGATCTCGACAGTCCGGCCTCGGGAGTGCGAAGAAGAGCGCGCGCATGAAAGCCATCGTTCTGGGAGCTACGAAGGGCATGGGGCGCGCCGTCGCTCGGATCCTCGGGCGGCGCGGCGACGACCTCGTCTTGCTCGGCCGGGACCGCGACGATCTGACCCGGAGCGCCGAGGACATCGCGGCCGACGGTAAGCGGCCGGCGGGCGTCGCCCTCTGTGATCTCGCCGACCCGTCGACGTTCGCCCCCGCCCTCGACGAGGCGCTGCGCCTCCTCGGCGGGCAGGTCGATGCGATCATCGTCACGGCCGGGATCTTCGCCACTCAAGAGGCCCTCGAGCAGGATCGCGAGCTCGCTCGGCGCGTGCTCGACGTCGACTTCACCAAGACGATCCTGTTCTGCGAGGAGGCGCGGGCGAGGCTGCTCGCGCAGGGCGGAGGGACGCTCTGCGTGTTCTCTTCCGTCGCGGGGGAGCGCGGCCGCAAGCCGGTCGTGATCTACGGCGCGGCGAAAGCGGGGCTCACGCGCTACCTCGAAGGGCTCGACCACAAGGACCGCGCGCGCGGCTTGCGGGTCGTCACGGTGAAGCCCGGCTTCGTGAAGACCGGCCTCACCGCCGGGCTGAAGCCGCCTCCGTTCGCCGGCGAGCCGGACGACGTGGCCGAGCGGGTGGTGCGCGCCATCGACGCGGGGAGCCCCGTCGTCTACGCGCCGGCGGCGTGGGGGCCGATCATGGCCGTGATCCGTCGATTGCCTCGCTTCGTCATGCGCCGGGCCGGCTTCTGAGTGAGGCCTCGAGCGCGTCCTCGAGCTCGCCGAGATAGCCGGCGCCGAACATCACGACGTGGGCGAGGAGCGGATAGAGCTGAAAGAGGGGGACGCGCGCCTCGTGGCCGGGGGCGAGGGGAAACGCCTCCGCGTAGGCGGCGAAGACCCTCGAGCCGAAGCCGCCGAAGAGCCGCATCATCGCGAGGTCGATCTCTCGGTGGCCACCGTAGACGGCCGGATCGATGAGCCACGACGCCCCCTCGGGATCGACGACGCGGTTGCCCGCCCACAGATCGCCGTGAAGGCGGCTCGGCGGCTCGGGGGGCCCGACGAGGGCGTCGAGCCGCGCGAACAACGCGTCGAACCGCGCCCGGAGCGCCGCCGAGACGAGGCGCTGCGCTTCGGGGCGCGCGAGCAGCGGCTCGAGGCGACGCGCGCGGTAGAGCTCTGCGAACGTCGCGGTGGCGCGGTTGTCCTGAGGGAGCACGGCGAGGAGGTTCTCGCGGTCCCACCCGAAGCTCGGCGCCCCGAAGCGGTGCAGGGCCGCGAGCTCGCGCCCGAAGCGCTCCTCGTCGGCGGCACCGAGGGCGCGGCTCGCGACCGGGATGCGCTCGAGGACGAGGAACCCGCGGCCGCTCGCGGTCGCCCCCGTCGCGAGCACGCGCGGGATGCGAACGGCGCCGGCCTCCCTGAGCCACTCGAGGCCTTCCGCTTCGCGCGCGAACGCGTCCGCGCCCAGCGAAGGGTGCGACTTCACGAAGATCGGCCCCGAGCGCTGGAGATCGGCCACGAACGAGCGGGCGATGCTGCCCCCCGAGGCGCGGCGGGCGTCGCGGACCTTCTCCGATAGCGAGGTCTCGATCGCCGTCCTCAGGTCGTCGTCGATCACAACCCCTCCCGCGACGGAGCGCGAAGAGCGCAGTCGCCTGGGAGGGGTCGGCGAGCGCGCAGCGCGCCGGGGGTGTACAACCCCTCCCGCGACGGAGGTCGAAGAGCGCAGTCGCCTGGGAGGGGTCGGCGAGCGCGCAGCGCGCCGGGGGTGTTGTAAATCACGCTCCCTTGCGCGGACGTTCGAGTCGCTCGAGGAGGCCTTCGCAGGCCCGCTCGCACATCGCGAGCACCTCTTCGAACCCGTCGTCGCCTCCGTAGTATGGGTCCGGCACCTCCGCGTCGCGCGGCGCGGTCGCGTCGAACGAGCGAAACAGAGCGATCGTGGCCGGCGACCCCGAGGGCGCGCGCCGCGTGAGCGACACGTGGTGGCTCCCGTCCATCGCGAGGAGGTACCGGAAGCGCCGGTAGTCCTCTGGCCGGATCATCCGGGCGCGGTGATCGAGATCGTAGCCGCGCGCCCGCGCGATCCTTCGGGCGCGCGGGTCGGGCAGCTCTCCCTCGTGGTAGTCGATGATGCCGGCGCTATCGATTTCGTAGCGTGACGCGAGGCCGGCGCGCTCCACGAGGTGCCGCATCACGCCCTCCGCGGTCGGCGAGCGGCAGATGTTTCCGGTGCAGACGAAGAGGAGGCCGATCATCAGGGAGCAGCGGCGTGGGCGTGAGCGCGGGCCGCCTCCGCCTCGAGGTCCGCGAGGCGTCGCATCGCCTCTGCCACCCGCGCGCGCGCGAGCCGCCTTCGCGCGAACGGGCTCAGGCGCACGGTGCGGTCGGCGCGGTAGCAGGCTTGGGGGATGAGGAGCTTCACCCCGAGCGCGTCCACGAGCCCCTGGGGCTGCGAGAGATCGAGATCCTCGAGGATCTCCGCGGCGACGAGGCCGCCCGTCTCCGCCCCGCCTTCCATGTATCCCTGGTGATCCTGCGAGGTGTGCTCCCCGCAGAAGTGGACCATGCCCTCTCGGACCCCTTCGAGGCCGAAGAACGACCATTGCCCCGGCGTGTAGCAGGCGTAGCTGCCCTTGGACCACTCGAACGTCGGCCAGTGCATGCGCACCGCGGTTCCATCGAACGCGGCCTGCGTCCCCGGCCACACCGTCTCGAGATCGGGGAGCACCATCGCCGCCCAGTCGGTGGGCTCGCCCTCGCCGCTGTCGAGCCCGCCTTGGCCGCCCGTGAAGTTCGTGAGGATGCCGTGATCCCCGGCCTGCCCGACGGTCGTCTCCCACGTCTGCTGGATGGAGAGATCCGTGGTGAGGGAGCCGGAGGCGTCGTGGTCGGTGCGCCAGACGCGCGTGTCGAACCCGAGCATCACCTTCGCGTTCGTTCCGTAGCCGAGGGTGTCGATGATCTCGCGCTTCTCGTCGGAGAGGGTGAGGCCGGTGAGATCGACCTCGCGGAGCTTCGTGAAGGGGAGGGCGAAGACGATCCGGGAAGCCTTCACCGTGACCTCGCCGTCCGGTCCATCGAAGGTGAGCTCGAAGCCGGCGCCCGCGTCGGCCGCCTTCGTCAGCTTGTGCTCGAGGATGATCTGGTCTTCGTCGAGCAGGGCGGCGAGGCCCTGCGGGAACGACTCGTTGCCGAGGTGGGTGTGGTAGCGCTCGTCGGAGGTGCCGAAGATGCGGAACGGATCGGGATCGTCCGAGCCGATGAGGTAGATGAGGTTGAGGGCCGACTGCTGGTCGTTCTCGAGGCCGTACTCGCCGCGGTAGGCCGCTTGCAGCACGGCGTGCAGCTCCGGATAGGTGGCGGGGGGGACGGTCGCCACCAGGTACGCGTCCAGCGTCGTCGCATCGAGGGTGGCGTACGCGGCCTCGTCGCTATCGGCGGCCTCGAGATCGGCGGCCATGGTCGGGGCGACCTCGGTGAACTGCTCGATGATCGTCGCCTCCGGGACGCTGACCCCGTTCACGTACCAGGTGTCGCGCTGGAAGCCGGCGTCCTCCTCCGTGAGGCGATCGTCGAGGGCGAGCCCGAGCTGCGCGGCGAGGGTGTGCAGCGTCTCGTGATCGGTGTCGATCAGCTCGCCGCCGATCTCGCAGAGCTGATCGGGAGCGGCCGGGAACTTCCCGACGGCGGACCACATGCGGCCGCCGACGCGGTCTTGCCCTTCGTAGACGAACGCCTTTACCCCCGCCTCCTTCAGGCGATAGGCGCAGTGGAGGCCGGCGATGCCCGCCCCTACGATGACGATGGGATCCTCGTCGCCGGGCGGCGGCTCCGTGTCGTCGCCGCAGGCCGCGAGCACGGCGGTGGGCACCCCGAACCCGGCCGCCTTGAGGAGGTCGCGGCGGTGGGTGAGGCGCGCCTTTGGATCCACGGTGGGGGTGGGGGCGCTCGAGATCGTTCGGAGCAGTCGGCGAAGCTTGGAGAAGAGCGGCGTTCGGGCCAAGGGGGGCCTCCTCGAAGAAGAGGCCCCGAGGTTAGCAGCTCACTCGAACCAGGTGCAGTGACCGAGCACGCAACCGCATCCGAGGGCGGGGGCCTCGCAGTCGCAGTCGGACACGCCGCTCGAGACCTCCGGGTTGAAGCAGAGCTCGCCTCCGCAGCCGCCCGCCACGCAGTCCGCGTCGGAGGCGCAGGCGTCGTCGCTGTTGCGGACGCACTGGCCCTCGGCGGGGACCCGCGGATCGGCGAGGCAGGCCTCGAGCTCCGGGGTCTCGCGCCAGCCGCAAGCCCCGCTCGCGTCGCGCTCGCAGATCCCGTAGTCGGTGTAGCAAGCGTAGGCGTCCGTCCACTCGCACGTGCTCGCCTCGTCGTGGTCGGAGCAGATCTGACCGGAGCAGCCCGTCACCACGCAGTCTCCGGGGGGCGTCGGGTCGTCGAGGCAGTCCTGCAGCTCCTGGGTCGGGCGCCAGCCACAGACGCCGCTCGCGTCGCGCTCGCAGATGCCGACCTCGCCGTAGCAGGCGTAGGCGTCGGTCCACTCGCACGTGCTCGCCGCCTCTTCGTCGGCGCAGATCTGCCCACTGCAGCCGGTCACCACGCAGGGGTCGTCGTTGCCCACGGTGACGTCACCGCCGCAGCCTTTGCCCGACGCGCCCGTGAGCAAGGGCACGGAGAGGGCGGCGAGGCCGAACGCGACGTGCTTGATTGAGGGAATCTTCATGGCGATCTCCGGATCAAGAAAAGGGCGACGGCTCGCGCGGTAGCGTTCACGCTCCGCGCTTGGTCATCGTCGTTCGAGAGGTGAGTGTCCGGGGGAGCGTGCGTCCGTGATCGAATCGACGCGCGCTTCGACCTTCCATCAGCGGCACGCCGCGGCGATGCGATCGCCGAGGGGGGTGCCGCTGCGATCGAGGAGGGAGCCGGCCTCGGCGCGGCCCTCCGGCTTGCGCCCAGCGGCGCAGAGCGCGATCGCGCGGATGGCCTGGCGCTCCGTCGACAAGCTCCCCTTGGGGAATCGGCGCGCGTGCTCGCTCGTGACCGCGAGCGCGTCGTCGTAGCGCCCCGCGCCGAGGGCGCCGTGGGCCTTCCCGAGGAGGGCCGTCTCGCTCGCGAGATCGTCGGCAGAGGCGGGCGCGGCCGCGGCCGTCGTCGGTCGGGCGCGGCGTGGATGCCGCTGCTTCGGCCGGTCGTGGCCCCGCGCTCGCCGTCGGGGCCACGGCCTCGTCGGCGAGGCGCGCGCGGGCGGCGCCGCGGCGGATCGGACGCGAGGGCAGTCTGCGGCGGGCGTTGGGCGCCGGCGTGGATGGGACCGGCGTGGATGGGACCGGCGCGGATGGGACCGGCGTGGATGGGACCGGCGCTGCGTCGGCCTTCGAGCGCGTAGGCGTAGATGCCGCCGCCGACGATCCCGGTGCCGACGACGGCGAGGGCGAGGATCCCGAGCGCCTTCGCGCCGAGCCCCACCTTCGTGATCGTCGCGACCCCGACCGCGGGAGCGGTGGCCGCGCCGGCGCTCGTAGCGGCGGTGGTGCCGGCGATCCCCGTGCTCGCGGCGGAGAGCGAGCCGATACCCACGCCGACCGCGGAGAACACCTTGCGTTTGACGCGTTCGCGGGCCTCACGGCTCGGCCGCGCGGAGGCCGAGCCGTGACGCCGGCGCTCGGCTTCGATGAGGGCCCTCGCGTCGGGGCTCATGGGCATGGCGGGCTCCTTCGCGCGGTGCGCGCGTGCTCTCTCGACACCGCTTGGTCGAACGCGGCGCGCGCGGCGCGGATGCGGGCGTAGACCGTGTTGACGTTCAGGCCCAGTGATTGGGCGATCTCCGGGGCGGTCAGCTGCTCGAGCTCGGCGAGGACGAACACCTCTCGCTTGTCGTCGTCGAGCTCCTCGAGCAGGCGGTAGAGGAGCCGCGCCGCTTGGGCGTCCTCCGCGTTCGCTTCGGGGGACTTCTCTTCGGTTGCGCGGTCGCGCTCGAGCACCTCTCGATCGGTGGGCGTCTCGGGCCGGCGCCGAGCGGTGCGCCGGGCGTTGCGGGCGACGTGAGCGGCGATCCCGTAGAGCCACGTCGAGGTGGCGCTCCGGCCCTCGAAGGTCTCGAGCTTCTTGAACGCGACGATGAAGACGTCCTGGACGCAGTCCTCGAGCACGCTCTCGGGGACGCCGAAGCGCTGGAGGGCACGGAACACCAGATCGAAGCTCTCGTCGTAGAGGGTCTCGAAGGCGGGGGGGCGCACCCTCGCGCCCGACACCTCGGCGTCCGGCCTCTCCTCTTCGGAGGGGCCGCGCTCGCTCGGGGGCTCATCGAGACACTGCATCCGCGATCCCGTTGGTGTCCGGCCCGGGAAGGTTCCGTGATCGAATCGTACTCGGCCTTCGGTCGAACCGTTTCGTCAGGTGACGGCTCGAACCGGACGAGCCCGCTCGACGCGGGAACCCGACAAAGGAGCGCTACCACCATGGCCGCCATCGAGCTGACCGCTGAGACCTTCGTGCCGACGATTCAGAGCAAGGGCATCGTGCTCGTAGACTTCTGGGCGAGCTGGTGCGGTCCGTGTCGGGCCTTCGCTCCGATCTTCGAGGCGGCGTCGCGGCGGCACCGCGACGTGACCTTCGGCAAGGTCGACACCGACGCCGAGTCGGAGCTGGCGGGGGCGCTGCGGATCCGGTCGATCCCGACGCTGATGGCCTTCCGCGACGGCTTCCTCGTGTTCGCGCAGCCGGGCATGCTCCCCGCCGCCGCCGTCGACGAGCTGATCGCGAAGGTGCGCCTGCTCGACATGACGGAGATCGCGAAGAAGGTCTCGGCGGTGAAGACGGCCTCGCCCTGAGCGAAACCTCCGGGAGCTCGTCGCCGATTCGTTGCCGCCCGACCGGGCGGCGCGCCGCTCATCAGATGACCGCGCCGCCTTCGGAGGGCACCCCGCCTTGGCCCCCTTGGCCCCCCTGGCCACCCTGCGCCGGCTCCCCGCCTTGCGCCGATCCGCCTGTCGAAGGCGCTCCCCCCGAGCTCGTGTCGTCTCCGCACGCCGCCGCGCCGAGCGCGGCGAGCGTGATCGCGGTCACGGCGAGGGCGACGGGCACCTTGAGGCCCGCCTTGCCGGTCTTGTCTTCGGCCATGGGCCATCGGTACCAGATCGGCCGGGAGCCTGAAACATCCGCGGGCGACGGGT
This sequence comes from Polyangiaceae bacterium, assembly GCA_044225865.1. Taxonomy (GTDB): domain Bacteria; phylum Myxococcota_A; class Polyangia; order Polyangiales; family Polyangiaceae; genus Xiheicaenibacterium. The sequence continues at coordinate 45,760 of JBGAID010000038.1, read as the reverse complement.
CTATGCTCCTCGGCCGTGACGACGTCCCATGCGGTCGGAGCGGGGGTGATCGCGATGAGGAGCCGCTCCTCGCTCGTGGTCGTGGGCGCCGAAGCGACCCTGCGCTTCGAGGGCGACTCCGCGCCGTTCACCGCCGCCGCGCTCGACCGCTTGCGAGCGCGGCCCTGCTCGACCGAGGCCCTCGCCGAGCACCTCGCGGGGGCGGCGGGGGCGCCCGTCCCACGCTCCATCGTCGACGAGCTCGTCGGGCGGCTCTGCGACGCCCGGATCCTCACCCCCGCGACGGGCGAGGCTCCGTCGACCACCGGCGCCGTCCTCTCGGCGCTCGCGGGCCGGCGGATCGTGCTCGGGGTGAGCGGCGCGATCGCGGCCGCGGGGGCGCCGCTGCTGGTCGAGCTGCTGCAGGCGAGGGGAGCCTCGGTCCGGGTCGCGATGACGAGGAACGCGAGGCGGTTCGTCTCGCGGCGCGTGCTGTCCGCGCTCACCCACGCCCCTGTCCCGGGGTGGGTGATGGAGGGCTCGGCGCGCGAGCCGGCCCCTCACATCGAGCTCGCGGGGTGGGCGGACGCGGTCGTGGTTGCCCCCGCGAGCGCGACCACGCTCGGCCGTATCGCCAGCGGCGCTTTCGACGATCTCGTGGCCGCGATCGCGCTCACGACCCGACGCCCCGTCCTCGTCGTGCCTTCGATGAACGGGGCCATGCTCGACTCCGTGCCCGTCGCGCGCAACATCGAGACCCTCGTCGAGGATGGGCGGTTCGTGCTGGAGCCCGGCCTCGGGATCGAGGTCGCGGTCGACCCCGAGCGCCGCCGTCGCGAGCGAGGAGCCGCCCCGCCCCCCGCGGCGATCGCGCGCGCCGTCGAGGCGTGGTTCGCGGTCGAGCGGATCGGCGTGGACCGTCCGCTCGCGTGGGACGCCGTCCATCGCGCCGCGCCTGAGGGCGGCCACGCTTGGGAGACGGACGGCCTGCCGGCGGATCTCGCGGCGACCCTCGTGAAGCACGCCCCCCCTCCCGCGTCGCTCTGCGATCTGGGTTGCGGCACGGGGGCGATCGCGTGCGGGGCGGCCCGCCGCGGATATCGGGTGGTCGGCGTGGATGCGTCGGGGGTCGCGCTCGAGCTCGCGCAGCGCCGCCCGGACGCGTCCGCGGTGATCTGGGTGCGCGGCGACGTGACCGATCCCCCGCTCGCGGGGCAGTTCGACGTGGCCGTGGATCGCGGGACGTTTCACCTGCTCGGGCCCGCGGAGCGGGCCGCCTACGCGCGGGCCGTCCGACGGCTCGTGATGCCGGGGGGCGCGCTCGTCGTCGTGCACGACGGACCGAAGGCCTCGTCCACCCCCTTCATCCACCCCTTCGAGCCGGCGGCGGTCGCCGCCCAGCTCGAGGGCTTCGAGCTCGTCGAAGCGCGGGAGGTCACCCTCCGCCGCGGCGAGCCCATGCGCGCGTTCGAGACGGTGCTGCGTCGAGGGGACTGAAGGTCAGGACCCGACGATCTTCCGGAGCCACGATCCGCCGTCGTTGGCGGCGGGCTTGGCCTCGGACTTCTTCGCCTCTTCGTGGCAGCGACAGCGCTTGTCCCGCGGGACGTCCCCCAACACCTGCTCGACGTGCATGCCGCAGCCGGCGAACGTGGCCTTACCGCACTTCGGGCAATCGACTCTTCGACACATACGCGCTCCTTGTTTCTCTCGCTTCCCGCGGTACGAGCCGGAGAGACGTCGGAAGGGTTCGGCTCGGCTCGCTCAGAGCTCGAGCTCGGTGACGAAGGCGAGGCGCCCGGCGACCGGCCCCGGCTCGTGCACGACGAGGGTGGTGTCGCCGCCGGTGATCACGAACCGGCGGCGGTCGATGGGGAACGCCGCCCCGACCTCGACGCCGAGAGAGAGCGGTCCGATGACGCCGACGCCGAGCCGCGCGTCGACGCGGGGGGCGGCCCAGAGGGCCTCTCCGCGCTCGGGGTCCTGCACCCCGAAGCCCTCTCCCGCGAGGCTGCCCAGCTCGATCCCGACGCAGCCTTCGAGCTCGGGGGCCCCTTGCTTGCGTGGGTAACGGGGCCAGAAGGGCGCGAGGACGCGGCACCCGCGCAAGATGCCTGTCGCGAGGGTGAAGTCGGCCCCCGCGTCGGGACGCCCGTCGAGCGTCCCCGTCGAGCCGATTCCGAGCTCGAACGCGCCCTCGACGACGTACGCGTCCACGCGAAGCGCCACCGCGCCCGTCATCCCCGCGTGTGGGTCGGGCATGTCGGCGACGCCGAAGGTCGCGCCGAGCCGAGCCCGGAACCCGAAGGTGGTGCGCTTCGCGCCCGGCCGCGGCGGGGGAGGGGGGAGGACGATCGGGGCGAGCAAGGGCCCCACGACAGCCGTTGTCGGTGCTGGCGCGGGGAATGGCTCGGGCGGCGGCGGCGGCACAGGCGCCTGGGGCACGGGCTCCGGCGGGGGCGCACCGGCACGCTCGAGCGCTTCGGGATCGTACGAGAGGGCGATGAGCAGCGCGGTCGTGTCGGCGAGGGTCTGACAGCTCTGAGCGTCGAGCGTGCGACGTGAGGTCGACCCTTCCCGCTCCAGCTCGAGGTCCAAGTGGAACCTCTCGTCGGTGCCGGAGACGACCTTCGCTCGCGCGCGGAGCAGCGGCCCGGCGCGGGGGCCGTCGCCGAGCAGCGCGTGGGTCGCGCGGAGCACGTCCGCTCGGGTCGGGCAGACCACGGGCGCCTCGTACACGAGCTCGATCGATGGCGGCGTCGAAGGTTCGGAGCGCGGCGGGGCGGACGGGGACTGGGCGCGGGCGACGGTCGCCGCGGCGGCGACGCCCGCGAGCACGGCTCCGTGGAGGATCGTCTTGCCGGCGGGGCGAGCCTCCATGGTCCCGCTCGATTACCCAATCCCGCTCGACGCGTCACCTGTGGCGTGCCCGCGGGAAGGAGCCCATACTTGCCGCATCATGATCGAGAAGACGACGACGCCCGCGGCCGCCAAGCTCGCCCTCGTCCATGAGGTGAAGGCCCAGGCGACGATCGTCGGGTCGATGGTGGGCGTGATGTGGGCGGAGGAGATCGTGGACACGGTCCTTCTCGGCGGTCACCTCGATGCGCTCGGCATCCATCCGCGCTCGGCGTGGGGCCTCATCGGCATCTTCCTCGCTCCTTTCCTGCACGGGGGCTTCAAGCACCTCATCGCCAACACGGTCCCCCTCGTCGTCCTCGCGTTCTTCATCATGCTGCGGCGCAAGCGAGACTTGTTCACCGTCTCGCTCATCACGACGGTGGTGGGCGGCCTCGGCGTCTGGCTCGTCGCGGCGTCGAACTCGGTCACGATCGGGGCCAGCATCCTGGTCTTCGGGTACCTCGGGTACCTGCTCTCGCGCGGCATCTTCGAGCGAAAGTTCTGGTCGATCGTGGGGAGCGTGGCCGTCTTCATGCTCTACGGCGGCGCCCTCTTCGGCGTGCTCCCGGGCCAAGCGGGGATCTCGTGGCAGGGTCACCTCTTCGGGTTCATCGGCGGGGTGCTGTCGGCGCGCCTGCTCACGAACGGCGGGAGGATCGGGGTCAAGCCGGTGACGACGCCCCGGCCCGGATCTCCGCGGATCGCGGCCCGAGGGCGTTGACGCTCGCGGGCGGCCGCGCGAAGCGTTCGGAATGGATGAGCTCGTCGCTGCCATCGTGAAGAAGACCGGGATCTCGGAGTCGCAGGCGCACTCCGCCGCCGAGACGGTGATCGGCTTTCTGAAGGATCGCCTCCCCGAGTCGATCGCCCCCTACGTCGACCAGGCCCTCGGCTACGCGGGCGGCGCCGTGGAGAACGCGGATCTCGGCTCCATCGCGGGCGCGCTCGGCGGGCTGTTCGGCCGGAAGTGAGCCTCCGCGCGCGCGGAGCTCAGGCTCCCGCGCGCGGCTCGCGCTTCTTCGCGACCGTCGCGGGCGGGCTCTTTTGTCCGTTCCGTCGCGGCCTGGGCTCTTGTCGGCGAATGCGCGTCATCACGCGCGCGAACGTGTCGCCGCGCCGTCCGATCCATCCTCTCGATCGGTAGTAGAGGAGGAGCACGACGGCGGAGAGCACCATCACCGCGAGGCTGAAGGGGTAGCCGTATCTCCAGTTCAGCTCCGGCATGTTGAAGCGCGAGGCCTCGGGGTTGAAGTTCATCCCGTAGACGCCGGCCACGAACGTCATGGGGAGGAAGATGGTCGACACGATCGTCAGCACCTTCATCACCTCGTTGAGGCGGTTCGAGACGCTCGTCATCAGCAGGTCCATCATGCTGGAGGCGATCTCGCGGAAGGTCTCGACCATGTCCATGATCTGCACCGCGTGGTCGTACGTGTCGCGGAAGTACCGGCGCGTCTCCTCCCGGATGTGGGGGCTCTCGTCGCGCAGGAGCTGGGAGAGCAAATCGCGCTGGGGCCAGATCGACCGCCTCAGCTCGAGCAGCTCGCGCTTGAGCTGAAAGATCTCCGAGCTCGTCGCGTAGTGGGTCTTCAAGACGTGGAGCTCGAGCTCGTCGAGCATCTCTCCGTACTTCTCGAGCACCGGATAGAAGCCGTCGATCACCGCGTCGAGGAGGGCGTACGCGAGGTAGTCGGAGCCGAGCTTGCGGATCAGCCCGCGGTCGGTCCGGATGCGGCTGCGCACGGGATCGAGGCAGTCGACGTGCCGCTCCTCCTGCACGGTGACGACCCACCCCTTGCCGAAGAGGATGCCGAACTGCTCGGTGACGAGCTCACCCTCGCGCATGCTCACCATGCGCGAGACGAACAGCTGCTGCTTGTCGAAGACCTCCGACTTCGGTCGCTGCGGCACGTGGACCAAGTCCTCGACCGCGAGGGGGTGGATCCCGAAGATCTCCCCGAGCTTCTCGAAGGTCGGCGCGTGCCCGATCCCGCGCAGGTCGATCCAGGTGATCGAGTCCTTGTCGAGATAGGGGATGCACTCCTCGATCGACGAGAGCGTCTTCTCGATCACCTCGCGCTCGTTGAAATCCATCAGGTGGATCTCCGGCTTCTCGTCGCTCGAGAGGCGCAGCGCGCCCGGGGAGTCGCCGACGTGGACGTGCGGCATCCCGTAGTTGCGGAGCGACGGCGGGTGCGACGAGGCGCGGTCTCTCATCCTCGGGCCGCCTTCGCGCGCGCCATGGCGATGACGCACCGCGAGCCCGAAGGATGCTCGAGCTGCGTCCACCGCGCCTCCACGTACAGGCGCGCCGGCGCCGCCGGGTCGAGCCCGAGCACGACCTCGACCTCCCCTTCGCGCGCGCACGCGTCCACGTCGACCTCGACCTCCCGGAAGGCGACGTACCTTCGGCACGTCGGATCGATGGCCTTGTAGACCGCCTCCTTCACCGCGAACGCGACGCGGACGACGTGATCGGCGGGCACATCGCGGATCCGGCCGAGCCGAGCGAGCTCGCCTTCGCCGAGCACGCGACGCGTGATGTCGAAGCGCAGAGGCTCGAGGTGCTCGACGTCCACCCCCAGCCCGCAGCTCGTGTCGGCGCGCGGGGCGGCGAGCGCGACCGCGACCGTCTGCTTGTGGGCGATGGAGCCGTGGATGCGTTCGGGCAGGGCGGGGGCGCCTCGCTCCGTCGCGAAGATCGGGGGGCACTGGACGTCGAGGGCCCTCGTCGCGCGGCGCATCGCCACGCGCCCGCCGAGCCACGTCTCGCGGCGATGGGTGGGGAGGCTCATCGCGTGGGCTCGCTCCTCCGGCTCGAGCTCCTCCTCGAAGCCAGCGAGCGACGCGGTGAGGTCGACGGCGGCGAGGAGCCCGAACGGGGTCGGGGCGTGGCGCTCGAAGGGCGAGCCCGAGCGGTCCATCACGATCCGCAGGCGGGGACGCCCGTGCTCGGGTCGGCTGGGTCTTTGCCCTGTTTGCACAGGCTCTCTGGGCCCTTGCCGTAGGTCGACTCGATGAAATCCTGGATGCTCTCCGGATCGAGGCAGGTGGCGGTGTACGTGGCCTGCCACGCCGAGAGGCCGATCGGGGCGTCGAGCTTTGGGTCGGGTGCGATCACGATCCGAGACCGGTCGGCGTTCTCGGGGCTCAGCAAGCACAGCTCGTCGGCCCCGAAATCGGCGGACGCCTGCTCGAACGCGTCCACCACGTCGGGGCAGCCGTCGTCGCATCGATAGCGCATCACGACCGCGCCGTGCTCGAGGTTGTGCACCAACATCTCGCGAGGGACGGGCGCGTCGAACGTCCGGAACTCGGCCCAAATCGGCCAGTGATTGCCGCTCGAGGGAGGGTTCGTTCCGTACTCGACGGGGGTGCACACGGGCACGTGGGTGTGCCCTTCGAAGGGCAGGTTCTTCGAGATCGTGACGGTGCACTCCGTCTGCCCAGGGAGAGGCTCGCGATCGGGGTGGAGGACGGTGACGATCGGGGCGCTTCCGCCTTCACCGCCCCCACCGCCGGCACCGCTGCCGCCGCCGCCGGCCGCGCCATCCGGGCCGCATCCTGCGCCCATCGTGGAGATCACCGCGCCGAGGGCGAGGGTGGTTCGGACTTGTCGGGGGAGCACGGTCCGGCAAGGATACACCGCCCACCATGCGAAGCATCTTCTCGGTCCCCGTCCGATCTCGCCCCAGCTCGATCGCGCTCGTCGCCGTCGCGAGCTGGGCTCTCGCGGGGTGCCTCGTCTCCACGACCCGTGACAAGCCCATCATCGAAGACGACGGCATGAAGGGCCGCCTCAAGGACGGCACCGCCAAGCACTACGGCAACTCCAACGACTCCAAGGAGATCAGCCGGTCGGTGGGCGCGCCGGGCGGGGTCGTCGTGCTCTGGCCGCGCATCATCCCGAGGACCGACGACGCGATGGTCCACGACATCGCGTTCAAGGTGCAGGCCCGCCTCGAGCGCATCGCGGGCAAGGCCGCGACCTCGGTGGACCGTCGCCCGGAGCCCGAGCGCGTGTGTCCTCGAGGGGAGGGCTGCCGGGGGGCGAGCCTCGGCGCGGTGCTCGCGGTGAAGGACAAAGGCTGCGCCGTCGTCGCGGTGGTGGGCCCCGCCGGCCCGAAGGACGAGCGGCTCGTGTCGCTCGCGGGGACGGTCTCGCTCCGCTCGGACACCGTCGCCTTCCGCGATCCACCCGAGAACAACGTCACGGTGCAAGAGTTCGTGCCGTGCGAGAAGCTCCTCGCCGACCTCGACGCGAACGCGAGCCTCGAGGGAGAAGAGAAAGTCCGAGAAGCGGTCGACGCGGCCTTGAAGCGGCCGTGATGGGCCCTCACGGGGCTTTACGGATCCGTCGACATCGAAGAAAATGATCGGCCGCCTTGGATTCGCCGGGGCGGACGCGTTGTCCTCGGGCCACGCCGTTGCCGCACGAATCGAGGTCGGTTTTGGGAGCAAATCGCTCGTGGTCTCGCTAGTCTTCGGCAAGTGTCCGCTTGCTGAAGTGGGCTCTCGGATGCGATGAGCAAGCTCCTCAATGCCCGCGACTTGCTCGAGCTCGTGCGCCAAGGCGAGGTCGAGGGGCCCGACGAGGCGGAGACCATCACCGGAGGAGGGACACTCGGTCGCAAGGTGTACCGAGGATCGACGAGCGGCGCGCGTCCCTCGCCGGCGGCGGCGGCGCGAACGGCCGCGGCGCGGGCCGGCCGTGAGGCGGCGGCGGCAGCTCGCGCCGCTCAGCCCGCTCCACCACCGCGGGCCCCGGTCCGGCCCGTCGTCCCGGCCCCCCCTCCGACCCCGCCGTTGCCTCCGTCGCCTCGGGGCCCCGCGCCCCAAGTAGCGAGCTCGCCGGCCGCCCCCGTCGCTCCCGCCGCCGGTCCGGTCGGGCGGGTCGACATCCCGCGACGCGGTCCGCGCAACACGCAGCTCATCGAGCCGGTGCGGCCAGCGGGGGCGGCGAGCTGGGGCGCGGGCGCTCCCGCCCAGCCGCCGACCTCGCCGGGCGCGACCCAGCCCCCGCTCCGAGACGAGCGCGGCCGTCGCACGACGGTGCAGATGAGGAACCCGACGCGGCCGGCCGCGGAGGAGCCGCCGCGCGAGAGCGTCCGAGACGACGCGCGTACGTTGGAGATCGAGCTGCCGCGTCGCGACAGGCTCGGGGATCTCGCGCGCGCGCCCTCCCCGGAGACGCCGCGGCGCGGGCTCTCGTCTCCGTCGACGGCGACGCTCCCCCCGCCCGTGCCGGCAGAGTCGAAGCTGCCCGCCACGGCGCGCACCTCTCGGAGCATCCCTCCCAACGAGCGGGTCGCGGCCGAGCCCGCCGAAGCTCCCAAGAGCGAGCTCGCCAAAGGCCCGCCTCCTCGCTCCCTGTCGCCTTCGCAGCCGCTCCGCAAGGTCTCGATGGGCGTCTGGGGCCGCACCGGAGAAGGCGCTGCGCCCGCGACGCCGCCGCAGTCGCCGGCGACGGGACCGAGCGGAGGTGCGCCGTCGCTGAAGCCTGCTTCGGTGCCTCCTTCGCCCGTCGCGAGAGCGCGTCCCGTCCCCTCGGATCAGCCTTCGGGGCCGCCCGCGATGGGCGGCATGGGGGCGCGACCGCTCACCGCGAAGGCAGGGGCGACCGCGCCTCCGTCCCCGAGCACCATTCAGAAGCCTGTCATCAAGGCGCCCATCGTCCCTTCTTCCGAGACGACGGAGCCCGAGCTGGACCGCATCCAGCCGGCGATCGCACCGCCGGGCCCGGTGCCCGCGAGCGCGCCGATCAGCGCCGAGCCGGCCTCCCCGCCCCGCAGCTCGGTGGCCTCGATGTTCTCTTGGGTGGCTCGCCCGGAAGCGCCGAAGGCGGAGCCCGCGGCCGAGGCCCGCGTCGATCCCCTCTCGCTCGGTCTCCCGCGCGACGCGCTGTCCTCGCTCGATCTTCCGCGCGAGCCGGTCCCTCCCTTCGCCCCGGCACCTCCCGTCGCGCCCGTTCCCCCTTCGCCGCCCGTCCCGCCGAAGAGACCGGAGGCGCCCGAGAGCCGGTCCGTAACCGCGGACGAGCCGATCGCGCTCAGCACGGAAGAGACCTTGGTGTTGATCCACTACGACCAAGGCCTCGGGTTGGATGCGCTCGCGGAGCGCACGGGTCTGACGGAGTTTCGGCTCACGCGCCTGGTCAGCGCGCTCAAGAAGCGCGGCGTGCTCGACGAGCCCGCGCCGCCGGTGCCGCCCACGCCGCCGGAGCCCCCTGCCCAGCGGGCTCGCAGCGCCGATGCACCCTCCGCATATCAAGAGGCGGATCGACGCCGGCTCGAGGAGCGAGAGGACCTCGCGGTCTCCAAGCCGACACCTGCTTTCCCCCCGCTCGCGCCTCAGCCCAAGCCGACGGCGACCGCGGCGAGGATGCGCGACGATCGTGAGGAGCCGGAGGACATCGAGACCCACCCGACGATCCTCGAGCTCGAGCTCGGCCCGATGTCGGCGCCCCCTTCGAGCGCGGGGCCGGCGCGCAAGCGAACGGAGGAGTACGCGTTTCCCCCCTCCGAGCCGGCGCCCGACACCGAGACGACGGTGGTCGACGAGGGGGCCGCGGATCTGCCGGACGTCGTCGACGACTTCCCGGTGCCGGTCGAAGCGGAGGGCGACGACCTCCCGATGGTGAGCGGCGCAGACTTGCCTGCCGTCCCGGAAGGGGATGACTTGCCCTCGGCGCTCGCGGCCCTCGCGAAGAAGAAGGGCTTCCCCGCTATCGCCCCGAAGCTCGAGACGTCGACGACGCCGAGCGCTCCCGCCGCCGAAGAGGAGGGCGCGGACGATGGAGAGGAAGCGCCCGAGTCGCAGGCGGCCAGCGAGGAGGAGAAGGATCACGACACCGCGAGCGTCCTCGCTCACTACGAGATGGTCCTCTCGCGGATGTCGACCGACGAGCGATCGCAGCTCGCGACGACGACGTCGAGCTCGTTGGACCTGCTCGCCCTCTGCTACGACAAGGAGCCCGAGGTCATTCGCGCGCTCTGGCAGAACGTCAACGTGAGCCACGACACCGCGCGCTTCGCGGCGTTCCATCACCGCACCCCGATGGGCCTGGATCTCATCGCCCAGCGGAGCGAGTTCATGAAGGACCAGCCCACCCAGCGCCGGCTGCTCCGCAACCCGAGCGTGAGCGAGGCCCTGCTCCGTCGGATCCTGCTGCCGAAGCGGCTGCTCGAGATCTACAAGGTCACCCTCGACCGAGAGGCCTCGGAGCGCACGCGCGCCAGCGCGCGGAGCTTCCTGAGGAATAAGTTCGCGACCACCGAGCCGGAGGACCGCCTCGAGATCATCTGGAAGACGGAGGGCCGCTGCCTCAACGCGCTGAGCGGCCTCTCCATCGACTCCAAGACGGCCGCCCTCATCTGCAGCCGCCAGATCGTCTCGATGATGCTGGTCCAGAGCTTCACGCGCTTCGCGGCGACGCCCCCCTCCGTCATCTCCCATTTCTTGAAACAGCCCCTCGTCAAGCGGCAGCTCCACCTGCGCAACGCGCTGCTCAAGCACCCCAACTGTCCGAGCGACGCGAAGCGCGCGTTCTGAGCGCGGGATCGCCGTTCGCGACGGGTACAATCGCCGCGTGGAGCGCGCGACATTGGAGGAGCTCGGTCGCGATCCGGTGGGCCGCTACGTCGCCGGCGAGACCTATGTCCACTTCTGCGCTCAGCCTTCGCTGTGGGGGATCTTGCTCATCGGGAGGCCCACGAGCGAGCACGCGCTCGAGCTGAAGCGCTCGCTCGCCCTCGCCCACGCGCCGCCGGCTCGGCCCCACGTCACCCTCGTCGACGCGCGAGGGCTGCTCGGCGGAGAAGAGGCCGCGTTCGGCCTCCTCGAGCGGTACATGGTGCGCCACTCCGAGGAGCTCTCGACGTGGGTGAGGAGGTTCGCCCTCGTGCGCCCGCTCGGCTTCGGGGGCGCGCTCGTGGCCGGGGTCTACGAGGTGATGCACCGCCCCTATCCGGTCGCGGTGTTCGACGAGCTGCTGCCCGCCCTGGCGTGGCTCGCCGAGGCCGAGCCCCTCGATCCCCCCGCACCCGTCGTGGCGGAGCAGATCGCCGCCCTCATCCGCGCCACCGCGGAGGCGGCCCCGATCCTCTCGTCCCTGCGCCGGCTCATCGACGAGAACCTCTCCCGCCTCACCCTCGCGGAGGCGGCCCGCGCCTTGAGCATGTCGGAGCGCACGCTCCAGCGGCGCCTCGCGGAGGCCCACGCGAGCTTTCAGGAGGAGGTCGCGGACGCGCGCGTCCGCGCCGCGAAGCGCCGACTCACCGCGACCGATGATCCCGTCTCGACGATCGCCTTCGACGTGGGGTGCGCGTCGCCCCAGCACTTGAACGTGCTCTTCCGCCGCAAGACCGGCCAATCACCGGGCGAGTTTCGCAGGACGACCCGCGGAGGCTGAGCGACTCACGGCGCGGCCGTCGACGAGGGTCGGGGCGCCTTCTTGGCGCCGTCCGCCGTCGCCTTCAGCACGATCGCGGTGATGCCTCCGCCAGCGAGGATCATGATGAGGCCGATCACGATGACGAGGCCGAGCGAAGTCCGCCGCTCCTGCCCCCGTGAGCCCGGCCCGCCCCCCGAGCGCGGTGGTCTCGGGATCGACACGTGCTTCGGCTCGACGTTCGTCATCGCCTCCGTCCGGGGTCCGGGCACCCTCGGCGAAACGGGAGGGGCCCCAATCGCACCGTCCCGCGCCGCAGCGGCGACAGGCCTGATCGCGCTCGCGGGGACGCGGGGCATGGGCGGGAGCCCCGCCGAGTCGGGGGGGCGCAGGCGCCCTGCCCGGATCGAACAGCGGGATCGCCACCGTGGGCCCCCCGATCTTCTTCACGCTCGGGGACGACGGCGGCGGGATGGGGATCGGGATCGGCATCGGCGCCGCCGCGCTCGACGACGGTGGCGGCGGAGGCGGCAGCGGCCCGAGCGGGACCCGGGGCGCGGTCGCGGCCGAGGGCGGGTCGGGGATGGTGGCGGGGTCGGGCCGCGTCGGCCCTGCCGCGGACGCCGCCGATGGAGGAGCGACCTCGGTCGGGCGCTGAAGCGAAGGCGCGGGCGCCGAGACGGGAGGCTCGGGGATGGGCCGCGCCGCCGTCACCGCGAGGGGAAGCGCCGCTCCCGGCGGGGCGAGCGCGATGCGAGGCGCGCCGCCCCCGAGCACCGCCCTCACGTCCTCGAGCATCGCGGGCGCGTTCGGGTAGCGCCGATCCCGATCGAACGCGAGCGCTCGATCCACGATCGCGCCCACACGCGGGTCGACGCGCGGAGCGACGGAGGCGATCGCGGGAGCGGGGACGGACCCCATCTTGATGAGCAGCTCCGCGTCTGTCTCGCCCTCGTGCACGCGGCGATCGGCGAGGATCCGAAACATCGTCGCCCCGAGCCCATAGAGATCGGTGCGGCCGTCCACGTTCTTGCTGTGGATCTGCTCGGGGGCCATGTACGAGGTCGTCCCGATCATCGCGCCGGTGCGCGTTCGGACGCCGGCCGCGCCGCCCTCGAACATCCGCGCGATGCCGAAGTCGAGCACCTTGACCCGACCGTCGCGGGTGATGAACAAGTTGTCGGGCTTGATATCGCGGTGGACGATCCCGCGCTCGTGGGCGACCGCGAGCACCTCGAGCACCCGCTCCGCGTACGAGAGCAGCTCCATCGGGGCCATGAGCTGCCCCGCGCTCTTCAGCCGGTAGGCGCGCTGCCCGAGCGACTCGCCGTCGAGGAGCTCCATCGCCATGAAGGGCGCGCCCTCGTGGGTCATGTCGATCGCGATCACCTGCACCGTGCCGGGGTGACCGAGGCGACCGATCGCGAGCGCCTCTTGCTCGAAGCGCTTGCGCAGCTCCTTCGAGAACGCGACGTGGGGGTGGAGGATCTTGATCGCGTCGCGGCGGCCGCTCGCGTGGGTGGCGGCGAACACGGCCGCCATGCCCCCGATCCCCAGGAGCGCGTCGACGCGCCATTGGCCTTGGATCGTGGAGCCGACGAGCTTCTGGCAGCGCTCGAGATCTTCGTCTTCGGTCGTGGACATCGACGCGGCCCGGACGACGTGCGCCCTCAATGTATCAAAGGGCTGGGCGCACGTCGCGCGCGGCCGCTCAGGGCCCGACCGTGGCCTCGACGACGCGCTTGAGAGCGAGGAGCGTCACCAGGTTGCGGATGTTGTTTCCGCAGTCGAGCCCCTCCTCGGTGAGGACCCCCGCGCCGTGCTGGAAGGTCGAGAGGTGGACGTTGTCCTTGTAGAGCCCGAAGTTCGTGGCTGCGTCGAGGGCGTGGCGCAGATCGATGAAGGGAAGGTGGGCGCGGCACGAGACCTCCGCGGCGCGAGCCGCGTTCGCGTTCTGCCCGACCGCGACGCGCCAGTCGTTCATGGGCGCCTCCTCGGGGCAGGAGCGGACTCCGGGCTGATCGCCGTGGCGCATCTCGTTGGAGACGATCGCGACGACCCCGCGCGACTCGAGCGCCTCCACCACCACGAGCAGGTGCTTTTCGAAATCCGCCGCGACCTCCTCGGGAGGCGCGACCCGGTAGGCGGCGTCGTTGGCGCCGAACGTCACGACCGCGAACGCCGGGTTCACCCTCCGCACGAGCTCCGCCACTGGCGATTGATCCGAGCTCGCGCTCTCGCAGCCGTACGTCGCGCGGGCGCCGACCTTCGCCGCCCTGAAACAATCGAACGAATCGCGTGGTGCACCCCCCACCGACTCCGCGGTCGCGCCGCGGAAGTAGTCGACGATGGTGCGGTCGCCGTCGGGCATCGTCAGCACCTTCTTCACCCACTCGCTCATCACCACGTTGCGGGTGCTCGCCTTGGCGAACGGGGTCAGAAAATCTCCCGAGACGGTGATGCTGTCGCCGACCAACCCGAAGACCTTCGGATCGCGGCCCATGCTCTTGCCGCGCGCGAAGACCTCGCGGACGTGGGCGCGAGTCGCGTCGTCGATGGGGGGGACGGCGGCGACGAACCGCTCCAGGTCCTTCGCGCGACGCTCGCCGATGCCGCACGACTTCGCCGCGATCTTGGAGAGGCCGGTGTCGAGCTTCACGCATCGCTCGAGGGCGTCGCTGTCGCGCCCGTCGATGGACCGGCGCGCGGAGAGGGAAGGGGCCCGGCACGCGGCCGCCGACCCGTCCCCGTCCCCCGTCCTCGCTGCTTTTAATTTCGTAGCGGTGGCGGGCTCCGTCCTCGGGCCGGAGCGGGGCAGCTCCGGGGCGACCCCCCGCGGCCCCGATCGCCCCGCGTCGCTCGCGGTGGTCGTCGCCCGGGTCGAGGTCGCGGCCGAGGCGTCACCCGGGTTCGACCGCGCCTCGTTGCACGCGATCAGCAAGAGGAGGGGAGCCCATCTCACGGCGCGAGCTCGAACGTCTCGGCCGCGCTCGCGTCGATGCTGGCTCGGTCGAAGAGCAGCTCGCGGTAGCGACCCGAGACCCAGTCCTCGGTCAGGTCGTCGAAGTGGGGGCTCTCGGGATCGCCCGACTCGCCCGCGGCGAAGGTGTAGAAGGCGCGCGGCCGACCGTCCTCGTCGAAGGTCGCCGTCATTCGGTAGATCGCGCCGGAGGTGGAGCGGTGCTTGTCGACCGGCGCTCCTCCTTCGAAGAACGCCGACTCGGAGACGTTCACCGTGCCCTCGCCCCCGTCGGTGGGGAACGAGCCTCCGTCGAGCTCGGGCAGCGACTGGCTCGGCAAGCCCGTCTCGTGGAAATCTGCCCACGTGTAGCCGCGGTCGACGGAGCCGAAGCGCTCGACGAGGAACGCCGCTGCGTCGGACAGCGCGGTCAGGAGCAGGACATCCTTCCCCTCTTGGAGGAGCGCCTGCGAGGGGTCGCGCGCCGCGAGCAGGCCGAACTTGAGCGCGTAGATCGCGGAGTTGCTCAGCACCGGCTCGAAGAAGAGGCCCATGTCGTCGTCGAGGATCGCCTTCACGTAGTAGCTCACGAAGGCTTCGAACGCGACCGGTCCCGCCTCGTCGTGGGCCATCCGTCGATCCCAACCTTCGAGGACCGTCATCAATGCCTCGAGCTCCGGACGGTCGCGGAAATCGGCGAGGGCGTCGTCGGTATCGATCTTCGCGAAGGCAGCCGCGAGCTGGGGCACGACCTCGTCCGCGAGCAAGGAGTGGCTGTCCATCTGGAGGGCCTGGAGATCCGCGGCCGCGATCGGTCCCTCCGCGGCGAGGGCGTCGAGCTGGGTGTGGATGCGCGAGGCGCGGAGCCCGGGATCGAAGTACGCCCCGAAGTAGTAGGGGTCATCCGCGAGCGACCCGTCCGCGGTGAAGCCGAACGGATCGTTGTTGGCGGAGACCAGCACCCCGTCGGCCGCGCCGCGGGCGTGCGGCATCTCCTCGAGCGGGATGAACGCCCCCGTCCAGAGCGCGTCGGGATCCGCCCCGTCGAGCACCACGTACGCGGGGCGATCGGCCGCGCCGGGCCGATCCGGAACGATCGGGCTCGAGCGGTAGGTGATCCCGCCCGCGTCGGCGGCGATGAAGTTGAAGCTCCCGAGCTCGAACTCGTCCACCGCCGCTTCGAAGTCGTCGAGCGTCTCCGCCATCCCGAAGTGGGCGAAGGCCTGGGCCTCGTGGGTCACCCGATAGCCCGTCCACCCGAAGAGGAGACGGTGGCCCAGATCCACGACCGGCAGCGGGACGATGTCCTCCGGGAGCAGCACTCCGTGGCCCGGCACGACCTCGACCTTCACCGTCCTCGTCTCCCCGTCCTTGACGAGGATCTCCTCCTCGCGCGTCTCGATCGGCACGTCCTCGCCACCGATCTTCGCGACCCCGTCCACCACCTCGACGTCCCAGACATCGGTCACGTCGGGGTAGTTCGTCGTCGCCGTCCACGCGATGCTCCGGTTGTGGCCCAGGCTCACCCCGGGCGCGCCCACGAAGGTCCACCCCGCGAGATCGATCTTGCCGCCCGCGTCCGCGCTGTTCATGTGGACCATCCACATCAGCGATGGGCTGCGCAGCGGCTGGTGGGGATCGCCGCAGATCATGCTCCGGCCGTTCTCGGTGAGCTCCGGCCCGACCGCCCAGTTGTTGCTCGCCCCGGGGCGCAAGAACGCCAGCCGCTCGTGCATCGCGCGGAGGCGGTCGCGCGCGTCCACCGGCAGCTGCGGCGGCGCGCCCGAAGGTCGCCGCGGCCCCGGCGGATCGAAGCGGCCCGCGCGAGGGGAGGCCTGGCCCACGATGAACTCGTCGGCGAGGGGGGTGAAGAAGGGGAGGGTGCCGAAGAGATCGGGTTGGTACTTCTGGATGAGGCTCGCGAGGAGGTCGAACTCGATCTGGTTCCCGTTCTCGAAGACGATCGTCTTCCCGATCACGTACGCGTCCTCGACCGCCCACGGCTCCGGCTCGTAGCCGAGCTCTGCGAAGGGCTTCGGCAGGTCCGCGCGCCCGTCTCGGATCTCCTCGATGCGCGCGTTGACCCCGGCCGTCCAGGCCTCGATCAGCCCGTACGACTCCGGGTCTTCCTCGCGCGCGGCCGCGGCGTTCTGCTTTCCCCAGCCGGCTACGTCCAGCGATCGGATCGTCGCGTCGTCTCCTGCCGAGCCTTCCCCGAGCACCTCCGCCTTGCGGCCGTAGACCTGCCTGCGCATGAGGTCCATTTGGAAGAGCCGGTCGGCGGCCTGCATGTAGCCGGCTCCGTAGAGGACGTCTTGGTCCGTCTTGCCGTAGACGTGCACCACCCCGTCCCCGTCCCGCAGGATTTCGACGGGCGCGCTGAGGGTGAACGCCGCGCCGCCGCCTCCCGACCCTCCGCACCCTGCCGTCTCGCAAGGCAAGCTCGGCGAGGTACAGCTCGCCGCGCACAAACCGAGGACGGCCAGCGTCGTTCCTCCGACGACCCACCCCGCGAGCCGTCGGACCATGCGAAAAGAGGCGCGCTCTTGCTTCACCTTCCCCTTGTACAACCGGGCAAGCGGGCTCGCGAAGCCTCTCTTCGCCGGTGTCAGAATCGATCGGCCGCGCGCGAGGACGGCTCCGCCGGGCTTGTCCGCACCCGAGGAGCCGAGCTGGGCGCGAGCGGACAAAGCCTCCCAAACCGATTGCCCTCATCGGTGCAGGCGATTAGTACTCTCGCGAGCCATGGGTCATGAAGCTCGCTAGCTTCTCTCGCGCCGTCACCGTCCTGTCGACGAGCGCTGCCGCGCTCGTGACGTGCTTCGCGGCCTCGTCCTGCTTCACCGGCAGTGACGGCCTCTTGCCTCCGCTGGACCAGCTCTACTTCCCGACGGGCGTCCTCGTCTCGCCGGGGAGGACGACGCTCTACGTCGTCAACAGCGACTTCGACCTCCAATACAACGGCGGTACGGTTCAAGCGCTGGCATTGAGCGGAAAGGGGGGCATCCGCGAGCAGGCCGAGCTGGTGGCGAAGGGGATCGCGGACGGGGGCAGCCCGACCGACGTCTGCGCCGCCATCGGCGTGGAGCCCAACGACAACGAGACGCTCTACCCCGGCCCTTGCAAGGCGGCCGAAGCGAAGACCTTCATCCAAGCGTCGCGCACGGTGGGCGCGTTCGGGGGCGGGATCACCCTCGTCCCTCGCGACGACGGTGAGCCGGGCGCGCGCCTGTTCGTCTCCGTCCGGGGTGACCCGTCCGTGACCTATTTCGACGTCACCGACGACCGCAAGGTGGAGGCGCCCGGGTTCGACCTCGGGCAGGCGTTCTCCCCCTGCGATGGCGGCTATTGCCTGGAGTGCGACGCTACCGGTGACGATCAGCGATGCGCGCGGAGCCATCGCATCGGCGAGAACATCTTCACGAGCCAGCGCGGCCTCCTGCTCCCGACCGAGCCGACGAGCCTCGCCGCGTCGCCCACGCCCACCATCGCCTCGGACGAGCCCTCCGCGCGCGGCTGGCGCGGCGATGCCCTCGTCGCCGCCCATCAAACGGCGGCCGAGGCCAGCCTCGTCGTCAACCAGTGGCCCTCCGGGGACACCGCCGAGACGCCGTTCCTCTCCACCCCCTCGCTCGAGTACTTGGTCGAGGCGCTCCCGCAGGCGCCGACGTTCGTCGCCGCCATTCCGCCCCCTCAATACGCGATCGCGACCGGCATCGACTACAAGCCGGGCTTCGTCGTCACCCACCGCGCCGCCGCGACGCTCTCCGTCCTGCGCTACTTCGACGACGCGAACGCCGCTCCTCCGCGGCCGTTCTTGGCCTACACCGACGCGGTCGCGATCACGATCTCGGACGACAACAACGACTCGCGCGGGCTCGCGTTCGACACCACCGCTCGGGACGCGTGCGAGCGGACGCTCTGCACCTCCGACGATCTCGATTGCCTCCGCGGGTGCCTGGACGAGAAGGTGGGCTTCTACATCGCGAGCCGTTCGCCCGCGTCCCTCCTCGTGGGCACCCTCCAGACGAAGCCGATCGAATCGGTCGACGCGAACGGGGACACCCAGATCACCGGCGTGGACGAGACCCTCTCCCTCGACGAGTCCGTCCCGCTGCCGCAAGGTCCGGCCATCGTCGCGGTGGGCAAGGTCATCGGCGTCACCGGGGAGCTCGAGACGCGCGTGTTCGTGGTCTGCTTCGACTCGCGCTTCGTGGCCGTCTACGACCCGGTCCTGCGCCGGATCGAGACGATGATCCGGACGGGCCGCGGGCCGTTCGGGCTCGCCTTCGACACCGGCCTCGATGAAAGCGGCCAGCTCCGCTCGTACTTGATGCTGACCCACTTCACCGACTCGTACCTGAGCGTCATCGATCTCGACTCGCGCCGCCTCTCGTACGCGACCCCGCTCTTGAACATCGGCCCCCCCGTCCCCCCCCGGGAGGAGCAATGAGCAGCCCCTTCGTGGCCGGCCGTCGCTTGGCGAGGTCCCGGGTCGCGGGCGCGCTCGCTGCCCTCACTTCGCTCGGCTTCGTCGCCTTCGCGGCCCAGAGCTGCACGGGTGACTCGACGGAGGCGAGCGTCCGCTCGCTCGAGCGGACGGGTCGCGTCGCGTACATCTGCCTCGGCGCGCCAGGGTCGGACGCTGCCCTCCGCTACCTCGCCGAGTGCAACGGGGACATCTACGACACCCCTCAGACCTTCGGGTCGGACGACGCGGGCGCCCACGTCTATGCGGTCGTCACGCTCGAGACCCGCGGCGAGGTCGCGGTCGTGGATCTCTCGACCGACGAGAGCAACGTCCTCGATCAAGACCCGTCGACCCCCGGCGCGAACCCCCTCCCGGTCGGCGCCCAGCCGACCGACATCGTCGCGACGCCGATGGGCACGGCCGTCTTCGTCTCGTCCGCGGACCCGACGAGGCCGGCCGTCTACGCCCTCAGCGGCGACCTGCTCCGTCCCTGCGACGTCGACTCGGATCGCTGCGACAAGGCGCCCCCGACGCTCTCCTCGTGGCCGGCGTGTACGCTGCCCTCCGTCCCCGGTCGCATGGTGATGGTGGCCGATCCGCTCGCGAAGAGCGGCGCGGTGCGGGACGGCTGCGACGGTCCGCTGAAGTCGATCGACGGCGACACCCCCGCCTTCGGAGATATCGATCGCGAAGGGCTCGGCCGCCAGAAGCTCTTCGTCACCCTCCCGCGAGAGGGTCGCATCGTCGTCATCGACGCCCAGCACCTGCTCGCCTCGGACCCCGGGAGCGTCGACGCGTGCGCGATCGAGCGCGAGATCCCCCTCTCCACGTCGGTGCCGGTCGTCCCCGCCGAGCCGGTGATCCCGGACGGCCCCGCCTGCGTCGTCCCCGAGAAGGCCGAGCCGCGGCCGGCTGGTGAGGCCGATCGGTCCATCCCCGCGGGCGTCGCCCTCGACATGCCGGTGGGCGGTGAGCAGGGGCAGACGGGCGGCAAGCTCTACGTCGCCGATATCGGCGCCCCCATCATCCACGTCATCGACCTGAACGACACGTGCAATCCAGTGGAGGCGGCCCCTCTCTTGCCGACCTCGGCAGAAGATCCCAGCCGCGTGGTGCTGACGGATCGGGTCGCGGTGAGCGGTCTCACCCCGTCGGAGCGCCGCTACGTCTACGCGACCGACGTCGAGGACAAGAGCGTCATGGCGTTCGACGTGAGCGCGACCTCCGCGAGCCCGACCCCGCTCTCGACGCCTCACCCGGAGCTCAACCCGTTCCAGCCCGCCGATCGCGTGCGGTTCGCCTCCGCTCCCGTCGATCTGACGATCCTGCAACGCGACGTCCCCCAGATGAACGGCGTCGGCATCTCGCCCATCGGGACGCTCTGCGATCCCAACCCCAAAGCCGACGTGTGCAGCACCGATTCGACCGACTGCGATCTCGGGACGCTCTATCGAACGAGCTCCGACTTCGAGACGGGCGCGGGCCCGCTCACCCTCCGTGGTGATTTCGCGATGGTCGCCCTCGCCTCGGGCCAGATCGCCGTCATCGACATCGAGGACTTCGACGCTCCTTGCCGAGGCCCGAAGGACCGCGACAGCGCGCTCGGCTGTGACACGACGGGCACCGGGCTCATCACCACCGACGAGCCATCGTGCAACACGGTGCTGCCCCACGCTCCGAGGAGCAACTACTACCTCCTGACCAACGATGACGTGGGCCGCCACCGCCCGGGGATCCAGACGTTCCCCGTGCTCTCGCTGGAGGACGGCACCGTCGTCTCCGACGGGCCCGTCATGCGCGTCCCGCAGGGCCCGGCCGCCTCGCAGGTCCTCGCCGTCGGCGGCGACGTCGTGGCGGTGGATCCCACCACCGGCGCGGTCGTCGACGACGAGGGCGCCCGCAACACCTTGCTCTTGAACCTCCAGAACCCGCGCGTTCATCAGGCCGATCAGACGTGGTCGGCGGTCTACGAAGGGGCGCTGCCCGGCTTCGACGGGCACGTCGGTGATCTGGACTATCCGGGGCACACCTTCACGGATCCCACCGCCACATTTTGTCAGCGCGGCATCCAGCCCGAGAACGCGGTGCGCGAGTCGCTCGCGGCCGAAGGCCTCGAAGGCTCGGAGCTGGACGAGACGGCGGCGCGCTACGCGGATCGTCTCCACGTCGCCGAGCCGCTCGCCGCCTCCGACGATCCGTACTGGCAGAACGGAGCCTGCACCTACGCCGCGTGCCGCGCGGCGTTCGGAGACGCGGAGGTCCCCACCGTGAGCCGCGACATCCGGGTCGTGGAGGCGTACGAGGATCGCCTCGAGCTCGCACCTCCCGATGGCCTCGACGAGGCGTTCTTCGAGTGCTGCTTCCCGACCCTCGTCGACTACGAGGTGCGCGCCGGCGACGAGTGGCTCATCGTCGGGAGCGCGTCCGGGCTCAACCACAACGTGATCGCGGATCCGGAGACGGGCATGTGCCGGCCCTCGTGCGATCCGCGCCTCTCCCTGGAGAACGCGCGCGCGCGCTACGTCGTCGGTGACCAGACCACCGTCGTGAAGGCGGATGATCCGGCCCATTTCCACAACGCCCTCTTCGACTTCGCGATCGTCGTCCCCGACCGCGCGAAGCTCGAGCGCGACATGGCCTTCCGGTGGGTCACGCAGGCGTCCTTCGTCGCGCTGCGGGCCGAGCTCACCAACGACTCTCGGTCCAGCGTGCAGGCCCAGTCCCTCACCTACCTCGAGGCGATGGATGAGGTCGTCATCACCGACGGAGCGCTCGAGGGATTGATCCTCTTGCCGGGGAGCCTCTCGGGCGACACTCGCCAATTCTATTGAGCGGCGGCGCGATGGACGAGCCGCCGAAGAGCACGCGCGGGGGTGGCCGCGTCACCCCCGTCATGCGTCAGTTCGCAGAGGCGAAGGCGCAGTATCCGGACGCGATCGTCTTCTTTCGGCTCGGTGATTTCTACGAGATGTTCTTCGACGACGCCGTGCTCGCGTCGAAGATCCTCGGGATCACCCTGACGAGCCGCAACAAGGAGTCTCCCGACAGCGAGCCCATGGCCGGCGTGCCCCATCACGCCGCGCACGGTTACATCGCCAAGCTCCTCCGCGCCGGCCACAAGGTCGCGATCTGCGAGCAGCTCGCGGATCCGTCGAAGGTGAAGGGCATCGTCCCGCGCGCGGTGGTGCGGGTGGTGACCCCGGGCCTCGTCACCGACGACGACCAGCTCGACGCGCGGGAGAACCATTTCCTCGCCGCCGTCGACAGCGACGGCCACGGCGGCTTCGGGATCGCCCTCCTCGATCTGTCCACGGGTGAGCTCCTCGCTACCAGCGTCCCTGACGTGGCCTTCCTCTTCGGCGAGCTCGTGCGGGCCTCGCCTCGGGAGATCTTGTTCGGCCGCGGCACCGACGACGCGAAGCTCGGCGTCGAGCCCCTGCTGCCCGGCGTCGCCGCGCGCTGGGACGAGACCACCGAGGCCGACCCCGACGCCGTCATCGCGCGCGTGCTCGGCGAGGACGCCGCCACCGACGCCCGCGCGAACCACGCCCCCGCCTCCCGCGCCGCCGCCTCCCGCGCCCTCGCGTTCGCGGCGAGGTGCTCACCGCGCGCGGATCTCCCCGTTCGCCGCCTCGGCATGCTGGACGTCTCGCACGCGATGCACGTCGACGAGACGGCGCAGGCCCACCTCGAGATCGCGCGCGGCGCCGACGGGTCGCGCGCCGGGACCCTCCTCGAGACCATCGATCGCACGGTGACGGCGGGAGGGGCGCGGCTCCTCAAGCGAAGGCTCCTCGCGCCTCTCTACGACGTGGGCGCGATCCGCGCTCGCCTCGATCAGGTCGAGCTCTTCGTCATCCACGCCCGCGCCCGCGCCGAGCTCCGCGAGGGCCTCGGCAAGATGCCGGACCTCGAGCGCATCGCGGTCAAGATCGCGCTCGGCCAGGCCGGCCCCCGCGATCTCGGTCGCCTGAGGGACGGCCTCGAGAGCTTGCCCCGCATCCGCGCCGCCCTCGTCACGCTGCCGGAGAGCGAGCGGAAGCTGGCCCGCCTCGGGGCGAGCTTCCTCGTCGAGGATCAGCTCGTCGCCCGCCTCGCCTCCCACCTGACGGCCGCCCTCGTCGAGCGGCCCGCCGTCTCCGATCGCGAGCCGGGCTTCATCCGCGACGGCTTCGACCGGGAGCTCGACGAGGCTCGAACGACGGGACGGAGCGGGACGGAGCTCGTGGTCGCGCTGGAGACGCGCCTGCGCGAGCAGACGGGCGCCCAGGGGATCCGCGTTCGATACAACAGCGTCTTCGGCTGGTACATCGAGGTGACGAAGAGCCACCTCGCCAAGGTCCCGAAGGCGTGGCGTCGCAAGCAGACGGTCGCGACCGGCGAGCGCTTCACCACCGACGAGCTCGACCAGCTCGCGGCCGACATCGAGAGCGCCGAGGACCGCGCTCGCGAGCGAGAGGCCCTCCTCTGGGGAGCCCTATGCGAAGAGGCGCGGGGCGCCGAGCCGCGGCTCCGCGAGCTCGCGCGCGCGCTCGCGGAGATCGACGTCGCGTCCGCCCTCGCCGAGGTCGCTCACCAGAACGACTACACCCGGCCGGAGGTCGACGCCTCCGATGTCATCGATATCGAGGACGGCCGTCACCCCGTCGTCGAGCAGCACGCGGAGAAGGGGCGCTTCGTCCCCAACGACACCGCCCTCGATCTCGAGGCGGGTCGGCTCTACCTCGTGACCGGCCCCAACATGGCGGGCAAGAGCACGCTCATGCGCCAGGTGGCCCTCGTCGTGCTCCTCGCCCAAGCCGGGAGCTACGTCCCCGCGAAGCGAGCGCGCATCGGCGTCGTGGATCGGCTCCTGTCTCGCGTCGGCGCCAGCGACAACCTGGCGCGCGGCGAGAGCACGTTCATGGTCGAGATGCGCGAGACCGCCTCCATCCTCCGCACCGCCACCCGGCGCAGCCTCGTCATCCTCGACGAGATCGGCCGGGGGACGAGCACCTACGACGGGCTCGCGATCGCGTGGGCGGTCGCCGAGCACCTGCACGACAAGATCGGATGCCGCGCGCTCTTCGCGACCCACTATCACGAGCTCACCCAGCTCGCGAAGACGGCACCTCACCTCGTGAACGTGTCCGTCAGCGCGCGCGAGCACGACGGCGGCGTCATCTTCCTCCACCGCCTCACGAAGGGCCCCGCGAGCAGGAGCTACGGCATCGCGGTGGCCAAGCTCGCGGGCCTCCCCGAGAGCGTCCTTGGTCGCGCCTCCACGCTCCTCGAGGGCTTCGAGGGGGAGGGGAGCGCGAGCGCGAGCGCGACGAAGGGCCCCGAGGCTCGGCCCGGCGCCGAGCAGAAGAGCGCGAAGCTTCGCGGTAAGCGCGGCGTCGATCAGCTCGGTCTCTTCGCTCCCTCCGCCTCGGACGCGGAGGCCCACCCCGTCCTCGCGGAGCTCGCCGCGTTGGACGTGGAGCGCACCACGCCCCTCGAGGCGCTCGCCCTCCTCGCGCGCCTCAAGCGCCGGCTCTGATTCCTCGCGCTCGCTCGTCCGCGGCGGTCCCGGCCGAGCGACCCGGTGCTACGAAAATAATAGCTGCGGGCCGCCGGCTTCGCTACCATCGACCTCGTGCCCCGCGACGCCCCGTCTCGAAAGCGAAAGCGCCGCCCGGACGGCGTGAAGCCGCGCAAGGAGCCGAGCCAAGACCGCGCCCGCCACACCGTCGAGGCGATCCTCCAAGCGGCGTGCGCGGTGCTCGTGCGGGACGGCTTCGACCGGGCGAGCACCAACCGCATCGCGGAGGAGGCTGGCGTCAGCATCGGCTCGCTCTACCAATACTTCCCGAGCAAAGAGGCGGTGGTCCAGGCCTTGGTCGATCGGCACGAGCAGCGGATGCTCGCGGTGATGCGGGACCACCTCGAGGACGTCACCGATCAGGACATCCCGACGGCGGTGCGCGCGCTGATCGAGGCGCTCCTCAGCGCGCACCGCGTGGATCCGAAGCTCCAGAAGGTCCTCCTCGAGCACCAGGGGCCTCGCCACGACAGCTCCGTCGAGGCCACCATCGAAGCCCTCGTGCGCGGCGCGCTCGACGTTCGGCGCGCCGATCTCGGGGTCGAGGATCTCGACGCGGCCGCCTTCGTCCTCGTGACGGCGGTGAGGACGTCGTGTCACCGCGCGGTGGTGGAGCGGCCGGATCTGCTGAAGGCGGACGGCTTCGTCGAAGAGCTCACGCGCATGGTGGTGCGATATCTGGAGACGCCATCACGGCCTCGCGCCGCCCCGCGGCGGGCGCGTCGACCGTAGCCGGCTCCGGCGCCTTGCCGATCCCCTCTGGGGGGAGGCCGACCTCCGCGCGCGCGACCTCGATCGGCTTGGGAAAGCTTGCCGCCCAGTCGTAGCCGAACAGCAGCTTCGCCCGCCGACCGGCGTCCCAGCCGCGGACGATCGCGTCCATGCGCCCAGGGGCGTCGTCGAGCGAGAACAGCGCGGTGTTGAGCAGACCGGCGGCGAGGATCGCGGCGGGGAGGGGGCCGTCGATCTGGGCCGCGTAGAAGCCCTGGAGCCCGAGCTCGCCCGCGACGTCGGGCCCGAAGCCGGTCATCGCGTGCCACATGTCGTGCGTCTCGTAGAGGTGGGCGCGGATGAAGTCGCCCTCGTTGGCGACGGCGAGGGAAGGGATGCTCTCCTTCTCGAGCCCGTTGTCGCGCATGAACTTGGCGTACGCGAACCCGAGGGTCCCGCGCGGGAGCTGCTCGAGCGACGCGAGGTCGGCGTCGACGCGCTTGCGCGCGGCGAGGGCGGCGTCTCCCGAAGGGTGCCGCCGGATGCCCCGCGCGATCCGCGACATCGTGGCGTCGTCCGAGAGCGAGTCGGCGAGCGCGAAGACCTCTCCGAGCTGGTTCGGATCGCGGACGATCTTGGCGTAGGCGACGACGGCTTTGATGCGCGCGACGGCTTTGTGGACCGGGGATGAGCTCGGCATGCCCGAGAAAATGCGAGCGATCGCTCGTGTTCGCTACTCGCATTCGCGCATCCGCCGCGAGGGCGGCGATTTCGCGCGCGGGAGCGGCCTCGCCTCCGATCAATGCGAGCAGTCGCTCACATTTGGGCGGGGCCGACGGGGACCGGCCCTCCCCACACCCCGAAGAACCTCGCGATCCAGAGGGCGACCATCAGCACGGCGATGATGGGGGCGAGCCGCTCGAGGGGACGGCCGACCCCGAGCGGCAGCCGAGCGCGGCCCGTCGTCACGTAGGTCCACGCCGCGAGCGCGAGCGCCCCGAGGAGGAGCGGCGAGACCACGAACGCGAACGGCTGGAGGTGGACCGCCTGCCCGAGATCGCCCCTGGCGATCAGGAGCGTCGCGCGGGTGAGCCCGCAGCCGGGGCAGGGATGCCCCGTCGCGATCGCGACCGGGCACAGAGGCACGTGCGCGCCCACGAGCCCCGCGCAACCGCCCACGATGGCGAGCACGAAGAGGCCGCGCCGCACCCAGCCTCGCGCGATGCGGTCGCCTTCGGCCATCGCCGCGACCTCGGCGCTCATACCGAAACCGGCCCTCCGAACGCGCCGAACCAACGCGCGACCCAGACGACGTGGAGGGCGACGAGGGAGATCGCGGAGACCCAGGTGGGCACCGGGTGCTTCAGCCTCGTCTGGCCATCGAACAAGTACGACGCGGAGGCGAACACGAGGAGCGCGGCGGTGATCGGTACGACCACGACGGCGAGAGGGTTGAGCGCGGTCGCGGTGGCGACGTCGCCTCGGGCGAGCGCGAAGGCGGCCCGCGTGAGCCCGCAGCCGGGACAAGGCTGGTGGAAGGCGAGCCGCACCGGACAGAACGGGATGCCGAGCGCGACGAGCGCGGCGAGAGGCCCTACGTGGGCGAGGTAACGAACGACCCGCGTGCCGAAGGGCGTGCTCGCGGAGGGATCCACGCGCGGAGCTTAGCGTGACCAAGCCATGGAAACGAGAGAGGCGGTGCTCCGGGTGGAGACCGCCTCTCATCGTCCACGAAGGTGACGACTACTTCTCGCTGAAGTCGGCCATGTCCGACGCGAGACCCCACCCAGCGAGGAAGAAGTAGATCACTGCGCTCTTCAGCTCAGGGTTCAGCCCGCTCATCTGCCGCGCCTTGCGAACCTGATCGCGCAGCGTCGTGAACCACCAGTAGATGTTGTAGCAGGGGATGAAGCAGTGCCACCAGACGAAGTTCGGGTCGTTGGTGTACTTGCCCAGGTTGTGGATGTTGATGATGGTGATGACGGCGACCGCGAGCCCAGCGAGGCCGAGGAGGCCGCCAAGCCCCGCGATCGCGCCGCTATCCATGCTCCGCCCGACGTTGCTCAGGAGCTGTCCGCCCCAGTTCACGAGCGAGAGGATCAGGACGATCTGCGGCGCGAGCATCATCTTCGGCCGCGGACCCGTCGGACCGCCCTGCGGACCCATCATCGGTCCGCCGCCGAAGCCGCCCGGAGCGCCCGGAGGCGCGCCGTATCCACCCGGAGCACCGGGAGGCGCGCCGTATCCACCCGGAGCACCGGGAGGGGGACCGCCGAAGCCACCGGGAGGCCCGCCCTGGGGAGGTCCGCCGAAGCCACCGCCGCCAGGAGGCCCGCCGGGAGGTCCGCCGAAGCCACCACCACCGGGAGGTCCGCCGCCGGGAGGCCCGCCGTAGCCGCCACCGCCGGGAGGCCCGCCGTAGCCGCCGCCACCGGGAGGCCCGCCGTAGCCGCCACCGCCGGGAGGCCCGCCGTAGCCGCCGCCGCCGGGAGGCCCGCCGTAGCCGCCACCGCCGGGAGGCCCGTAGCCACCGCCGCCGGGAGGAGCTCCGCCAGGAGGTCCGTATCCGCCGGGAGGGCCATACGCGGCCGCGGGATCACCACCAATGCCGGGATCCCCCATGGGCGGGGGTGGATTCTGAGGTGGTGCGCTGAAGCCGCCGCCGGGCATCACGTCGATCGCCATCGTTCCTCCGAGAGGATTGACCCCCTGGTTACCGGGCATTCCGTTCATGCCGGCTTGATCTGCTGCGCCACCAAAGGCAGGCCCGACACCAGCGCCGGGGGGAGGCGGAGCTGGGGGAGGTCCTGCGGCTTGGCCCATGCCTGCCGGCGGCACACCAACCACGGTGCCGGCGAGCTGGGGATTCATGGGAGGCGCTGCTCCCATGGGGCCGCCCATTCCCGGAGGGGGCGGCCCTGGCGGCGGGCCCATGGGCGCTCCACCCATGGGGCTCGGAGGGACGAGCGGCTGCTGGCTCATGAGCATGGTGCCCTTGAACTTCGGCGCCGCCGCGCCCTTCAGATTGAAACCACACTTCACGCACGTCGACGCGGTCTCCGCGTTTTGGGTACCGCAGTTGGGACAGAACACGTCACGACCTCCGAAGGCGATCGTCGCCCTTTCACTGCACGTCGCGCGAGCAGCTTCAGCGCGCGAAGTGCGCGAAGAGTACAAGGCTTGATCGGAGAATCACAAGTGAAAGGGTACGGGGTCTCGCATTCGCTTGAGAATGCGACGAGCTTGCGTTTGGGCGAGCTCGCGTAGGGCGTCCCTCGGGGCGCCGTTCTCGTGTACGTCCGGGCGGCGCCGCCGCATCCCCGGCCGCTCCTCGAGCGTGGCATCTCCGCCGGCGCTGCTCCCGAGAAGGGCGTCTCTCGGGGCGCGGCCTTGGTTTGAATTGACAGCGGACCACCACGCTCACTAGCGTGCGCGCCGATCGGCGCTGGTCGGAAGTTCCGTAACCGCGTCCTCGGTCCGAAGTGAGCCGCGTCGCTGCGACCTTCGATCGTGAACGCTCCGGCCCGGCTCCTCTCCCTCCTCGCACGATGGACAAGCAAACAACCACCGACACGCCGTTCGTGCTCACGCCCGAGCGCGAGCGCGAGATGAAAGACATCCTCTCGCGCTACCCGAACAAGATGGCCGCGTGCATCCCGCTGCTTCATCTTTGCCAGGAGCAGAACGGCTGGATCAGCGAGCCCGTCGTCGCCTTCGTCGCGAGAGAGCTCGAGCTGCCCACGTCGCACGTGCGCGGCGTCGTCACCTTCTACACGCTGTTCAACCAGCACCCGGTCGGCAAGCACCAGGTCTGGGTCTGTCAGACGCTGTCCTGCGCGCTCCGCGGCTCCGATGCGGTCCTCTCCCGCTGCGAGAAGAAGCTCGGCATCCACGTCGGCGAGACGACGAAGGACGGCAAGGTCACGCTGCGCACCGCGGAGTGCCTGGCCGCGTGCGGCAACGCCCCCATGATGCAGGTCGACAAGGACTTCTACGAGAACCTCACCCTCGAGAAGGTCGACGAGATCCTCGACCGACTCACGCGCTCCTGAGGTCGAACACAGGTCCCCATGCTCGTACGCACCAACTACCTCTCGAAGCGATACGCGGAGCCCGAGGGCTGGAAGATCGGCCCCTACGAACGGGACGGCGGCTACAAGCAGGCCAAGCGCGCCCTGCAAATGAAGCGGGACGACCTCCTCACCGAGATGCGCGCCGCCAACATCCGCGGGCGCGGCGGCGCGGGCTTCCCCATGGGCGTGAAGTGGGGGTTCATGCCCTATCCGCCCAAGCCCGAGCGGCCCCACTACCTCTGCATCAACGCGGATGAGGGGGAGCCCGGCACCTTCAAAGACCGCACCGTCATGGAGCTCAACCCTCACGCCGTCGTCGAGGGCTGCATCATCGGCTGCTTCGGCATCGGCGCCCACGCCGCGTACATCTACGTCCGCGACGAGCTCCACCTCTCGAAGGCGCGGCTCTGGGGCGCGATCCGCGAGGCGAAGGAGAAGGGCTACTTGGGGGCGCGCCCGTTCGGCCTCGACTATCCCGTAGAGGTCTACGTTCACACCGGCGCGGGCGCGTACATCTGCGGCGAAGAGACGAGCATGCTCAACTCGCTCGAGGGCCGCCGCGGCGAGCCTCGGCTCAAGCCGCCGTTTCCGGCCCAGGTCGGCGCCTTCGGGATGCCCTCCACCGTGAACAACCTCGAGACGATCGCGATCGTCCCGACCGTCCTCGAGATGGGCGGAGAGGCGTTCAGCAAGCTGTCCCAGCTCCACGACATCAAGGATGGCGGCGCGCGGCTCTTCGGCGTCAGCGGTCACGTCAAGACGCCCGGCGTCTTCGAATGCGCGGTCGGGCTCACCCTCCGCGAGCTCATCTACGATCTCGGCGGCGGGGTCCTTCACGGCGAGCTGCTCGCGGTCATCCCCGGCGGATCGAGCTGCCCGGTCTTGCGGCCCGACGACGTCGTGAACGCCCCCGACGAGAAGAACCCGCTCCACCCCTGGCACGGCAAGAGCGTCCTCGACGTCCCGATGGGCGTCGATACGTTCCGCAACCTCGGGACGATGCTCGGGACGTGCTGCGCGATCGTCCTCTCCGACAAGGCCGATCCGGTCCTCGCCTTCCAGAACCTGATGCGGTTCTACCGCCACGAGTCGTGCGGCCAATGCACCCCCTGTCGCGAGGGGAGTGCGTGGCTCGATCGCATCCTCACCCGCCTCGTCTCGGGCGAAGGGACGCTCGACGAGGTCGATCGGCTGCACGAGATCGCGAACAACATCATGGGCAACACCATCTGCGCCTTCGGCGAAGGGACGGCGATGCCGGCGATGGGCTTCATCAAGAAGTTCCGGCCGGAGCTCGAAGCCTACGTCCGAGCGAAGGGCGCGGCGGGGACGGGGACGCTCGCCCCCGACTACTTCCCGCCGCGCGGCGCCGCGCCGAAGGCGGCCGCCGCCCAACCGAAGCCGAACAAGCCGCCCGTCCCCAAGAGTCCGCCGGCACGCTGAGAGGGCACCCTCCATGGAGCTCGTCGAGAAGATCTTCTTTGCCGTGTGCACGCTGCTCGTCCTGATCGGCGGCGTCTTCACGATCGCTGCGAAGAACCCCATCCGCGGAGCGATGGGCCTGCTCGCGTCGATCCTCGGGATCGCGGGGATGTACCTCCTGCTCGCGGCCGAGCTCCTCGCCGCGATTCAGGTCGTCGTGTACGCGGGCGCGGTCGTCATCCTGTTCCTCTTCGTCATCATGCTGATCGGGCCCACCTCCGCGGAGACGAGCGACGCGCGCGGCGCGGTGGGGCGCTACTTCGGGGCCGGGGTCTTCGCCCTGTGCTCGGTGGGCGCCCTCTACGTCATCATGCGGTTCGGCGGCGGCAACCCGTCGAAGATGCCGGCGCCGCCGGGAGGCATGGGGACGGTCGAGGTCATTGGCCGAGAGCTCTTCTCGCGCCAGGTCGTGCCTTTCCAGATCGCGGGCGTGCTCCTCCTCATCGCGGTGGTGGGCGCGATGGCCGTCGCCAAAGGCAAGCACGGCTCGGACATGACCCTCCCCCAAGTCCCTCCCAAGGGAGACGGGCCGAAGCCGGAGGCGGGGAGCGCCGCCGCGCCCGCGACGCCGAGCGCGTCCCAACACGAGGTGCAGTCGTGACCGAACACCAGCTCAACGCCGTACCGCTCGAGTACTTCCTCACCGTCGCGGGGGTGCTCTTCGCGATCGGCGCGATCGGGTTTCTCCTCCGCCGCAACCTCCTCGTCCTGCTCATGAGCATCGAGCTCATGCTCAACGCGGTGAACCTCACCCTCGTGGCGTTCAACCGCATCCACCCGCAGAACCACGCGGGACAGATCTTCGCCTTCTTCATCATCGTCGTCGCCGCGGCGGAGGCCGGGATCGGTCTCGCCATCGTGCTTTCGTTCTTCCGCGTCCGAAAGACCGTGCGGTCGGACGACGCCGACCTCTTGAGGAACTGACGTGAACGCTTTCGCGAAGCAATTCCCAGCGCAAGACTTCGGGCTGCTCGCGGTCGTCCTCGCGATGCCGCTCATCGGCGCGTTCGTCAACGGTGTGTTCGGCAAGCGTCTCGGGAAGCCTGCCGTCCGGTTGATGGCGCTCTCCGTCATCGCGATCTCCTTCGTCGCGAGCCTGATCACCTTCTTCAGCATCCCTCACGCCGAAGAAGGCGCGAAGGCGCCGAAGGTCTTCTGGCTCGCGTGGCGCTGGATCGACCTGAACGTCTCCGGTCGCACCTTGCCGATCGACGTCGCCTTCAGCGCCGACGGCATGACGGCCACCATGATGCTGGTCGTCACGGGGGTGGGCTTCCTCATCCACCTCTACTCCAGCGCGTACATGGAGAACGACCCGGGGTACTACCGATTCTTCGCGTACCTCAACCTCTTCATCTTCTCGATGCTCGTCCTGATCATGGGCGACAACCTCCCCGTCCTGTTCGTCGGGTGGGAAGGGGTCGGGCTCTGCTCCTACTTGCTCATCGGCTTCTGGTTCACGGAGGAGAAGAACGCGGCCGCGGGCAAGAAGGCCTTCATCGCGAACCGCATCGGCGACTTCGGCCTGCTCTGCGCGATGGCGATGATCGCGTACTACGCGAACACGCTCAGCTTCGACGGCATCAAGCAGAACGCGGGCAGCGCGCTCCTCCAGGACGTGAGGATCTGGCCGATCGGCAACCTGCCGATCGAGTCCGATTGGGCCAAGCACTACGCCCCCACGAGCATCTGGCCGACCTGGCTCGTGAACCTGATCCTCCCCGAGAAGCTCATCACCGTGAAGGCGTCGACGATCATCGGTCTGTCGATGTTCCTCGGTTGCGCCGGCAAGAGCGCGCAGATCCCCCTCTACGTTTGGCTCCCGGACGCGATGGCGGGCCCGACCCCGGTCAGCGCCCTCATCCACGCCGCGACGATGGTCACCGCCGGCGTCTACCTCGTGGCCCGCATGAGCGACGTGTTCGTCCTCTCGCCGGCGGCGATGGCGGTGGTGGCGGTGACGGGCGCGCTCACGGCCGTGTTCGCGGCCTCGATGGGCCTCTTCCAGCGCGACCTGAAGAAGGTCCTCGCGTACTCCACCGTGAGTCAGCTCGGGTTCATGTTCATAGGCGTCGGGGTCGGCGCCTTCGCGAGCGGCTTCTTCCACGTGTTCACGCACGCCTTCTTCAAGGCTTGCCTCTTCCTCGGCGCGTCCAGCTTCATCCACTCGATGCACGCCCGCATCCACGACACGGACAAGTCGCAGGACCTGTTCAACAAGGGCGGGCTTCGCAAGTTCATGCCAGTCACCCACATCACGTTCCTCCTGTCGTGCCTCTCGATCGCCGGCGCCCCGTTCTTCGCCGGCTTCTTCTCGAAGGACGAGATCCTCTGGAAGGCCTACTCCTCGGAGGTCGCTGGCCCCACGAGCCGCATGGCCCCGAAGGGCACGGGGATGGTCGACCTCTTGAAGAGCAGCAACATGTGGCAGTGGCCCTCGTGGCTCGGCCCGACGCTCTTCTGGATGGGCATCCTCGGCGCCACGATGACGGCGTTCTACATGTTCCGCGCCTACTTCGTGACGTTCTGGGGCGACTTCCGCGGCTGGAAGATCGTCGCCGGTTGGAAGGATCCTCACGCGTCGCACGGCGCGGCCAAGGCAGCGCACGGTCACGACGATCACGGCCACGGTCACGACGACCACGGTCACGACGACCACGATGACCACGCCCACCATGAGGAGACCCACGACGAGCACGGAAAGCCCCTGCTCGAGGGGCCGGTGCCTCACGAGTCGCCGTGGCCGATGACGGTCCCGCTGATGATCCTCGCCGCCTTCGCGGTGTTCGCGGGCTTCCTCGGCGCGGAGCCGCTCCACATCGCCCCGTTCATGCACAACCTCGAGCCCATCTTCGCGAGGGCCGAGCACTTCGTGCACCTGCGCGAAGGCATCGACGAGCACTCCACCTCGCTGGAGTGGCTGATGATGGTCCCGGGCTTCTTCGCCTTCGCGATCGGCACCGGCCTCGCCTACACGATCTACGTCGTCCGAAAGGGAGAGCCGGAGCAGGCCTTCAAGGCGAGCATGCCTGGGCTCTACAACCTGATCTACGACAAGTGGCGCATCGACGAGCTGTACGAGGCCACTGTGATCGGGATGATCGACGCCCTCGCCGACATCCTGACGATGGCGGACAAGTGGCTCGTCGACGGCGTGTTCGCGAAGCTCACCGCGCTCGTCACCCAAGGTGTCGGCGCCGTCCTTCGCCTCTTCCACACCGGGCGCGTGCAGATCTACGCCGCGTCGATGACGGTCGGAATGGCCGCCATCGGCTGGTTCTATTGGGCTCCGCACGCCCACTACGTCGTGGACGACAGCCAGCTCAACTCGACTGGCCGCGTGACCGCGCAGGCGGCGCCCGGCCTCGGCTACACCTTCAAGTGGAGCGGTGAGGGCATCCAGCCCACGAACAAAGAGCAGATCGAGTTCGTGGTCGATCCGGGCAAGACGCGGATCGTCACCCTGACCGTCACCAACGCGTTCGGACGGACGGTCGAGGCGCCGCTCAAGATCACCCGGCCACCGCTGCCGAAGATGGCGCAAGGCATGGCGCCGCCGCCAGGCAATCGGCCTCTCGGCCCGGGAGACGACCAATGAGCGTCTCGACGGTGTTCCTGGCGTTCGCCGCCTTCCTCGTCGGCGCGTTCGTCCCCCAGAGCAAGAGCACGAAGCAGCGGGTCGGGCTCGGACTCGTCGCCGCCGCGGCGGTGGCCCTCATCGCCGGCCTCTGGCCGGATCCGAACGACGCCAAGACGCTCGCGAAGGCGGTCGATACGAGCGGCGAGTGGCGCTACCAGCTCACCTCGCTGATCTTCGTGCCGATCCTCGGCAGCATCGCGGTGCTGTTCCTGCCGCGTCAGGGCCTCACGACGATGCGCTACTTCGCGTACGGCGTGATGGGTCTCACGTTCGTCGTCTCGCTCTACATGCTGAAGACGCCGATGACCCAGGGCTGGCACTTCGTCCACACGAAGACGTGGATCCCGGGCCTCGGCATCCGCTACCACGTCGCCGCCGACGGCATCAGCCTCTGGCTGATCCTCCTGACGACCTTCATCACGCCCATCGCCGCGTTCGCCTCGTTCGGGTCGATCAAGACGCGGGTGAAGGAGCTCTGCTTCGCGTTCCTCTTCCTCGAGGGGACGATGATCGGCGCGTTCGTCGCGCTCGACCTCTTCCTCTTCTACGTGTTTTTCGAGGCGATGCTCGTGCCGATGTACCTGATGATCGGCATCTGGGGCGGCGCGGAGAAGATCAAGGCCGCGATCAAGTTCTTCCTCTACACGATGTTCGGCAGCATGCTGATGCTCGCCGCGATCGTCTACCTCGTGTGGACCCACCAGAAGATCACGGGTGAGTACACCTTCGATTATCTGGCCCTCTCGCGAGTGCAGCTCCCGACCGCGCCCAAGTTCTTCTTCAACCTGCTGAACCCGCAGGCCATCTGCTTCTGGGCGTTCTCGATCGCGTTCTTCATCAAGGTGCCCATGTGGCCGGTCCACACGTGGCTCCCCGACGCGCACGTGCAGGCTCCGACGGGCGGCTCCGTGATCCTCGCCGCCGTGATGCTGAAGTTCGGAACGTACGGCTACATGCGCTTCAGCATGGGGCTCTTCCCGTACGCGGCCGCCGACTACGCTCCCCACGTCGCCGGCATCGCGATCCTCGGCGGCATCGTGTGGGCCGCCCTCGTCGCCTGGAAGCAGGACGACGTGAAGAAGCTCATCGCGTACTCCTCCGTCGCCCACCTCGGGTACATCATGCTCGGCCTCTTCGGCGCGACGCCGGCCGGCATGCAGGGCGCCGTGCTCCAGATGGTCAATCACGGCATCTCCACCGGCGCGCTCTTCTTGCTCGTCGGGGTGATCTACGACCGCAAGCACACGCGGCTCGTGAAGGACTACGGCGGCATCGCGAAGGTGATGCCCGTCTACACGACGCTCTTCCTCATCGCGACGTTCGCGTCGGTGGGCGTGCCCGGCACGAACGGCTTCGTCGGTGAGTTCATGGTCATCATGGGCACCTACGGCGCCGTCGACCTCGGCAACTTCGCCGGCTTCCACGCGGTGGGCGCGGCGTTCGGCGTCATCCTCGCCGCCGTCTACATGCTGAGCGTGGTGCAGAAGGTCTTCTTCGGGAAGCTCGACCCGAAGAACCGCGACCTCACCGACATCTCCCCGCGGGAGACGCTCGCCCTCGCGCCGCTCGTCGTCATGATCTTCGTGATCGGCTTCTTCCCGAGCATCTTCCTCTCGCGGATGGAGCCGAGCGTGCGGCTGCTCCAGTCGCAGTACCGCGTGGTCGCCGAGTCGCAGAAGAACCGCGACGCCTCGCCGAGCACGCCGCCCGTCACGGAGGCGATGCTCCTCCCGGAGCGGTTCTTCAGCCCCGCGTTCTTCGCCGGCGCTCCCACGTGGCCGGAGCCGGAGCCGGAGGCGCCCGCGGCCGCCGCGACCGCGAAGGCGGCCTCGGTGCCCGCCGCGAGCGCGACCGCCGCTGCTCGGCCCGCCACGCGCGGCAGCGCCTCCGCCGCAGCCTCGACCTCCCTCGCTCCGCCTTCGTCGGGCTCGGTCTCGGCGTCGGGCTCGGCCGCGACCACCGCCTCGGTCTCCGCGTCGGCCGTCGCGTCCTCCGCGCCGTCGGCGTCGGCGCGGGCCTCCGCGCAGCCCGCGGCCTCGGCGCCCCGCGGCCGGCCACCTCGTCCCCCTCACCCTAGACCGGCGCCCGCTCCGGGCGGAGGTCAGAACCCATGAGCACTCAGCTTCTGCTCGCGCTTTCTCCCGTCCTGGTCGTCGTGTTCGGCGGCGCCGCGCTGATGATCGTCGAGGTCCTGGCGCGAAAGCCCGCCCCCGCAGGGCAGCCCCTCAAGGACCCGCTCGTCGACGAAGGGACGAGCTCCGAGATCGCCCTCGGGACGGCGATCACGCTCCTCGCGGGCGCGGTCGTCGCGCTCGGGGTCTGGATGTACGGGCCGGAGAACCTCCCCGAGGCGAAGTCGCTCGCGCCTTACTTCGTCATCGATCGCTTCACGCTCTTCTTCTCCTTCGTCATGTGCTTCGGAGGAGCGCTCGCGGCGCTGCTCGCGGGCGGCTACCTCCCCGAGCACCGCATCGACCGCGGTGAGTTTTATCCGCTGCTCACCTTCTCGCTCGTGGGCGCGATCGTCCTCGCCGGCGCCGCCGATCTCCTCTCCCTGTTCCTCGGGCTCGAGACGATGTCGCTGGGCGTCTACTGCCTCACCGGCTTCCGGCGCGGCTCCGCCCGCAGCACCGAGGCGGCGGTGAAGTACTTCCTGCTCGGATCCTTCGCGGCCGCGATCACCGTGTACGGCGGCGCGCTCCTCTACGGCGCGACGGGACACACGGACCTCGAGGGGATCCGCGCCGCCGTGAAGACCCTCGCCTCCCAGAGCTCCGATCCGGCGATGAAGAGCCGCGTGGCGATCGTCATCATCGGGATGGTCCTCCTCGTCGCCGGCATCGCGTTCAAGATCAGCGCCGTCCCGTTCCACATGTGGACGCCGGACGCGTACGAGGGTGCTCCCACGCCGGCGACGAGCTTCATGGCCGTCAGCGTGAAGGCGGCCGCGTTCGCGATGCTGCTGCGCGTGCTCATCGGAGGCTTCGGAGACCCTGCTTCGATGAGCTGGAGCGCGGGGTGGCCGCCGGTCGTCGCGGGTCTCGCCATCCTCACGATGACGGTCGCGAACTTCGTGGCCGGGCGGCAGGAGTCGGTGAAGCGCATGCTCGCCTACTCGAGCGTGGCCCACGCCGGCTACCTCCTCGTCGGCGTCGCCTCGACCGTCCGGTCGAGCGCGGACGGGCAGGGGAGCGTCCTCTTCTACCTGCTCACGTACACCTTCTCGACGGCGGGAGCGTTCGGCGCGCTCGTGCTGTGCGGCAGCCGCGGAAAAGAGGCGGTGAGCTACGAGGACCTCGCCGGCATCGGCAAGCGGCATCCAGCCGCCGCCGCCGCGTTCTCGTTGTTCCTTCTTTCCCTCGCCGGTGTCCCGCCGACGGCCGGGTTCTTCGGCAAGCTCTACATCGTCAAGGCATCGCTCGGAGCCGGCCTCAACGTGCTCTCCGTCCTCTTGCTCCTGAACAGCGTGGTCGCCGCCTACTATTACCTGCGCGTCCTCGTGTACATGTACATGAAGGAGCCGGCGGCGGGCGCGCCCCTCGCGGTGCCGATGAAGAGCGGGTACGTGACCGCGGCGGTCATCCTCGCGGCGGCAGCGGTGCTCTACGTCGGCCTGTGGCCAGGGTCTTCGTTGGAGATGGCGCTCCGAGCTGCCCTGTCGTAGTGGGCGCGATCCCGAGCTCGGGGAATTCTTCGAATGGCGGAGGGGTGGAGGGTCCACGCAGAGAGGGCGGGCGGCGCGCCCCTGCCCTCCGCCACACCCGCTTGACCGAAGCTCCCCAACCCGCCAAACCAGGGACTCGATGAAGGCCGTTCTGCTCCTCGCACTCGCCATCGCCACGCAGGGGTGCTCCTCCTCGAGCAACCAGACGATCGGGACGGATCGAGCCGCGTCCGCTTCCGCGAGCTCCCACACCCCCAAGGATCCGCTCGCGGGCGCGCCGCCTTGGCAGGCCATCCCCGTCCCGCCGGCGGACGTGAGCGCGGAGATCAACAAGAGCGGTCGCGAGCCGTACGCCGGGAAGACGGGCGTGCTCACGGGGCGCGTGACGATGACGGGCGCAGAGGCCCCCGCGACCTCGTTCTCGTTCCCCACCGACGGCAGCTGCCCCGAGGCGTCGGCCACCTACGGGAAGGCGTTCCGCGTCGGTCCGGACAGGGGCCTCGCGGACGCGCTCGTGACCGTCATCGGATACGACGCCTTCGTGCCCCCCGCGACGAACACGGTGACGATGAAGGCGCACGGCTGCGCCTTCGAGAAGCGCACCGTCGCGATGACGTTCGGCCAGAAGCTGGACATCATCAACACGGATCGACGCGGCTCGTACACGCCGTTCCTCGACGGCGCTCCCTACCGAGCGGTCATGCTCGCCGTTCCGGACGGCGATCCGGTTCACCTCTACCCGTTCAAGCCGGCCGTGAACTACGTGCTCCGTGATTTCCAAGGGCGCGACTTCCTTCAAGCCGACGTCCTCGTGTTGAAGTTCTCGACGCTCGACGTGACGACGCTCGATGGTCGATACCGCATCGATCGGATCCCGGTCGGCAAAGTGACGGTCAACGCCTTCCTGCCCGTGCTCACGAAGAGCGTGGAGAAGACGATCGAGATCAAAGAGGGCGAGAACCTCCTCGATCTCGAGCTCGCCTACGATCCGACGACCGACAAGATCGCCGTGCATCCTCCGGGGCCGTTCGCGCGCGGGAGCGACCCGACGCGCGAGGCCGCCGCGGAGGGGAAGTTCGGGGCGCCTCCCAAGATCCCGCGCGACGTCCCGCGCTGAGGCTCGTTCGCCGCCGGGCGCCTTGGTCCAGCGGGTCCTCAGGCGCTGTCCCTACAGCGTCCTCCAAATCTTCTGGCAGAGGCACACAAGGCGCCTCCGTCTGAACGGATCCTCCCTTACCATGCCTGATCGGAGGTCTTGGACGATGCCGCGGATTTCTTACTTGGCGTGCGCCTTCGTGCTCGTGGCCGCAGCGGGCTGCAGCGACAGCTCATCGGGCCTCGGGGCGGGAGGCTCTGGTGCAAACGGCAGCAATGGCGGCAACGGCGGCATCGGCGGCAGCACCGGCGACTTCATGGAGGACCACTTCGAGTCCCTGAAGATCACGCCGGCGTCCGCAACGATCGAGGTCCTCAACGGGACGATCCCCGCCGCCACCGACTTCACCCTCATCGGCGTGAAGTCGGACGGCACCGAGGTCGCGGTTCAAGGGACATGGTCCTTCTCGCGTCCCGACGTCGCCACGACGAACGGCGCCGGGGACGTCAGCGCGACCGGGCTGCTCGGCGGCAAAGGGCAGCTGACCGCCTCGTACGACAACCTCACCGCGAACGCGGACGTCACCGTCAAGCTCGCGTTCACGAGCGATCCCCTCTCGCTCGACCCCAACATCAAAGATCTCTTCGACAACTCCACCGTCGAAGACCCGGCCATCAACCTCGTCTACCCATACGACCAGACGGTGTTCCCGCGGGGCACGACGGGCCCCGTCCTCCAGTGGACGGGAGGCGCCGACGCGGACATCTATCGGATCCACGTCGAGAGCGAGACGTTCGAGTTCACGGCGTGGACGAACGTGCTCACGCCCGCGTCTGCCCAAGCGAACGGGCAGCTCCCCGGATACCCGTTCCCGAGCCTCCCCCAGGACATTTGGAAGCTGCTCGTCGGGAGCACCGACGGCAACGTCTCGCTCTCGGTTCAGCGCTACGACGGCACGACGGCGTACAAGGGCAAGTCGCAGACGTGGAAGGTGGCGCCCGCGAACCTCGCCGGCACCATCTACTACTGGGAGATCAACCAGGGCAACGTGGTGCGGCTCAAGGTGGGCGCGGCCGCGCCGGAGAGCTTCATCCAGAAGCCGGCGGGCGTCACGTGCGTCGCCTGCCACAGCGTCTCGGCGAACGGGAGCACCCTCGTCGCCGGATTCCACGGTGGCTACAGCCCGTGGGGGACGTTCAACACCGCCGATGGAGCCTCCCTCTACGCGACCGACACCGCGTCGGGCTTCGAGGCCATCTCGCCCGATGGCGCATTCGTCGTGTACGGGCAGTCCGCGAACACCAACACGATGTCGCTCTCCCCGAGCAACAACCTGTCCGCGATCGCGGCCCTCACGCCTCCGGTCGGGGCTCCGACCCATCCGTCGTGGTCGACGGACGGCAAGAAGGTCGCGTACGGCGTCCGGGTCGACGGCAACTGGCTCGACTTCAACACCGCCGGTCTCTACGTCGCCGACATCGATCCGTCGGTGCCGTCGATCACCAACCAGACGGAGATCGTCCCCAGCGCCGCCCCCCTCACGACGAACACCTATCCGACCTGGAGCCCGGACTCGAAGTACATCGCGTTCCAGCGCTCTGCTCAGGCGAGGACGCGCGGCGCGTTGGGTGAGGTTTGGCTCGTCGGCGCCGACGGCTCGGCCCCCCAGAGCCTCTCGAACCTCAACGGCACGACCTACCTGCCTTCACCCCAGAATCAAGCCAGCTATCAGCCGACGTTCTTGCCCGTCGCGGTGGGCGGCTACTTCTGGGTCGTGTTCGAGTCGGAGAGGACCTACGGCGTGACGCTCCCCGACACGAACCCGACGACGCGCCGGAAGCAGCTGTGGGTCGCCGCCATCGACGCGAGCCCCGGCGCCTCCGATCCGAGCCATCCCGCCTTTTGGCTCCCGGGGCAGGAGCTCGGCAACCAGAACATGCGCGGCGCCTGGTCCCTCGATCCGTGCAAGGCGGATGGGGAGGACTGCAGCGCCGGGTTCGAGTGCTGCAACGGCTTCTGCGTGCTCGATCCGGACACGAACACGTACACCTGCGGTGAGCAGGAAGGGTGCTCGCCCGACGGGAGCGCCTGCCAGACCGCGAGCGACTGCTGCGAGGTCGGCGCCGAGTGCATCAACGGCTTCTGCTCGGGCGGCGTTCCGCAGTGACGAGGATCAGCGGGCGAGGGTCTTCTGGATCCTCGCGCGCACGCGCTCCTCGAGCGCGTCTTCGCGCGGCGTCGTGAGCTCGGCGTCCGTGAGGAGCGCCCGCGCGTCCGCCGCGGTGACCTCGCGCGCGACGCGCTCGGCGAAGAGGAATCGACCGAGGCGTTCGGGATCGCGGCCGCCGGGCTCGTGAGGACGAGGGCGATCGCGGCGCTGGGATCGCGAGGGTCCGCGTCCAACACGAGGCTCGCCTGATCGGCGGCGAGCCGATCGAGCCCCAGCGCGAGCGCCCGCAGCGCGAGCTCTCCCTGGCCGACCCGGGCCCGCAGCGCGACGCGGCGGGCGCGAGGGAGGTCCCCGCGGAGCAGCGCGACGTCGACGTCGGCCCGCGTCGGCTTGTCCGATGGAGGGAGGGCGTCGACGGCGCCCGCTACGGAGCGCGCGCGCGCTTCGTCGGCGATGCGAGCGAGGGCGCGGTCCTTTCGCTCGGACGCCATCCGGGAAAGGCGCGTGACGATCGCCGCCGTCGCGCGCCCGGCGAGGACCTGCGAGACGAGCAGCCGCGACGCCGACTCGGCGCGGCCTTCCTTCTCGAGCGCGTCGACCATGAGGAGCACCGTCGCCTCGTCCTCCGGATCGAGGATGACCGCGAGGCCGAGATCATCGAGCGCGCGCTGCTCGTCGCCCCGAGCGAGAGCGCAGCGCCCTCGCTCGCGGTACGCGGCGGCAGAGGTCGCGTCGCTGCCAATGGCGCGGTCGAACGCCTCCCGCGCCTCGTCCAGATCGCCCTTCTTGCAGAGGACCGCCCCGAGGCGCGCCCACGCGTCGGGGCCGCGCTCGTCGGACTCGGCCGCGATGCGGTACGAGCGCGCGGCGTCCCCGAACCGGCCGTCCGCCTCGGCGAGCGCGCCTTGCGCATAGGCCTCGTAGGCGCGCGCTTGAATGAATCGGCCCCGGTAGATCTGTCCGCCCGCCGATCGCACGACGGTCGGGGTCGAGCAGCCCCCGAGGAGCAAGAGGAGAGCGGACAGCCAGAGCTTCATCGAATCGAGTCCACGGCCCGGGCGCCGGGGGCGCCGATCGCGCAGTCGATCCCATCGTAGCCCCGTCGTCGGGCCTCGGCGACGAACGCCGCGTCCGGCCCCTCCTCGCCGAGATGAAACGCGACGTCTCCGCCGCCCGCCCCGCTCGGCCCGAAGAAGGCCGCTCGGGCGGCGGCGAGGGTGGCGAGCTCCTCGACCTCCGCGGTGACGATGGGGACGCCCGCCCCCCGGCCGAGGAGGGCGAGGGC
Organism: Polyangiaceae bacterium; assembly: GCA_044225865.1. GTDB lineage: Bacteria > Myxococcota_A > Polyangia > Polyangiales > Polyangiaceae > Xiheicaenibacterium. Next base: position 3,377 of record JBGAID010000038.1, on the reverse strand, counting down.
GTCGCGCTGCTCGCCGAGGGCGCGCACGAGGGCGGACGCAGACGCGGACGCGACCGCATCGTGGGACCCGCGCATCGCTCGCTCGAGGAGCGGTCGCGCCGACTTCTCCTCTCGCTCGAGGTGGGCCCGCACCTTCGCCACGAAGCTCGACGTGACGGCGGACTCCCTCGCCGCGAACACCGTCACGGTGACCGCGGGGAGGGAGATCGGCTGCGTCTCGGGTCCTTTCGCTCCGAGCGAGAACTGCCTCGTGCCGCCGTAGGTGCTCGCGGCCACGTCGATCCCGCTGCCACCGCCCTGCGCTTCGCGGTGGGTCGCGAGGGCCTCCTCGAAGAGGACGTCGCGCGCGGCCGGCGAGGAGGGCTCGCCGCGGTACGCGACGAGCGTGGCGAGGAGGATGGCCGCGCTCGAGCCGAGGCCGAGCTTGCGACTCCCGCCCTCGGGGAGGGCGACCCGCAGCTCGCTCGCGTCGACGAAGCAAGGCGCGGGGACGAGCCCCCGCCTCACCGCTGCCGCCACCTCCTCCGCGACGTGGACAGGAGGGCGGGTGCGGTCCGCGCGCGCGAATCGACCGACGGCGGTGACGATCGCGGGGGCGCCGAAGAGGACGCTGTACGATCCGGAGAGGACGAGCTTGCCGGGAGCCTCTCCGCGTTCGGTCGAGCGCGCGGAGCTCATGGCTCCAGGCGCGCCCCTTCTCCTGGCCGCGCCACGATGGTTCGGAGGACGCCTGGCACCGCGCGCATCGTCTCCGCCACGCGCTCGGCGTCCCCTCCTCGGGTGAAGACCTTGACGTGGGGGCCCGCGTCGATCGTCAGATACCCCTCCAGGCCATCCTTGCGCATCCGGCGAACGGCGTTGATCGCCTCGATCGTCGCCCCCGTGAAGTAGAGGATGGCCGGGTCGGCGGCGATGGCGGCGGCGTGCATCATGAGGGCGCTCTGCTCGACGGCGCTCCCCATCGCGGTGAGGTCGCGAGCGAGCACGCCCGCCTTCACGCGCTCGAAGAGGGCGGGGGCGTGGTCGAGCCATCCGCGCACGTAGGGGCTCGTGTCCATCGTGTGCTTCATTCCCTCCGAGGAGCTCACGTCCTTCGCTCCCTCGCGCGTCACCGCGACGACGATCGCGACGTCCCACGCTTCGGGAGGGCTGATCTGCTCCGCGGGGAGCGTCTCGTCGCCTTCGCGCCCCGCGACGAGCTGCACGAAGCCGCCGAGCACGCTCCGGGCCGCCGACACGCTCGTCTTCCGAGCGAGGTCGGAGAGCTCCTGCCTCGAGAGCTCGAGGCCGGCGGCGGCAGAGGCCGCCAGCGCGAGGGCGGCGAACGCGGACGCGCTGGAGGCGAGCCCGGACGCGGTGGGGAAGTCGTTCGCGCTCTCCACGCGCGCGCGGAGCTTCGTCCCCGCCATCGCGCGGACGCGGTCGAGGAGCTTCTCGACCCGATCGAGCGGTGTGCCGCTGGCGGGCGAGCCGTTCAGGACGAGCTCGTCGCCCGCGAGCGACGCGTCGAAGGCGACGCGCGTCCTCGTGGCCATCCCCCGGAGGGTGATGGAGAGGCTGGGAACGGCGGGCAAATTGTGGCCGAAGGGTCGCTTGCCCCAATACTTCGCGAGGGCGATGTTCGGATGGGCGAGGGCAGTCTTTTCGGAGGGCATCGTCTCTTCTCGAGCTCGTCGTCGTTCGGGTCTCGTGGATCAGGCGGAGTGGCCGGCGATGCGCGTGGCGAACGCGGCGTAGCCCTCCGCCGTGAACGCCTCCGCGATCGTTCGTGCGCGCTGCTCGGCGGGGGAGCTGGCCGCGCCGGGCGGGGCGATGCCGCCGAGCGCGATGACGCTGCCGCCTCCGCCCGAGCCGGTCAGCTTGGCCCCCAGCGCCCCCGCCTTGCGAGCGATGGAGCACATGCGCTCGATGCTCTCGGTCGACATCATCACCCCCGCGAGGAGCATCTGATTCATGTCCATCAGCTGTCCGACCGCGCGCTCGTCGCCCGCGTCGAGCGCGAGCTTGGCGTTCTTCACGATCGCCGTGACCCCGTCCAAGAACTTCTGGACGATCTCCGGCTTGCGCTCCTTGAGCCTCGCGAGCCCCTCCACCATCGTCTTCGTCGACGAGCTCGACCCCGAGTAGCCGACCGCGAGCCACACATCGACCGGGATCGTGAGCGCGTTCGGCCCGGAGCCGCGCTCGAACCACAAGAAGGTGCCCAGAGCGGCCGCGGCCGTGTCGATCCCGGAGGGATTGCCGTGGAACACGCGCTCCCACGCGAGCCCGCGCTCGTATACGAGGGAAGGGCTCGGCGCCTGGTCTCCGGCCGCGCTCTCGCACGCCCGCGCGATCGCGACCCCGAGCGCCGCGGAGCACCCGAGCCCGCCGCCGGGCGGGATCTCCGCGAAGGCCTCCACGTCCATCGCGGGCAGCGCCGGCTCGACGGCGAGGAGGGAGGCGAGGGCGCGCCCGAGATCGCTCTCGGGGTCGTGGGCCTTCCCCCCGATGCGCAGCGAGCCGTGAGCCGAGCCGGTACGCTCGGCGGTCGCGCGTGCGCCGCGCTCGATGCCGGCGGCGAGCCCAGGCACGCCGTACACGACGGCGTGCTCGCCGAAGAGGATCACCTTGCCGCTGGCGCGGCCTTCGTGGGCGCGCTCGCTCATCGCGCCTCGCGATTGCCGGGGCCAACTCGGATCGCGAGCGAGGCCCCCGCGAGCTCGTCCCGCGCGCGCGCCGCGAGAGGGAGCTTGCCCGCTCGATCCTCGGCGAGCGTGCAGAGCGCGGCGAGCCGCTTCTCCACCGCCTCGCGCGCGCCCGTGTCGGTGATGGCGGTGATGGCCGCCTTCATGTCGCGCGCGCTCGCGAGGCGCTTGCTCCACACGCGATCGACCGCCTGCTTGCCGGCGCCGCGCAGCTTGGGGAGGGCGTAGCCGAGCACGCTCGTCCCCTTCTTCGCGGCGAGGAGATCGCTGCCCTGGGGCCGGCCCGCCTCTTCGATGGTGCCGAAGACGCCGAGCAGATCGTCGCGGAGCTGGAAGGCGACCCCGAGCGGCTCCCCGAACTTCGCGAGGGCGCGCAGGGTGGGCTTGGTGGCGCCGCCGAGCACCGCCCCGAGCACGAGGGGGCCGCGGACGGTGTAGCTCCCCGTCTTCAGATCGTGGAGGACCTCGACGTCGGCCTTCTTCGCGACCGTGTCGAGCACCTGCCCCGCGACCACGTCGTCGTGGATGCGAAGCAGCTCGTGCAGCGCGCGGGCGCGGACGTCACCGTCGACCTTCGCGTCGAGGAGCGCCTCGACGGCGAGCCCCCAGACGAGATCGCTCGCGAGGACGGCGCCGACGTGACCGGCGCGCTCGCTCGGCAGAGGACCGCCAGCGAGCTTCTCCGCGAGG